>NZ_AONQ01000039.1 GCF_000342045.1 Paramagnetospirillum caucaseum | reverse complement strand
ACGCCCCCGCCATCACCCTCAAGGACCCCCTGGCCGCCTTCCTGGGCGCCCCCGCCGACGGCATGATCACCTATCGCTACGAGGACGCGGTGCGTCTGGCCGGCCATTCCTGCCCCACCGTGGCCGGAGCCTGGCTGATGACCATCAAGGCCCTGCGCGCCCTGTGGCCCGACGGCATGCCCGAGCGCGGCGCCGTCCAGGTGCTGATGGACGATGCCCAGGACGAAGGCGTTACCGGCGTGATGGCCGGCGTGGCCGGCCTGATCACCGGCGCCGCCGGGCCGGGCGGGTTCAAGGGGCTGGCCGGGCGCTTCGGCCGCAACGACCTGCAGCGTTTTTCCGCCAATATCGGGGCCGAGCTGGCGCTGCGTCGCCTGGACGACGGCCAGACGGCGGTGGCCAGCTATCATCCCGAACTGGTGCCCGCCGACCCCGAGATGCGCGACCGCCTGCAGCGCGTGCTGGGCGGCAGCCGCGACCCCGAGGATCACGCCCGTTTCGCCGAGCTGTGGCAGGAGCGGGTCAAGCGCATCCTGGTGGATTACGCCGACCTGCCCGGACTGGTCAGGATCGAGATGCGCTGATACCGGCGATGGCTCGCCGTATTGCCCTCGGTCGCCGGGCGCTTCGCTTGGCTTTGTCCGCTACGCGTTCCCTTTGGTCCGCGGCATAAGCTGCGGCGCGCGCACGCGCGCAGGCGCGTATCATTGAAATTTGTCGGCGAAGCCGACCGGCGCTTGCCGCCGAACCCGTGTGCGGAAATTTGATATCCTTGGTTCGGCGGTCCAATTGGGTTTTGGTCCCAGGCCGCGAAATCTGCTAAGACCGGCACGGTTTCCGGCAAGCATAGGTCCGTCATGTCCGTTCTGGTGCCCGTGTCGTGGGGCGAGATTATCGACAAGATCACCATTCTCGAGATCAAGGCCGAGCGTCTGTCCGACGCCGGCAAGATCGCCAACGTCACCAAGGAACTGGACGAGCTGGTCCTGGTGCGTGAGCGCGAATTCCCCGGCCATGCCGGTCTGGCGGCGCTGTCGGCCGAGCTCAAGGCCATCAACGAGACGCTGTGGGTGATCGAGGACGACATCCGCGACTGCGAGCGCGCCAAGGATTTCGGGCCGAAATTCGTCGAACTGGCCCGCGCCGTGTACTTCACCAACGACGAGCGGGCGGCGGTCAAGCGCAAGGTCAATGACCTGCTGGGCTCGGCGCTGATCGAGGAAAAGTCCTACGCTCCCTATTGAGGTGACGGCGCCTTGAAGCTGAAGCGCCTGATCTCCGACACAATGCGCCGCCTGCGGCCCCGGCCGCCAAGGCCGGGCGAGGCGGCGGGCGTGCTGCTGCTGTCGTCGGGCGGGCTGGGCGACACCGTGCTGTTCGCCCTGGTGTTGCCGCGCTTCCTCGAGCTGGCGCGGCCGGGCGAGACGGTCACCGTGCTGCTGCGCGCCGACGGGGCCAAGATGGCCTTTCTATTTCCGCCGGGAGTCGCGGTGTTCAAGGTGGATTTCGGCCGGCTGGGCAAGGATCCGGCCTATCGCGGCGCCACCTTCGACGATCTTTACCGCGCCCATTACCGTCTGGTGGTCTCCACCGACTTCAAGCGCCATCCCGACCTGGACGAGGCCCTGGCCTTCGCCTGCGACGCGCCCGAGACCGCCGCCATGCGCGCCCGGCCCTGGGCCAAGTACCAGAACCGCCTCGACGCCAATGCCGGGCGCTGGGGACGGCTGGTGGATTCGGGCGCGGCGCTGCAGGACAAGGTGGTGCGCTGGTCCCGTTTCGCTTCCGAACTGACCGGTAGAATCCAGCCGCCGCCCCGCGTGGCGCTGGCTCCGGAGCAGATGCCGGCCCGGGTGGAGCTGCCCGAGCCCACGGTGATCGTCCAGCCGTTCTCGGCGGTCAGGCAGAAGCAGAGCCCGCCCGAACTCTACGCCCGCATCGCCGCCGCCCTGCCGCCGGAATGGCGGATGCGCATCGCCGGCCATCCCGGCGACCTGGACAAAAATCCCGATTACCGGCCCCTGCTGGAGCTGCCCAACGTCTCGTTCGAGCCCGCCCCCTTCGCGGAACTGGCCGGCATCCTGCGCGGCGCCCGGCTGGTGGTCTCGGTGGACACCGCCTGCATGCATCTGGCCGCCGCGCTGGGGGTGCCCACCCTGTGCCTGGCCTCGGCCGGCTTCGTCGGCGAGATCGTGCCCTACGCCGACGCGGTCGGTCCGAGCAACCTGAAGGTGTTGGTTCATCCCATGGATTGCGCCGGCTGCCTGGGCGATTGCCGCCTGAACCCGGTGAATTCCATGTTTCCCTGCGTGGCGGCTCTCGACTCCGACGCGATTTTGTCGGACATTGCCAGGATGGTGGAGGGAGGTTCATGAAGATTGCCGCCCTGCTCGATCCGGTCCTGAGGCTCCTGCTCCGGTATAAGAAGCGCCGGAAGCGGGCCGAGGGCGTTTTGCTGGTCAGCTCGCGCGGGCCGGCCGAGATGGTGTTCCTGTCCGCCGTGCTGCCCCGCTTCATGCGCTTGGCCAAGCTGGACGAGAGCGTCACCCTGCTGTGCCGCTCCGACGCCGCCGGCATGGCCTTCCTGTTCCCCCGCACGCTCAAGCTGCGCCGCATCGATTTCCGCCGCCTGGACGAGCTGGAATACCGCTGGAGCAGCTTCAAGGACCTGTTCGCCCAGCATTACCGGCTGATCGTCTCGCTGGACTATGTGCGCGAGCACGACCAGGACGAGGCGCTGATCATCACCGCCGACCCGGCGGGGACGGCGGGCATGGTGCCGCCGCCCTTCAAGCGCAACTTCCACCAGCGCCTGGAGGAGAGCGAGAAGGTCTTCGACCTGCTGTTCGATTCCGGGCCGGTGCGCCAGGACAAGATCGTCCGCTGGTCGCGCTTCGCCGACGAGGTGCTGGACGACCGCCAGCCGCCGGTCCTCGCCCTGCTGGAAGACAGCCAGCTGCCCAATCCCGAGGCCCTGTCCGCCCCGACCATCGTGTTGCTGCCCTTCTCGGGGGTGAAGCAGCGCATGCTGCCCGCCGAGACCTGGCGGGACCTGGCCGACCTAGTGCCGCCCAACTGGCAGGTGCTGGTGGCCGGGCACAAGAACGATTTCGACAAGAACCCCGAATACATGGCACTGCTGACCCAGCCCAACGTCAGGATGGAGACCTCGGGCTTCGACCGGCTGGCCTCGACCCTGCTGGGCTCCAAGCTGGCCATCGGCGTCGATACCGCCGGCCTGCATCTGGCGGTGCTGCTGGGGGTTCCCACCCTGTGCATGGCCAGCGCCGCCTATGTGGGGGCCGGCGTGCCCTATGACGAGCGGGTGGTGCCCGGCAACGTGCAGTTCGTCTACGTGCCCATGGAATGCCAGGGCTGCCTGGGCCGCTGCAAGTTCCCGCTGGAAGACGGCATGTACAAATGCGTCAACGCCATCGATACCGATCAGGTGCTGGCCTTCGTCCGTGATTCGGTGTCCCGGGGCGTTTTCTAGTCCATGAGCCTGCTGTCGACCCTGTTTCCGCGCGGCATGCGCCGGCGCTGGTGGATGTTCCGTCCCATCGACGCCATCGTCGCCCTGTGGCCCGTCCCCCGCGTGCGCCGGGGCGCGGTGGTGGTGCGCATGGACGGCATCGGCGACATGGTGATGTTCCGCGCCGCGCTGGAGCATTACCCAACGGTGCTTGGCCTGGCGAAATCCGAGATCACCGTACTGGGCTGCCATTCGTGGAAGGCGGTGATCGGGGAAGTGTTCGATGGTTTCCGGGTGGTCACCATCGACGAGCACGCCTTCGAGAAGAAGTGGCTCTACCGCCTGAAGATTGCCCTGTGGATCCGCCGCCAGGGCTTTAAGGCCGCGCTGTGCGACATGTTCATGAGGAAGACGCTGACCGCCGATACCCTGGTCTGGGCCAGCCGGGCGCCGGAGCGCATCGTCTGCACCCCCTTCATCACCGAGCGCACCAAGGCGGAATATGCCTGGTACCTGGCCAAGGCGACGCGGGTGATCGACACCGGCCCCTATCCCACCCACGAGGGCCTCAGGCACTTCACCTTCCTGCAGGCCCTGGCGGGCACCCGCATGAAGCCCGAGCCGCCCGCCATTCCCTGGCCCGACCGCAAGCCGGACCTGCCCGAGGGCGCGCCTTACGTGGTGATGTTCATCGGCTCCAACGAACCCGGGCGGCGCTGGCCCCTGGAGAATTTCATTGCCGTAGCGAAACGTGCCCTGGAGTCCGGGCTGCGGGTGGTGTTCGTCGGCGGGAAGCAGGAGGCCTACGCCAAACCCGCTTTGGCCGCGCTCGGCCATCCCGGCCTGATCGACGCCATCGGCAGCCTCAAGCTGGGCCAGACCGTCGACGTGATGAAGCACGCCGCCTGCGTGGTCGGCAACGATTCCGGCCCCGGCCATCTGGCCATAGGGGTCGGCGCTCCCACCGTGCTGCTGGCCGGCGGCGGCCATTTCGGCTGCTTCGTGCCCTATCCCGAGGAAATCCGCCCGCCCCGGGCCCGCTTCCTCAACGCCCCCATGGAGTGCTACCACTGCCTGTGGCGCTGCCATAAGCGCGCCAGCACTCAGGACACCTTCCCCTGCGTCGCCGAAATTTCCACCGATGCCGTGTGGGCCGCGGTGCGGGAATTGGCTTCGCTGCGCGAATGGGCTACCGCCCAGACCCGCTCGGAGGACACCTCCGACCCTCCTTCTTTTTGAAAATCAAAGGGTGGGTCCGGGAGGCATGCCTCCCGGTGGGGGGCGGGGCGTCGCCCCGGTGTTGTCTTACCCGAACAGCACCCGTGACGCCGCCGCCGGACCGGCGCCCTGGGGCACCTTGGCCCCCAGCACGCTCTCGAGCGCACCAAGACAGGCCATGACATGCCGGGGCGTGGCGCTCTGGCCCATCAGGCCGATGCGCCAGACCTTGCCGGCCAGGGCGCCGAGGCCGGCGCCGATCTCCAGGCCGAAGCGGGCCAGCAACTGGCTGCGCACCGCCGCCTCGTCGACGCCCTCGGGCACGGTGACGGCGTTGAGCTGGGGCAGGCGGGACGCCTCGGCCACCAGCAGGCCGAGTCCCATGGCCTCCAGCCCGGCCTTCAGCGCCGCGTGCATGGCGCGGTGCCGCGCCCACGAGGCTTCCAGCCCCTCCTCGTGCAGCATGACCAGGGATTCGTGCAGGCCGTAGAGGGCATTGACCGGCGCGGTGTGGTGGTAGGTGCGCCCCGGCGGGTTCTTTGAACCCGCCGAAATCCCACCACTTGTTTGTTGGTTCGCCGGTTGGCGAACCAACTGGGCCCCGCCGCCCCAATAGGCGGTGAGCAGGGTGAGGTCGAGGAACCAGCTCTGCACCTTGGTCTTGCGGGATTTCAAGGCGTCCACGGCACGGGACGAGACGGTGACCGGCGACAGGCCGGGCGGGGCCGACAGGCATTTCTGGCTGCCGGAATAGACGGCGTCGGCCCCCCATTGATCCACCAGCACCGGAATGCCGCCCAGGGAGGTGACGGTGTCGACGATGGCCAGCGCCCCATGGGCGCGGGCCAGGGCGCACAGGGCGGCGGCGTCGGATTCCACGCCTGTCGAGGTCTCGGCATGGACGAAGGCCAGGACCTTGGCGCCGGGATGGGCCGTCAAGGCCGCCTCCACCTTGCCCGGGTCGACGGGGGTGCCCCAGGCATCCTCGACCACCACCGCGCGCGCGCCGCAGCGCTCGACGTTCTCCTTCATGCGGCCGCCGAACACGCCGTTGACGCAGACCACCACGGTATCGCCCGGCTCGATCAGGTTGACGAAGCAGGCCTCCATGCCGGCCGAGCCGGGGCCTGACACGGCGAAGGTCATTTCGTTGGCGGTACGGAAGGCGGCCTGCAGCAGGCCCTTGACCTCGTCCATCATGCCGACGAAGGCGGGATCGAGATGGCCGATGGTGGGCCGGGCCTGGGCGGCCAGTACGCGGGGATGGACGTCCGAGGGGCCGGGCCCCATCAGGAGGCGTAGCGGCGGCTGGAACGGCTGGACGGGCAGGTTGCTCATGATGGCGGGGCTCCGGGACCGGGGGGCGTGATGGGCAGGGGCGGCAGCCGCAGCAGCTTGACCTGCCCGGCGGAAAGAACGCCGTCCTGCAGGGTTATGGACAGGGTCAGGGTCGGGCGGCCCTGGGGATCGGGCCGGGCCAGGATGGCCAGCAGCATTTCGGCGGCCGAGGCCATGCCCGGCTCCATCAGCCCGGCCTCCTTCAGGCGGCCGATCATCTCGTTCCAGCCGCGGATGCGCGCCGTGGTGGCGACCAGCGGCTGCAGCGCGGGGTCGAAGGCCAGGGTGCCGTCGCCCTCCAGGCTCAGCGGCGCCCACTCCACCGCCACCTTGTCCAGCTCCACGGTGCCGCCGGCATTGCTCCAGGCGGCCAGGGCGGAGAGCGGCGCCGTCTCGGGGATGGTGCCCATGACGCGGCCTTCTACCCGCACGCCGTCGAGGCGGCGGTTGAGATTCAGGCCGGCGGGCAGGCTCATCTCGACGCCCCTGGCATCGAGGGTGAAGTCGGCCGAGGGCTTCTCGTGGCCGGGATCGGGGGGATTGAGCCATTGATAGGCGACGGCCAGCCGCTCCGCCGACAGCGGCCCTTGGCCCGGCTGCTCCAGCAGCGGCCGGCCGGCCTCGAAGCTGAAGGCGTGCAGGTCGCCGTCGCCGTCCACCCGAAGGCGCACCGAGGCCCCGGCGGCGGTGACCACACCCCGCCATCCGTCGCCCAGGGCGATGGCATGGCGGGTGCCCAATTCCAGGGTGGGGCCCAGCGGGTCGAAGCCGGGAACCAGCAGGCGCACACCGTCGCTCTGCCATTCGAGGCCCGAGGGCGTGGCCAGGACGAAGGCGCCCAGGTCGAGGCCGATGGCACCGGGAAAGCCGAACGGTACCGGCGGGGCGAA
This sequence comes from Paramagnetospirillum caucaseum, assembly GCF_000342045.1. Lineage (GTDB taxonomy): Bacteria > Pseudomonadota > Alphaproteobacteria > Rhodospirillales > Magnetospirillaceae > Phaeospirillum > Phaeospirillum caucaseum. Next base: position 36,391 of record NZ_AONQ01000039.1, on the reverse strand, counting down.
GTCCAGGCGCCAGCCGTCGGCGCGGCGGGCGGCGGCGAAATCCTCGACCCCCTTGCGCAACTGCCCCGCCACATGGAACCAATAGGCGGTATAGGCGCCGCAGCCGGCCAGGATCAGGGCGGCGGCGGCGAGGGCGGCAAGACGGAAACGCATGGGCATGGGCATCGCCACTCCGGAAGGAGATACCACCTCTAACCCGACGGCGGGTTGGAGGCAAGGCACCGACCTGTGGGTGTTCGCCTACGGCTCGCTGATGTGGAATCCGGATTTCCGCCACGAGGAGGCCCGCACCGCCCGGCTGGCCGGCTATCACCGCGCCATGTGCATCCTGTCGTACCAATGGCGCGGCACACCCGAGCGCCCCGGGCTGGTGATGGGCCTCGACCGGGGGGGATCGTGCCGGGGGCGGGTCTTCCGGGTGGCGGCCCCCCTTGTGCCGGCAGTGATGGAGCAGGTCTACCGCCGCGAGATGCCCACCGGAGTCTACGTGCCGCGCTTCGTCCCCGTGACCCTGGACGACGGGCGGCGGGTGGCGGCCTGGGCCTTCATCGCCCGGCGCGGCCATCCGCAATACCTGGCCGATGCCGCCCCGGAGCATCTGGCCGCCCTGATCCGCCAGGGCCGCGGCGCGGCGGGGCCGTGCCGGGACTATCTGGCCAACACCATCGCCCAGCTGGAGGCGCTGGGATTGGAGGACAAGAGCCTCGGGCGCCTGCTGACGTTGGTCGACATGCCCTGATTCCGCCGCAATCAGGACAAAACTCTGCCTGAATGGCGGGCGATGATCCTCTCCATCGCAACCGCTCTTTCGAGAGACATCCCCAATGATCCGTAAAGCCGTTCTGCCCGTCGCCGGCATGGGTACCCGCGTCCTGCCCGCCACCAAGGTGCTGCCCAAGGAATTGCTGCCGGTGGTGGACAAGCCGCTGATCCAGTACGCGGTGGAGGAAGCCGCCGAGGCCGGCATCACCGAGATCGTCCTGGTCACCGCCCGGGGCAAGGAGATGCTGGCCGACCATTTCGACCGCAACGCCGAGCTGGAGCGTTCGCTGGAGGCCAAGGGCAAGGCCGGGCTGCTGGAGATCGCGCGCGGCACCTGCCCCCGGGGCGTGACCATCACCACCGTGCGCCAGCCGGCGCCGCTGGGCCTCGGCCATGCCGTGCTGTGCGCCCGTCCGGTGATCGGCGACGAGCCCTTCGCCGTGCTGCTGCCCGACGACCTGATCCTCGGCAAGCCCGGCTGTCTGAAGCAACTGGTGGAGGTGTGGAACCAGACAGGCGGCCACGTCATCGCCGTGGAGAACGTTCCCGCCGATCAGGTGGACCGCTACGGCATCCTCGACGTCATCGAGGAGAAGGGGCGGCTGGCCCGCGCCCGCGGCCTGGTGGAAAAGCCCAGGCCCTCCGAGGCGCCCTCCACCCTGTCGGTGATCGGCCGCTATGTGCTGGATTCCGGCGTGTTCGACGCCCTGGAGCGCCGTGAGACGGGAGCCGGCGGCGAGATCCAGCTGACCGACGCCATCGCGCGGACCCTGGACCGCGTGCCGCTGCACGGCGCCCGTTTCGTCGGCACCCGCTACGACTGCGGCAACAAGGCCGGCTATGTGGCGGCGATCATCGACGCCGCCCTGGCCCATCCGGAAACTGCCTCCGCCGTCCTTGCCCATCTCGAGGCTCTGCGCGGGCGCCGGGCCGCCTGATTACTGAAAGAGGAAATAGTTAAGTTAGCAGCCTCCGATAGGAGGCTGCTAACGGCCGTATGAAACTTGTTTAAGTTGCAAATAGCATGGGATGACGGCAGCTTTTGTTGATGAAAACTACAGCATGAGGCCGTTCATGCCAGGTTTATTCAGATTTATTCCCGTCTTAGCCGTTATCGTCCTGGTGGCGTTTCCCGTCCTGGCCCAGCCTCTGGCCTGCAAGGGCCAGGGCGGCGTCCGGGAGCTTCCCTACGAATCGGCGGCGCCGGCCGGCTACGACCACGACCGCTTCGCCACCTTGCCGCGCGGCCTGATGTTTCCGTACGGCGCCTTCGTGTCGTCGTTCGAGACGGCCGAGGACCATCGGGCCGATTCCCCCTACAAGGGCATTCCCAAATGGGTGTCCTACGAGATGCGCGGGCTGACGGGCGACGACGGCAGGCCCATCCGCCCCCAGGGCGCCAAGCGCCCCGTCAAGTGGTACGAGCTGGAGGCCACCGGCTTCCTGTGGCGGGACGAGGGGCTGAAGCCTGGTATCGACGCCTCCTACCGGGGCTTCGCCGCCCTGTGGAACCGCGGCCACCTGGCGGCGCGCAACCACGCCAACCGTATCTCGTGGCAGGAGGGCTGCAACACCCACACCTTCGTCAACGCCCTGCCGCAATTCGCCGACATGAACCAGGGCGACTGGCTGGCGCTGGAGAATTACGCCATCGCTGCCGCCAACAAGTTCGGGCGGGTCTGGACCATCGCCGGGCCACTGTTCGAGCCCGAACGCGAGGTCGACACCATCGGCAGGGACGGCGTCACCGTGCCGGTGGCCATTCCCCACGCCTTGTTCAAGATCCTGGTGATCGAGAGGAAGGGCAGGGTGGAGGCCCGCGCCTTCCTGTTCCATCAGGCCGACGAGGAGCAGCGGGGGGCCTACCGCAAATGCGCCGGCACGCCGCAATCCCGCTACGATCTCGCCGCCTATTCCACCTCGCTCTCGGCGCTGGAGGCGGTCACCGGGCTGCGCTTCCTCACCGGCCTGCCCGATGCCGACCGCCAGGCGGCGGATGCCGGCTCGGCCCGGGAGCCGTGGCCGGTGGAGGGCAAGTACTGGGCCGACCGCTGCGGCGGCGAGGACGACGACGACGACGTATGAGGCCAGCCGCCGCGATCCCTGCTTTACGGCGTCGCCAAAGACGGCTTGGATAGGGGGATGGATCAGGGCGGAACCGACATCATCTGGAACCAGTTCATCCTGGCGGCGGCGCTGACCCGCACCGCCCGGCGGGAGCGGGAGCGCGGCGGCGAGGACGGGGAGGAGCCCCGCTTCTCCTATGCCGACACCCATGCCGGCGGCGGCCGCCTGCCGCCGCCCGCCGCCCTGGCCGCCGTGCTCGCCCGGCGGGACGTCTTCGCGTCGCGGGCCTGGCTGGACGCCATCGGCGGGCGGGATGACCATCCCGGCTCGTGGGTGCTGGCCGGGCGGCTGGTCGGCACCCTGGGCGGCCTGGACTTCGAAGCCGACGTCAACGACATCGACCCGGCGGCCATCGAGGCGGCCAAGGCCAGCCGCGAGGGCGGCTGGGTGCGGTTCTGGAGCCACGACTGGTTCTCGTTCCTGCGCCACCGTTTCGTCCTGGAGCCCCGGCCCCATTTCGTGTTCATCGATCCGCCGCCCGACGATCCGCGCGGCCCCGGCTACGCCATGGACGCCGCCATCCTGCTCGACACCCTGGACACGCCCTACATGGTCACCTATCCGGTGGACGCGCCCGGCGTCCAGCCCCAGGACGTCATCGACCAGATCGGCCGTTCCGGCCTGGAACTGCGCGGGGCCGGGCTGGAACGCGGCATGCTGCTGGGCGGCGGCGCCGAGACGGTGGTGCTCGACATCCTGGCCGATCTGCGCAATCTGGCCGAGGTGCTGGGCGGCGAGCTTTCCGTCAGGCTGCCCCAGGCCCCGGCCGACGATTACTGCATCTGACAGGAAGGACCCGAGCATGAGCGACGCGGCGAGCATCGGCGATCTGGCCCGGCGGGCGCGGTGGCGGCTGCCCGGCTTCGCCTTCGGCTTCCTGGACGGCGGCTCGGGCGAGGAGGGGGGATTGCGCCGCAACCGGGACCGCCTGGAGGCGGTGGTGCTGGCGCCGAAGGCCTGCGGCGGCGTCAAGCCCGAGACCACGGCCACCCTGTTCGGCCGCGACTACCGCCTGCCGTTCGGCGCCGCTCCGGTAGGCATGGGCAATCTGCTGTGGCCCGGCGCCGACCTGATGGTGGCGCGCCAGGCCGCCCGGCTGGGCTTTCCCGTGGTGGCTTCCACCGTCGCCACCACGCCGCTGGAGGAGATCGCCGAGGCGGCCGGGGGCAACGCCTGGTTCCAGCTCTACGTCTCGCGCGAGGAGCGCATCAACCGCGACCTGCTGGCCCGGGCCTGGGCGGCGGGCATCCGCGAGCTGGTGGTGACCGTCGACGTGCCGGTGGCCGGCGACCGCCGCCGCGACGTGCGCAACCGCTTCATCCTGCCGTTCCGGCCGGGGCCGCGCTTCGTCGCCCAGGTGGCCACGGCGCCGTTGTGGGCGCTGGAGACCCTGAGGGCCGGCTCGCCGGGCTTTCCCAATCTGGCCCGCTATGTGGGCGAGGTGGACGGCAAGACCCTGGCCGGCTTCATCTCGTCGCAGATCAAGGACGACCTCGCCTGGGACGACATCAAGGCCTTGCGCGACCTGTGGCAGGGAAGAATGCTGGTCAAGGGCGTCATGACCGCCCCCGACGCCAAGGCCGCCCTGGACGTCGGCGCCGACGGCGTCTGGGTGTCCAACCATGGCGGCCGCCAGCTGGACGCCGCCCCGGCCGCCATCGATTCCCTGGCCGCCATCCGCGCCGCCCTGGGCAACGGGGCGGTGGTGGTGATGGACGGCGGCATCCGCTCGGGCGAGGACGTGGTCCGCGCCGGCGCGGTGGGGGCCGATTTCGTGTTCTGCGGCCGGGCCTTCTATTACGGCGCGGCGGCGGCGGGCGAGGCGGGGGCGGCGCGGGCCGCCGACCTGCTGGCCGCCGACCTCAGGCGCACCCTGATCCAGATCGGCTGCCCGTCGTGGATGGCGCTGGATGACGGATGGCTGTGGAAATAGGCCCGCTCCTCATCCCATCATCCGCTCCGCCCCCAGCACACTATCGGACAGCAGGGGATAGCGGGCGGCGTCGTGCATCTGGTAGTGCCACCACTCGTTGGCATAGAAATCCCAGCCGGCGGCGTTCATCAGGCCCAGCAGCAGCAGGCGGTTGCGCTGCGCCTCCGCGGGTATGGCAATGACCGCGTGGTGGGAGAGCGGCGTGAAGGCGTCGAAGGCGGTGCCCATGTCCAGGGCCTGGCCGGTGGCCGCGTCCAGCAGGTCGAGGTCCACCGCCACGCCGCGCGAATGGGTCGAGCCCCGGCGGGGATCGGCGAGGAATTCCGGGTCGGGGGTATGGGCCCACAGCGCCCATTGCGCCTCGGACGGACGGAAGGCGTCGAGGACGCGCAAGGCGAGGCCCAGGGGTCGGGCCAGTTCGGCGGCTTTCCTCAGCAGCGGTGCCGCCTCGGCGTGCAGCCAGCAGCCGGCGGCCGGTCCATAGACCGGCTTTCCCGTGAAATTGTCGGGCGTGGCGTAGGCCAGCCGGATATGGAGTCCATAGTCTTCGGCGGCGATGGGGACCAGCGGATGCATCTTCTTTCTTTCAATTCGGACGGTGGGGAAGTATAGCGGCGCGATGATCGTTCTCGCCATGGACAGTTCGACCTCCGCCTGCTCCGCCGCCCTGTGGGCGGAGGGCAAGGTGCTGGCGCGCCGCCTGTCGCCCATGGCGCGCGGCCAGAGCGAGGCCCTGATGCCCATGGTCGCCGAGGTGATGGCCGAAGCCGGCCTCTCCTTCGCCGATGTCGGCCTGCTGGCGGTGACGGTGGGGCCCGGCGCCTTCACCGGCCTGCGCATCGGCCTGGCGGCGGCGCGCGGCCTGGCCCTGGCCGGCGGCCTGAAGCTGGCCGGGGTGGCGACGCCGGCGGCGGTGGCCTTGGGCGTGCCGGAAGGCGAGCGCCAGGGCCGCAACGTGCTGGTGGCCATCGATTCCCGCCGCGACGAATTGTGGCTGCAGCTGTTCGATTCCGCCTTGAAGCCGCTGTCGCCGATCCGCGCCCTGCGGCCGGAACAGGCCGGCGAGCTGGCCGCCGGCCCGGTGGTGGTGGCCGGTGACGCGGCGGCTCTGGTCCTGCCCCATCTGCCGCACGCCGCGGCATCCGCCGCGCCCGGCCACCCCGATGCCGCCCTGGTGGCCGAACTGGCGGCGGAACAGTGGAGCCGGGGGGAATCCCTGCCGCCCGAGCCCCTTTATCTCCGCGACGCCGACGTCACCCTGCCGGGAAAGACCGTGTCGGAAAAGACCGTGTCGGAAAAGACGGGGCCGTGATCGAGCTGGTTCCCGCCGGCCTGGTCCATGCCGAGCTGCTGGCCGGCATCCATCGCATCTGCTTCGCCGAGCCGTGGAGCGCCACCTCCATGGCCGAGGTGCTGGCCCTGGCCGGGTCCGAGGGGCTGATCGCCGTGGACGGCGGCTCGCTGACTCCCGCCGCCGAGGCGCCGGGACCGGCCGGGCTGGTGCTGTGGCGGCGCATCTTCGACGAGGCGGAGATCCTGACCATCGCCGTGCTGCCGCCCTGGCGCCGCGGCGGGCTGGGCGCCCGCCTGCTGGACGCCGCCATGGGCGCGGCGGCCAGGGCCGGGGCGCTGACCATGTTCCTGGAGGCCGCCGCCGACAACCATGCCGCCCTCGCCCTCTACCAATCCAAGGGATTCCAGCGTGTCGGACTACGTAGGGGGTATTACGGAGGTGTAGATGGGGTCACGATGAGTTGCCGTCTGGATCAGACTCCAGTCGAACCCTGATTCCCGCCAATATCCACAGACCGTCCCAGGACTTATTTCTTGCAAACGACAAGGTGGTGGATTCCCGTAGGGCCTTCACCCGGCTCGGGTATCAACGAGACGATTTCGTGTCCCAGTTCGGCGAGAGAACGCGGCACATTCCCCAGGGGTTCCGCACCTTTCAACCGCACCTCGACCGTTTCTCCCGAGGCCATGCGCTCCACCAGCAACTTGGTTTTGACGAAGGTCATCGGACAGACTTCGTTGGTGATGTCAAGGCTGTAGTTGGGCTTCTCAGTCATGCGAATTGTGTCACTTTCATTTGTCGTAATGGTTATTGCCAGCTTTGTATGAAGGATTTATATAAGGCCCCACTGAATGAATTTGGAGGGCTGCTCTCAATGTCGGAGCGTTCGAACAGCGGCGACCTGCTGGGCCTGACCACGGAAATCGTGGCCGCGCATGTCGCCAACAACAGTGTGGCGGTTGCCGATCTTCCCCATCTGATTCAGGAAGTGTACCGCACCCTGGCCTCGGTCGGCAGCACTCCCGCGGTGCCCGAGCGGCCTCAGCCCGCCGTGAACGTGAAGAAGTCGGTGACCCCCGACTACATCATCTGCCTCGAGGACGGCAAGAAGCTGAAGATGCTGAAGCGCCACCTCAAGACCGCCTACAACATGAGCCCCGAGGAATACCGCGACCGCTGGGGTCTGGCCGCCGACTATCCCATGGTGGCGCCCAACTACGCCCAGCACCGCTCGAGCCTGGCCAAGAAGATCGGCCTGGGCACCAAGCCGCGCAAGCGCAAGCGGGCGGTCTAGGTCCTCCCTTTTCCCGGGAAGACCTGCCGTCTCGACAATCGGGGGCGTTCCGGGCATGATCCCGGAATTCCCGCCTGGTGGGGCGCCCTTGGCGCCCCGTTCGTTGCGGGTCCCATCGTCAACCGGATCGCGGCAATGGTTTCACGCATCGAGCAACGCTGCATCGACAAGGGCATGAAGATGACCGACCAGCGTCGGATCATCGCGCGCGTGCTGTCCGAATCCTCGGACCATCCCGACGTGGAGGAGGTCTATCGCCGGGCCACCGCCATCGATCCCCACATCTCCATCGCCACCGTCTACCGCACCGTACGGCTGTTCGAAGAGGCCGATATCCTCGAACGCCACGATTTCGGCGACGGCCGGGCCCGTTATGAAGAGGCGGCGGGCGACCACCACGACCACCTGATCGACATGCAATCGGGTACGGTGATCGAGTTCACCAGCACCGAGATCGAGGCCCTGCAGCGCGAGATCGCCCGGCGCTATGGCTATCGGCTGGTGGGGCACCGCCTTGAACTTTATGGAGTTCCGTTGACTTCCGGTGACAAACCGGAAGACAAATAGGCGTTGCGGCTCAAACCGCGCCGCACGGACGGAACCAGGGGAATCATGCAATCCGTGTCCGAGACACGCGAGGCCGCCGATGGACTTGAGGTCCGGCTTGCCGAGAGCGCGGCCGAAGTGGCCGCCGCCCAGGCATTGCGCTATCGCGTCTTCTATCAGGAGATGGGGGCCAAGCCCTCCCAGGCCATGCGCGACCGCCTGGCCGATTTCGACGATTTCGATGCCGTCTGCGACCATCTGCTGGTCATCGACCGGGCGCGGGGCAAGGGCGCGGCCGGCGTGGTCGGCACCTACCGCCTGATGCGCCGGGCGGCGGGCGAGGGCTTCGGCCGCTTCTACACCGCCGGGGAATACGACATCGCCAATATCCTGGCCAATGGCGGCCGCTTCATGGAACTGGGGCGGTCCTGCGTCGATGCCGGCTACCGCAACGGCGCCACCATGAAGAAGCTGTGGGACGGCATCGCCGCCTATGTCTTCGAGAACGGGGTCGAACTGATGTTCGGCTGCGCCAGCCTGCCCGGCACCGACATCCAGGCCCTGGCCGGCCACCTGTCCTATCTCTACCACCATCATCTGGCGCCCGCCGACCTGTTGCCCCGCGCCCTGCCCCACCTGCGGGTGGACATGGCGCTGCTGCCCAGGGAGGCGCTGGCGCCCCGCCGGGCCCTGGCCGAGCTGCCGCCGCTGATCAAGGGCTACCTGCGGCTCGGCGGCTTCGTCGGCGACGGCGCGGTGATCGACCATCAGTTCAACACCACCGATGTATGCGTCATGGTCAAGACCGACCTGGTCACCGCCAAGTACCGGGCTCATTACGACCGCACCATTCCCGGCTGGTCCGAGGAATAGGCATTCATGATTTCCACCCCCGTCGCCATCCTGCGCTTCCTCGGCTTCGTGCTGTGGACCCTGGCGCTGCTGCTGCCCTTCCTGGCGCTGCGCCTGGTGTCGCGCCCCCGCATGCCGGCCTATACCCGCTTCTACTGGAAGGGGGTCATGGCCATCATCGGCTACGAGGTGGTGGCGCGGGGCCGGCCGCTGGAGGATGGTTCGCCGGCGCTCTACGTAGCGAATCACGCCTCTTATCTCGACATCATCGTGCTGGGCAGCCTGCTGCGCGGCTATTTCGTCGCCAAGAGCGAGGTGGCGGGCTGGGCCGGCTTCGGCTTCCTGGCACGCATCTCGCGCACCGTGTTCATCGAGCGCCGGCCCGGCGCCACGGCGCGCGAGAAGAACGGTCTGCTGGCCCGCTTCGACCTGGGCGAGTCGCTGATCCTGTTCGCCGAGGGTACCTCCAACGACGGCAATCAGGTCATGCCGTTCAAGAGTTCGTTCTTCTCGGTGGCCGAGGGCGAGGTGCGGGGCGCCGGCGGCATGCCGCGCGCCGTTTCGGTGCAGCCGGTGACGGTGGCCTATACCAGGCTGGACGGCCTGCCCATCACCCGGGCGCTGCGTCCCCTGCTGGCCTGGTACGGCGACATGACCCTGGCCGGCCATCTGATCGGGGCGCTGGGCATGGGCCGCATCACCGTCGAGGTGGAATTCCATCCACCGGTCACCATCGCCGAATTCGGCTGCCGCAAGAAGCTGTCGGCCCATTGCCACAAGGTGATCAGCCTCGGCCTGACCCGCATGCTGGCCGGGCGGCCGGCGGCGAATTCTTGACTCGGGCGGCCCCGGTCCTTAACCATGAACCTCCCGGACGCGTAAGACATTGGCCAAGCGACTTTTCGTCAAAACCTACGGCTGCCAGATGAACGTCTATGACTCCTCCCGCATGGCGGACGTCCTGGCGCCGCTCGGCTATGGCCCGGCCGAACAGGCCGAGAATGCCGACATGGTCATCCTCAACACCTGCCACATCCGCGAGAAGGCCGCCGAGAAGGTGTTCTCGGAACTGGGCCGCTTGCGCAAGCTCAAGGCCGCCAAGGCCGAGGCCGGCGGGCGGATGATCCTGGCGGTGGCCGGCTGCGTCGCCCAGGCCGAGGGCGAGGAAATCCTCCGCCGCGCCCCCTTCGTCGACATCGTGCTGGGGCCGCAGACCTATCACCGTCTGCCCGAGATGGTGGCCCAGGCGGCCCGTGCCGGCGGCGCCGTGCTCGACACCGAATTCCCCGCCGAGCCCAAGTTCGACTTCCTGCCCGAGCCCCATGCCGAGGGTACCAGCGCCTTCCTGTCGGTGCAGGAGGGCTGCGATAAGTTCTGCACCTTCTGCGTGGTGCCCTATACCCGCGGGTCCGAGTATTCCCGTCCCGCATCCGCCGTGCTGGCCGAGGCGACCAAGCTGGCGGCGGCAGGCGTGCGCGAGATCACCCTGCTGGGCCAGAACGTCAACGGCTGGCACGGCGAGGAAGGCTGGAGCCTTGGCCGTCTGATCCGCGAACTGGCCGAGGTGGAGGGAGTGGAGCGCATCCGCTACACCACGTCCCATCCCCGCGACATGGACGACGAGCTGATCGCCGCCCATGCCGGGCTGCCCCAGCTGATGCCGTTCCTCCACCTGCCGGTGCAGTCGGGCTCGGACCGTATTCTGGCCGCCATGAACCGCGGCCACGACCGCGCCGCCTATCTGCGGCTGGTGGACAAACTGAAGAATGCCTGCCCCGATCTCGCCCTGTCGTCGGACTTCATCGTCGGCTTCCCCGGCGAGAGCGATGCCGATTTCGAGGAGTCCATGGCGCTGGTGCGCGAGGTGGGCTTCGTCCAGACCTATTCCTTCAAGTATTCCTCCCGTCCCGGCACCCCGGCCGCCGCCATGGAGCGCCAGATTCCGGAAAGCGTGAAGGAGGAGCGCCTGGCCGCCCTGCAGGCCCTGCTGCTGGAGCAGACCACCCGCTTCAACCATGCCTGTGTCGGGCGCGAGATGCGCGTCCTGCTCGACCGTCCCGGCCGTTATGCCGGACAGCTGCTGGGCCGCTCGCCCTACATGCAGCCGGTCCACGTCAAGGCCGCCGCCCATCTGATCGGCAAGGTGGTCAGCTTGCGCATCACCAAGGTGCATCCCAACAGCCTGGAGGCCATCCCCGCGTGAACCCCGGCGACACCTCCCTCGGCGAGACCTCCCTGGTGCGCGAGTTTCCCGACAACGCCCTGGCCCAGGTGCTGTTCGGCCCCCACAACGCCAATCTCGACCGCATCGAAGGCCATCTGGGCGTGGGGCTGGACGTGCGCGGCAACACGGTGACCATCTCGGGCACTCCGGATTCCGCCGCCGAGGCGGCCCGCATCCTGGACAGCCTCTACCAATCGGCCAAGCGCCAGGGCCATCTGGAGACCGCCGACGTGGACAGCGCCGTGCGCATGGCCAAGCTCCCGAAAGGTCACGAGGATTCGGCCGGCGAGCTGGTCATCCGCACCAGGAAGCGCCACATCGCGGCCCGCACCCCGACCCAGGCCGAGTACATCCGGGCCTTGGGCGAGGCGCCGCTGACCTTCGGCCTGGGCCCCGCCGGCACCGGCAAGACCTATCTGGCGGTGGCCAAGGCGGTGTCCATGATGGTGGCGGGCGAGGTGGACCGCATCATCCTGTCGCGCCCGGCGGTGGAGGCCGGCGAGCGCCTGGGCTTCCTGCCCGGCGACCTCAAGGACAAGGTGGACCCCTACCTGCGGCCCCTCTACGATGCGCTGCACGACATGCTGCCCGGCGATCAGGTGGCCAAGAAGCTGCTGGCCGGCGAGATCGAGGTGGCGCCGCTGGCCTTCATGCGTGGCCGCACCCTGGCCAATTCCTTCATCATCCTGGACGAGGCCCAGAATACCACCACCATGCAGATGCGCATGTTCCTGACCCGCATGGGCGAGCATTCCCGCATGGTGGTGACCGGCGACGTCAGCCAGACCGACCTGCCGCCCGGCGTGCGTTCCGGCCTGCTGGACGCCGTCCATATCCTGGACGGCATGGAGGGCGTGCGCTTCGTCCGCTTCACCGACAAGGACGTGGTGCGCCACGATCTGGTGACCCGCATCGTCCGCGCCTATGATAAGGCCGACCGCGAGGCCAAGGGAAAGACCAGGGACAAATGACCGTCACCATCGAGATCGCCGTCGATATCCAATGTCCGGCCTGGACCGAGGCGCTGCCCGACGCCGAGGCGCGCTGCGGCCGCCTGGCCGCCACCGCGCTGGGCGCCATCGACCTGCCCGAGGGAACCGTCGAGCTGTCCATCGTGCTGGCCGACGATGCCACGGTCCAGGGCCTCAACCGCGACTGGCGGGCCAAGGACCAGCCCACCAACGTCCTGTCCTTCGCCTCCCTGGACGACGAGGACGCGCCGCTGGTGCCGGGCGCGCCGCTGCTGCTGGGCGACGTGATCCTGGCCTACGGGACCTGCGCCGCCGAGGCCAGGGACCAGGGCAAGACCCTGGCCGATCATTTTGGTCATCTTGTTGTCCATGGCGTCCTGCATCTGTTGGGCTATGATCACATGGACGAGGACGAGGCCGCCGAGATGGAATCCCTGGAAACCACCCTGCTGGCGGCGCTCGGGATTTCCGACCCCTATGGAGAGCAATAAAGTTCCATGAACGACCCTGGCAGTAGCCCGCCCCGCGAAGGCGGGGCAAACCAACGGAAGGCGGGCGAAAGCCTGCCCCGCGACGGCGGGACAAATTACAAGAAAGCGGGCGAGAGCCCGCCCCGTGAGAACGGGGCAAACCACAGAAAGACGGGCGACGAGTCGCTGTTCGGCGCCATGCGCGGCTGGCTGAAGGGCCGCCGCCGTCCCAAGGGCGCCGAGACCGTCCGCGATGCGCTGGAAGAGCTGATCGAGGACCGCGACAGCGCCGAAATCCCCATCGACGAGCACGAGCGCCTGCTGCTCGGCAACATCCTGCACCTGCGCAACGTCACCGCCTACGACGTCATGGTGCCGCGCGCCGACATCGTGGCGGTGGAGGCCAAGACCCCCCTGGAAGGGCTGATCGCGCTGTTCATCGGCTGCGGCCATTCCCGTCTGCCGGTCTACCGCCGCTCGCTCGACGACGTCATCGGCATGGTCCATATCAAGGATCTGCTGGAGGTGATGGGCCAGGGCAAGCCGTTCAACCTGCCCCGTCTGGCGCGGCGCGTCCAGTTCGTGGCGCCCAGCATGCGGGTCACCGATTTGCTGCTGGAGATGCGGCTCAAGCGCTCGCATCTGGCCCTGGTGGTGGACGAATACGGCGGCATCGACGGTCTGGTCACCATCGAGGATCTGGTGGAGCAGATCGTCGGCGAGATCGAGGACGAGCACGACCAGGACGAGGAGCCGGAATTGACGATCCGCGACGACGGCGTGGTCGAGGCCGACGGCCGCACCCCCATCGCCGAGTTCGAGGACCATATGGGGGCGGTGCTGACCGACGAGGAACGCGAAGAGGTGGAGACCCTGGGCGGGCTGGTGTCGTTCGTCGCCGGGCGGGTGCCGTCGCGGGGCGAGCTGATCACCCATTCCACCGGGCTGGAATTCGAGGTGATGGACGCCGACCCCCGCCGGGTGAAAAGGCTGCGGGTGCGCCGGGTGGCTACCCCGGAGCCGGCGGTCACGGAATGAGTCCGGAAATCCTGAAGCGGCGGTTTTGCGCCCTGGCCGGCTGGCGCCGGCGTCTGGCCCTGGTCCTGCTGGGGGCCGCGGCGGCCCTCTCGCTGCCGCCCACCCTGGTGCTGCCGGCCCTGTTCCTGGCCTTTCCCCCCCTGGCCTGGAGTCTGGACGCCGCCGCCACCCGCCGCGCCGCCTTCGGGGCCGGCTTCTGGTGGTTCACCGGCTGGTTCGCGGTGGGGCTTTACTGGATTTCCATCGCCCTGCTCACCGACGCCGCCAAGTTCGGCTGGATGATCCCCTTCGCGGTGTTCGGGCTGTCGGCGGTGCTGGCCGCCTTCTTCGGCCTCGCCACCCTGGGCGTTCATCTCTGCCGGCTGGGCCGCGTCGCCCGTGTTCCCGCCCTGGCGGCGGCGTTCACCCTGTCGGAATGGCTGCGCTCCTGGGTGATGACCGGCCTGCCCTGGAACCCCATGGGCTCGGTATGGGACATCAGCCTGGCCGTGTCGCAATTCGGCGCCTTCGGCGGCATCTGGGGCCTCAGCCTGCTCACCTACCTGATGGTGCTGGCCCCCGCGTTGCTGGCTGCTCCCGGCCACCGCCGCGCCGTGGCCGTCCTGGCCCTGGGGCTGCCCGCCCTGCTGTGGGCCGGCGGCATGCTCCGCCTGTCCCAGAATCCCGGGGCCGTGGTGGCGGACGTCCGTCTGCGCATCGTCCAGGCCGCCGTGGCCCAGGGCAACAAGTGGAAGGACGACCAGCGGGAAGCCAATCTGCGCGACCATGTGGCCCTGACCCGCGGTCCCGGCTTCGAGCAGGCGACCACGGTGATCTGGCCCGAGACCGCCGTGTCCTATTTCCTCGACCTCGACCGCCTGCACCGCGAGATGGCGGCGGCGGCGGTGCCGCCCGGCGGGCTGCTGCTGACCGGGGCGCCGCGCATCACCCCCAAGGGGGTCGAGCCGTTCCAGATCTGGAACTCGCTGATGGCGGTGACCGGGGATGCCGAGATCGCCGCCGTTTACGACAAGGTCCACCTGGTGCCCTTCGGCGAGTACGTGCCGCTGCGCGGCATCCTGCCCATCGCCAAGATCACCCATGGCGGCACCGATTTCTCGGCGGGGCCGGGACCGGTGGCCCTGGACCTGCCGGGCCTGCCGCCGGCGGCGCCGCTGATCTGCTACGAGGCCATCTTCCCCACCGCCGTCGTGGCGTCCGGCCAGCCCCGGCCGGGCTGGATTCTCAACGTCACCAACGACGGCTGGTTCGGCATCTCGTCGGGACCGCACCAGCATCTGGCGGCGTCGCGCATGCGCTCCATCGAGGAGGGCCTGCCCCAGGCCCGCGCCGCCAATACCGGCATCTCGGCGGTGATCGACCCGGCCGGCCGGGTGATCGCCCGGCTGCCGCTCGGCGAGCGGGGCGTCCTCGACGCCCCCTTGCCCCAGGCCTTGCCGCCCACCCTCTACGGCCGGTTCGGCAACGTCATCCCCGGTATTTTACTGCTTTTCGCCGGTTTGGCGGCTTTTTTTCTGCGCCGGTTGAATTAGCAATACCATCAACATACATATGGCATATGATAATCGCGCTAGTGCCGCGTGCGTAGCGTGTTGACTGTATACAACCGCGCCCGTATGGTGATTTTGCAACTTCCAGTATCTTGGGCGCCGCACCCAACGACCTATTAGGACGCAGCCATGGTTAAAAGCAATCATCAAGCCGCCCCCACCCATCGCGGTTCATCGCGGGGCCGTCTGCCGTCGGGTCAGCCCAATCCGGTCGATATCCATGTGGGCGCACGCGTACGGCTGCGCCGTACCCTGATGGGGATGAGTCAGGAGAAGCTGGGCGAATCCATCGGACTGACCTTCCAGCAGGTACAGAAATACGAGCGCGGCGCCAACCGCATCGGCGCCTCGCGCCTGTTCGACCTGTCGCGCGTCCTCGACGTGCCGGTGTCGTTCTTCTTCGACGACATGGCCGAAAACGTCCAGGACCAGAGCCCGCTGGCGGTGGCGCGCGGCATTTCCGGCCTGGGCGAGGAACCGGCCACCTTCGAGGCCGACCCCATGACCAAGCGCGAGACGCTGGAACTGGTCCGCGCCTATTACAGCATCAGCGACCCCCAGGTGCGCCGCCGGGTCTACGACCTGGCCAAGGCCCTGGCGGCGACGGGCGAGACCAAGAAATAACCCTTTGAAATCGCGGTTATTGGCCGAGGGGCGATTCGTCTTGACGAGTCGCCCCTTCGCCTGTCAGAAGAACCCCCCGGAGCAGTGCGACCGCTCCCGTGGAGATTTTGACCGCTTGCCGCCACGCTGATTTCGGCTAAGTGGGTGCATCACGATGGCGCTCCGTTGCGTGTTGATGCCCCAGGTCCCAATTTTGGTTGGATCTAGGAGGGTAAGCCCCGTGTCCAAGAAGAATTTCCTCTTCACCAGTGAATCCGTGTCCGAAGGCCATCCCGACAAGGTTGCCGACCGGATTTCCGATGCCGTCGTCGATGCGTTCCTCGGTGCCGACCCCCACGCTCGCGTGGCGGTGGAGACCCTGGTCACCACCAACCTGATCGTCATGGCCGGCGAAGTGCGCGGCCCGGCCTCGGTCAACGCTGCCCTGATGGATGAGCTGGCCCGCCACGCGGTCAAGGACATCGGCTACGAGCAGGACGGCTTCCACTGGAAGAACGCCAAGGTTCTCAACCACGTCCATGCCCAGTCGGCCGATATCGCCCAGGGCGTCGACGCCGCCGGCGACAAGGACGAGGGCGCGGGCGACCAGGGCATCATGTTCGGCTATGCCTGCAACGAGACCCCGGTGCTGATGCCGGCCCCCATCTACTACTCGCACGAAATCCTGAAGAGCCTGGCCGAGGCCCGCCATTCCGGCGCCGCCCCCCAGCTGCTGCCCGATTCCAAGAGCCAGGTCACCCTGGAATACCGTGACGGCAAGCCGGTGCGCGCCACCTCGGTGGTGGTCTCGCACCAGCACGTGGACGGCCTGTCCCAGGCGGAGATCAAGGAGATCGTCCGTCCCCACGTGAAGAACGTGCTGCCCGAGGGCTGGATGCCCGCCGACGACCAGTTCTACGTCAACCCCACCGGCCGCTTCGTCATCGGCGGTCCCGACGGTGACACCGGCCTCACCGGCCGCAAGATCATCGTCGACACCTACGGCGGCGCGGCGCCCCACGGCGGCGGCGCCTTCTCGGGCAAGGACCCGACCAAGGTCGACCGCTCAGCCGCCTATGCCTCGCGCTACCTGGCCAAGAACGTGGTCGCCGCCGGTCTGGCTGACAAGTGCGTGATCCAGCTCTCCTACGCCATCGGCGTGTCCAAGCCGCTGTCGGTCTACGTGGACACCTCGGGCACCTGCAAGGTGGACGAGGACAAGCTGGCCATCGTCCTGCAGCAGCTGGTCGATCTCAGCCCGCGCGGCATCCGCACCCATCTGGGCCTCAACAAGCCCATCTACGCCCGCACCGCCGCCTACGGCCATTTCGGCCGCAGCCCGGACGCCGATGGCGGCTTCTCGTGGGAGAAGACCGACCTGGTGGAGCAGCTCAAGAAGGCTTTCTAAGCTTTTCATGAGCAAGCATGCCGAAAATGGAAACGCGGCCGCCGAGCGGCCGCGTTTTTTCGGTCGGCGCCAGGGCAAGGCCCTGCGCCGCAACGCCCTCGGTCTGATCGAGGAGCTGCTGCCCCGCCTGAGCGTGGCGGTGCCCGAGCCCGGTGAACGCGTCGAGCCCGCCCTGCTGTTCCCCGGTGCGGTGCGCTCGGTGTGGCTGGAGGTGGGCTTCGGCGGCGGCGAGCATCTGGCCCAACTGGCCGAGGCCCATCCCGACGTGGGGCTGATCGGCTGCGAGGTGTTCCGGAACGGCATCGCCAGCCTGCTCGGCCATGTGGAGGCCCGGCAGCTGGGCAGCAATGTCCGCGTCTTCCCCGAGGACGTCCGCCTGCTGCTGCCCGCCCTTCCCGACGGTTCCTTAAGCCGCGTCTTCGTGCTGTTCCCCGACCCCTGGCCCAAGACCCGCCACGCCGACCGGCGTTTCATCCGCCCCGACACCCTGGACGTGCTGGCCCGGGTGCTGGAGGATGGCGGCGAGCTGCGGGTGGCCAGCGACGACCCCATCTACGTGGCTTGGGCCGCCCGCCACCTGGACGCCCATCCCGCCTTCGAAAAGCTGCTGGCCACCGCCGACCGCTCCCAGGTGCCGTCCGACTGGCCCGCCACCCGCTACGAGCAGAAATGCATCACCGGGCGGGCTCCCGTGTTCTTCCTGTACCGCCGCCGCCCGCGATAGGCCCCGGACGCGATTCGAACCGTGTCATCTGCCGGTCACATGTGCTATTGAGGCGGCAAATCTCGTAACTGCCCAAGGGTTCCCCCATGTTTTTCCGCATGTTCCGTGCCTTGATGCCCAAGGAGGAGGAATTCGTCGGATTGTTCATCCAGCACGCGGAGAAGATCCACCTCGCCGCCAGGGCGCTGGAGGACATGATGGGCGACGGCGCCGACATGGGGCTGCATTTCAAGCAGATCTGCGCCTTCGAGGGCGAGGCCGACCTCATCACCCGCGCCACCCTGCAGGCCCTGCACCGTTCGTTCATCACCCCCTTCGACCGCGACCAGATCCACCGGCTGATCACCACCATGGATGACGCGGTGGACGGCATCGAGGAGGTGGCGCAGCGCGTCGACCTCTATAGCGTCAAGGAATTCACCCCCGACATGCGGGCGCTGGCCACCGGCATCGTCGAGTGCGCCCACCTGCTGACCAAGGCCATCCCGCTGATGCGCGAAGTCACCCGCAACGCGGCGGCCATCAACGAACTGTGCGACGCCATCGGCCGCCAGGAAAGCGCCGCCGACAAGCGCCAGCACGAAGGCCTGCGCACCCTGTTCGCCACCGAGAAGGACCCGGTCAAGCTGATCACCCGCAAGGAGATCTATCAGCGGCTGGAAAAGGTCTCCGACCGCTTCGACGACGTGGCCAACGTCATCGAGACGGTGGTGATCGAACAGGTCTAGGCCCCGCCGATGGAATCCGTCGCCTTTCCCATCATCGTCGCCCTGGTCATCACGGCCCTGGTCTTCGATTTCCTCAATGGCCTGCACGACGCGGCCAATTCCATCGCCACGGTGGTGTCCACCCGGGTGTTGTCGCCCAAATACGCGGTGGCCTGGGCGGCGTTCTTCAACACCATCGCCCTGCTGTTCTTCACCACCAGCGTGGCCAAGACCATCGGCACCGGCATCGTCCAGCCCGGCCTGATCGACACCCATGTGATCTTCGGCGCCCTGGTGGGCGCCATCACCTGGAACGTCTTCACCTGGCTGCTGGGCATCCCGTCGTCCAGCTCCCACGCCCTGATCGGCGGCATCGCCGGCGCCGGCATCGCCAAGGGCGGCCTGGCCGCCCTGGTGATGTCCGGCTTCATCAAGACCGGCTCGGCCATCATCCTGTCGCCGCTGATCGGCCTGCTGCTGGCCATGCTGCTGGTGCTGGTGGTGTCATGGGCGTGCCGCCGCACCACCCCCTTCGCGGTGGACCAGCGCTTCCGGGTGCTGCAGTTCTTCTCGGCGGCCATGTATTCCCTGGGCCACGGCGGCAACGACGCCCAGAAGACCATGGGCATCATCACCGTGCTGCTGTTCAGCCAGGGCATGCTGGGCGACACCTTCCACGTGCCGCTGTGGGTGGCCATCACCTGCCAGATCGCCATGGGGCTCGGCACCCTGTTCGGCGGCTGGCGCATCGTCAAGACCATGGGCTCCAAGATCACCGACCTGCGCCCGGTCCAGGGCTTCTGCGCCGAGACCGGCGGAGCCATCACCCTGTTCGGCGCCACCTGGCTGGGCATTCCGGTGTCGACCACCCACACCATCACCGGCGCCATCATCGGCGTCGGCGCGGCGCGCAAGCTGTCGGCGGTGCGCTGGCACGTCGCCGGCAACATCGTGGTGGCCTGGGTGATCACCATTCCCGCCTCGGGATCGGTGGCCGCCCTGTTCTACTGGCTGTCCACCCACTTCTGGTAGGGCGTGTCCGGGCCTTCCGGGCCTTTACTCCGGATCGGCGCCGACGAAGGATGAGTCGTCCCGCTTGGGCCGGTCCTGGGGGGCCGCCCGGCCGAGGATGCGGAAATGGGCCAGTTCGGCGATGTTGGTGGCGTGGTCGCCGATGCGCTCGAAATTCTTGGCGATGAACATCAGGTGCGAGCACGGCGTGATGTTCCTCGGGTCCTCCATCATGTAGGTGAGGATCTCGCGGAACAGCGAGGCATAGACGTCGTCGATCTCCTGGTCGCGGTCGCGCGCCGCCAGGGCGCGCAGGGCGTCGTGGCCGAGATGGGCGTCCATCACCTCCTTGACCAGCCCCAGCGCCAGCCGCCCCAGGCGCAGCAGCGAGCGCATGGGCTCCACCGGCGGCAGGCGGTTCAAGACCAGCGAGCGCTTGGCGGCGTTGGCGGCAAGATCGGCGATGCGCTCGATCTCGCCGGCGATCTTCAGCGCCGCCACCACGGTGCGCAGGTCGTCGGCGACGGGCGAGCGCAGGGCCAGCACCCGCACCGCCTGTTCGTTGACGAAGGCCTCGACCGCGTCCACCTGGGCGTCGCCCTCCATCACCCGGGCGGCCAGACCACTGTCGCGGGCCTCCAGCGCTTCCAGCGCGGCGGCCATCTGGGCCTCGGCCAGGCCGCCCATGCGGGCCAGGGAATCGTCCAGCCGGGCCAGTTCGGAATCGTAGGACTTGACGATGTGCGGTTCGCCGATGGTGGTCATGCGGATAATCTCCCTCAGCCGAAGCGGCCGGTGATGTAGCCCTGGGTGAGCGGATTGGCCGGCGCCGTGAAGATCCGTTCGGTGGCGCCCACCTCGACGATGTCGCCCAGGTGGAAGAAGGCGGTGGTCTGCGACACGCGGGCCGCCTGCTGCATGGAATGGGTGACCATGACGATGGTGAAGCTCTCGCGCAGTTCGTCGATCAGTTCCTCGATGCGCGCCGTGGCGATGGGATCGAGCGCCGAGCACGGCTCGTCCATCAGGATCACCTCGGGCTCGACGGCGATGGCCCGCGCGATGCACAGGCGCTGCTGCTGGCCGCCCGACAGGCCGGTGCCCATCTGGCCCAGCACATCCTTGACCTCCTTCCACAGCCCGGCGCGCTCCAGCGAGCGGCGGACCAGGGAATCCATCGCTTCGCCCTCGGCCACCAGGCGGTGCAGGCGCGGGCCGAAGGCCACGTTGTCGTAGATGGATTTGGGGAAGGGATTGGGGCGCTGGAACACCATGCCGACCCGGGCGCGCAGCAGCACCGGGTCCATGCCGGCGGCGCCATAGATCTCCTCGCCGTCCAGGGTGGCGCTGCCGCTCACCCGCGCCGCCGCGATGGTGTCGTTCATCCGGTTGAGGCAGCGCAGGAAGGTGGATTTGCCGCAGCCCGACGGGCCGATTAGGGCGGTGACCTCGCCCGCCGCGATGTCCAGGTCGACACCCTTCAGGGCTGGCTTTCCGCCATAATGGACAGCAAGCGTCCGGGCCGTCATCTTGGGCTGGATCGATTGTTCCGTCATGTCGTCCTTCCAGAGTCCCGCAGGGCTTATACCGCTGGACGCAACCGGAAAAACGTGAAGGATTTGTTTCAGTCTTGAACCCCGCCGCCCGGTCGCCATCTATGGCGAACCCCCCCATCCCGCCGGAGAGACCATGACCGAGGACCAGGACCAGCGCCACCGCGAGAAAATGGCCAAGAAGAAGGCGTCGCGCGACAAGCTGATGGCCAGGAAGACCGGGGCGCGCGGCGTGATGCTCGTCCATACCGGGGCGGGCAAGGGCAAGTCCACCGCCGCCTTCGGCATGGCCATCCGCTGCGTCGGCCACGGCATGAAGGTCGGCATCGTCCAGTTCATCAAGGGCGCCTGGGACACCGCCGAGCGCCGGGTGATGGAGGGCTTCGGCGATCTGGTCACCTTCCGCGCCATGGGCGAGGGCTTCACCTGGGAGACCCAGGACCGCACCCGCGACATGGCCGCCGCCGCCCGCGCCTGGGAACTGGCCGCCGCCATGCTGGCCGATCCCGGCTACAAGATGGTGATCCTCGACGAGATCAACGTGGCGCTGCGCTACGAGTACCTGGACCTCGAGACGGTGCTGGCCGCCGCCAAGGCGCGGCCCGAGGGCCAGCACGTGGTGCTCACCGGGCGCAACGCGCTGCCCCCGGTGATCGAGGCCGCCGATCTGGTCACCGAGATGACCATGGTGAAGCATCCCTTCAAGGCCGGCATCAAGGCCCAGGCGGGGGTGGAGTTTTAGGCGCCGCCGGGGAGCGGCCGGGACGGCCGCGCTCCGGAGAGCGTCGCACAGGTTCGGAGCGCGGGCATCTTGCCCGCATGACCCTGCCCAAATGTCGGGCAATGGCCGCCGCATGCCCAATCCGCGTTCGAATGGGCTGGCGGGGGCCGGCATCCGCCTCCTATAATCGCTCCTTCGATTTCCTGCGGTGACGGCACCCGACCATGAGCAAGATCAAAGGCCAGCGCGCCATCATCAACCGCCAGGCGGTCATCGCCCGCCTGGATGGGCTGGTGGATGAGGACCTGCCCAAGAACAAGCGGCGGATGAGGGTTCTGGAGATTTTCAAGCAGGTGCTGGCCTCGGGGCGCGCCGAGGTACGCAGCCGCTTCGACGCCCACGGCGACGGCACGGCCACGGTGCGCGAGAACTGCTTCCTGATCGACCAGCTGGTCCGTCTGGTCCACGACTACGCCTGCGACCGCGAGTTTCCCCAAGGCGTGCGCACGGCGGGGGAGAGCATGAGTCTGGTGGCGGTGGGCGGCTATGGGCGCGGCGAGCTGTCGCCCCATTCCGACATCGACCTGCTGTTCCTGCTGCCCTACAAGCGCACGCCCTATCACGAGCAGGTGGTGGAATTCATCCTCTACATGCTGTGGGACATGGGGCTGAAGGTCGGGCATTCCACCCGCTCGGCCGAGGATTGCGTGCGCAACGCCAAGGCCGACCTGACCATCCGCACCGCCTTGCTGGAGATGCGCTGGCTGTGGGGCGAGCGGGCGCTGTTCGACGATCTGTGGACCCGCTACTCGGCCGAGATCATGGCCGGCACCGCCGAGGCCTTCGTGGAATCCAAGCTGGCCGAGCGCGATTCGCGCCATTCCAGCATGGGCGATTCCCGCTACGTGCTGGAACCCAACGTCAAGGAGGGCAAGGGCGGCCTGCGCGACCTGCACACCCTGTACTGGATCGCCAAATACGTCTACCGGGTCGAGGACGTGTCGGAACTGGCGGAGAAGGGGATCATCTCGCGCCCGGCGGCGCGGCGTTTCGCCAAGGCCCAGGCCTTCCTGTGGGCGGTGCGCTGCCACCTGCACTACCTGACCGACCGCCCCGAGGACCGGCTGACCTTCGACGTCCAGCCCGAGATCGCGGTGCGCATGCATTACGCCGACCGCGCCTGCTCGCGCGGCGTCGAGCGCTTCATGAAGCACTATTTCCTGATCGCCAAGGACGTGGGCGACCTGACGCGGCTGTTCTGCGCCCTGACCGAGGAGACCTTCAAGAGCAAACCGCGCCGGCTGCAGCAGTTGGGCCGCCTGTTTTCGCGCCGCACCACCGTGGCCGGCTTCTCGCTGGAGGGCGGGCGGCTCGACGTCACCGCCCCCGACCAGTTCGAGAAGGACCCGGCGGCGATGATCCGCCTGTTCCACACCGCGCTCGACCAGGAGGTGGACATCCACCCCCACGCGCTCGACATGGTCCACCGCAACCTGAAGCGCATCGATGCCGGCCTGCGCGTCGATCCGATCGCCAACCGGCTATTCGTCGAGATGGTCACCTCGCGCAAGAACCCGGAAGTGGCGCTGCGCCACATGAACGAGGCCGGGGTGCTGGGCCGCTTCATCCCTGATTTCGGCCGCGTCGTCGCCCAGATGCAGTACGACATGTACCATGTCTACACCGTGGACGAGCATACGGTGCAGGCGCTGGGCGTGCTGCACGCCCTGGAGCGCGGCGACCTCAAGGCCGAGGCCCCGACCTCCACCGAGGTGATCCATCAGGTGGTGTCGCGCCGCGCCCTGTTCATCGCGGTGTTCTGCCACGACATCGCCAAGGGCCGCGGCGGCGACCATTCCGCCCTGGGCGCCGAGGTGGTGATGAAGCTCGGTCCGCGCCTGGGGCTGACCGACGAGGAGACGGAATCCGCCGCCTGGCTGGTGCGCGAGCATCTGGCCATGAGCCGCATCGCCTTCAAGCGCGACATCGACGACCCCAAGACCATTTCCGACTTCGTCGCCCTGGTCCAGTCGCCCGAGCGCCTGCGCCTGCTGCTCTGCCTGACCGTGGCCGATATCCGCGCCGTCGGCCCCACCGTGTGGAACGCCTGGAAGGCCGGCCTGCTGCGCGAACTCTATTCCCGCGCCATGGAGGTGATGACCGGCGGCCTGTCGGGCACGGCCCGCGCCGCCCGGGTCAAGGCCGCCCAGGATTCGCTGCGTTCCGAGCTGTTCAGGCTGGCCTGGCCGCCCGAGGACATCGAGGCCCACATCGCGCGCGGCTATTCCACCTATTGGACTACCTTCGACACCCCCATCCACCTGCGCCACGCCCGGCTGGTGCGGGAAGCCGAGGCGGTGCGTGCGCCCTTGACCGTCGAGCCCCGGGTGGATTCCCACCGGGCCGTCACCGAGATCGTCGTCTATACCGGCGACCATCCCGGCCTGTTCTCGCAGATCGCCGGCGCCATGGCGGTGTCGGGCGCCAACATCGTCGACGCCAAGATCATCACCCTGGCCAACGGCATGGCGCTCGACACCTTCTGCATCCAGGATTCCGACGGCGGCGCCTTCGACAGCCCGGCCAAGCTGGCCAAGCTGTCGGCCTGCGTCGAGCAGGTGCTGTCGGGACGCGCCCGCCTCGACCGCGAGCTGGCGGCCCGGAAGGGCAAGCTGCCGTCCCGCGCCCACGTCTTCAAGGTGCCGCCCCGCGTGCTGGTCGACAACAAACCGTCGCGCTCCCACACCGTGGTCGAGGTCAACGGCCGCGATCGGCCCGGCCTGCTCTACGACATCACCAACGCCATGACCAATGTGGGGCTGCAGATTTCCTCGGCCCACATCTCCACCTATGGCGAGCGGGTGGTGGACGTGTTCTACGTCAAGGACGTGTTCGGCCATAAGATCGAGCATGGCCGCAAGCTGGAGCAGATCAAGGCCGCCCTGCTCGCCGCCCTGGAAGATCCCGCCGCCAGGACCGCCGCCGGCACCAAGGCGGCGGAGTGAGGCGGCCTCACGCCTCCGGCGCCCGTTCCCGTCCCAGATCGCGATAGAGGCCCTGCGCCTCGGGGGCCGGGCCGCGCCGTCCGCCCGGGGCGAGCATCTCGACAGTGCGCAGATAGGGGCCGGCGGGGAAGGTCACCCGGTCGCCGGGCCTGATGGCATGGGCCGGTTTGGTGACGGCGTGGCCGTTCAGACGCACTCCGCCGCCCTCAACCACATTCGCGGCCAGCGAGCGCGACTTGAAAAAACGGCAGAAAAACAGCCACTTGTCCAGTCGCTGCCCGCCGCCTTCCACTTACCTCATCCGCACTTGGAATAGCCGCACGAGGTACAGGTGTCGCAGCCTTCCGAGCGCAGCAGGGCCGGCTGGTTGCACTTGGGGCAGTGGCGCAGGCGGGTCTCGCCCAGGTTGACCACCTTGCGCCCCTCTTCGTAGCGGTCGTCGCGGGCCTCGATGGGTTCGCGCGCCGCCTTGGGGTCGGGCAGGAAGCCGATGGCGATCATGTGGCGCTCGATCACCTCGCCGATGGCGGCCAGCAGCGAGGGGACGTAGCGCCCGCCCACCCATTGGCCGCCGCGCGGGTCGAACACCGCCTTCAGCTCCTCGACCACGAAGGCCACGTCGCCGCCGCGGCGGAACACCGCCGAAATCATGCGGGTCAGCGCCACTGTCCAGGCGAAGTGCTCCATGTTCTTGGAGTTGATGAACACCTCGAACGGCCGCCGTCGCCCGTCCTGGATGATGTCGTTCAGCGTGATGTACATGGCGTGGTCGGAATCCGGCCAGCGCACCTTGTAGGTGGAGCCGGGCAGCGCCTCGGGCCGGTCGAGGGGCTGGGTCAGGTGGACGATGCCGGAATCCAGCGGGTCGGTATAGCGGGTCCGGGTCTTCTCCAGCGGCAGTTCCGGCTCGGCGCTGTCCTCGGGCCGGGCCTCCTTCTTGACCTCCAGCACGGCGCCGGTGACGTCGTTGGGGCGATAGGTGGTGCAGCCCTTGCAGCCCAGCTCGTAGGCTTGGGTATAGACGTCCTTGAAGGCGTCGAAGGAGATATCCTCCGGCACGTTGATGGTCTTGGAGATGGACGAGTCCACGTATTTCTGCACGGCGGCCTGCATCACCACATGGTCGCCGGGGGTGAGAGACAGGGCGTCGACGAAATAGGAGGGCAGCGGCGCGTTCTCGCCCCGCTGGCGGCGGAACAGGCGGTAGGCGTAGTCGCTGACCTCCTCCTCGCGGCGCGTGCCGTCGCGCTGGAGCACGCCGCGGGTATAGGTGAAGGCGAACACCGGCTCGAGCCCCGACGACACGTTGTCGGCAAACAGCGAGATGGTGCCGGTCGGCGCGATGGAGGTGAGCAAGGCGTTGCGGATGCCGTTGGCGCGGATGGCCTCGACCACCTCGGGCTCCAGGGAGCGGATGGTCTCGCCCGCCAGATACTTCTCGGCGTCGTAGAGGGGGAAGGCGCCCTTCTCCCTGGCCAGGTCGGCCGAGGCGAGATAGGCCGAGCGGCGGATGGCCGCCATCCAGGTCTCGGTCAGGCGGATGGCTTCACGCCCGCCATAGCGCGCCCCGCACAGGATCAGGGCGTCGGCCAGCCCGGTGATGCCCAGCCCGATGCGGCGCTTGGACACCGCCTCGTGGCGGTGGCGGTCCAGGGGATAGTTGGAGACGTCGATGACGTTGTCCATCATGCGCACCGCGACGCGCACCAGCCGGTCGAGCTTGCCGAGGTCGAGGCGCGCCCCGTCCTCGAACGGCCTGTCGACCAGCCGGGCCAGGTTGAGCGAACCCAGCAGGCAGACGCCATAGGCCGGCAGCGGCTGCTCGCCGCAAGGGTTGGTGGCGTGGATGTCCTCGCAGTAGGAAAGGTTGTTCAGCCGGTTGATGCGGTCGATGAAGATCACGCCGGGCTCGGCATAGGAATAGGTGGCGCGCATGATCTTGTTCCACAGCTCGCGCGCCGGCAGGCTCCTGTAGGTGACCCCCTTGAAGGTCAGTTCCCACGCGCCGTCCTCCTTCACCGCCTGCATGAAGGGATCGGTGACCAGGACGGAGAGGTTGAACATGCGCAGGCGCCCGGCTTCCCGCTTGGCGTCGATGAACGCCTCGATGTCGGGATGGTCGCAGCGCATGGTGGCCATCATGGCGCCGCGGCGCGATCCCGCGCTCATGATGGTGCGGCACATGGCGTCCCACACGTCCATGAACGACAGCGGACCCGAGGCGTCGGCCCCCACGCCCTTGACCGGGGCGCCCTTGGGCCTGAGCGTCGAGAAGTCGTAGCCGATGCCGCCGCCCTGCTGCATGGTCAGGGCGGCTTCCTTCAGGTGCTCGAAGATGCCGGCCATGTCGTCGGGGATGTCGCCCATGACGAAGCAGTTGAACAGCGTCACCTTGCGGTCGGTGCCCGCCCCCGAGATGATGCGGCCGGCCGGCAGGAACTTGAAGTCCTCCATGGCCTCGAAGAAGCGCGTCTCCCACAGGGCGGAATCGGCCTCCACCGCCGCCAGGGTGCGCGCCACCCGGCGCCAGGTGTCCTCGATGGTGCCGTCCAGCGCCGTTCCCTCGGCGGACTTCAACCGATACTTCATGTCCCAGATCTGCTGGGAAATGGATGCCACCTGCGTCATCGACCCGTCTTTCTTCTTCCGCGCCCTTGCGACAGGGCTTTCCGCCCCAAGTCTAGGACTCGCGGGGGTGGAGAATCAATGGGCAGCGTTCTTTTTTTGTACCAACAGGGTTGGGCCGGGCCAACTCCTTGGAATCGCGTTTCGAATCCGGTTATCCCCGGGATTCAGGGGCAGGGGCTGGGGATGGAATTCATCCCCGCCGCCATCCACAGGCTTATCCACAGCGGGCGGGGCTTTCCCACCCGCCGGGGACAAGGGGTCACAATCCGGGGTGACGCTCCCGCGCCTCGGCGACCAGCCGGTCGGTGGCGGTCTCGATGCGCGTCTCCAGCTCGGCCATGAAGGCCTTGCGGTCCATGCCGGGGGCGATGGGCTCCAGCGCCTCGAGGGTCAGGGTGCCGGGCTTCTTGGCGAAGCCGCGGCGGCGCCAGAACAGCCCGGAATTCAAGGCGATGGGCACCACCGGCACCTTCAGCGCGCCATAGAGCATGGCCACGCCGGAATGGTAGGGCAGCTTGGCGCCGGGGGCGGCGCGGGTGCCTTCGGGGAAGATCACCACCGGGCGGTTCGCGGCCACCGCCTCCTCGGCGCCCTTGACCATGGCCTTCAGCGCCTTGGTTCCCGCCGAGCGGTCGATGGCGATCACCCCGGTCTTGCCCAGGTACCAGCCGAAGAAAGGTATCCACAACAGCTCGCGCTTCAGGATATAGGCGGGGTCGCCCAGCAGCAGGTGGAAGACGAAGGTCTCGAAGGCCGATTGGTGCTTGGACGCGATGATCAGCGGCCCGGCGGGCAGATTTTCGGCGCCGCGCAATTCCCACGACAGCCCGGCCAGCACGCGCAGCGCCCCCAAGACGCCGCCCAGCCAGAACCGGGCCGCCGGCAGCATGGCCCTGCGCGGCAGGAGCAGCAGCGGCAGGTAGAGGATCGACAGGATCAGGGTCCAGATCCAGATGAAGACGATGAACAGGGCGGAACGGAGAACGGTCACGGCTTCCTCTCGGATTTCTTGGGGGCGAACAGCGGCCGGGCCAGCGCCGCCAGATACTTGGTGTACTCCACCGCCAGCAGGTGGGCGGTGCCGGGCCAGCGCCACCACTGGTCCCGCTTGAAGGCGTCGGGGAACACCGGGTGGGCGACGATGGCGGCGTCGGGCATGGCGCGGCGGAATTCCAGCAGGGCGCGGCGCATGTGATAGGCCGCCGTCACCAGGCGCAGCGAGGAAAAGCCCTCGCGCCGCATCCAGGCGGCGGTTTCGGCGGCGTTGCCCACCGTGTCGTCGGCGGCATGGCCCAGCACGATGCAGCAGCGGACCTTTTCCCCGGCCATATGGGGCTGGCGCAGCAATTCGGGCAGGTCGACCCCCTTGTGGACGCCCGAGACGAACAGCTTGCCGCCCTTGCCGGCCTCCAGCAGCGCCACGCCGGCCTCCAGCCGGTCGGCCCCGCCGGTCAGCACCACCACGGAATCGGTGACGGTGGCGCCGTCCTCGACCCGCGCCGCCAGATCGGCGGCGAACCACAGCAGCCCGCCGCCCCAGGCGCCGACCGCCACGCCGGCGGCCACCGCGGCATGGACGGCGAAGCGGCGCAGGCCGGCGCCGCTCATGGCATCTTGGCCAGGGTGCCGTGGACGGTGAGCCGCGCCGTCAGCATGGCGAGGGAGGCGGCCAGCAGCGGCAGCAGGCCGATGGCCACATAGCCCAGCACCGGCAGGCTGAGGCTGGGCAGGAAACCGCCTTCGAGGCGCCGCGCCGCCCAGCCGATGGCCGTCAGCGCCGGCACGGCGAGGCCCAGGCCCATCAGCCCGCCGGCGATCCCTAAGGCGAAGGCGCGGTCGGCGAACTGCCGGGCGATGTAGTCGTCATGGGCGCCGATCAGGTGCAGGACCTCGATGATGCCGTGATGCACCGCCATGCCGGTGCGGGTGGCGTAGACCACGGTGGCCGAGGTCACCATGCCGATCAGCACGACGACGATCACCGCCACCCATTGCATGGTGCGCGACAGGTTGATCAGGCGCGACAACCATACCCGGTGGTCGTCCAGCGAGGCGCCGGGTACGGCGCGGCCCAGGCGCAGCGCCACCTCGGCCAGGTCGATGCGGGATTCGGGGTCGATGGTGACGTCGATCAGCCGGGGCAGCGGCATGTCCTGGACCATCTCGGTGCTGCCCAGCCAGGGCTCGAGCAGGGCCAGGGTCCGCTTCTTGTCCAGGGCGCGGACCGCCAGCACGCCCGGCACCTTGCGCATGACGTCGATGGCGGAATTGACCCGCTCCTCGGTCACCGCGTCGGTGTGCTCGCCGCCGGCCGGCAGCACCTGCACGGTCAGGGTACCCGACACGTCGCGGTCCCAGCGCTCGATCACCGCGCCGATGACGAAGGCCCCGGCCACCGCCATGGACGACAGGAACACCATCAGCGCCACCAGCCAGGGCAGGAAGCGCGAGGTGGCGTCGCCGGCCAGCGGCAGGTCGGAATGGCGGCGCTTAAAAAGCATCACTCCGCCTCCAGATCGTCCACCGCCGCCGGCTCCTGCTGCAGGGTGGTGACCATGCCGTGCTCGATGTGCAGGCGGGGCAGGTGGGCGAAGCGCTGGACCAGCAGCTCGTTGTGGGTGGCCACCACGATGGTGGTGCCCAGCTTGTTCAACTCCTCGAACAGGTACATCAGCCGCATGGCGATGTGGTCGTCCACGTTGCCGGTGGGTTCATCGGCCAGCAGCAGGTCGGGACGCCCGATCACCGCGCGGGCGATGGCGACGCGCTGCTTCTGTCCGCCCGACAGGGTCGAGGGCTTGGCCCCCAGGTGATCGGCCAGCCCCACCCAGGACAGCAGTTCGGGCACATGGCGGCGGATCTCGGATTCCTTGACGCCGCGCACCCGGAGCGGCAGCGCGACGTTGTCCAGGGCGGTCATGTGGTCGAGCAGGCGGAAATCCTGGAACACCACCCCGATGCGGCGGCGCAGCGCCGGCAGCTCATAGCGCTTGGTGGCGGCGATGTCGCGGTCGAACAGCACCACCCGCCCGCGCGTCGGCCGCAGGCCGAGATACATCAGGCGCAGCAACGAGGATTTGCCGGCGCCCGACGGCCCGGTCAGAAAATGGAACGATCCGGCCGGCAGCTTGAAGGTGACGTCCTGCAGCACCTCCGGCCCCAAGCCGTAGCGCAGGCCGACGCTGTCGAACCGGATGATGTTTTCCCCACGAGGGCGATGCCGCACGGCGCTTCTCCCGAACGGCCCGAAGATGACACGGCTTGGCCCCTGGGGCAACCCATGGCCTATGGCCGCAGGGTGGCGATGCCAAGCATGGCGCCGCTTTCCGCCAGCCGCTGGTCAAGGGTGCACAGCGTCGCCCCGCTGTCCCGTGTCACCGCCAGATGCAGGGCGTCTTCCGCCCGCAAGGCCAGGGCATACTGGTCGGCGAACCGGGCCGCCGCGTGGAAATGAGCGCTGGTGACGGGAAGGACGGCGAAGGATTCGGCCGCCAGCCCGGTAAACAGGGCCAAGGAGGCGGCGCGATGCTCCGAACTCAGCTGACCGGTCCGCACCTTGATGGATAGGGCCGAGGAAAACTCGGTCACCACCCAGTCGCTGACCAGCAGGGCTTCCGGGTCTTGCGCGGCCAGCCACGCCTGCACCCGCTGCGTGGCGGCCTCATTGGTCAGGGCGGCCACCAGCAGCGAGGTATCGAGGTAGTATTTCAATAGCGGCTCTCGTCGCGCAGCCGCCGCATGAAGTCACCCGCCGGCTCGGCCTGGGGCACCATGGCCTCGGTCACCGCCCGCAACTCCGCCAGGCTGACCGGCTTTTTCGGTGCCCCAGCGGAGGTCAGGCGCGCCACCGGCTTGCCCCGCCGCATGATGCAGACGTCCTCGCCCGCCTCGGCCAGGGCGACCAGTTCGGACAGATGAGCCTTGGCATCGGCAAGATTGATGGAGTTCATGGCGCGGGCCTCATGACCAACATGTTAGTCACTTATAGCATGGGGGGGCTTTCATGCGAAGGGACGAGTCCCTTCGCAAAGAAAGGACCCTCCCCCCGACCCTCTCCCGCTCGCGGGAGAGGGAGTGACCGGGCGGTCGTCAGCCTTCCTTCAAGTCTTCCCAGAGTTCCTTGACCTTGGCGAAGAAGCCCTGGCTTTCGGGGGAGTTCTTGGCCTTCTCGCCCTCGCCGGCGTCGTTGAACTCCTGGAGGAGTTCCTTCTGGCGCTTGGTCAGGGCGACCGGGGTTTCCACCATGGCCTGGATGAACATATCGCCGCGGGCCGGGGAGCGCAGGACGCTCATGCCCTTGTTCCGCAGGCGGAACTGGTGGCCCGACTGGGTGCCTTCCGGGATGGTGACCTTGGCCTTGGAACCGTCGATGGTGGGGACCTCGATGGTGCCGCCGAGCGCCGCCGTGGTCATGGGGATGGGCACCCGGCAGAAGATGTTGGCGCCGTCGCGCTGGAAGATGCGGTGGGCGGCGATGGACAGGAAGATGTACAGGTCGCCGGGCGGCGCGCCGCGCATGCCGGCCTCGCCCTCGCCGGCCAGACGGATGCGGGTGCCGTCCTCGACGCCGGCCGGGATGTTGACCGACAGGGTCTTTTCCTTGCGGGTGCGGCCCGAGCCGCCGCAGGACCGGCAGGGGTCCTTGATGATCTTGCCCATGCCCTGGCAGGTGGGGCAGGTGCGTTCGATGGTGAAGAAGCCCTGCTGCTGGCGGACCTTGCCGTGGCCGTTGCAGCCCGAGCAGGTGACCGGTTGGGCGCCGTCCTTGCCGCCGGTACCCTTGCAATCCTCGCAAGGCGCGCTGGACGGCACCTTGACGGTGGCGGCCTTGCCGCCGAAGGCGTCTTCCAGGCTGATGTCCATATTATAGCGCAAATCGGCGCCGCGGCCCGAGGCCTGGCCGCGCCGGCCGCCGCCCATGAACTCGCCGAACATCTCGTCGAAGATGTCGGAGAAGCCGCCGCCGCCGAAACCGCCAAAGCCACCGCCGCCACCGGCTCCGGGGCCGCCCTGTTCGAAGGCGGCATGGCCGAAGCGGTCATAGGCGGCACGCTTCTGCTCGTCCTTCAGCACGTCGTAGGCTTCGTTGATTTCCTTGAACTTCTGCTCGGCATCGGCGTTGCCCGGATTGCGGTCCGGGTGGAACTGCATGGCCTGCTTGCGGTAGGCCTTCTTGATGTCGTCGCCGGTGGCGCCCTTCTCGACGCCCAGAAGTTCGTAATAATCCTGCTTGCTCATGGCTTTCGCATCCGAATTGGGGCCGGCGGCATTTCACCGCCGCCGGTCCCCGGATCTACAAACAGGCTGTTACTTGCCCTTCTTGTCGCCATCGACTTCCTCGAAGTCGGCATCGACCACCTTGTCGTCGCCGCCGCCCGGGGCGCCCTGGGCGCCGCCGCCGGCCGCTTCCGCGCCGCCGGCCGCTTCCTGGGCCTTGTACATGGCTTCGCCCAACTTCATGGAGGTCTGCATCAGGGCCTCGGTCTTGGCCTTGATGGCTTCGGAATCGTCGCTTTCCATGACGGACTTGAGGGCGGCGATGTCCTTCTCGATGGCGCCGGAGAGTTCAGCCCCGGCCTTGTCGCCGAATTCCTTGAGGCTCTTCTCGGTGGTGTGGATCAGGCCGTCGGCGTGGTTCCTGGCCTCGATCAGCTCCTTGCGCTTCTTGTCGTCGGCGGCGTGGGCCTCGGCTTCCTTGACCATCTTCTCGATATCGGAATCCGACAGGCCGCCCGAGGCCTGGATGCGGATCTGCTGTTCCTTGCCGGTGGCCTTGTCCTTGGCGCTGACGTTGACCAGGCCGTTGGCGTCGATGTCGAAGGTCACCTCCACCTGCGGCACGCCGCGGGGCGCCGGCGGGATGCCCACCAGGTCGAACTGGCCCAGCACCTTGTTGTCGGCGGCCATCTCGCGCTCGCCCTGGAAGACCCGGATGGTCACGGCGGTCTGGTTGTCCTCGGCGGTGGAGAACACCTGGCTCTTGCGGGTCGGGATGGTGGTGTTGCGGTCGATCAGGCGGGTGAACACGCCGCCCAGGGTCTCGATGCCCAGCGAAAGGGGGGTGACGTCGAGCAGCAGGACGTCCTTGACCTCGCCCTTCAGCACGCCGCCCTGGATGGCGGCGCCGATGGCCACCACTTCATCGGGATTGACGCCCTTGTGGGGCTCGCGGCCGAAGAATTCCTTCACCACTTCCTGGATCTTGGGCATGCGGGTCATGCCGCCGACCAGGATGACCTCGTCGATCTCGCTGGCCTTGACGCCGGCGTCCTTGAGCGCCGCCTTGCAGGGCTCGATGGTGCGCGCCACCAGATCCTCGACCAGGGCTTCCAGCTTGGAGCGGGTCAGCTTGATGTTGAGGTGCTTCGGCCCTGAGGCGTCGGCGGTGATGAACGGCAGGTTGACCTCGGTCTGCATGGAGGACGACAGCTCGATCTTGGCCTTTTCCGAGGCTTCCTTCAGGCGCTGCAGGGCCAGGCGGTCCTTGCGCAGGTCGATGCCCTGCTCCTTTTTGAACTCATCGGCGAGATAGTCGATGATGCGGGCGTCGAAGTCCTCGCCGCCCAGGAAGGTGTCGCCGTTGGTGGACTTCACCTCGAACACGCCGTCGCCGATCTCCAACACCGACACGTCGAAGGTGCCGCCGCCCAGGTCATAGACGGCGATGGTGCCGGCGCCCTTCTTCTCCAGGCCGTAGGCCAGGGCGGCCGCGGTCGGCTCGTTGATGATGCGCAGCACTTCCAGGCCGGCGATGCGGCCGGCGTCCTTGGTGGCCTGACGCTGGGCGTCGTTGAAATAGGCCGGGACGGTGATCACCGCCTGGGTGACCTTCTCGCCCAGATAGCCCTCGGCGGTTTCCTTCATCTTCTGCAGGATGAAGGCCGACACCTGGCTGGGGCTGTACTTGGCGTCGCGGGATTCGACCCAGGCGTCGCCGTTGTCGCCCGCCACGATGTGGTAGGGCACCAGGTTCATGTCCTTCTTGGTGATCGGGTCGTCGAAGCGCCGCCCGATCAGGCGCTTGATGGCGAACAGGGTGTTGGTGGGGTTGGTCACCGCCTGGCGCTTGGCCGGCTGGCCGACCAGACGCTCGCCCGATTCGGTGAACGCGGTCATGGACGGGGTGGTCCGCATGCCTTCGGCGTTCTCGATGACCTTGGCGCTCTTGCCTTCCATCACCGCGACGCACGAATTCGTGGTGCCCAGGTCGATGCCGATAACCTTGCTCATGACTGTCCTCATCTAAGTTCGGCAGATCCCGGCGGCCCTGAAGCATCAGCAGCCGCCCCGGAATCCCCATCCGGGTTGAATCCATCAATTGCCGGGCCGCACCAATTTCGACCCACCGGCGTTATATAGGGCGGCATGGGGCGTGTGCAACTTGGGAAAATGATGGAGGACCCCGGCAATCAGCCCCGCCGGTTGCCGCCCGGACGCTGACCGGTCATCACCTCGAGCAGCCGTTGTCCATAGGCTGAGCCGGTTTGCCGTTCATGCTCCAGGAGGAGGCGGACGGCCAGATCGAACGAGCCGTAGCAATCATGGGCGATGGTGGCCAGCTTCAGCAGCTGGGCCGGCGACATGGCCGACATCTTGCTGATGTCCCGGAAATAGACCGCATCCGCCCAGATGATCTGGTTGCCGCTGGCGTAGACGTCGTTGTTGAGCATCAGGGGCTGGAGCATGCGTCCGGCGAGCGGATGGAACTTGTGCAAGACGAAGCCATGGCCGCGCAGAAAGATGTCGAGGTCGGAGAACAGGGGCTGGCCGATATACATCGGCAGGAATTCCACCTCGGTATGAATCAGCACCGCGCCGGCAAGCCGGTTGGGGGCGTTCGACAGCGCCATCAACTCGCCGCCCTGAATGTCGATCTTGATGTAATCGACCCCCTCGGTTTCGGGAATGTCGTCGAGGCGGACCGTGGGGACCTGCTCCTTGCGGATCACCCGTCCCCATTCGGGAAATCCGTGGAGCATGCCGAGAATGTTCGGATTGGGCTCCAGCAGGGAGGTCATGCCCTGCCCCTGGCAGATGTGCAGGGTGTGTTCGCGGCCGTCGCCGACGGCATGAGGCAGGTAGAGATCGTCCTTGCCCTTCAGCGTCTGCAGCTTTTCCAGTGCCAGCGGATTGGGCTCGAAGCCGACGACCCGCGCGTGGTTGGAGCGTAACAGGGTTTTGTACGGCGGGTCCCCGTCGATAGGGTTGGCGCCGATATCGACGACAAGAATTTTCTCGTCTACGCCAAGAGTTCTTAGAAGAGGGGGAGCTGCAGTCATCGAAAACTCCAGGGTGTTTTGACGCGGCTCAATGCCGCGCCGCATCCATCCGCCGCTTGATCATCAAGAGGTCGCGCCAGGCGTCGCGCTTGGCTTCCGGCGTGCGCAGCAGATAGGCGGGGTGGAAGGTGGCCAGCGCCGGCACCGGGCGGGGCAGGCCGGGCGAGTTGAACTCGAACCAGCGGCCGCGCAGGCGGTTGATGCCGTCGGCCTTGGCCAGCACCGCCGCGGCGGCCGCGCCGCCCAGCAGGATCAGCACCTGGGGGTCGACCAGCTCGATGTGGCGGGTGAGGAAGGGCATGCACACCGCCACCTCGTCGGGGGTGGGCTTGCGGTTGGCCGGCGGGCGCCAGGGCACCACGTTGGAGATGTAGCAGGTGGTGCGGTCCAGCCCGATGGAGGCCAGCATGCGGTCGAGCAGTCTGCCGCTGGGCCCGACGAAGGGCAGGCCGCGGCGGTCCTCCTCCTGGCCCGGCGCCTCGCCGATGCACATCACGGCGGCTTCCGGGTTGCCGTCGCCGAACACGGTGGAGCTGGCCGCCTGCTTCAGGGGCAGCCCCTCGAACCTCTCCATGGCATGGCGCAGGGCCTGCAGGTCGGAGCAAGAGGCCGCCAGATGGGCGGCGGTGCCGGGCAGCGGCGAGGCGGACGGCGCGCCGGCGGGCGGCGCGGCCATGGGCCCGGCATGGTC
>NZ_AONQ01000038.1 GCF_000342045.1 Paramagnetospirillum caucaseum | reverse complement strand
GGCTGCCTTGTCGTCGGCCTCCCAATCGGCGTAAGCCTTCGCCGAGGGCCGCCTTTCACCGGACGGAGAAGTGTGGCGTAGTCTGGCACTGGGTATCCCCCCGGTGACGGCCGCCTGTTCGAGCGGCCCTTGCTCTGAGATTCTGCCAGCCTGATTGTAAGCGTCCCCTGACGGCTGCGGTTTCTCCGGCTTGACGGAGGCGGTCAGGCGGCGGCAGGGATGCTGGCCGGGACACCGATGGTCCAGGGCAGGAGGTCGGCGATCCGGTTGATGGGATGGTCGGCGATGCGGCCGATGACGTCGCGCAGATAGGCTTCCGGATCGCGGCCGTTGAGCTTGGCGGTCTCGATCAGGGTGTAGATGGCGGCGGCGCGGTCACCACCGGCATCGGAGCCGGCAAACAGCCAGTTCTTGCGTCCCAAGGTCAGGGGGCGGATGGCCCGCTCGGCGGCATTGTTGGTCATCTCCAGGCGGCCATCGTCGAGATAGCGCGACAGCGCCGCCCAACGCGAGCGGGCATAGCGGATGGCGGCGGCCAACTCGCTCTTGCCGGAGATCTTGGCCAAGGCGGCGTCAAGAAAGACGGCCAGGTCATCGAGTTGTGATCGGGCATGGGCCTGGCGGGCTTGTTTTCGCCCCTCCGGGGATTGGCCGTTCACCTGACGCTCGATGCCAAAGAGGGCGCCGATCCGCTCCAGGGCTTGCGCCGCCAGTGGCGAGCCGGTGGCCAGATGGATGTCGTGGAATTTACGCCGGACAGCAGAATACCCTCATCCGCCACCAGTCGCCGACCATGGGTGAGCAGGATCTCGATCCGCGCCTCCACACCGAGGGCCGTCCGGCTCCTTCGCCTCCGTGGCAGACGCGGCAACCGTCACCGGGACGAAAGACGGGGCTGTCGCTGGCGGCATCTTCGTCCCGTACCGGGCACACCATCGACCGAGAACACTGGAAGCAAGACGGTAACGCCGCGCAACCTCCGCCACCGAGCGACCACTCGCCTCAACCTCCGCCACCAGCCGCCGCTTCTCCGCCTCCGGCCAATGCCGGCGGCGGGCGGGCCGCTCATCGCTACTGCCATCGCAGACCATAAGCATCCCTTTGCCATCCTTAGCGTAAGCGTCCTCTGACGGCTGCGGTTTCTCCGACTTGACGGAGTCTATCAGGCGGCGGCAGGGATGCTGGCCGGGGCTGCGATATTCCAGGGCAGGAGGTCGGCGATCCGGTTGATGGGGTGGCCGGCGATGCGGCCAATAACGTCGCGCAGGTAGGCTTCGGGATCGCGGCCGTTGAGCTTGGCGGTCTCGATCAGGGTGTAGAGGACGGCGGCGCGGTCACCACCGGCATCGGAGCCGGCAAATAGCCAGTTCTTGCGTCCCAAGGTCAGGGGGCGGATTGCCCGCTCGGCGGCATTGTTGGTCATCTCCAGGCGGCCATCGTCGAGATAGCGCGACAGCGCCATCCAGCGCGAGCGGGCATAGCGGATGGCGGCGGCCAGTTCGCTTTTTCCGGGGATCTTGGCCAGGGCGGCATCAAGGAAGACGGCCAAATCATCGAGCTGTGATCGGGCATGGTCGTGGCGGGCTTGTTTCCGCACCTCCGGCGGCTGGCCGTTCACTTGGCGCTCGATCCCGAACAGCCCGCCGATCCGCTCCAGGGCTTGCGCCGCCAGCGGCGAGGCGGCAGCCAGATGGATGTCGTGGAATTTACGCCGGACATGGGCCCAGCACGCCACTTCGCTGACGGTGGCGGGGATGCCGTCCCGATCCTCATAGAGTGGGCCGAACCCGGCATAGCCATCGGCCTGGAGAAAGCCGGAGAATCGCGCCAGATGACGGCGGGGATGCTCGCCCTTGCGGTCGGCGCTGTAGCGGTAGAACACGGCGGGCGGTTCGCTGCCACCGTGGGGCCGCTCGTCGCGCAAATAGACCCACAGCCCCCGGTCTTGGTCTTGCCCATCCCCGGCGGCTTTGCCGCCAAATCATTTGAACTGCGCGCCTTCGCGCGCGGCGCCAGAACCGGGACCGGAGTGTCATCGGCGTGCAGCTTGTCGGCGGCGAGGACATGGCGCTCCACCGCACCGACCAGGGGCTTGAGCAGCGCCGCCATCTTGCCGACCCAATCGGCGCGGTCGAGCTCGACGCCGTCGCGGGCGTAAATGCCGGATTGGCGATAGAGCGGCAGATGATCGCAGAATTTGCCGACCAGCACATGGGCGAGCAAACCGGGACCCGGCTGGCCCCGCTCGATCGGCAGGCTCGGCATCGGGGCCTGCGCCATGGTTTCGCACGTCCGGCACGAGAAAGCCGGGCGGACATGGCGGACGACCTCGAAACGGCCCGGCAGGTAATCGAGAATCTCGGTGACATCCTCGCCGACTGGACGCAACGCCCCGCCGCAGGCCGGACAGGCGCAGCTCCCGGCATGGACGACCTCGCGGCGCGGCAGATGCGCAGGCAGAGGGCGGCGACCGCCATGACGGCGCTGACCCGGCTCGGCCGCCGGAGTCTCGGCGCTTGCCTCGCTCGCGGGCCGATCCGCGCCGGCGCTGACCTCCAGATCCTCCAGCACCAGTTCGAGCTGCTCGATCTGGCGGTCCAGCTTCTCCGAGGAACGTCCGAATTGCTGCCGCCGCAACCGGGCGATCTGCACCTTGAGCGTCTCGATTTCCAGGCTCTTGGTGACCAGACCGGCCTTCGCCGCCGCCAGTTCTCCGGTCAACCCGGCGATGATCTGGCGCAGGGATTCGACGTCATCGGGAAGGGAAGACACGGTTTCGAGCATGGCCGCGATTTTAACGCGACAGAGAGCGCCAAGCCATTGATTTAACGCCATGATTGGCGGAATTCTCAGCCCGCCGCCACCGGCTGCCAGGTCCGTACCGGCAGCCGCCAATCGATCCCCTCCAGCAACATGGAAAGCTGGGCCGTGGTCAGCACCACCGAGCCTTCGCGCGTCACCGGCCAGACAAACCGGCCCTTCTCCAGCCGCTTGGCGAACAGGCAATAGCCTTGGCCGTCCCAATACAGCACCTTCACCAGATCGCCCCGACGTCCCCGGAAGATGAAGAAATGGCCGGAAAACGGATTCTGCTTCAGCACCTCCTGCGCCAGCATGGCCAGACCGTCGAAGCCCTTGCGCATGTCGGTGACGCCCATCGCCAGATGAATGCGCACCCCGGCGGGAATGGTGATCATGCTCCCTCGATGGCGGCGATCAGCAGGCGCAGACGCGAGGGCGCAATGCCCTCATCCGCCACCAGCCGCCGACCATGAGAGAGCAGAATCTCAATCCGTGCCTCACTACGCCGGGGGCCGTCCGGCTCGTTCATCTCCGTGGCAGACGCGGCAACCGTCACCGGGACGAAAGACGGGGCTGTCGCTGGCGGCATCTTCGCCCCATACCGGCTACGCCAGCGGCCGAGAACGCTGGAAGCAAGACGGTAACGCCGCGCAATCTCGGCCACTGACCGGCCGCTCGCCTCAACCTCCGCCACCATCCGCCGCTTCTCCGCCTCCGGCCAATGCCGGCGGCGGGCCGGGCGCTCATCGCTACTGCCATCGCAGACCATAAGCATCCCTTTGCCATCCTTGCCACGCTCAACCCGAGCACGCCATTCAGGCCGATTGGGAGGCCGACGACAAGGCAGCCGTCAGAGGACGCTTACGCCGTCAGAGGACGCTTACGCCGTCAGAGGACGCTTACGCCTGATTGGCGTTGGTGGTGGCGGATGTGTCCACAAATTCGTTTCTGGACAGAAGTTCGGTGGTTCGGCGTCGCAACCGGTCCTGGCCGGAGGCGCTGAAGCGGGAGATCGTCGCTGCGACGTTCGAGCCGGGAGCTTCTGTCGCGGCGGTGGCGCGACGCTACGAGGTCAACGCCAATCAGCTCTTTACTTGGCGGAAGCGATTTGGCCCGCCCGGAATCGACACGATGACTCCAGGCCTGGTGCCGGTGGTGCTGCCGGTGGTGACCGCGCAGCAGCCGTCTACACCCTGATCGAGACCGACACCCCCACCGGCCGCGATCCCGAAGCCTATCTGCGCGACGTCATCGGCCGCATCGCCGATCACCCCATCAATCGGATCGCCGACCTCCTGCCCTGGACCATCGGCGCCCCGGCCAGCATCCCTGCCGCCGCCTGACCGCCTCCGTCAAGCCGGAGAAACCGCAGCCGTCAGGGGACGCTTACCGTTGGTAATCGGTTTGATCCTTGGTTCGGTTGTTGGTGTTGCAAACCCTACCGAAGATCTCCCGATGACCACCCCGAGATCGGGGCTGCCTGGGGATGACGTCTCCGGGCGCTACGCGCCCTACGCCATCATCCCCAGGTAAAAGCTGCTACACCACTCAGCGGGACGTGCCCCCTGGACGCCATCATCGACGCATGTTGCGACGCCTGGAATGCCCTAGCCGCAGACGCTCAAAGGATCACCAGCCTCGCCTTCTATCCCTGGATCAAGAAGGTCATTTCATAGGTCGGTATACCCCGTTGCCAGATGGAGAGCAGCCACAAGCCGATTACGCCATGTATTATGGCGATTTTGGAATGACTGCGTTGGCCTGTATTTCAATCTTGGCCCGATCTTCTATCAATGCCACTACCTGGACGGCAGCCATGGCCGGAAAATGGCGGCCGATTACATCACGATATGCCTGCCCAATTTCCTTCAAGCGCGCCAAATATTCTTGCTTGTCCACCAGATACCAAGTCATGGCAGTAATATGTTCCGATTTACCGCCCGCCACGGCCAGCACTTCAAGGATATTGGTCAGTGCCTGACGAGTCTGCTCGACCAGATCGTCGCTTTCAAACTGGCTTTGGGCATTCCAACCGATCTGCCCACCGACAAAGACATGACGTCCTTCGGCAGCAACTCCGTTGGCGTAACCGAGTGGCTTTACCCAGCCATCAGGCTGCAAGATGGTGTTCATTATGAAAATTCCTCCAACTTAAACAATTGTCTATCTTAATGCCACGCGCTGTAGCTTGCCAGTTGGTGTTCTAGGTAGCGTTTCTCGGAATTCAACCTGCCTTGGGTACTTGTATGGCGCGATTTGCAATTTAACGAAGTCCTGTAGTTGCTTTGCCTTGGATTCGGAAGCATCCGATGGGCGCTTGAGAACAACAAATGCCTTCACCACATGGCCGCGTTCGGGGTCGGGAACTCCGACAACCGCGCATTCAGCCACATCGGGGTGTTCCAGAAGCACATTCTCGATTTCGGGGCCCGAGATGTTGTATCCGGCCGAGATAATCATGTCGTCACCACGCGCCTGATACCAAAAGTAACCATCTTCATCCATGCTGTAGATGTCGCCCGTCAGGTTCCATCCGTTGGATACATAGCTTCGTTGGCGTTCGATATTGCTCAGGTAGCGGCATCCGGTGGGACCTTTGATGGCCAAGCGCCCGATGTTTCCGGGAGCGAGCGGGCGGCCCTCCTCATCGACGATGCAGGCTGTGTAGCCGGGGATAGCCTTGCCTGTTGAACCGGGACGGATATCGTCACCAGACGCCGAGATGAAATTGTGGAGCAATTCCGTGGCGCCAATACCGTTGACGATTTTCAGGCCGGTGGCGGCAAGCCAGCGGTCCCAGGTGGCCAGAGGCAGGTGCTCGCCCCCAGACACGCAAAGCCGAAGGCTGGCAATATCGCGGCCGGCCACAAGGTCCGTCATGGCCCGATAGGCCGTCGGTGCGCTGTAAAGCCCGGTGACACGATATCTGGCGATCGTTTCCAGCAAATCTTCGGGAGAGAAGCTCTTCCTCAATACGACCGAGGCGCCGTGATACATGGGGAACAGCACATGTGCGCCAAGTCCATAAGTGAAGGCCAGGGGCGGGGTGCCACAGAACCTGTCCTCGGGGGTGATGCTCAGCAGCTTTGGAAAACACTCGCAGGCTGCGATCAGGTCGCGGTGAAAGTGCATGGTGCCCTTGGCCTGACCGGTGGTTCCGGAGGTGAAGGCGATGATGGCAACGTCGTCTGCGGCCGTTTGTACGTTGGTAAACGCGCTTGATCTTCTCGATATGGCTAGATCGAGAGTTCCGGCGGCATCGAGATCGCCACCAAGGGCAGAAAACGACATGACGTGACGAAGACTGGGCCTCAGGGACTGGACAGTCTTGGTTTCCGCCACCAGGCTGGAATCGCAGAGGGCGTGGGAGATCTCGGCCTTGTCGCATATATAGCCAAGTTCCCTTGCGCGCAGGAGAGGCATGGCCGCTACGCAAATCCCCCCGGCTTTCAAGACGGCAAACCAAGCCGCCACCATCATCGGCGTATTGAAGCCATGCAGCAGGACCCGATTGCCGGGAACAAGCCCCATGTCTTGTACCAAAACGTTGGCGATCCGGTTGGAGCGATCCAGCAACTGCTCATAGTTCCATACGACATCTTCGTAAAGGAAGGATGGACTCCCCCCATGACCGGTCGCCACCATATCGTCCAAAAGAAGAGCGGCGGCATTGATCGACGGGGAGATCAAGGAGAGCGGCGGCTCGTCGATGGCCATATCGGGCCAAAGCTCTGCCAGCGGCAAATTTCGTCGCGCAAACTGATCGATATGGGCGGACTTCACTTTGTCGGCAACCAACTTCGCCTCCAAAAATAGAAAATAGCAAAATAAATACTGAGAGCGTCATCCGTTGCTAACTTGATGCGCTCGATTGCTGCGTGTACACGCCAACACAAATTACAATGTCATCGACTTTTTTCGAAAAGCAAGATTTGTCCTCAAGGACTTTTGTTGTTGGGTTAACATAAACGTATTCTGTCCAGCCCGATCCATTCCGTATTGCTATTTCACGTGTCTCGCGAGAGAAAAGCTTCCCATTTGCATCTTTCAGCGTATTTCCATCCATGCCGACCAGTTTCGGGTTCGCCCCTTGGCCAACTATCATTCCATTATTGGCATCCAGAACGACCACATAGAGGTCCTTGAAATGAAACGGTCCTGATTTGTCGATAATGGCGTCCAGAAATTTTGGTCGGCCGTTGGTGCGAAAAAATATTTCGGCTTGCTCAACCATGGCTTGCGCCTCCTCCGGCGTCCCGCGCCGGGCTGAGCTATACGAGGCTTGGTTTGCGGCGTATCCAAGGCGAACGCCCCCCCAGTGCCTGCCTTGAATGAAGATGGGTGAGGAGACATCCATCATGAGCTCCGTCCTGCCATTGCCCATGTCGCGGACATAGACCTGCGGCCACACCCCTTCAATATTGCGAGAGGCCGCCAAGCCAACTTTATCGTCAAATATTCTGCGATTACGGCAATGCACGGCATTCCAGTCCTGGTCTGGACCAGGCGGTTGGGAGTATCGACTGTTGTGAGTAGGGACATATCCGTTGCGATCTGTAAGACAACAGAACACGACCTGGCGATCAAACGACAAAGCCTGATCCAATAGCGGCTGGATCGCGTGATCGGTGAATCCTGTGAAGCGGGTGACGTATTGCGGAGGTTTGCCCCCCGC
Source organism: Paramagnetospirillum caucaseum (assembly GCF_000342045.1). Classification (GTDB taxonomy): domain Bacteria; phylum Pseudomonadota; class Alphaproteobacteria; order Rhodospirillales; family Magnetospirillaceae; genus Phaeospirillum; species Phaeospirillum caucaseum. The sequence continues at coordinate 38,477 of NZ_AONQ01000038.1, read as the reverse complement.
AATCTGCTTGTAATCCTCATCAAACAGATCGGCGATAGAGATGGCCCCGGCGGATATGCCCTCTTCCATACTCTTTCCAATGAGTTGGGCCAACCGCCGGACCTCATTGGCGAATGGCGTGTCAGGGGTCTGGCAATCGGCATCGAAGGCGATGGCGATCATCCGTTCGCCGGCAACGCGCATCGTGGTAAGCGATTCCGTGGCAGCATCAAGATCTTTGGCCGCCGCCGCGATCCCGGACCGCGCGCCGCATACCGAGGTTTGGAGGTTATCACCGTCCGCCTTTATGATGGCCGCCTGCTCCGATACCACTTCCAAATCGTTGGAGATGTGCTCGACGACGCTGCGGATGGCATCAACGTGCTTGCCGATGGTCGCTGTGCTGGTATTGACCTCTTGGGCACGGATCACGCTGGAGTTGCTCTCAGAGGCCATTGTTGATGCCACCGACTGGAGTGCTCCCAGTGTCTGCCGGATCTCGCCTGTTGAAGCGGAGGTCTGACGCGCCAGTTCCTTGACTTCCGCGGCAACGACGGCGAAGCCGCGGCCCGCCTCGCCGGCTCGCGCAGCCTCGATGGCAGCGTTGAGCGCCAACATGTTCGTCATGCGGGCGATGGTTTCGATCGATGAGGCCACCTGCTCTACCTGTTGCAGGGCGGACTGCAGGGTGGTGATGTGGTTCATTCCAACCAGCACTATCTCGGAGAGCGTCTTGATATCGGACAGAGATTTCCCAATCTCCTCCTTTGAAGCCGCCATTGTTGCCACCGCCTCTGCTGCGAGCGAGCGGCTATTCCCAGCGGTGAGAACGATTTTTCCGGTTTCCTGCCCCAAGGCAGTCATACGGTGTTCGATTGCCTCCATGACCGAGGACTGTTGGCCGACATGCGCGGATACTTGGTCCACGCGAGTCAGGACCTCCGCCACCTGAATACCCAACCCAGCACCCTCATTGGCAAGGCGTTGAATGACAATTGTGGTGTCGATGTCAGCCATGCTCAGACCCCCAAATATCGCTGGCGGATATCGTCGGCCTCGCTCAATTGGCCACTATTGCCTGCCCACACCGTCCGTCCCTTCTCGATCACGAAATGACGGTCGGCAATCTTGATCAAGGCATCGATATTCTTATCGACCACCAGAATCGATTGGCCGAGACGCTTAAGAGCTGTCAGGCAGTTCCAGATCTCAGCCCGGACCAGGGGTGCCAATCCTTCCGTGGCCTCGTCCAGAATCAACAGCTTTGGGTTGGTCAGGAGGGCACGGGCGATCGCCAGCATTTGCTGCTCTCCACCCGACAGTTTGTTGCCTAGGTTGGAACGGCGTTCCCGTAGCCGCGGGAACATAGTGTAGGCCTTCTCCAAGGTCCATTCGCCCTTGACCTGGGTCGCCAACATGTTCTCCTCAACGGTAAGATTGGGAAAAATCTGTCGCCCTTCGGGAACCAGTCCTATCCCGGTACGAGCGACCCTGTGGGCAGGCAGACCTGTAATGGGTTTTCCGGTAAAATGGACCTCTCCGCGTCCGGGCTTCAGAACTCCCATCATTGCCTTGATGGTGGTGGTCTTGCCCATGCCGTTGCGGCCGAGCATGGTGACGACCTCTCCGGCGCGGACCGAAAGATCGATGCCGAAGAGTACCTGGCTGCGACCGTAGCCGGCTTCCAGGCCATTGACCTTAAGCATGATCCATCTCCCCCCCCAGATAAGCCTGCTGCACTTCGGCATTGGCGCGGATCGCGTCAGGTCGGTCGGTGGCAATGGCCGTGCCGTAGACAAGCACGGTGATCCGGTCGGCAATACTGAACACAACGTCCATATCGTGTTCGATAAGCAGGATGGTTGGGCCGCCACGCAGGCGTCGCAGAAGATCGACGATGACCCGAGCTTCCTCGCGGCCCATGCCGGCAAGCGGCTCGTCGAGCAAGAGCAGATGTGGCTTGGTCGCCAGGGCCATGGCAATCTCCAACTGGCGCTGTTCTCCATAAGCCAGCTCGCCGGCAGGGACGTTGCCGCGGACGCCAAGCCCGACTTGGTCGAGTAAGGCCTGGGCGGGCTCCCTCAATGTCGGATCCGTGCTGGCATCGCGCCAGAATTTGAAGCTGTGACCCGCACGGGCCTGCACGGCCAGTGAGACGTTCGTGAGGGCTGAAAATTGCGGAAAGATGCTTGTGATCTGGAAGGAACGGACAATTCCTCGCGCAACTCTCTCGGGCACCGGTAGATTGGTGATGTCCAGACCCTCGAACAAGATCGAGCCGCTGTCAGGCGCGAGTTCACCGGCCAATTGCGCGACCAGGGTGGACTTGCCGGCGCCGTTGGGACCGATCAGGGCATGGACCTCTCCCGGCATGACCTGGAGGTGCAAATCATTGGTCGCCACCAGCGCGCCAAAGATTTTGACCAGCCCCCTGACTTGGAGCAGGCAGCTCATAGCACCCTCCTGGTGACCAATGCGCCATAGATGCCTCGGCGGGCGAAGTAAATTACAGCCAGAAGAAGAGGCCCTAGCGCTATTTGCCAGTGTTCGGTATAAGCCGACAGGACCTCCTCCAAGGAGAGAAAGGCCACTGCCCCGATCGCCGGACCGAGCAGTGAGCCCACCCCACCCAGGATGACCATGACGATCAGCTCACCCGAGCGTGTCCAATGCATCATGGCCGGGCTGACGAAGTTTGCCTGGTTGGCCATCAAGGCCCCGGCAAGGCCCGCCAGCGCGCCGGCAATGGTAAAGGCTGCCAAGCGGTAGCGGTAGGTCGGGACGCCGATATGAAGCATGCGCCGCTCATTCTCCTTGGCGCCGCGCAGCACCATGCCGAATCGGGATCTGGTAACCCGCAGCAACAGCAGATAAACCGCAGTCAATACGCCGAGGGCGACATAATAGAAGGTCGTCTTGTCTCGAAGGGAAATCAGGTCGGAGAACTGAGAGCGTTGCGGTAGCCTCAAACCGTCGTCGCCGCCGTAGCCTTTGAGCGTCACGAAGAAAAAGTAGGCCATCTGGGCAAAGGCCAGAGTGATCATGATGAAGTAGAGTCCCTGGGTGCGGATTGACACCGCCCCCACCAGGAACGCGAAGATACCGGCGCACAGCATGGCCAGCGGCCAGGTGATCCAGCCGCTGCTGGTGCCGGGAATGAATCCCAGCAGCAGGGTCTCCTCCGCCGCATGGTGACCGAGTATGCCGACCACATAGGCGCCGATGCCGATGAAGGCGGCATGACCGAAGCAGACCATACCGCCATACCCCAAGATGAGGTCGAGGCTCATGGCGGCCAGGGCGAAGACCAGCATGCGGCTGGCGATCCCGATGTAGAAAGGTTCGCCCAATGCCTGCGCCACCGGCGGCAGGGCAAGGAGGGCAATGGCCAGCAGAGTACCGAGGATGCGGTTTCTAACCATGTGCGGGGAACAGTCCTTGGGGACGGCGCCACAAAATGGCGGCCATCAGGATGTAAATGGACATCTCTGCCAGAGAGGCAGGCAGCAGCATGCGGCCGAAGGTATCAACCAAGCCGACCAGCAGGGCGGCGAGGAAAGCCCCGCGAACCGAGCCGATCCCCCCGATCACGATCACAACCAGGGTGGTGATAAGCACTCCATCACCCATCCCGACCTGCACGGCCAGCAGCGGCCCCGCCAAGGTGCCGGCCAGTCCGGCCAGCGCCGCTCCCAGGCCGAACACCAGGGTGAATAGGATGCGGATGTTGACGCCCAGCGACTCGATCATGCCGCGATTGCTTGCGCCGGCCCGGATCAACATGCCGAGGCGAGAGTGCGTAATCAGCATGTAGAGGAACGCCCCCACCGCCACGCCGATGAGAATGATCAACAGCCGATAGACCGGATAGGGGGCGCCGGGAATCAGCTCGATGGAGCCATTCAGCATCTCCGGCAATGCGAGGAAATAGGCCTGCGGTCCCCAAATCATGCGAACCAGTTCATTGAAGAACAAGATCAGGCCGAAGGTGGCCAAGACCTGATCAAGGTGGTCGCGATGGTAGAAGCCTCGCAGGATTATGGCTTCCAGTGCCATGCCGAGAATGAGAACACCCACGAAGGCCCCCGCGGAGGCCAACAGAAGTGACCCGGTCAACTGGAACAGGGTTGCCGCGAAATAGGCCCCCATCATGTAAAGTGAACCGTGCGCCAGGTTGACAAAGTTCATGATGCCAAACACCAGCGTCAGACCGGACGCCATCAGGAACAGCATGGTTCCCAGTTGCAGTCCATTCAGCAATTGTTCGAGAAAAAGAAGGATTCCCATTTCGCCTCCCCACCGCTTGTGGCGGCGGCCAAACATGACCGCCGCCTTGGATCAAGTGGCTGTCACATTTTGCAGGATTCGAAATAGGCATCTTTGTGCTGGCGGAAGACCTCGCTCCGATGGGCATTGGTCAGACGCCCCTTGGGATCCTTTACCACCTCATAGAGGTAGTAGTTCTGAATCGGGTGATGGTTGGTGTTGAACTTGATGTCGCCCCGCACGGAGTCCAGCTTCACCGTTTCCAGGGCCTTGCGAACCGCTTCACGGTTCTTCGATCCACCGGCGGCCTTGATGGCGGAATTGAGGGCAAGCGCGCCATCATAGGCGGTCGCGGCGTATGGCGAGGGAACGCGACCATAAGTGGCCTCGAAGTCGGCGACGAATTTTCGGTTGAGGGACGTGTCCATGGTCTCGGACCAGAAACTGGTGCTGAACGCACCCAAGGCCGCGTCTCCCACCGCCGGCAGGATGGTCTGATCCAGTGAGAACGAAGGTCCATACAGGGGGATTTCGCTTTTTAACCCAGCCTGCGCGTACTGCTTCAGGAAGTTGATGCCCATCCCACCAGGGTAGAAATAGAACACCGCCTCGGGTTTCGTCTGCCGAATTTGCGCCAATTCGGCGGCATAATCGGGCTGGTTGAATTGGGTGTAGACTTCGCCCACGATCTGGCCGTGGTAAAAGCGCTTGAACCCATTCATCTGATCCTTGCCCGACGGATAATTGGGAGCCATCAGATAAACCGTCTTAACCCCCTTGGCGGCCAGGAATTGGCCCATCGCCTCGGCAACATTATCGTTCTGATACGATATGCTGAAGTAATACGGGTGGCACTCCTTGCCAGCAAGCTGCGATGGGCCGGCATTGACCGACAATAGAAGGGTTTTGCTTTCCAAGACTGGCTTGGCCACCGCCAGCATCACATTGGAGAAGTTGATGCCGGTGATGACGTCCACCTTGTCGCGCTCGACCATCTTTTCGGCCAACTGGACGCCGATGTCGGGCTTGGCCTGGTCGTCGCCCTGGATGATCACCGTCTCGGCTCCCCCCAGCTTGCCGCCCAGATGCTTAAGCCCCAGATTGAAGCCGTCCAGAAGCTCGCGACCAAGAACGCCCTGCGGCCCGGAAAAAGTGGAGATGAAGCCGATCTTTACCTTGTCCTGCGCGGCCGAGGCAGGAAAAGAAAGTAGGGCAATAGATGTTGAGATCAGTAGCGCAGCCTTAAGCATGACAAAACCCTCCCTCTTGGTTTTCAGACGAATTTATTTTTAGTCGTCTGTCTTTGTATTTGTTTTTTACACAAACGTATCAAGCCATCGCAGGGGCGCGATCAGCTTCGCGGTCTCGCTCCACGCTCGGCCCATCGGGCTTGATCATCACGACGTTTGACGGGGCGCCAGCTTGTCCGCTCGCTGAACATGCGCGCACGTAATACCGATAGGTCAGTCCGCCAAGGATGGAATTATCCATCCAGCGCGTCACCTTGACGGCATCCTCGATAACCACGTCACCGTCGTCGCTGGCACGGTATACGTCATAGCGGGCGGCTCCCTCCGCCTTGTCCCATTGAAGGGTCGCGGTGTCGCCATTCAAGCCGACGCGAAGGTTGGCACTCCCGTTCGGCCAACCTGGCGCCGAGCCTTGGGCGTTGTCATCGGGGGCCTGCATCATGCCCTTGGGCCACAGGAAGCAGACAACCTTCTTGTGCGCGCCGTCCAGATGCTTGCAGACGTTGCAGTAGTCGCATTTCACAATGCGGTCGATTTCTCCTCTGGCGACTTTCAGAACCCAATCCGGGTCGGCCAGAAGCCCTCGAGCGATGCCGACGAAGTCCATGGAGCCGTCGGCCAGGACCCTTTCCGCATCATCGGGGTCGGAGATCTTTCCCGCGCCTGCGACGGGGACCTGATAGCCCTTGGCGTTGAGGAACGCCTTGATTTCACGGGTCAGCCCCGCATGGAGAGCGGCGGGATACTGGGCGCCCGGCATGCAGCGATCCCCGGAATATCCATTGTATGGATGGGGGACCTGGCCAGCGGCATGCTCGGCATCCTCGAACTTCCCTCCCACGGACAATGAGATATAAGCGAGCCCCAATTGCGCCATGCGCAGGGCGATCAACTTGGAATCGCTGACAGTGCTGCCGTCGGTGATGAATTCATCGGCGAGGATACGGATGCCGACGGGGAAGTCGGCTCCGGCCTTGCGGCGGACACTTTCCACCACCCGGCCGAGTATTCGCAACCGCCCCTCCATAGATCCGCCATATTCATCCTTGCGCATGTTCCTTCGGGAGAGGAATGAGGAAAGGGTATAGGCATGCGCGGCATGCAATTCTGCACCGTCAAACCCCGCTTCGCGGGCTCGGGCGACGGCGTCGCCGAACTGCTCGACAATGGTGTCGATGTCCTCGTGGGACAGCATGTCAACTGTCTGGCGCCAGCCCGACTTTGAGATTTTCATGAAGTGAATGATCTGGGGAACGACCTTGGAATCGGAGGCGCCATGGATCTGCTTGACCATTTCGGCCAAACCGGGGACGAACTTCTGGTCCGAAATTCGCAGGAGAGGCCCTGCGTTGGAATGGTGGATCGCCATTGCCTCGACGACGATAAGACCAACACCACCCTTGGCGTACCGGACGTAACGATCCTGGATCTCTTGCGTGACCCAGCCTTCTTCGTCCGCAAGGCGGGTGACCATTGCCGGCACCATCACGCGGTTCGGAATGACCATTCCCTGAAGATCCAGCGGCTCCAGAAACTTCATGACTATTCCTCCTCATGTGATGTAGCGGAGCGCCTCCCGCGGTGGCGTTGATTCATTGTCGGCAAGTCCGCCTTGAAGGAGCCAAGCGTCTGATGGAGCTTTTCAAGCGTAGTGGTGCTTTGGGCGGCCATTATCTCGTCTAGCCAGCCTTGATGGGCCGGCTCCATCCGTTCGACCAGATCCCTCCCTGCCTGAGTGAGGAAGACCCTTTGGGCGCGGCCGTCATTTGGGTCGGGAACCCGCTGGATAAGCCCCTTGCGCTCCAAGCGATCCGACAACTCGGTGATGTTTCCCTTGCTGACCATCAGCCTGTCAGACAATTCACGAAGAGTTGGTCCCTCGGGAGGTCGGTGAACCTGGGTTAGGAGGTCGAATACAGGCATGGTGATGCCAAATTCATCCCGCACCCTCTGGCGAAGAAGTCTTATTACAACATTGTTACATGTCAGCATCAGCATCCAAATTCTGAGCGGTAGCTTGCTCTTCTGGCTGTCACTTTCATTCTGGTTACTCACTAAATCACTCCATATGTTTTGGAATATCTACGAGCGGTTCCAACGGGAAGGCCGCGCTCATCATCAAAGGTAATTGGTTCGTATATGTACCATATGGTTAACATATGAACTAATTTCGGTCGTGTCAATACCCATATTTTTCCATGACCAAGGCTCAGGATGCTGAGGCGCTCATTGCCGACCGGTACCCTTGGTCCGGTTCACTCACGGAGTCGGCCGTCTACCCAGATCGATGTCACCTGACCGGACGCTATGGCCGATCTGATGGAAATCGCTGAGAACGACCAGCTGCGTCCGCGCTCGCAATGGTGATCCTGGCGGGTGGCCGCGGTGGGAATTTAAGGAGTGAGTCGGCATCGAATTTACGAGACGTAAAAAAAATCAATCTATGAGTAAAATTTGTTTGCGTGGCCGGTCCATCGGAGCTAGTCCTATAGGGGCGGGTGAACCTTGAAGCGGGTTCTCGATCTGCTCGGAGGGAGGGAGATGGCCGATTGGCGCACAGATACGGGGGGGCGGGATCTGTCCGACTGGGTTTCCGGTTGGGCGCGCCATCTTCCCGAAAAGCCGGCGATCCGTTATGGCGACGAGATCATCACATACGCGGACTTGGCTGATCGCGTTAACCGAATGGCTGGCGTGCTGCGCATCGACCTTGGTGTCGGGCGGGGTGATCGCGTCGCGTTTCTCGGCCTCAATTCGCCGAGGATGCTGGAATTGCTTTTCGCATGCGCCCGGCTCGGCGCCATGCTGGTCCCGCTCAATTGGCGGCTGACCGAGTCGGAACTGTCGGTCATTGTCGCCGATTCCAGACCGGTGGCGGTGGTCGCGGAACCCGCATTTCATGCTGTCGCGGAGGCCGTGCGCGGCCATGCCCCGGGGGTGCGGCTGGTCAGTTGCGCGGATGCTTCGACAGTGGGGTGGGCGTCCTTGACCGAGTTGGTGACTCGGCATGGGGGCGCCGCCGAGCCACGGTGCGGGGGCTACGATTCGCCGGTTCTGATCTGCTACACCTCAGGCACCACCGGCAAGCCGAAAGGGGCGGTCCTGACTCAGGGCGCCATGTTCTGGAACGCCGTCAACAGCGCCCACATGCATGACCTGCGCAGCACGGACAGGATACTGACCTGCTCGCCGCTGTTCCATGTCGGGGGACTCTGCATTCAGACCGTGCCGGCTTTTCACGCCGGTGCGACGGTCACGTTGCATCCACGGTTCGACGTCAGTGCATTCTTCGACACGGTCGAAGCAGAGAAAACGACGCTGATCCAACTGGTGCCCACGCAGTGGCACGCGCTCATCGCACATCCCCGCTGGAAGACGGCGGACTTGTCCTCGATTCGACTGGCGGTGACGGGCTCGACCCTGGTGCCCGGTTCCCTGACGGAAACGCTACAGGATCGAGGACTTGATCTCATTCAGGTCTACGGCAGCACCGAGACAGGGCCGATCGCCGTTTTCAGCCAGCCGGCCAACGCGCGGCTCTTCCCCACCTCAACGGGCAGGCCGGCGATCCATTGCGATGTCCGTATCGTCGATGACATCGGACGCGATGTTCCGGTCGGGGAGCGCGGCGAGATTCTGGTTCGCGGCGAGAATGTCATGGCCGGCTACTGGGGCGATCCGCAAACCTCGGCGGAAGTCCTGCGTGATGGTTGGTTCCATAGCGGCGATATCGGTCATTTCGACGAGAGCGGCAACATGTTCGTCGATGACCGCAAGAAGGATCTGATTATTTCAGGTGGCGAAAACATCTATCCGGCCGCCCTTGAGTCGATTCTTTATGAATGTGCCGACATCAGCGAAGCCGCGGTGGTCGGGCGGGCCGATCCGCATTGGGGCGAGCGGGCGATTGCCGTGGTGGTTCGCCAACCCGGCAGCCGGATTACGGGCGAAGAAATCCTCGCCTTATTCGAAGGCCGGGCGGCCAGCTACAAGCTGCCGAAGGTGGTGGTATTCGTCGATAGGCTGCCGCGCAGCGGCACGGGGAAACTTCTCAAGGGCGAAATCCGCAAGATGGTTGCGGCCGATGAAGGGGAGGCAGCCTTGTCTCCGCATGGCGCCGCATCCAAGACACAAGCAACAACACGTTAAGGCGGAGCAAGACATGGCGCTGAAAATTGGTATCGACGTCGGTGGAACCTTCACCGATTTCCTGGTCGCCAAGGATGGCGAGGCTCCTCGAATCGTCAAGGTGCTGTCGACGCCCCAGGATCCGTCCATCGCGGTCGTCGACGGATTGACCGAAATCGCGGCGAGCATGAATCCGGCGCTGTCGGTTCAAGACCTGGCCGCCTCGATCGATACGATCGTCCACGGCACCACGGTCACGACCAATGCGACGCTGACGAGCACCGGCGCGCGCACGGCGCTGGTCACCACCGACGGGCTGCGCGACGCGCTGGAAATGCGCCGCGGCATCCGCGAGGAACGCTACGACAACCGCTATACCAATGTTCCGCCGCTGGCGCCCCGTCACCTTCGGGCCGCCGTGCGCGGTCGCGTGGATCGCGATGGCAGGGAGGTGGAGAGCCTCGACGTCGCCGGAATCAAGGCCGCGACCGAATTGTTCCGGAAGGAGCGGGTGGAGGCGGTGGCAATCTGCTTCATGAATGCGTTTGCCAACCCCGAACATGAGCGCCAGGCGGCGGAAATCATCCGGCGTGAACTGCCCGAGGTCTATCTGACCGTATCGACCGACCTGCTGCCGTCGATCCGCTTCTATGACCGGATCAGCACCACCGCCCTGAATTCCTATGTGGGACCGAAGCTCAGCCACTACCTCGACCAATTGCTGAGCCGGCTGAACGAAATCGGATTCAAGGGCCTGCTGTTGATCATGCAGTCCAACGGCGGCGTGATGGCACCGCAGGTGGCGCGCCAGAAATCCGCTCTTACCCTGCTTTCGGGCCCGGCGGCGGGGCCGGGGGCCGGGCTGATCTTCGCCCGTGCCCACGGTCACAACAAGGCCATCACCGTCGACATGGGGGGCACCAGCTTCGAGGCCTCGCTGGCGGTGGATACCCCGATCATGGTGAACGAGGGCGAGATCGCCCGTCACCGCATCGCCCTGCCGATGCTGGGGATCCATACCATCGGTGCCGGCGGCGGTTCGATCGGCTGGATCGACGAGGGCGGACTCCTGCGCATGGGACCGGCCAGCGCCGGAGCGGCCCCCGGTCCGGCCTGCTACGCTCGCGGCGGCGAGCGCCCGACCTCCACCGATGCCAATCTGGTGCTGGGCTATCTCAATCCGGATTATTTTGCCGGCGGGCGGATGAAGCTTGATCTCGACGCCGCCCGGCGGGCCATCGAGACCCATGTCGCCACGCCGCTTGGAATGTCGCTCGAGGTTGCCGCCGCCGGCATGTACCGGGTGATCTGCAACAACATGGCCCAGGGCGTGCGGGAGGTCACCATCAAGCGTGGTTTCGACCCGCGCGAGTTCCCGATGATCGTGGCGGGCGGTGCCGGCCCCATCCATTCCTGCCTTATCTGCAACGAACTCGATATCCCGTTCCAGATCGTCCCGCGCGAGTCCTCGATTCTCTGCGCATACGGCATGCTGATGAGCGATCTGAAGCACGATCTCGTGCGCACCTTCGTCTCACCGCTGGCGTCCATCGATTGGCCCCGCCTGCGCGGCCTGATCGAGGGCATGGTGAACGAGGGCCACGCTCTTCTCGACGAGGAACGGATCGCCAAGTCGAGGCGCCAGACCTTCATCAAGTTCGATTGCCGCTATTTCAAGCAGTACCACGAGGTTTCGTTCGTGGTCGATGCCGATATCGTCGAGCGCGGAGACGTGAAGATCCTGGCGCGCGCCTTCCATGCCGAGCACAACCGCCTCTACGGCTATTCGCTGGAAGAGCAGGACTCGCCGGTCGAGGTCATCAACGTCCGGGTGCAGGTGGTCGGCCTGACCGACAAGCCCGAATATCAGTCGGAACCCTATGCCGGCGCCGATGCGGAGCATGCCCGGAAGGGGGAGCGCAACATCTACGTTCCCGAGGACAACGCCTTCCGCAGCGTGCCCGTCTATGACGGTCACCAGATGCGCCACGGCAACCACGTGGTCGGTCCGGCGATGATCGAAGAGGTGACCACGGCGATCTTCGTCAGCGCCAATTACGACTGCGTTTGCGACCAGAACGGCTCTTTCGCCATCTATCGCAAGGGGCGCGAGGATCTCGTCACTTCGATTCTGCGGGGGACACACTGATGACCAAAATCGATCCGATCCTGCTTTCCGTGTATTCACGGACCTTCAAGTCCATCACGGATGAAATGAGCCTGTCCGTGCAGAAGAGCGCACGCTCGCCCATTCTGTGCGAGGCCAAGGACTTCGTCACCGGTCTCTACGATGCAAAAGGCAATATGCTGGAGCAGACGGAGAACCTGCCGATTCTTGCCTTCTCGCTGGCGCCGGTGTGCAAATACATTCTTCAGTATTTCGGGGATGATATTCATCCCGGCGATGTCATTTTCCATAATGACGTCTTCAGCATGGGCAACCAGAACAACGACGTCGCCGTCTACAAGCCCGTGTTCTTCGAAGGCAAGCTGGTTGCCTGGACCGCGGTCAAGGGGCACCAGGCCGATATCGGCGGCGCCGTGGCCGGCGGCTATAACCCCGCCGCCAAGGAGGTGTGGCAGGAAGCCTTGCGGATCCCGCCGGTCAAGGTCTGGGAAAAGGGCAAGTTGCGCAAGGATGTCTGGGACCTGATCTTCGCCAACATCCGTTTTGAAATGGTCCAGCACGACCTGCGCGCCCAGATGGGCGCCGCCACGGTGGGTGAAAGGCGGATGCTCGACCTGCTCGACAAATACGGCGTCGAGAGTTTCGAGGCGCACAAGCTTGCCCTGTTCGATGCCACGCGGAAGATGATGGAGGCCGAGATCGCCACCATCCCGAACGGCACCTATTATGGTGAGGGCAAGGTCTTTTACGATGGCCATAATCTGGGGTCGCAATACACGATCCGCGTGAAGATCGAGGTGAAGGACCGCTCCATCCGGTTCGATTATTCCGAAACCGATCCGCAGACCGACGGCTTCGTCAATGGCACTTTCACATCGTCTGCCTCGGCGACGGTGCTGACCCTGCTCCAGATGGTCAATCCCGACATGCCCCACAACGAGGGCATGATCCAGCCCATCGAGATCGTGATCCCCGAGGGAACGATCCTGAACGCCAGCTATCCCAAGGCGACGACGTTCGGCAATCACCTCTGCCCGCCGAACGCGGACGCCATTGTTCGCGCCCTGGCGCCGGTGATCCCCGACCGTGTCACGGCAGGTTGGAACCACCTGCTGTGCGCCCTTACCACCGGCATCGATCCCGACAAGAACGAACGCTATGTCGATATCGGCTTCATGGCGCAGAAGGGCGGGTCCGGGGCGATGAACGGAACCGATGGATATGATCACATCGGCATGATCGACGCTTCGGGGGGGCTGATGGATCAGGACTACGAGATGTTCGAGCAGCAGACCCCCCATTTCCTGCTGAAGCATGAATATATCCGCGACTCGGCCGGAGCCGGCCAGTGGCGCGGTGGCATCGGGGTCGAGACGGTCTACCGCATCGGCTCGGACGATACCCAGGTGGTGACCTTCGGCGATGGCGATTTCGAGCCGGCATTCGGGTTGTTCGGTGGCGGTCAGGGAACGCTGAATTCCATCACCCTGACCTATCCCGATGGCAGCAATGTCGTGCCCCGCAACAAGGACCTGATCGTCGGCGTCCCGAAGGGGACGATCTATCAGCAATTTGCCGGCGGCGGCGGCGGCTATGGCGACCCGCGCAAGCGCGACCGTGCCCTTCTGGCCCGCGAGGTCCGCGACGGCATGATCAGCCCGGAAGCGGCGCGCGACATCTACGGATTGGAGGGGAGCGATGGCCTTGCCCGGACATAGAGGGCATTCCGCCGGAACACCCCTCGCGAAGAAGGTGACGTGACCATGGATTTCGAACTCAACGAAGAACAACGCTCGATCCAGGAGACGTTCGCGCGTTTCTGCGATCGGGAAGTGGCTCCCCAGGCGGAAGCCCTCGACGAGGCTCACGCCTATCCCAGGGCGCTGATTGGACGGTTGGCCGAACTCGGCTTCTTCGGCATGCGCTATTCCGAGGATGTCGGAGGTCTGAACCTGGACCTGTCTTCGTTCTGCCTGGCCTTGGAGGAGATCGCCCGCGGCTCCTTGTCGGTGGGCGGTGCCGCCGCCATGCAGGCGCTGATGGGGACGAACTTTCTCTATCTCCTGGGCAACGACGACATCAGGACCCGGTTGCTGATCCCGGCGCTGAAGGGCGAGAAGATCGGCGCCATCTGCATGACCGAGCCCAATGCCGGCTCGGATCTGGCCGGCATCGCCACCGTGGCGGAGAGGGTGGACGGCGGCTACCGCCTGCGGGGCCAGAAGACGTGGATCACGGCGGCCCCGGTCGCCGATTTCTTCACCGTCTTCGCCCGGGCCGGCGAGGAGCGGAAGCTGACCATCTTCCTGGTGGAGAAGGGCACCCCTGGCCTGGTCGTCGGCCGGTCCATCGAGAAGATGGGGGTGTGGGCGCTGCCCACCTCCGAGGTCGCCTTTGATGACGTCTTCGTGCCCGACAGCCACCGCCTGTCCAAGGAGGAGGGCGACGGCGAGCAGCATCTGCGCAAGGTTCTGGCCGAGATTCGCATCATCACCGGCGCCATGGCCATCGGCGTCGCCAAGGCCGCCCTGGCCGAGGCCGTGCGGTATGCCGGCGAGCGCAAACAGTTCGGCAAGCCGATCAACCGGTTCCAGGCCATTCAGCTCAAGCTGGCGGAAATGGCCACCGAGTTGGAAGCTGCGGTTCATCTCGTCCGCTATGCCGCCTGGAGTAAGGATGCCGGCAAGCCGGTGCACCAGCTGTCGGCCATGGCGAAGCTGTTCGCCACCGAGACGGCCTACAAGGTCACCGACCAAGCCGCACGGGTGCTGGCCTCCTACGGCTTCGCCATGGAATACCCGGTGCAGCGCTATCTTCGCGACATCCGCTTCACCCTGATCGGGGGCGGCACCAGCGAAATCCTGAAACTCATCATCGCCAAGGAGCTGTCGGCATGACCCAATCCGACCGCAAGATCCGTGTTCTTATCGCAAAGCCCGGCCTCGATGGCCACGATCATGGTGCCAAGGTGGTCGTCCGCGCCCTGGTGGATGCCGGTTTCGAAGTCATCTACACCGGCCTGCGCCAGACCCCCGAGATGGTCTGCGCCGCCGCCGTCGAGGAAGGGGTCGATGTGATCGGCCTGTCCAGCATGGCGGGCTCGCACCTGCCGTTCTGCCGCAAGCTTGCCGTTCTGATGAAGGATAACGGCCTCAAGGACAAACTGTGGATTATCGGCGGCAACCTGCCCGCCCCGGATCACGCCGTGTTACGCGAGATCGGCCTGCACGGCATCTTCCCGACCGGCGCTAAGTTCGCCGATATCGCCAGCTTCATCCGGGAGAATGTGCGATGACCGCTGAAAAGCCTAGCCTGCGCCGGGTCATTAACGAGTCTGGCATCGAGATCAAGCCGCTCTATACCCAGGACGACGTCATCGCCTCGGGTGGAACCGAGATGATCGGTTTGCCGGGCGAGTATCCGTTCACCCGCGGAATTCATCCCACGATGTACCGCAAGCAGCCGTGGACCATGCGGCAATACGCCGGTTTCGGCAATCCGCAGGATACCAATAATCGTTTCAAGTTCCTGATCGACAATGGCCAGACCGGCCTGAATGTCGCCTTTGACCTGCCCAGCCAGATCGGTCTCGATTCGGATGATCCGGCCGCCGAGGGCGAGGTCGGGCGTGTCGGCATGTCGGTCGATACCTTGGCCGACATGGAGATCGCCTTCGCCGGTATCGACCTGGAAAAGATCACCGTGTCACTGACCATCAATGGGTCGGCCACCGTGATGATCGCCATGTATCTGGCGATGGCCGAAAAGCGCGGCTACGACATTTCCAAGCTGCGCGGCACCGCCCAGAACGACATTCTCAAGGAATTCATCGGGCGCGGCACCTGGATCTTCCCGGTCGATGCCTCCATCAAGCTGGTGGCCGACACCGTCGAGTATTGCGCCAAACACGCCCCGAAATACTCGCCGGTCAGTGTTTGCGGCTATCACATCCGGGATTCGGGTGCCGATCCGGTGCAGGAGATGGCCTACGCCTTCAACATCGCCTGCGCCTATATCGACAGCGCCCTGGCCAGGGGGCTGGACATCGACGAGTTCGCCGGCCGGCTGTCGTTCAACTTCAACATCTTCGGCAATCTGTTCGAGCAGGTGGCCAAGTTCCGCGCCGCCCGCGGCTTGTGGGCCAAGATCGTGAAGGAGCGCTACCACCCCAAGAAGCCATCCTCCATGGGCCTGCGCATGATCGCCGGCGGCGGCGGCGGCGGCCTGACCTTCGAGCAGCCGGAAAACAACATCGTTCGCACCGCCTATTACGCGCTGATCAGCGCCCTGTCGGGCACCCAGACCATGGCGCTGTGCTCGTATGACGAGGCCTACACTATCCCGACCGAGTATTCGGCCCGCATCTCCTTGCGGACGATGCAGATCCTGATCGAGGAGATGGGCTTGGCCGATACGGTCGATCCTCTGGCCGGTTCCTATTACGTCGAAACCCTCACCAATCAGATGCGCCAGAAAATGGTGGAGGCGATGGACGACGTCGATGCCCGTGGCGGCATCGTGAAGCTCGTGGCCGAGGGGTGGATTCAGGCGCAGGTATCCTCGCAGGCCTACAACATGGCCAAGAAGCTCGAATCCGGCGAATTCCGCAAGGTCGGCTTCAATTGCTACCGGGTCGAGGAGGAAGAAAAGCAGGTCGAATTCCATCCCTACGATGAGAGTGATGCCCGCCGCCAGATCGACTCCCTGAACGCGGTGCGGGCCCGTCGGGACAAGGCGCAGGTGGATGCGGCCCTGGCCCGCATCGAGGCCGATGCCCGCGCCGAGGTCAACGTCATGCCCGCGATCATGGAGGCGGTCAAGACCTACGCCACGGTCGGTGAAATCACCAAGACGCTGGTGAATGTTTACGGCCGTTACCGCGAACCGATCAGGTTCTGATCGACATGAACGGCAACTCCACGAATCACCTCGACCCCGGCGGGCCGGCACACGCGAGCGGTGCTCAGCGTTTCGGCCATTCACATCGGCATTGCCGCCACGTTGCAATCGGAGGGGAAACATGCAGGAGATAACCACCTACCTGGCGCCTCGCCGCCTGGACGAGGCATTGCGGGCGACGGCGGACGGCGATGCCACTGTGTTCTGCGGCGGCACCGACCTCGCGCCACAGACTGAGTCCGGCGTGCGCCAATACAAGGCGAAACTGCTGAGCCTTCGTCGCATCGAAGAATTGGGGGGCATTGAGGCCGAGGGTCACGAGATCCGCATCGGTGCCACGACGACCATCAGCGAAATCCGCCGTAGCTCAGCGCTCGCAGAAATCGCGCCGGTTCTGGTCGAGGCGACGGAGCACTTCGCCAGCGAACAGATCCGCAATGCGGCATCGGTGGGCGGTAACCTCTGCAACGCCTCACCTGCCGGCGATATGAGCCCGCCCCTGCTGGTCCTGGGCGCTGCGGTCGAACTTGCCTGCTGGCGTGAGGGGGCCGTGCGGACGCGGCGGATACCGCTGGAAGAATTCTTCCTCGGTCCCGGCAAGACCGCCAAGCTTCCGGAGGAACTGCTGACCGCCGTTGTGTTCGAGCGGCCTGTGGTCGATTTCGTCGGCAGGTTCCGCAAGTCAGGTCCGCGTCCCGCGCTGGAGATCTCAACCGTTTCGGTAGCCTTTGGCGCTCGTATCGCCAACGGCCTGCTGCGCGGTGTTCGGGTGGCCATGGGGGCGGTTGCGCCCACCCCCTTGCGCGCCCGCCACGTGGAGGCTGCGCTGGAAGGCAAGCCGCTCGACGCCGCGACCATCGCCGCGGCCGTGGCGGCGACGACGGAGGACGCCAAACCTATCGATGACGTACGTGCCAGTGCCTGGTATCGCAGCCATCTTATTCAAGTTTTCGTTGAGGAGGTGCTCAATGATGTCCGTCGAAACTGAAATCAACTTCAAGCTCAATGGCCGCGAAGTCAGCCTTAGGGTGCCGGCTACAATGAAGGCGTTGGCCATGCTGCGCGATAGGCTGGGCTTGACCGGAACCAAGTACGCCTGCGGCGAGGGCGAGTGCGGCGCCTGCACCATCAATGTGGACGGCAAGACCGTCAACAGCTGCCTGATGTACGCCGTGGATTGCGATGGACGTGAGGTCGTGACCGTCGAGGGGCTGCGCACGCCGGAAGGCCTGCACCCGGTGCAGCAGGCCTTCGTCGACCACGGCGCCATTCAGTGTGGTTTCTGCACGCCCGGCATGATCATGCAGGCCCAGCACTTGCTCGAGAACAATCCTACGCTCACCCGTGAGGAGGCGAAACGGGGCCTCGAAGGCAATATCTGCCGCTGCACAGGCTATACCAAGGTGCTGGACGCGGTGGAGGCCGTGGCCGACAAGAACGGGCGCTGTAGCCACGGCTGAGCGCGCGTCATCCCCAAACTGGAATTGCATATTCTCGAGTGGAGCCCTGCCATGGAAAAGACCACCACCGCCTCACTCACGGCGAAGAAGACCATGATTGGCCAGCGCCTCAATAAGCCCGACGCCCCGGACAAGGCGACTGGCAAGACGCGCTACATCAACGACATGGTGTTGCCGCAGATGCTGATCGGCAAGGTATTGTTCGCCGGTCGGCCTCACGCCAGGATCGCGCGCCTCGACACCACGGCGGCGGAGAAACTGCCCGGCGTTCACGCGGTGCTGACCGGCAAGGACGTCGCCGGTCTGAAGTTCGGCTTCGTGCGCGACAACGTCCCGCTTAAGGATAAGGTGCGCTGCGAACACGATGAGATCGCCGCCGTCGCAGCCGAGACGGAAGAGATTGCCCAGCGTGCGCTCGAACTCATCGAAGTCGAGTACGAGGACCTGCCCGGCGTGTTCACCCCCGAAGACGGCGCCAGGGAGGGGGCACCGCAGATCCACGACAACTTTCCCGGCAACAAGAGCCTTCATTTCGAGTTCAAGGACGGCGATCTTGCCGAGGCCGAGGCAGCCTCCGACTTCGTCGTCGACAACGTGTTCCGCCCGCACCATGTGACCCACTGCTGCATGGGCACTTCCTGCGCCATCGCCGACTTCGACCATAACGGCAAGCTGACGATCTGGACGCAGACCCAATACCCATACAACTATAAGATGGATCTTGCTCCGGCGCTGGGCATTCATCCCGGCAACATCCGGGTCATCCAGCCGCCCGTGGGTGGCGCTTTCGGCTCCAAGCTCGACGTCTACCCCTACGAGCCGATCGCCGCGCTGCTGGCGAAGAAAACCGCCCGGCCGGTCAAGGTCATGTATTCGCGCGAGGAGGAGTTCAAGGCCTCGCCGACGCGCCAGTCGGCGATCATCCACATGCGCACCGGCTGCACCCGCGACGGCACCCTCACCTTCCGCACCGCCGACGTGCTGATGGACAACGGCGCTTACACCTCGTGGGGGCCGACTATCCCGGTCGTCATGATGCGCACCGTCTCTGGTCATTATCGGGTGCCCGTGGTCGACTTCAAGGCACAGGCGATCTACACCAACAACCCATACGCAGGCTCCTTCCGCGGCTACGGCAACGTGCAGGCCGCCTGGGCTACCGCGCAGCAGATGGACATGCTGGCCGATCTGGTGGATATCGATCCCCTCGAATTCCACCTGAAGAACGCGCAGAAGTCGGGCGAAGTCACGCCGCAGAAATCCATCCTGAACGAGTGCGTTTTCGTGGAGTGCCTGGAAACCGCAGCGGCAGCAAGCGACTACGGCCGCAAGCGCAAGGAGTACGCCGCCGAGCGGAACAAGCCCGGTCGCTACAAGAAGGGTATCGGCCTCGCCTCTTCCATCCACAACGCCGGCGGAGCCAAGATCCACAAGTCGGACGGCATCGGCACCATTCTGAAGGTGGACGATTATGCCCGGGTCACAGTGATCACCGGCGCCTCCGAGATCGGGCAAGGCATCGACGTGGTCATCATGATGATCGTCGCCGAAGAACTGGGCGTGCCGCCCGAGCACGTCACCATCGTCAATAACGATTCCGACATCGCTCCGTGGGACGTCGGCGTGCACGCTTCGCGCACCACCTTCATCGCCGGCAACGGGACGCGCCGTGCCGCACAGAAGGCCAGGGCGCAGATACTGAACGCCGCCGCACGGGCACTTGGCGAACTGGCTGAGGATCTGGACCTGCGTGACGGCTCGGTCGTTCGCAACCGCGACGGTGCTCCGCTCCTCAAGCTCGAGCGTCTGATGCGGCAGATGCACTTCCAGCCCGAGCCCGAGCTGGTGATGGTCACCGACTACTACGAACCGAACAGCGAGCCCGAGGGGGCCAAGTACAGCTCTAATTCCTCGGCCGCCTACTCCCACGCCGTGCACATCGCCGAGATCACCGTCGATACGCTGACCGGCGAGATCAAGGTGGACAAGGTCACGGTGGCACAGGACGTCGGCAGGGTCATCAATCGCATGGGGCTCGAAGGCCAGATCGAGGGCGGTATCGCCATCGGCCTGGGCTATGCCCTGAGTGAAGACATGCGGATCGAGAAAGGCATGCTGAAGAATCCATGCTTCCGCGATTACAAGCTCATCACGGCGCCGGAGATACCTACGTTCGACCTGCACTTCATCGAGAGTTATTGCGTCGAAGGTCCCTATGGCGCCAAGGGCATCTCCGAACTGCCGACCATCGTCATTGCGCCGGCCATTGCCAACGCGCTGTACAACGCGACCGGAGTCCGGATCTTCAATCCTCCCATGTCACCGGAAAAGGTTGCCCGCGCCATCCACGAAAGGCGAGTGCAGGCAACGTCTCCCGATGGCGGAGTCATTCCTTCATAGTTTTGATGGATTGAGCTCAGATGAAACTTATGTATTTTGCCTGGATTCGAGACTGCATGGGCTGCGACTCTGAAGACATCGTCTTGCCGGAAGATGTCAAAAATGTGGGGATGCTGCTCGACTGGCTTCCGACCAAGGGCGAACGATTCATCCTGGCGTCAGAGTACATCGACATCGTCATAGTCTCGGTCAATCTCCACTACGCTGATCGCGACTATCCTGTGTGTGACGAGGACGAAGTCTGTCTGGCTCCCCCGATTGGGGGGGGCTGAGGAGGGCATCATGACGATCCCATCCGTATTCACCAGGAAACTTGGTTGGAGGCCCGCATGAACATCGTTCTCGCCCATTGCGTGACACCCTTCCGGGCGTGCCCGACCGGGCATCGCTTTCATGACATCGACAACGGTATGACAGCATGAAACCTCGGACCATCATTTCGCTCGAACAGGCGCTGTCGTTGCCCTATGCGACGCTGCGCTTCGCCCACCTGGGTTGGCG
The DNA here is from genome assembly GCF_000342045.1 of Paramagnetospirillum caucaseum. Classification (GTDB taxonomy): domain Bacteria; phylum Pseudomonadota; class Alphaproteobacteria; order Rhodospirillales; family Magnetospirillaceae; genus Phaeospirillum; species Phaeospirillum caucaseum. Next base: position 17,466 of record NZ_AONQ01000038.1, on the reverse strand, counting down.
GGTGATCCGGATCGAGGCCTTCACCGCCGAGGACGGGGGGCTGCAAGGCGACCCCAACCGCTATGTCGGCTCGATGGTCGCGGACAGCGATCGCCGGTCGTATTTCATCGCCCCCAATGTGGGGAAGGAATCTGTCGCGCTCAACCTGAAGCAGAAAGAGGGCCGGGACGTCCTGCACCGGCTGATCAAGTCCCTGGACGCCGATGTCTTCTGCTGCAACACCCTGCCGTCGCGGTACAAGGGGCTGGGGATCGACTATCCGACCCTGAAGGACATCAAGCCCGACATCATCTGGGCCGGGATATCGGCCATGGGGCCGGACTATCCCGGGGTGCCCGGCTATGATCCCGTGGTCCAGGCCATGGCGGGATACATGGATCTGACCGGATCGGCGGATGGTGCTCCGACCCTGATGGGCGTGCCGGTGGTCGATCTCAAGGCCGGCGACGAGGTCTATGCCGCCGTCTGCCTGGCCCTGGCCGAACGGGCCGAGACGGGTGAGGGCGCCGAGATCAATGTCTCCATGCTGCAAGCGGCGGCATCGTGGCAGCTTACGACCCTGCCGCTGCTGGACTTCGGGGCCCAGCCGGCGGAAATGTCCCGCAGCGGCAACGAGCATCGCAAATTCGTGCCGACCAACGCCTATCCCACCACGGACGGCTACGTCTTCGTCGCGATCGGCAACGACGGGCAATGGAAACGGCTGTGCGATCTTGCCCCCTTCGCCGGTTTGGCGCGCCCGGAACGCATGACCAACGAGGGCCGTGGGCGTGACCGCGAGGCCATCCAGGCCGAAATCTGGGCGCTGACCCGGACCCTCGGCACGTCGGAACTGGTCGAGATGCTGCGGCAGGCCACGGTGCCGCACGCACCCATTCTCACCATTCCGCAGGTGCAGGCACTGCCGGCGCTGGCCGACCGGCTGACCACCACCATCACCCCGGAGGGTAAGAGGGTGCGGCTGCAGCCGAAGGCCATCGACAGGCAGGGAGATGCGTTCCACTTCGCCTTTCCGCCAAGGTATGGGGAGCACACCGGTTCGGTTCTGGCCGATGCTGGCTATACCGCGGCCGACCAGGCATCCCTGCGGGCCTCCGCGATCATCCCGACATGAAACGGCGTACGATCATCTCGCTGGAGCAGGCATTGTCCCTGCCGCATGCCACCCTCCGCTTCGTTCATCGGGGGTGGCGGGTGATCAGGATCGAAGCCATGCCCTTCTCGACGGGTCTTCCCGGCGACCCCAACCGCTATATCGGCCGACGGGTGGCCGAGGACGACCGGCGGTCCTATTTCATCGCCCAGAATGTCGGCAAGGAATCCATCGCGCTCGACCTCAAATGTCCCGAAGGCCGGCGCGTGCTTGGCCAGCTGATCGCCGAACTGGATGCCGATGTCTTTTGCTGCAACATCCTGCCCAGGCGTTACGCCGATCTGGGCATCGATTACCAGACCTTGCGCGCGTTCAAGCCCGACCTGATCTGGGCGGGCATCTCGGCGATGGGGCCCGATTATCCCGACGTTCCCGGCTACGATCCGGCGATTCAGGCGCTGGCCGGCTTCATGGCGCTGACCGGTGAACACGACGGCCCGCCCATGTTGTCGGGCATTCCCCTGATCGACCTGAAAGCCGGTGACGAGGTCTACGCCTCGGTGATGGCGGCCTTGCTTGATCGTCACGAAACCGGTCAGGGGCGGGCGATTCATGTGTCCATGCTGCAAGCGGCTGCCTCCTGGCTGGTGACGACTTTGCCGCTCCTCAATTTCGAGCATGACCCGACGGAGGTCGGGCGCTGTGGCAATGAACATCGAAAGTTCATTCCCTCGAACGCCTATCCCACGGCGGACGGCTTGATCTACATGGCCATCGGCAACGATCTGCAATGGCGGCGTCTCACAGAGATCCCAAAGTTTGCTGGAATAGCGAACGAGCTGCGGCGCACCAACGAGGGGCGCCACATCGAGCGCGCCGCGATCAACCGGGATATCGCGGCCGTCACGGTCGGCCACGCCACGGCGGAACTGATGTCCGACCTGGGGGGCGCAACTATTCCCCATGCACAGATTCAAGATATCCGGCAGGTGGCCGAAATGCCGGCGGTGGCGTCGCGGTTGACGACCACCACCATGCCGGACGGCCGGGTCTTGCGCTTGCCGCCGGCTGCCGTCGATCTCGACGGCGGCAGTCATTTCGCCTTTGCCCCTCGATATGGAGAGAACACGCACTCCGTGTTGTCAGAGGCAAATTTCACCGCCGAGCAGCTTGAGGCCCTGGCCGCTGCCGGCGTCATTCCCGCATGAGAATTGGAGAAAACATGAGCAAGCTTCACGACAAGGTCGCCATCGTCAGCGGTTCCGGACGTGGAATCGGCCGCGCCATCGCGCTCAAGCTGGCTGGCGAAGGGGCCAAGGTGGTCCTGAACGATCTTGATGCCGATCCTGTCAACGAGACCGCCGCGTTGATCCGTCAGGCTGGTGGAAAGGCCGAGATCTGCATGGGCGATGTCACCGCGCCCGATTTCGGCACCCGTTTCGTGTCCACCGCGGTGGAGGCGTTCGGCGGTCTCGACATCATCGTCAACAATGCCGGCTATGCCTGGGACAGCGTCATCCAGAAGATGACCGACGAGCAGTGGTACGCGATGATCGATGTCCATGCCACGGCCCCGTTCCGGATTCTGCGCGCCGCCTCCGAATTCATCCGGGCCAATGCCAAGGCCGAGAAGGAGCAGGGACGCGTGGTCACCCGCAAGGTGGTCAACGTCTCCTCCATCGGCGGTGTCTGCGGGAACGCCGGACAGATGGGCTATGCCGCCGGCAAGACGGCCCTGATCGGCATGACGAAGACGCTGGCCAAGGAATGGGGCCGTTACAACGTGACCGTCAATTGCGTCGCGTTCGGCATGATTCAGACACGCATCACCAAGCCGATCGGGTCCGGGCAGGAGGTCGCGAATATCGGTGGCCGCGAAATTCGGATGGGACTTCAGCCGGAGATGATCGAGGCGTCGCTCAAGGCAATCCCGCTGGGGCGGGCCGGTGCACCGGAGGATGCGGCCGGAGCCGTCTACATGTTCTGCATTCCCGAATCCGATTACGTCAGCGGTGAGATCCTGCTGGCCGCAGGTGGCTTCGTGATGTGATGGAAGCCCGGCCGGGGTTCCGCTGTCGCCGAGACGACGGCGGGACCCGGTCAAAGAAATTCGCGCCGTCGGATTTGGACGGCCTTCCAGATATCTGCAAGAGGATCATGCGATGAAGCTGCTCGAACCCCTCGACATTAACGGCATGGTGCTGCCCAACCGGGTCATGGCCCCGGCCATGGTGACGCGGCTGGCCGATGAGGAAGGTTGGGTCACCCAGGAAATTAGTGATCGCTACGTCCGTTATGCTGAAGGCGGAGTCGGATTGATCGTGGTCGAGGCGATGGCGATCCATCACTCCAATTCTGGCCCCCTCCTGCGGATTTCCGATGACAAGTTCGTCCCCGGCCTTGCCGACATGGTCAGGCGGATTCACGACACATCGGACTCCATGGTCGTCCCCCAGATCATCCACTTTATGAAAATCTCGAAAAGTGGCTGGCGTCAGACGGTCGACATGCTGTCCGACGAGGATATCGAGGCGATCATCGGACAATTCGGCGACGCTGTGCGCCGCGCCCGCGAGGCCGGTTTCGATGGCGCCGAAATCCACTCGGCCCACGCCTACACGCTGGCATCCTTCATGTCCCGGCGCAACACCAGGACGGACCGATATGGCGGCGACTCCCTCGAAGGACGCCTGCATGTCATCGGTCGGGTGATGGAGGATGTGCGCAGGAAGGTCGGGCGCGACTTTCCCGTCGGTGTCCGGTTCCTCGCCGATGAATTCATCAAGGGGGGCAATACCGCCAGCGACACGAAACTCATCGCCCTTCGGCTCGCCCAGCTTGGCTTCGACTACCTGTCGCTGTCGGTCGGCGGCAAGCTGGAGGATGCGGAACACATCCCCGGACAGGTTCCGCACCCCTATACCGGATATTCCGGCGAAAGATGCATGCCCGGCAGCCTGTTTCCACCGGGTCTTCATGTTGATCTTGTTTCGGATATCAAGGCCTTCCTCATGGAGAAGGGGTACGATCTGCCGGTGGCCGCGGCCGGCAAGCTGTCGACGCCCGCCGTCGCCGAAAAGGCGCTGGTTGACGGCAAATGTGATTTCATCGGAATTGCCCGCGGTCTCCTCGCCGACCCGGATTGGGTGAAGAAGGTCCGCGCAGGCCGCGATGATCAGCTGATCGCCTGCGACTATTGCAATGTCTGCAAGGCGCTCGATGGCGCTCACAAGAAAGTGGTCTGCTTCCTGTGGCCCAAGGGAGAGATCCAGGCCCCGATGATCGATCCCAATGCCGGTGCCCTGTCGTGGGGCGAGGGCAGGGGCGGCCTGACCGTGACGCTCGACGGCGGAAAGGCGAAGTTGCGTTGGGATAAGGTGGAGGGAGCCGTCCGCTATGAAGTCTACCGTGCCGACGATGACGGCGCGGTTCAGATCGAGGACGCGCTCAAGATAACCAACTGGACCGACGGCAACATTCTTGGCGGCATCCGCTATCACTACTACGTGCGTGCGTGCGGCGCCTCCGGACAGGTCAGCCCACCGTCAAACAGCGTGGTGATCGAGCCGGCAATCCCCGTTTATCAGGCGGCCAGGGAATATTCTCAAACCGCCTGACGCCATATACAAGAAAGAGGATGCGAGATGCCCGATTCAGCACTCTCTGGTCTCAAGACGAAAGCCGATCTGTCGGCGGCGCTGGAACGGTTGGAAAGGGCCGCCGAGGACGAGAACACGTTCACCCTTCTGTCCGCGGCTTATCAGCAGCCGCGCGCCCATGTCGTCGGGATGACCGGCCCGCCCGGCGTCGGAAAGTCGACGTTGATGAGTGCGTTGATCGGCGCGTGGCGGGGGGCCGGGAAAACCGTTGCCTGCATCGCGGTCGATCCGTCCTCGCGCCGCACCGGGGGGGCTCTGTTGGGGGATCGGACACGTCTGGCCATCGACCCGACGGATACCGGGGTTTTCGTCCGTTCAATGGCGGCACGGGATCGTCTGGGTGGCCTGGCGGCACTGACCGTCCCCGCAATGATATTGATGCGGGCTTGCTATGACTATGTCCTGATTGAGACGGTGGGTGTGGGGCAGTCAGAAGTTGATGTCGCGAATATTACCGATACGGTGATTTTCTGCGTCCAGCCGGGATCGGGCGACAGCCTGCAGTTCATGAAATCCGGAATTGTCGAGATCCCCCACATTGTCGTCGTCACCAAGTCCGACATGAAAGAGGCCGCCACCCGAGCCCTTTCCGACGTCTCCGGCGCCCTGCACATGTCCGTGGCCCGGGATGGTTGGACGGTGCCGGTCCTGCCGGTGTCGGCGGAGCATGGCACGGGGATTGCCTCACTGGCGGCCGCCATCAACGAACACGCCGTTTCTCTGGCATTTGACGGAAATCTTGCCGCAATCCGGCATGCCCAGGCCGAGCAATATCTGGCCGAGACAATACGTGAGAGATTTGGACGCGAAGGGCTGAGGCGCGTGGATAACCTGGGTCTCGCGCCCTTCGAGCCTCCCTTCCGTCGCATCGCCGAGGTCTCTGCGGATCTGGCGAAGCGATTGGGATGACGGATTAAAAGGACGAGGTGATAGCACGGGAATTGGCGTGGGTACCCGTCCTGGGAATGGGCGTCCGATACGGTATGCCGAAACCCACACAAACGTAAAATATCTTTACGTTTGTGTAAAACAGGGGTAGCCTTCAACTCGACGCCGGTGGTCCGGCAATTACCAGGGAGGCAAGCGTGGGCATGGCTGTGAAGGACATCGTCGGCAAGGTTTTCGACCCGTTCAGTATCGAGGTCGAAAAGGGGCGCGTGGCGTTCTTCGCGCGCTCGATCGGCGCGAGCGATCCCATCCATTTCAGTGAGGCGGCCGCGCGCGCGGCAGGCCATCGCGGCATTGTCGCGCCGCCGACCTTTGGCTTCACCATCGCCATGGACGCCAATCAATCGTTCATGGTGCTGGACCAGCTTGGCATCGACAAAACCCGCACGGTGCACGGCGAGCAGGAATTCATCTACCACGATGACATCTGCGCCGGGGACACCATCACGGGGCAGCAAACAGTGGCCGAGTCATATGACAAGAAAGGCGGCGCCCTCACCTTCATTGTCACCAAGACTGAAATCAAAAATCAGCTTGGCAGCCATGTCTGTGACTTGCGTACGGTCATTGTCGTTCGCAATGGTTGAGGAATCGGAAATGAAACGATTTGATGAAGTGGAAATTGGCGAGGTGTTGCCCGAATTCACCTGCCCGCCGGTGACGCGCACGCAGCTGGCGCTGTTCGCCGGAGCCTCCGGCGACCACAACCCGATCCATGTCGATGAGGACGCCGCCAAGGCGAGCGGCCTGCCTGGCGCCATCATCCACGGCATGTTGTCCATGGCGGTCCTCGGCCAGCTGGTGACCGGCTGGGTTCCGCAAAAGAACCTGCGGAGCTTCGCCACGCGCTTCGCCGCCATGAACTACCCCGGAGACGCGATCATCTGTCGCGGCAAGGTGGTCGGAAAGTGCCAGGAGGGTGGGGAGAACCTGGTCGACCTGGAACTCGAAGCCTGGAACAGCCGGGGCGAGAAGACCTTGGCGGGGTCGGCAAGGGTGATGCTGAGCTGACCCGGACCGGGCGGCGATGGAGTGCGAGAGGTCACTGCTGCGCCATTCGGAGGATTTAGGGAGCGAAGCCGATGATCTTTGGCGACTTTCCGATCGAGGCGGCCGAGGGGGTGGTGCTCGCCTATTCGATTCACCTCTCCGAATCGATCCCCAATGGACGGTCGATAAGGAAGGGGCGCACCCTCTGTGCCGGCGATATCGCCGCGCTGACTGCGGCGGACATCCATCGTATCACCGGTGCGCGTCTTGAGGCCGGCGACGTTGACGAGAACGCGGCGGCCGATTCCGTGGCCGACGTCCTGGTCGGAGCCAATGTCGGCCGCAGCGAGGCCCTGACCGGTCGCAGTAACTTGCTGGCGGAAGCCCATGGCCTGCTCATTATTAATCGCGAACGGATCGGCGCCTTCAATCGGATCCATGAGGGCGTAACGGTGGCGACGGCCGAGCCGTGGATGATCGTGGAACCGGGCCAAGTTGTGGCGACGCTCAAGATCATCCCGTTCGCCGTGGAGCGGCGAGTGATAGACCTTTGCCGGGACTTTGCCTCGGCGGGGGAGCCTGCCATCTCGGTGAGGCCCTTTATCCCGCATAAGGTGGCGATGATCCAGACCACCCTTGCCGGAACCCGTGAAAGTGTTCTCCAGAGCGCCGCCGCCGCAAATCGGAGCCGCATTGAAGCGCTGGGCAGTGTTTGGCTTTCGGAGAGGCGCTGTAACCACGATGCAGAGGCCCTGGCAGTGGAGATCGGGCGGGTCCTGGACGAAGGGTGCTCGTTGCTGCTGATTTCCGGTGCCTCGGCCACCGTTGATCGCCGCGATATCGTGCCCGCCGCCATTCTAGGGGCGGGTGGCGGCATCGACCATTTCGGCATGCCGGCGGACCCCGGCAACCTCCTGCTTTTGGGCCATGTCGGTCAGGTGCCGGTGATCGACCTTCCCGGCTGCGCCCGGTCCCCCAGCCTCAACGGCCTGGATTTGGTTCTGCGGCGGGTGCTTGCCGGACTCGCCGTCACGGCCAGCGACATCATGGACATGGGCGTCGGCGGTCTGCTCAAGCAATGCCCATCATTGACTGCAAGTACATTAGAACAACAACAAGAACAATCATCTAGATGAATAAGAACGTCTGACAGACCTTTAATCGGAATGGGGAGGACAGTGTCATGCGAAAATCAACAATTGCCTTTGGTGTTGCCTTGGCCGCCTTGGTGGTCGCGGGCGTGAATCAAGCCATTGCGGCGGAACCAATCAAGGTGGGGGCCGTGCTTTCCCTGACCGGTGGTGCCGCTCCGCTGGGGGAACCGGAAGCGCAAACCCTTCAGATGATGGTTGATGAGACCAACAAGGCCGGCGGATTGCTGGGGCGTCGCGTGGCCTTGATCCAGTTCGATGATGGCAGTGATCCCGGCAAGGCCAATGGCTTCGTGAAGCGCCTGATTGAGGATGAAAAGGTGGACATGCTGATCGGAGGCACCACGACCGGCGCGACGATGGCCATGTACTCGCTGGTGGAACGAGCCGAGATTCCATTCATTTCCCTTGGGGGGGCCAGGGTCATCGTCGATCCGGTGAAGAAGTGGCTCTTCAAGGTCTCTCATGATGATCGCATGGCGTCGGAACGAGCCCTACAGGACATGGCCGGGCGTGGCTACAAGTCCATTGCCCTGCTCGCCGACACCACCGGCTACGGCCAGTCAAGCCGCAAGGAGACCTTGGCGGTCGCCGGGAAGTACGGCGTCTCCATCATCGCCGACGAAACATTCAACGTCAAAGATACCGACGTCACCGCCCAGTTGGCGAAAATCAAGAATAACCCGGCCGTGCAGGCCCTGTTCGTCTCCAGTTTCGGCCAGGGTCCCATCGTCGTTGCCAAGGGCATGGCGCAGTTGGGAATGACCCTGCCTCACTATGAGGGTCATGGGTCGGCCTCCCAGGAATACCTGAACCTGACCGGTGCCGCGTCGGAAGGGGTACGTATGCCGTCGCCGGCGGTGATCGTGGCCCAAGTTCTTCCCGATAGCGATCCCCAGAAGGCACTGTCGGCGGAGTATGCCAAGGCTTTCGAGGCGCGCTTCAAAACTCCGCCGTCCACGTTTGGCGCCTATGCCCGTGACGCCTGGCTGCTTTGGGTGAACGCCGTCACGCGGGCGGGTTCGACGGACAAGGCCAAGGTTCGGGATGCCCTGGAAAATACCAAGGATTTCCCCGACACCAGCGGAATCGTGACCATGTCGCCCCAGGATCATCTTGGCATCGACTCGTCTGGTCTGAAAATGGTCCAGATCAAGAATGGCGGCTGGACGCTGGCAAAATAATTCATCCCGTAACCGCCTCCTTGTGCCGTTAAGCATCATTGATGGTGCAAGGAGGTTTGCGTGAGAGGGGGCGAAGATGTCGCCTGAATTTATTCAATTCATCTTATCAGGCATTACGCTTGGCGCAACATACACGCTGGCGGCGCTCGGTTTCTCGATGATATTCAATGCCAGCGGCGTGATTAACTTCGCGCAAGGCGAATTCATCATGATCGGCGGCATGTGTGCCTCCGTTCTTGTGAGTGCGGGCATCCCGCTGCCCCTCGCCTGTATCGTCGGTGTGATGGCCGCGGGCTTGATCGGATATCTGATGGAGCGGCTGGCTGTTGGCCAATGTCGTGACGCCGAGGTTGCCACCTTGATTCTCGTCACCATCGGGGTGTCGATGATCGTGCGGGGGTTGACCGAGATATTCTTCGGCAAGGCCAATCACGGCCTGCCGCATTTTTCCTCGGACAAGCCGATCGAGATCGCGGGGGCGACAATCCTGCCGCAAAGCCTTTGGGTTCTGGCGGTTTCCGCGTTGATCGTGGTTGGGCTGAAGCTGTTTTTCAGCCGCACTCAACTCGGCAAGGGGATGCTGGCGGCATCCTATGACCGATTGGCGGCGCAGTTGGTGGGAATCGATGTCCGCCGTGTCCTGACACTCAGCTTCATTCTCTCCGCGCTCATCGGCGCGTTCGGCGGCATTCTGGTCACGCCGATCTCCACCGTCGCCTATGACACCGGTATCATGCTTGGCCTCAAAGGGTTTGTCGCCGCCACGCTCGGGGGGTTGGGAAGCGGAAGCGGGGCTGTCTTCGGAGGGTTGCTCCTTGGGTTGGTCGAGGCGTTGACCGCCGGTTACGTCTCTTCTGCGTACAAGGACGCGGTGCCCTTCGTCATGGTGTTCATCGTCATGGTGCTGCGTCCCCAGGGATTGCTTGGTGCCAAGCCAACGGATCGGATCTAGGTCATGATAAAGCTTCCAGGTGCGAATGGCGTGGACTCTGGCTCCCTTCCTGAAGAGGTGGTCAACCGTTTCAGGGGACTCGCGGCACTGGCTGCCGTCCTGATAATCCTGCCAGCCTTCCTTCCAAATACATTCTATGTCGATGTGGCGAACCGTGTGGCCATCCTGGCCATGAACGCCATCATGCTGAATCTCCTGATGGGGTATACCGGGCAGATCAGTCTCGGCCATGCCGGCTTCTTTGGTCTTGGGGCTTATGGATCGGCGATTCTGACGGCCCGCTACAATGTTCCCCCGCTCGGTGGCTTGATCCTGTCAGCCGTGGTCACCGCACTCCTTTCCTGGGCAGTGGCGCGCGTCATTCTTCGCCTGCGCGGCCACTATCTCGCCATGGCGACCCTGGGATTGGGAGTGATCATCACAATCGTCCTGACCAATGAGGCGCAATGGACCGGCGGCCCGGACGGAATGCCGGTGGGGCGATTCTCGGTCTTGGGCTATTCCCTGGCGGGGGAGCGGCAGTGGTATTGGGTTTTTGCCGTATTGCTGTTCGCGACCGTCGTCATCACCCAGAATTTGATCAACTCCCCGGCCGGGCGCGCTCTTCAGGCGCTGCACGGGTCGGAAGTCGCGGCGACGGTGGCGGGGGTCGATGTGCGTCGCCGTAAGATGGATGTCTTCGTTCTGTCGGCAACGGTCTCGTCGATCCTGGGCAGCCTGGGGGCCCATTATTTCGGATACATCAATCCTGGTATCGCCGACTTCGTGCAATCGACCGAGTTGGTCATCATCGTTGTCTTTGGGGGAATGGCCTCGATCTACGGTGCCCTGATCGGAGCCGTGATCATCGGCATTCTGCCGCAATTCCTGGCCGGATACGATGGCTGGGACGTGGTGGCGTTTGGGGTGATTCTGGCGGCAACCATGATTTTCCTGCCCCGGGGCCTGGTGCCGAGCCTGGCGGCCGCCATGCGGCCGAAGCGAGGTGCGACGTGCTGACGGTTGATCATCTGTCCAAGTCGTTCGGGGGGATTCATGCCGTCCAGGACGTCGGCTTCCATATTCCCGCCGGATCGGTCTATTCGGTGATCGGCCCCAACGGGGCGGGAAAAACGACACTGTTCAACCTGATCTCGGGCCTCTACACGCCGACGGCTGGATCCGTCAAATTCGAGGGAGCCGAGATTACCGGCATTCCACCGCACAGCCTGGCCCGGATGGGAATCAGCCGCACGTTCCAGAACCTGCAGGTGTGCAAGAACCTGAGCGCCATCGAGAACGTCATGGTCGGCGCGCATTCGAGGCTCAATTCCGGGATGTTCGCCGGCATGTTCCGGTTTCCCGGCATCGTGCGCAGTGATCGGGCCTGCAAGGAACGAGCGGTCGATCTCATGACGCAGGTCGGCTGCAAGGCCTATATCGACGCTCACGCCTCGGCCATGCCCTATGGTGCGTTGAAGAAGCTGGAAGTGGCCCGCGCGCTTGCGTCCGAGCCGAGGCTCCTTTTTCTCGACGAACCCGCCGCCGGCCTCAACCACACCGAAACGCATGATATGGCACTGTTGGTGGGAGAACTGGTGCGGTTGGGGATCACCGTCGTGGTGGTGGAACATGACATGAAGCTGGTGATGAACATCTCGCACCGGATTCTCGTGCTCAATTACGGACAGAAACTCGCCGAGGGGACTCCCGAGGAAATCAGAAAGAATCCAGACGTCATCGCCGCCTATCTGGGCGGGGACGAAGACGAGGAATAGGCCCATGCAGGCGCTTGCCATTATTTTGTCGGAACACCGCACCATGCGGATGGTCGGTGGCGCTCTTTCGGCGTTGGGTGCCCAGTTCGCCGATGGAACGGCGGACGACACCACCTTCCACACCATCGAGCTGATCGCGGATTACTTCAGTGGGTTCAGGGATCTCTATCACGATGCCTGGGAATCCGATGTCCTGTTCGTGCGTATCCGGGAACGCACCGATCGCGGGCAAGACGTTCTCGCCGAACTGGAGCTCCATCATCGGGGGGCCTATCAGCAGACCGAAAGGCTGAGGCAGATGGCGGTCAGGCCCGACCGGGGGGCCGAGCAGAATATTGCCGAGTTGGTGGACGAGATCGCGCTGTTTCGGCGTCGCATGGACAACCACCTTCGGCTGGAGGAGGAGTTCTGCTTCCCGCTGGCCCGCGAGGTGCTGATCGATGAGGATTGGCTGCAGGTCAACGACATCTTCGCCTCCCGCACCGATCCGTTGACTCACGAATATCCGGCGGAGGCGATGGCCTTGCTGCGCGCCCGGATCACCCGGCTGTTGCCGGCTCCGGTCGGCCTCGGCGCGAGGGAGGATTCCGTCCCGCTCGCCCCGAAGCAGATGTCGGGCAATCCCGAGGCCATGCTGTCGGTCGTGGGTCTGTCCAGCGGCTATGGCAGGATCGAGGTTCTGCACGGCGTCTCGATGCAGATCATGCCGGGGCAATTGGTCGCGCTGGTCGGGGCGAACGGGGCCGGCAAGACCACCTTGCTGCGCTGCATCTCCGGGGTTCAGCCGGTGTCGCGCGGCTCGATTTCCATGCACGGAGAGCCGATCACCTTCGACGAGGCGAAAAACCGGGTCAGGGCCGGTATCTGCCAGGTTCCCGAAGGCCGCCACGTCTTCAAGCCCATGAGCATCGAGGACAATCTGCGACTGGGCGGCTATCTCCGCCCGGCGGCGGAGATCAGGACCAGCCTTGAGGAGGTCTATGCCCTGTTCCCCGTCCTGCGGGAGCGGCATGACCAGCCGGCCGGCGTGTTGTCGGGCGGGCAGCAGCAGATGCTGGCGCTGGGCCGGGCGCTGATGGGAAAGCCCAAGCTGCTTTTGCTCGATGAGCCCAGCATGGGGCTGGCTCCCCTGGTCGTCGCGGAAATCTTCCGCAACATCCGCCTGCTGCGGGATGCCGGCATAACCATTCTGCTGGTCGAACAGAATGCGCGGGCGGCACTGGCGATCGCCGATTACGCCTATGTCCTTGAAACGGGCAATGTCGCCCTGGAAGGCAAGGGCGCGGACCTGCTGCGCGACGACCAGGTGCGCCGCGCCTATCTCGGCATGTGACGGGCAGGGCAGTCGCCGCGCTACTACATGTAAAAAATATTTTACAGTATGTTAAAAATGGGCTATGGTCCGCCTCGAAGCAAGTGACAGGGGGTGCGTCATGTTGAGGTTGATTTTCGCGACGCTGGCCAGGGTTGGTCTCTCCGTGAAGAGCGGGCGATGAGCGCCTGGATCCCCTATGGCGCGTACTGGAGCACGCCCCTCGCGAAGTGGCAGGGCAGCTTCGCCAATCTGCACGCGATCAGGTTCGCCGCGCATGTCACCAAGGCGGAAATGGCCCGCCGCAACCTTGATCCCAAGGCCATCGATTTCGGCGTGCTTGGCCTGTCGGTGCCGCAGACCGCCTGCTTCTACGGCCTGCCCTGGCTGACCGGCATGATCGGCGCGGATGGCGTCGGCGGCCCCACCATCAGCCAGGCCTGCGCCACCTCGGTGCGCTGCCTGCAGACGGCGGCCCTCGAGGTCGCGGCCGGGATGGCGACGGTGGCGCTGGTGCAGGGCTGTGACCGTCTTTCCAACGGCCCCCACATCTATTACCCCAATCCCCGGGGAATGGGGGGCACCGGCGAGACGGAGGACTGGGTGCTGGCCAATTTCGGCCGCGATCCGTTCACCGGTCAGGCGATGGTCGTCACCGGCGAGAACATCGCGAGGAAGGGGGGCTTCACCACCGCCCAGCAGCATGACCTGGTGCTGATGCGCCAGACTCAATACGACATGGCCACGGCGGAGGATCACGCCTTCCAAAGGCGCTACATCACCCTACCCTTCGATGTCCCGGATGCCCGCTTCGGCAAGGTGGCGGGGGTGATGTCCGGCGACGAGGGGCTGACCCGCTCGACCCCCGAGGGCCTGGCCAAGCTCCGGCCGGTGGTCGAGGGCGGCACCATCACCTATGGCGCCCAGACCCATCCCGCTGACGGAAACGCCGCGATGCTCGTCACCACGCGTGAAAAGGCGCGCGAGCTGTCAAAGGGCAAGGTCGGCATTCGCCTGGCCGGTTTCGGCCTGGCGCGGGTCGAACCCTCCCATATGCCCGCGGCGCCGGTTCCCGCCGCCCGCCGGGCTCTTGAACAGGCCGGACTGGCCATCGGCCAGATCGATGCGGTCAAGACCCACAATCCCTTTGCGGTCAACGACCTCTATTTCGCCAAGGAAACCGGCTTCCCGCTTGACCGGATGAACAATTACGGCTGCTCGCTGATTTACGGGCATCCGCAGGGGCCGATGGGCCTGCGCGGAGTGATGGAACTGATCGAGGAACTGGCGATCCGCGGCGGCGGCCGCGGCCTGTTCACCGGCTGCGCGGCCGGCGATACGGCGATGTCGGTCATTGTCGAGGTCGGCGATGCCTAACGGATGTGAATGTCAGCGGATGGTTCGATGAGTTCTGGCCGCTGATTGGTGCGCTGCTTTGTCTCCCTGTAGCGCTTCGGTGGGGCATGCGAGGTTTCCTCAAATGTCTCCCCTCCACTTGGCCAGGCGGCTTTGTCGCCTGGCCTACTTTTTTGTGGAGAGATCGTGTGCCGACGAGCGTTTTGAAGTTCATCCCCCCCAGGCTTGCAACAGGGCGTCGTCGATGGAGAAAAGCTCGCTGGCCAGCAGTCCGCTTTCGATGAGGCGTTGCAGCGTGGTCGTCAGGATGGCGCGAATGACCTCCTGGGCCAACAGGCGCTCACGGTTCTGCGCAAAGACCGTGGCATCCCAGGCATGGGTCTTTCCATGCAGCCCAACGAACCAGCGCAGCAGCTGGTTGTGTTCAAGCTGCTCCATTAACTGGCGATCCGAGCGGATGGAGTAAAGAACCTGAAGCAACATCGCACGCAAGAGCATGTCACGCGGTATCGAGGATTGGCCGATCATTGCATTCAGCGCTTCAATCCTATCCCATGATTCCACCAGGATATCCGTGACCATTTCGCGAATGGCCCGCAGAGGGTGGCCCTTGGGGACCCTCGCGTCAGGGCTGACGGTATGGCTGACCCGATCTTTTATCGTCGTGCCGTGCGCGGCCACGCCACTGGAGGCGAGCGTGGAGAATATCTCGATGATTTCATCAAGCGATACGGCGCCTTTCAGGGGGTCAAACCACCGCGCGAGCCAGTTGCACATGCCAAGAATGCCAAAGGCGACCATCTTGGGGTTGAGTTCCGGGTTGAAATCCCCCTCTTCCTGCCCCTGGCGGATAAGAGCAGTCCACAGATGACCGTTTTCAGACCATAGCTGCCGAAGCTCGATGGCCTTCGGGGAGTCGTCGAAAAAATGATCTTCCCGCAAAGCCACCGTCATCTCGAGATACGCCGATGGATTGAAGCTGGAAAGGTGGTGCTTGATCGCGGCGTGTAGCTTGGGGAAGGGGCCCTTGCCCGAGTTCAGGATGTTCTCGAGCTCCGTGTTGAGGCTCCTGGCTTGCGGAATCAATATCGAGTGGAGTATCTCCTCCCTGCTCTTGAAGTAATAGTAGATCGCCTCACGCTTTATGCCGACTTCTTTCGCGATGTCCTCGATTGTTGTGCGAGATACGCCTCTCCTCTCGAACACCTTTGCTGCTTTCCTCAGGATGTCGGCTTCTCTGCTCATTGTCTTGCGGTTCCCTATGTTGCGGCAGGCGGCTGGCCGCATGCAGGGCGCGGTGGTCGCGAATTTCCAGCCTGACCGTACGAATGAAGATTACTCCAGGCATGCGGCGACACACAACCGTGTAAAAAATGCTTACGCAATGATGTGAATAATTTACGTTTGTGTAACCATAGGATAGGGTTGGGCGTGGCTAGGTTCGACCGAAGCCCGTTCGGGCAAGCCGCAAGTTCCGCTGAGGGGGGGGCTCGATGTGTGCGGAGGGCTGAGGTCGCCCTGCTTCCCTAACGTTTTTAAACTGGAGCGAATTCAATGAAATTCATCAATCCCCCGGAATGGCCGAAGCCCAAGGGCTACAGCAACTGCATTGTGAGTTCGGGCCAGATGGTGTTTATCGCGGGCATGGCGGCCGTCGTCGTCAATGGATTGATGGAGGACCAGGCTAGGCTGGAGATCGAGACCACTGCGATGATTCCTGGCTAATGCTATGGTCAAGCTGGATCGCCACTCTGTGAGTTTGAAATGAGCAATAATTCATCCCGCAGGCCAATCCATACGCGCCGCATCGAGTATGCCTCGTTTCTGAGGGAGGATGGGCTGTACGAAATAGAAGGCAGGCTGATCGACACGGTGGAGGCGTCGGGAAACGCCATACATGTCATGTCCCTGCTTCTGACCTTCGACCAGAACCTCACGATTCACAGTGTAAGGCCAGCCCTGGAGGCGGGGCCATTTCCGTCCTGCCACGACAACCCGGATGTGTTGCTCGGTCTGGTCGGCATCCAGATCGCCCCGGGCTGGCAGCAGCGTGTCCGGGCGAAAATAAGCAGCAGCGAGAGCTGCACCCACCACATGGAATTGTTGTTCACCATGGGGACGGCCGCCTACATGGCCGTCTCGCTTGCCCCGGAACTCAACGGCACGGCCCCCTTGAGTCACATGCGGGAAAAGGGGATCGAGCCATATTTTCTGAACGGTTGTCGGGCGTGGCAGGCCGACGGGCCGGTCGTCAAGGAATTTTTCCCGGAACTGGCCGTGCAAAGGTGAGCGCCAGCGGAGCCTTGGAAGCCTCGTTGAAAGCTGTATAGCTGGTAAATCGGCGTAAACGTGTCGTGAAGCCCTGATGGCGCTCGATTTCGGTCAGAATCATCAGAGCCATATCCAGGGCAGGATAATCGCCCGTGGCCGACGGGCTGCGGGCATTTTCCTCCGCCCGTTCCACGGCGCGACAGCTGTGGCGGCGGAGAAGAACGACACCGTTTCCGATAGATGCTGAGGATCAACTGATTTCAAAGCGCCGTCTTCAGTGCCGCCGCCGCGCTGAACCTGATGGCGATCGTGGCGGCGATTTCGATGGCTTCGCCGGTCTTGGGGGCGCGTTCCGACTTGGAGAAGGAACCAAAGCCCGCCAGACGGAAGCTGCCATCGGCTTTCACGCCCGTCGAAGATGGTGGACAGCATCGCCTCGACGGCGGCACCTTGACCAGCACCGGATCGCCGATGACCGCCGTGAAGAATGCGCCGTGGATAGTTGCCGGGGAACGCCATTCTCGTCACCGCTCCGGTCGTCGGCCTCGGCGATGGTGCAGACCAGGGTAGATGTCGAAGCGTTGTGCGGCTTCGCTTCCCGCCTCATAGGCATCCGACAGCACGGTACGCCGCGCGCGGCTGCCCTTGACGGTGAAGTTGATGCCCAGACTGTCCATTTCGTCATCGACCACCGAGGCCTTGATCGGCACCAGATCGCGGCCCGAGGAGCGGACCATTGCCGCCTCGCGTTCCTCGCGCATACTGTGCAGCTTGCAGGCGATGCCGTGGGCTC
>NZ_AONQ01000037.1 GCF_000342045.1 Paramagnetospirillum caucaseum | reverse complement strand
GGTGGGCGGCCACTGCATCGGGGTGGACCCGTTCTATCTGGCGCGCTGCGCCCAGGACAGGGGCCACCATCCGGAGATCATCCTGGCCGGACGCCGGATCAACGACCAGATGGGTCCGTGGATCGCCGGACGGATCGCGGCGGGTCTGGCCCCGGCCTCCAAGGTGCTGGTGCTGGGCCTGACCTTCAAGGAGAACGTGCCTGACCTGCGCAACTCCAAGGTGGTGGACGTCATCGCCGAACTGCGCCGCCTGGGCCACCAGGTCGATGTCCACGATCCCTTCGCCGATCCCGCAGAGGCCATGGGCGAATATTCCGAGACCCTGATGCCGTCGCTCGACGGGGCCGGCGGCTATGATTGCCTGATCGGCGCCGTGCCCCATGCGCCCTATCTCGGCTTTTCCGCCGAAAGCTTCGAAACCCTGCTCCGCCCCGGCGGATTGGTCGCCGACGTCAAGGGCATGTGGCGCGCCATGGACATCCCGGATACCCTCCGCATCTGGCGGCTGTAAGGACGGAATAGCCTTGCGCATCCTGTTCATCACCGCCAGCCGCATCGGCGACGCCGTCCTGTCCTCCGGCTTGCTCGACTGGCTGGCCCGCACCTATCCCCAGGCCAGCTTCACGGTGGCCTGCGGGCAGGCGACGGCGCCGCTGTTCGAAGGGGCGCCGCGGGTCGAGCGGGTGATCCCCATGGTCAAGCGCAAGCGGGCCGGTCATTGGCTGGACCTGTGGCGGGCCACAAGCGGCACATGGTGGCACATGGTGGTGGATCTGCGCGGCTCGGCCCTGGCCTGGGTGGTGCCCACGCTGCGCCGCCGGGTGCTGAAATCCTCGTGGGAGCCCAAGCACCGCACCATCCACATCGCCTCGGTCCTGGGCATTCCCGCCCAGATTCCCGTCCTGTGGACCACGCCCGAGCGGCGGGGCGAGGCTGCCCGCCTGCTGCCCGAAGGACGGCCCATCCTGGCCCTGGGCCCCACCGCCAATTGGGGCGCCAAGCAATGGCCGGCGGAACGCTTCGCCGATTTGGTGCGGCGGCTGATCGGCCCCGGTGGAATTCTCGAGGGTGCCTCGGTGGCGCTGTTCGGCGCGGCGGGCGAGCGGGAATCCGTTCTGCCCCTGATCCAGTCGATTCCACAAGAGCAGCGCATCGACCTGCTGGGCACCTGCGGGCTGGCCACCGCCGCCGCCTGCCTGGAGCGCGCCACCCTTTATATCGGCAATGATTCCGGGCTGATGCACATGGCCGCCGCCGCCGGTGTCCCGACCCTGGGGCTGTTCGGCCCGTCGTCGGAAGTGTTCTACGGCCCGTGCGGCGAACGGACGGCAACGGTCCGGGGGCCGCGCAGCTTCGAGGACATCTGCCACGCCCCTGATTTCGACCATCGCAGCAAAGCCTGCATGATGCTCGACCTGGAGGTGGACAAAGTCGCCGAAGCCGCCGAGGCGCTGTGGCGGCGCAGGGTGAAGTAATAATCGCTTCGCGAACGGGCTATCGCCCGCACCCATCTGGGGCATGCCCCAGACCCTTTTGATTCTATCGATAAATCAGGAGGAGGTCTGGAGGCGAGAGCCTCCAGGCGGGGACCGGGGCGGCGCCCCGCATCACCCCTCGACACTCCCCGCCTTGAGCGGCCCCTCGCCCTTGACCACCAGGGTCAGGGCCTGAATGAACAGCTCGGCCTGACGCTCGCGGGTATGGCTGGAGGCGGCGGCCAGACTGTCGGCGGCCAGCTGCCTGCGGAAACCGACATCGCTCTCCAGACGCCGTGCCGCATCCGCCAGACCCTGGGAATCGGCGGCGGGGACGAACAGCCCCGCCTTGTCGGCCTCGACGATGTGCGAGGCCTCGCCACGGGGCGCCACCAGCAGCAAGGGCAGCCCCATGCCCATGGCCTCGAACATCTTGGACGGGATCACCTCGGCGAAGGCGGGCGAATCCTTGAGATGGATCAGCGCCACGTCGCACAGCGACCACACGGCGGGCATGCGCTCCTTGGGCTGGGGCGGGCCGAACACCACGTTGACCAGCCCGCGCCGGGCCGCTTCGTCCTTGAGCATCTGGCGCTCGGCGCCGTTGCCCACCAGCAGGAAGCGGATGCGCTCGTCACCCCGCAGGCGCTCGGCGGCATCCAGAACGTTGATCAGGCCATGGGCCATGCCGTGGGTGCCCACATAACCGATGACGAACTTGTCCTTGAGGCCCCATTCGGCTTCCAGCGCCTCGTCGCGGGGGCGCGGCGCATAACGCGGCAGATCGACGCCGTTGATCACCACGGCGATCTTTTCCGGCGGGATGCCGCGCGCCGCGAGATCGGCCTTGAAGGCCCGCGTCAGCGCCACCACGGCGGCGGAACGGCGATAGAGGAACAGTTCCAGCTTTTCCAGCCAGCGGATCGCCAGGCTGTCCTTCATGGCGCCCACGGCGGTGATGGAGCGCGGCCACAGATCGCCCAGTTCGAACACGAAGGGCACGCCGCGCAGACCCGCCAGCATCCAGCCGCCGACGGCGGCGAAGAATTGCGGGCTGGTGGAGACGACCACGTCCGGCTTCTTCTCGAACAGCCCCATGATCACCGCCATAACCATGAAGGTCACGAAATCGGCGATGCGTTTGGCGAAGCCCTCGTTGGGGGCGATGTAGGTCTTGACCCGGACCACCCGCACGCCGCCCATGTCCGACACCTGCCGCCAGCGGTTCTCCCAGCCGTCGAACAGCTTGCCACCGGGAAAGTTGGGGGCGCAGGTCAGCACCGTCACCTCATGGCCGTCCCTCAGCCAATAGGCGGCGCGCTCGGACACCCTTGTCGCGGCGGCGTTGGTTTCGGGGGGATAGTTCTCGGTGAGGAACAGGATGCGCATCGGGGGGTCAGACTTTCCGCAACCGCGCGGCAAAGAAGGCGTCCATGCCGCCCCTGTCCCCCAGATGGCAGGGCAGGGTGCGCAGATCGCCCTCGGGCGTGATCAGTTCGGACAAGCCCCCCACCTCTTCGGCAACGATGGGCAGGCGTTCCAGCGGGGCGCCTTCGGCCAGCAGGGCGGCGATCTGCTCCGGCCCCTCCTCGGGCTCCAGCGAGCAGGTGCAATAGACCAGCAATCCACCGGGCTTCAGCATGCCTACCGCAGCCCGCAGCAGGCGGGCCTGCACCCCCGCCAGTTTCATCACCTCGGCCGGGTTCTTGTGCCGCGCCACGTCGGGGTGGCGCCGCAGCGTGCCGGTGGCCGAGCACGGAGCATCGAGCAGGATGGCATCGAAGGGCTGCGGAGGAACCCAGGCCCCGGCATCCGCCTCAACAACGTTCGCGGTCAGACCCAGACGGCGCAGATTATCGGTGAAGCGCACCAGCCGCTTGGCCGAACGGTCCAGCGCGGTGAGATCGGCTCCGGCGGCGGCCAGTTGCAGCGCCTTGCCGCCGGGCGCGGCGCACAGATCGGCAACGGCCTTGCCCTTCACATCACCCAGCAGGAGGGCAGGCAAGGCGGCGGCGGCATCTTGCACCCACCATTTTCCCTCGTCGAAGCCGGGCAGCCCGGCCACCGCGCCGCCGCCTGAACGGCGCAAGCTGCCGGTGGGCAGGATCTCGGCCTCGAGGCGTTCGGCCCAGCCCTGGGGATCGGCTGCGACCGTGATGTCCATCGGCGCCTCGGCCAGATGGGCGCTGGCGATGGCCCGCGCCACATCCTCTCCATAGGCTCTGCCCCACGAGCGCCACAGCCATTCCGGCGTATTGAGCAGGCCGGCATCCTGGGCCGCCACCATCTCGCGGCCGTCGCGGTCGAGGCGGCGCAGCACGGCGTTCAAGAGCTTGGCGAAACCGGCCTGCGAGCCGCCCTTGACCAGATCCACACTGGTGGAGATGGCGGCATGCGGCGGCACATCCAGAAACATGAGCTGGCAGATGCCCAGCCGCAGCGCGTGCTCGGCCCAGGCGGCGCCGGCGCGCATGGGCTTGTCCACGCAATGGGCGATCAGGGCATCGATCTGGCCCAGGCGCCTGAGCGTGGTGCCCAGCAGCATGCGCACGAAGCCCCGGTCGCGCTCGTCCAGGTCCTTAAGGCGGGAATCGTCCAGCACGTCGTCCAGCAGGCGGCCCTTGTCGAGCACCATGGACAGCAGATCGACGGCGATATGGCGGGGTGAGGAGGGTCTGGCGTGCTTCATGGGGAACCCTTACCCGATCCGGGGACCAAGGGCAAATGGGGACCGCTTGCGCCCCTGCCCCGGCTGGGGTACATCGAACCGTCACCAGGGGGAAAGCACGACATGTGCGGTATCGCGGGGATCATCGCCAAGAGGCCGGTCAATCCCCAGGCCGTCGAGGCCATGACCCGGAAACTGGCCCATCGCGGCCCCGACGACCAGGGTCTGTGGCGCTCGGGCGACGGCAAGGCGGCACTCGGCCACCGGCGGCTGTCCATTCTCGACACCTCCATGGCCGGGCACCAGCCCATGGCGCGCGATGATCTGGTCACCGTGTTCAATGGCGAGATCTACAATTTCGTCGAATTGCGGACGGAACTGGCGGAACTGGGCGAGACCTTCGCCACCCAGAGCGATACCGAGGTGATCCTGGCCGCCTATGGCCGCTGGGGGACAGATTGCTTTGCCCGCTTCAACGGCATGTTCGCCCTGGCCATCCTGGATCAGCCCCGCAACCGGCTGGTCTGCGCGCGCGACCGCTTCGGCGAGAAGCCCTTCCTGTTCGCCGCGCGTCCCGGCCTGTTCGCCTTCGCCTCGGAATATAAGGCGCTGCTGGCGCTGTCCGAGGTCAGCCGGGATTTCGAGCTGCTGCCGCTGCTGCGTTTCGCCCATCGCCCGGCCACCGGCCTGGACGACCAGCGCGCCACGGTCTTTCCAGCCATCTCCCAATTGCTGCCGGGCGAAAGGCTGATCCTCGACCTGGACAGCCTGGAGCACCGCATAGACCGCTACTGGACCCTGAGGCGAGATCAGGGTCTCGCCGGTCTCGGCATTGACGAGGCGGCGGAACGCTTCCGCGATCTGCTCACCGATTCGGTCCGCCTGCGCCTGCGCTCGGACGTTGCCGTGGGATCGTGCCTGTCGGGCGGACTGGATTCCGGCTCCATCATCATGCTGGCCCGGCGCCTGCTGGGAGACGGCGTGCCCTATCACGTCTTCACCGGGCGCTTTCCCGGCACCAAGGCCGATGAGTGGGAGGTTGCCCGCCACACCGCCCTGGCGGCGGGCGCCATTGTGCATCAGGTGGAGCCGGGCGCCGCCGGCTTGCTGGCCGACCTTCCGGATTTCCTGTGGGCCAACGAGTTGCCGGTGGGCAGCGCCAGCCAGTACGCCCAGTACTGCGTCTTCCGTCTTGCCAAGGAGATGGGCGTCACCGTGCTGCTGGACGGCCAGGGCGCCGACGAGATCCTGGGCGGCTACGAGCAGTACTTCGCCCGCTATCTCGCCGGTCGGCCCGAGACGGAAAGGGCGGATGAGGAGCGGGCCATCCGCGCCCGCTATCCCGGCGCGCTCGACAATCCCAGGCAGGCCCTGTCCAAGGCCTTGCCGCCGCGCCTGCGCCACTGGCTGGCCAGGGTCAGCGGACGCGGCAGCGACCTGCTGTTCGGCCTGACCGCCGATCTGGCCGCCCAGGTGGCGCTTGCCAATGCCGAGCCGCCGGTGCCCGAAAACTGGCCGCCATTGTCCGCCGAACTGGCCCGCGATTCCTTTGCCACCCATCTGCCGGTGCTGCTGCGCTATGGCGACCGCAATTCCATGGCCCATTCGCGCGAGGTGCGGTTGCCGTTCTGCGACCACCGCATCGCCGAATTCGCCCTGTCCCTGGATCCCCGCCTGCTGATGGGCGATGCCCAGACCAAAAGGCTGCTGCGCGAAGCCATGAAGGGCATCCTGCCCGAGCCGGTGCGCAGCCGCTGGAACAAGCAGGGCTTCCTGCCGCCCCAGGAGTTGTGGTTCACCCAAGGCCTGGCCGAGGAGGCCGAACGGGTGATCGAGGACCCGTCCTTCGCCGCCGCCGGGTGTTGGAACGTCGGCTGGTGGAAAAGCGCGGTGAAGCGCCTGCGTTCCGGCGAGGGCCATCTGGCCTGGATGCTGTGGCGGCCCTTGATGATCGAGGGCTGGCGCCGCCATTTCCTGGGCCGGATCAATGCCGAGCCGTCTGTGCCGGGAGTTCTGCCGTGAGGCTGGCGCTGGTCAATCACCTGCATCCCGATTCCCCCCTGGTGGGCGCCGCCCGCCTGCGGGAATTCGCCCATGCCCTGGCCCGGCGCGGCCACCACGTGGTGCTGCTGACCGAAGCCATAGCCGGGAGAGAAGGGGACGAGCCCGCCACCCTGGTCGCGCGTCTGGCGGAGCATGACTGGACCCGGCCCTTGATGGTTTCCACGCGAGCCCGGCGAGTGCCTCTGCTGGACGCGCTGCGCCAGGGACGATTGCCCCGGCCCTTGCGCGCCCTGGTCATCGCCGGTCTTTACCTCGCGCGCGGTGGAGTGTTTCCCGACTGGAGCCTGGGGGTGGCGCCATTGCTGCCGGTGCTGGCCGGACACTTCCGGCCCCAGGCGGTGTGGGGCACCTTCGGCAATACCGATGCCTGGATCATCGCCCGCTCCCTGGCCCGGCGGGCGGGCTGTCCCTGGGTCATGGACGTCAAGGACAAGTGGGATGTCTTCATCCCGGCGCCGTTGCGCGCCTATCTCGCCTGGCGGTTCAACGATGCCGCCCGGCTGACCGCCCTGGCGCGCTCCTATCTCGACCATGTGAGGCCGCGCTTTTCCTGTCCCGGAACGGTGATCTACAGCGGCGTGTCCCAGGCTCTCTTGGACCAACCCGCCCATGGCGCGGCGGAAGACCGCCTGACGCTTTCGGGCAGCACCTATTCCCCCGCCACCCTGTCGGCGGTGATGGCGGGTATCGCGGGCGCGGTGCGGCCCGGCACCATCTTCACCTATGCCGGAACCGATCATCGGCAGGTGGCGGAAGCGGCCCGTTCCCTGCCCTGCGCCGTGGACATCCGGGGACAGCTTCCCCAGGACGAGCTGGTGGCGCTGCAGCGGCCCTCCTTCGCCAATCTCTATTGCTGCATCGGCGATCATGACCGCTTCCATTCCAAGCTGATCGAGCTGTTATGCGTG
Source organism: Paramagnetospirillum caucaseum (assembly GCF_000342045.1). GTDB lineage: Bacteria > Pseudomonadota > Alphaproteobacteria > Rhodospirillales > Magnetospirillaceae > Phaeospirillum > Phaeospirillum caucaseum. Next base: position 38,999 of record NZ_AONQ01000037.1, on the reverse strand, counting down.
GGCAGGCCCATCCTCTGCCTGCCGCCCGACGGGCCGGAGGCCGATTCCATCGCCCGGCAGGTGACGGGGGATTTCACCGGCTGCGCCACGCCCGAGGATCTGGCCCGCGCCCTGTCCCAGGCCTGGGACAGGCGCCAGGCCCCCGTGCCCGCCGATGGTGAACGCCTTGCCGCCTATGGCTGGGACGGGCAGGCCGCCTTGCTGGAAGAGGTGTTCGAGCAGGTGATACCGCCGAACCGTCGAACTGAATTCTCAGTTCGACGGTGAGAAGGCAAGGGCAAGGCCCGCCGCGGCTTATGCCGCGAAAGCCCGAGCGCGAGCGCCCGGCGACTGAGGGCGATAAGGCGAGGCACATCAGTGGCTCGCCGGTATGACTTCTTCCAGGATCTGAGCCCACCGCCGGGCATGGGAATGGCCATCGGCCTCGACCCGGAGCCGACCGGCCTCGGCCACGGCCCGGCGGCCCTGGTCATCGGCCAACCAGCGGCGGCATTGGCCGATCAATTCCGCCGTATCGGCGAAATAGGCGGCTTCCCGGTCGGGCGCCAGCAGGCGGGCCACCTCGGCGCTGTCCTCGTGAGCCATGAAGCCGCCCATGGCGGGAATCTCCAGGGAGCGGCAGGTCTGGCGGTCGCGGTTGCCCTTGCGCAGGAAGCACAGGTTGATGGAAGACGAGCACACCACCCGGCGGTAATCGTCGCCGTAGACCGGGGCGTTCTCCACACGCAGATTGGGGGATCGCCCGGCCAGCCCGCCCCAGCCATTGCCCCACACCCGCACCGGAATGCCCGCCTCGGCCAGGGCCAGCAGATCGGCGGCGCGTGGCGCCTCATGGGTGCCGACGAAGGAGACCTGGGCGGCGAAGCGCCCGTCCGGATCGATGGGGGCATGGGCATGGGGGCAATAGGAATTGTCCACCACCAGAACCCGGCGCACGCCCAGCGACGGCACTTCGCCCGGATCGGCGTTGAACGACTTGGTGGTGACCCACAGGTCGAACAGCGCCATGGCGCCTTCCATCCAGCGGGTGCGATGGATGGGATTCATGGAATCGTCCTCGGAATACCATACCAGCCGGATTCCGGGCGCCCGTTCGCGCACGGTGCGGAGCGTGGCCGGGCGGATGGAACGGGCATTGTCGAGGATCACCAATTCGGCCCCCTGGGCAGCAGTCAGCAGGGCCTGATTGGCGCCGGCGGCATCGGCGGGCAGACGCAGGCGATAGCGCAGCCGCTCCAGCAATCCCGGTTTGGTCTCGTAGCGCCAGCCGGGCGGCGTGGTCGCCACCATGGTCACCTCGTGGCCCAGGTCGCGCAGCGCCCGCAGCCGCTGCGGCGTGCGCGAGCCCTCGTTGGCCTCGCCCACCAGCACGATCCTCATGGCAGGTCCCCCCACACGGCGCGCCAGGATTCGGCCAGCCCGGCGGCGAAGGCGGTGTGCGAGAATTCGCTTTCCGCCACAAGCCGTGCCCCCTCGCCCAACCTCCGCCGCTCGGGCAGAGCGCGGGAGATGGCGGCGGCCATGGAGGGGGGCGTGCCGTCGCACAAGTATCCCGTCTCGCCGTCGCGCACGTAATCCTCCGGTCCGCCGCAGCGGGTGGAGATGACCGGCACGCCACAGGCCATGGCCTCCAGCCCGGCGATGCACAGGCCCTCCTGATGGGAGGGCAGCACGAACAGGTCGAGGCCGGCGTAGAAGGCCGGCAATTGATCGAGCCCCAACTCGCCCACGAACTCCACCGCCCCCTCGAGGCCCAGATCCCGCACCCTGGCCAGGGTGGAGTCCGAAGGCCGCGCCCCGGCCAGGCGCAGACGCAGGTCGGCGCCGTCACGGCGCAGACACGCCAGACTCTCCAGCGCCAGGGGAAGATTCTTGCGCGGGTCCTCAAAGCGGGCGGCGAAGCCCAGCACACCCGAGGGCAGCGGGACGGCGGGGGGGACGAAGACCGAAGTGTCCACGGGAATGGGCAGGCGGCGCAGCCGCTCCGCCGGGCAGCCATGGGCTTGCAACTGCCCGATGGTGTAGGAACTGACCCCCATCACCCGCCCCAAGGTGCCGAGCACCCTGGATTGCTGCGCCCGCACCCAGGGCCTGGTGACCAGATCATGCACCAGACGGCGGCCCAGGCCCATGGCCGCCACCCGGTCCTTGCGGTCGGACTCGAGGTCGCTGGCGCACCACAGCAGCCCCGGTGTTCCCGTGGTCGCCAGCAGGTTCCCAACCAGCGGCGGGCCGCCCACGGCGATGTGGCGGTCATGGGCGGCGATCAGCCGCCGCCACTCGCCATTGGGAATGTAATAAGGCGCTTCCAGCTCGGGCAGGAACGCCCCCACCGCGATGCCGGGAAAATCGCCGAAGCAGGTCTGCGCCCGGCTTGCCGGCCATCCGCGCCCCAACCGCCAGGACGGAACATTGAGGTCCGGGTCATGGGCGAAGGTGGCGTACCACGCCACCCTCACCTCATGGCCCAGGGCACGCAGATGGCGGCAGAGGATGCGGGTCTTGGCCGGCACCCCGCCCTCGAAGGGCGGCTGGGTGAGGATGAGGACGGAGCGTCCGGCCATGGCGCTGGGAAACGGGGGCTAACCCCGCCCCCGGGCGATGAAGGCGCGGTTGTCCCAGCCCGGCTTGCCATAGCGGAAGGGCGAGCCGTCCGCTCCGGTCACGCTTCCCCCGGCGGCGGCCAGGACGGCATGGCCGGCGGCCACGTCCCATTCCATGGTGCGGCCGAAGCGAGGATAGACGTCGGCGGAACCCTCGGCGACGCGGCAGAACTTCAGGGACGATCCCGCCGAGACCAGTTCCTTGACCTTGATGGTGGCGATGAAGGCATCGGTCTCGGCATCGCGGTGCGAGCGGCTGGCCACCACCGAGGCGCCCTCCGGCGGCACGGCGCGGCAGGAAACGGCCCGCGTGCCGTCCTTGTCGCGGCGCCAGGCCGTGCCGTCGCCCGACGTCCAATAGGCGATGCCCAGCGCCGGCAGGGTGACCACCCCGGCCACCGGCACGCCGTTCTCCACCAGGGCGATGTTGACGGTGAACTCGCCATTGCGCGAGATGAACTCGCGGGTGCCGTCCAGGGGATCGACCAGGAAGAAGCGGTCGGCCACCTCGGGGATCTTGCCGGCGGCCACCGATTCCTCGGCCACCACGGGAATGGCGGCGAAGCGCTGGGCGAGGCCCGCCAGGATCACCGCCTCGGCGGCGGTGTCGGCCTTGGTCACCACCGAGCGGTCTTCCTTTTCCGCCACGGCGATGTCGCCGGCATAGATCTCCATGATCTCGGCCCCGGCCCGGTCGGCCAGCTCGACGAGAAAGCCCATGTCGGATTGGTCGAGCGCGCTCATTGCGGGGTCAGGGTCCGCTCGATGACATCGCACAGGGCATGGCCCAGCAGGATGTGCATTTCCTGGATGCGGGCGGTGACGTTGGACGGCACGATCAGCAGAGGATCGGCCAGACCCTTCATCTTGCCGCCGTCGCGCCCGGCGAAGCCGGCGGCGATGCCGCCCATCTCGCGGGCCACTTCCAGGGCCTTGATGACGTTGGGGCTCTGGCCCGAGGTGGTGATGCCCAAGGCCACGTCGCCGGGCCGGAGCAGCGCCTCGATCTGGCGCGAGAAGATCTCCTCGTAGGAGAAGTCGTTGGCGCAGGCGGTCAGCGTCGAGGTGTCGGTGGACAGCGCGATGGCGGCGATGGCCTTGCGGTTGTAGCGGTAGCGGATCACCAACTCGGCGGCCAGATGCTGGGCATCGGCGGCGGAGCCGCCATTGCCGAACAGCATGATCTTGCCGCCGGCCCGGAGCGAGCCGACGCAGGAATCGCACAGGCGGGCGAAATCAGGCCCCAGCACGGCGCGCGCGGCGGCGGCGGCATCCAGGTGCTCGGCGAATTGGTTGTCGAGAAAGGCGGCTGCGTCCACGGTCGGTCTCTTCTTTCCAGGAAAATCAAGGCCCGGCACGCTACCTCCGGGGCGGGAAACGGCGCAATAGATTTCTATGGTTGGCCAAAGGCCCGGTAGACCCGCCCGGCCCAGCCGCGCAGATCCTTCTCGCCCAGCCATTGAGCCACCGGCACGAAGAAGCCGGTCTTGGCCCGCTCCATCACCGGGGCGGGCAAGGGCGGGCGGGCGGAACAGGCCATCTGGCGCTTGCCCGGCGGGTCGGCGCCCATGATCAGCGGCAGGACGGCGCGGAACAGGCCGATATCCACCAAAGGCGTGCGGATCTCCAGGGAATGGGCCATGCCCGCCCAGTCGGAATCGCGTAATAGCTGGTTGCGCATGTAGAAGGCGGTTTCCAGCGCCGTGATCTTGAGCCGGTCCGAACCGATGCCATCGCTGGCCGCTCCAAGGGCAGTGAGCGGCGCCAGCGCGTCCAGTCCGGCCCGCGCCATGTCGGGATCGAGCACTTTATCCAGCTCCCAGGGCATCACCAGCCCGCGCCGCAGCAGATAGGCCCCCGCCCACTGGCCGCCATACTCGGCCAGTCCCGCCGCCTTGGGCGAGGTGACGCGGCCGATCCAGGGCCGGGCGGCCTGGCGCAGCAGACGGCCCAATCCGGGCAAGGCCTGGAAGGGCCGGAAGGTCCGCACCAGCTTGGGGATGGCGGTGAAATCATTGTAGCCGGCGAACAGCTCGTCGCCGCCCAGGCCGGACAGCGCCACCTTCAAGCCGGCGCGGGCGGCGGCGCGGGCCACGAACCAGGTGTTGACCCCGTCCACCGAGGGCTGGTCCATGTCCTCGAGAATCCGGTCGCGGCAGGCGGCGAACTCGGCCCCGGTCACCCGGTGGGTCTGGTGATCGGTGCCGTAATGGGCGGCCACCAGCTCGGCCAGCGGCACCTCGTCCCGCGCCGAGCCCTCGAACTCGGCGAAGCCCAGAGTCACGGTGCGCGGCGCCAGCGGTGCGGCCTCGCGGGCCAGGGCGGCCAGGGTGGTGGAATCCAGGCCCGCCGACAGGAACACGCCCACCGGCACGTCGGCCTCCAGATGCAGGCGCACGCTCTCGGCCAGGGCGGCGCGCAGGTCGCCTTGCCCAGCCCTTGCGTCGGCCAGTTCCCGGCGGAAATCGAAGAACCGCCCCTCGTCGCGGCGTCCATCAGCCCCGGCCCACAGCCACGACCCCGCCGGCAGCGGACGAATGGCGCGATAGAGGGTATGGGGCTCGGGCACATGCCCCCACAGGAAGAAACCGGCATGCCCCGCCGGATCGGGCGCGGTGCCGATGCCCCCGCCGGCCAGCAGCGCCTTGACCTGCGAGGCGGCCCGCAACGTCCTGCCGTCATCGGCCACATAGAGCGGCTTGATGCCGAAATGGTCCCGCGCCAGCAGCAGGCCCTGCTTTTCCTCGTCCCACAGAGCGATGGCGAACATGCCGCGCAGGGAATCCAGCATGGCGCGGCCCCGGCGGGCATAAAGCGCCAGGATCACCTCGGTGTCGCTGTGCGAACGAAAGCGCGCGCCCTCGGCCTCCAGGCCCGCCCGCAGCTCCCGGTGATTGTAGATCTCGCCGTTGAACACCAGACGGAAACGCCCGCATTCCGAGGCCATCGGCTGGGCACCGGCCTCGGACAGATCCAGGATGGCCAGGCGGCGATGGGCCAGGCCCACAAGCCCATGGGGCGACAGCCACAACCCCGCCCCGTCGGGGCCGCGCGCAATCATGCGCTCGCGCATGCGCAGCAGCTCGCCCCCGTCCACCGGAACTGAGGCCGACGACCCGGCAAGGATGGCCGCGATGCCGCACATGGCTTGATCGTATCCTGGCAAATGATTTGGTGAAGGGTTATAGCCCCTCAATCCGTCGGTCAGCAATGGCGGGATCGCTTGACGTTCATCGGGTGAACGCGCTAGAAGCTTGGGCCGTGAACCCCATGCGCGATTCAGGCAACACCAACGAGGTTCTGGCCTCCCGCTTCGACCAGGATTCCCAGATCATGCTGGGGCTCCTGACGGCGGTCCACGGCGATTCCCAGCTGACCCAGCGCTCCATCGCCAGCCAGCTGGACGTGGCCCTGGGGCTGGTCAATTCCTATCTCAAGCGCTGCTTGAAGAAGGGGCTGATCAAGGTCACCCAGGCTCCGGCCCGGCGCTATTGCTACTACCTGACACCCCAGGGCCTCAGCGAGAAGGGCCGCCTGACCGCGGAATACCTGTCGCAATCGTTCAAGCTGCTGAAATATGCCCGGCTGCAATGCCTGGAGGCCTTCGCCAAGTGCAAGGAGAACGGCTGGACCCGCATCGCCCTGGTGGGTGGGGGCGATCTGGCCGACGTGGCGGAACTGGTGTCCCATGCCGCCGGCATCAAGGTGGTGGCCATCCTGGATGAAAACGGCATCGCCGGTGATTGCGGCGCTCCGGTGGCGCGGAATTTCGGGGAACTGCCGCCGGTGGACGCGGTGCTGATCACCGCCATGCCGGAGACCCAGGCGGCCTATGAACTGGCGCGGCGGACCTTCCCCGAGCAGCGGATCTTCACGCTTCACGTCCTGCACGTGAACCGCGGCGCAAGCCCCGAGGATGGCCCCTCATGAGCTGGTACGTGGTCTACACCAAGCCCAATGCCGAACGGAATGCCGAAACCCATCTCGGGCGCCAGGGCTTCACCTCCTATTGCCCGCATTTCAGCCGCACCCGCCGGCACGCCGGACGGGAGGAAAAAGTTCTGCGCCCGCTGTTCCCCCGCTATCTGTTCGTCTCCATGGACAGCGAGAGCAGCCGCTGGCGGGCCATCCGCTCCACCATCGGGGTCAGCCATCTGGTCTGTCAGGGCGAGACGCCCCTGCCGGTGCCTGAAGAGGTGATCGAAGCCATCCGCTCGCGCGAGGTCGGCGGGCTGATCGTGGACGGGATGCCGCCCACCCCGCAGCCGGGCGAGCAGGTGCGTGTCATCGACGGCCCCCTGGCCGACCAGATCGGAACCCTCCTGAAATTGACAGACAGCGAGAGAGTCGTGGTGCTGATGAACATGATGCAGGGAGAGGTCCGGGTCGATCTGCCCCGTGACGCGGTCAGGGCGTGCCCCCAATGAAGGCCTTGATCGTCACCACCCCGATCCGGCCAAGGCCGACCAGCACGCCGCCCTTCGGCAGCCTTGCGATCCTCAACTACCTGCGCAAGAAGGGCATCGAGGATGTGGGTTTCTACCACATCGACGCCCTGCGCCCCGATTTCGACGAGGCGGTTCGCCACATCGTGGCTCAGAACCCCCGCGTTCTGGGCATCAGTGCCGTGGTTTCCACCGCCTTCAGCTATACCAGGCGCCTGGCCGACGCGGTCAAGGCCGCCCTGCCCCATTGCCTGATCGTGGTGGGCGGCAACCTGGCGGCCAGCGCCGAGGTGCTGCTGCGCCGCTCGCGCGTGGACATGTGCGCCACCGGCGAGGGCGAGGAATGCTTCCTGGAGGTGGTTCGCCGCGCCGAGAGCACCATCGATCCCGCCGATTACACGGATATTCCCGGCCTAGTCTACCTGAACAAGGATGGCCAGCTGGTCAACACGGGGTATCCGCCCTCGCTGCCGGCCAGCCAGATCTTCGACATCTGCTGGTCCGACCTGGAGGGTGCCGGCACTCTCGACATCTACGTCTACGATCCCCTGTGCGACGGCGAGGAGGAATTCTGGCTGACCCGCGAGCCCCGTGCCTCCCAGCCACACCGCCGAGGCAAGAAATTGGCCACCATCCGCTGTTCCAAGGGTTGCGTGGCGCGTTGCACCTTCTGCCATCGCTTCGACAAGGGCATCCGCTACATTCCCGTCGACCTGCTGGTGGCGCGCCTGACGGAACTCAAGGCGCATCACGACGTCGGCTTCTTCGTGGTGGGTGACGAGAATTTCGGCACCGATAAACGCTGGCTGGCCGAGTTCTGCGCCAAGATCAAGCCGCTGGACATGCTGTGGCGCGTGTCCGGCATGCGGGTGAACTGTGTCAATCCCGAGCTGATCTCCATGATGCGCGATGCCGGCTGCGTCACGCTGATGTACGGCATGGAGACCGGCAGCGAGAAGATGCTCCAGGTCATGGAGAAGAAGGTCAAGCTGGCCGACAACTACAACGCCATGGAGTGGACCGTGCAGGCCGGTCTCTACACCGTGGTGCAGCTGGTCGTCGGCATGCCGGGTGAGACCACCCAGACCATCCGCGAGACCATCGAGTTCTGCAAGTTCGCCATGACCCTGGCGCCGCACCAGAACCCCAACGACCTGTCCATCAATTATGCCCAGGCGCTGCCCGGCACGCCGCTCTACGACTTCGCCCGCAGCCATGGAATGATTGCCGCCGGCCTGGAGGGCGAGGAGCGCTATCTGTCGCAGATTTCCGACCGCGACGCCCATGACGAGACCTCGACGCTGAATTTCACCGACCAGCCGGTCCTGACCGCGCGCACATGGCGCAGCCTGGTGACTATCGAGGTCAATCACGCCTACGTGGCCAAGTACGGCCTGGAGCATTACCGTAAGGTCCTGCTGGGCGACACCAACTATTTCAAGCGCCAGCGCAAACGCCCCATCGACGGCTACTTCGCCAATCCGAAGCAGCTGGTGGAGCGCAGCCTGGCCGTGGATTCGCTGCACGGCACCCAGGACGCCATGGAACTGGAGGGCGAGGCGCCCGAACTGCCGTCGCTGTTCGGCCTGCTGCGCAAGCGCAACCTGGGGCTGGCGGTCATCTGCTACCCGGAGCTCGCCTACCGGCTGCGCCGTTTCCTGCCGCTCCTCGTACTGCTCAAGGTGGCGGGGGAATCCGGGCTCGGCCCGACCTGGCGCCTGTTGCGCGAATGGCTGGCCGTCAAGCTGGGATTCGTCTCCAGAACCCAGAACGAGGGCAGCTACCGCTCGCTGCGCAAGCTGGTCGAGGAAACCGCCAGCCTGGAGGGACTGGACAGCCCGGCCATGGTCCCGTTGCGCAAGGGGCGCTGAGCCATGACCGTCTCCCCCACCTTCGGCTGGACCCCGAACCGCCGCATCGATCTGGTCTGCTACGATTTCGACGGCGTGATGACCGACAACCGCGTGCTGGTGGACGAGACCGGGCATGAGGCCGTGCTGGTCAACCGCGCCGACGGCATGGCGGTGGCGGCCCTTCGCAAGCTGGGCATTCCCCAGATCATCCTGTCCACCGAGACCAATCCGGTGGTGGCGGCGCGCGCCCGCAAACTGCAGATTCCGGTGCTCCAGGGTCTGGAGGAGAAGAGCGAGGTCCTGGCCCGCCATCTCGCCGAAAACGGCTTCGATGCCGCCCATACCGTGTTCATCGGCAACGACTTGAACGACCTTTCCGCCATGCGGCTGGTAGGGCAGCCCATCGCCCCCGCCGACGCCCACCCCACCATCCTTTCCCTGGCCGTCTTCGTTACCCGAGCGCGGGGTGGCGAAGGGGTCATCCGCGATTTCGTCGAAAACTACCTCTGCGCCGCAGGAGCCTGACACCCATGTCCATTTTCATCATCGCCGAGATCGGCATCAACCATAACGGCGACCTCGACATCGCCAAGAAGCTGATCGAGGGTGCCCACAGGTTCGGCGCCGACGCCGTCAAATTCCAGAAGCGCACCCTCGATCTGGTCTATTCCCAGGAATTGCTGGATTCGCCCCGCGAAAGCCCCTGGGGCACCACCCAGCGCCAGCAAAAGGAAGGCCTGGAATTCGGTGTCGCCGAATACAAGGAGATCGACCGCTACTGCAAGCAGCTGGGCATCGAGTGGTTCGCCTCGGCCTGGGACGTGGAGGCCCAGAAGTTCCTGCGCCAGTTCGACGGCAAGTACAACAAGGTGGCCTCGGCCATGCTGGGCAACTTCCCGCTCTTGAAGCTGATCGCCGAGGAAGGCAAGCATACCTTCATCTCCACCGGCATGCACTCGCTCGAGCACATCGACACGGTGGTCGAAATCTTCAAGGCCGCCAAGTGCCCCTATGAGCTGATGCACTGCGTCAGCACCTATCCCATGGCGGTGGCCGACGCCAACCTCAAGTGCATCGAGACGCTGCGCGCCCGCTACGGCTGCGGCGTGGGCTATTCCGGCCACGAGACCGGCCTGGCCGTGTCCGTGGGCGCCGCCGCCATGGGGATTACGTCTCTCGAGCGCCACATCACGCTGGATCGCGCCATGTACGGCTCGGACCAGGCCGCCTCGGTGGAACTGGTCGGCCTGGAGAAGCTGGTCAAGATGGTCCGTGCCGTCGAGACCGCCATGGGCGACGGCGTCAAGAAGGTCAGCGAGGCCGAGGCCAAGATCCTCGAGAAGCTGAAGCCCACCCCCGCCGCCATGGGACTGTAGGTCTAACCATGCTGGGTCCCTGGCGCCTGGGTGTCATGGAAGGGCGGCTCTTGCCCAAGTACAAGGGCCGCTACCAGGCGCATCCCAAGGGATACTGGGCCGACGAGTTCCCGGTGGCCGCCCGCTTCGGGCTGGAGCTGATCGAGTTCATCCTCGATTACGAGGATGCCGCCGAGAATCCCCTGCTGGCCGAAGGCGGTCTCGAATCCTTGCGCGCCGCCATGGAATCCAGCGGCGTGCGGGTGGCTTCCATCTGCGCCGATTACTTCATGGAGGCACCGCTGCACCGGGGCGAGCGCCGGGACGAAGCCGCCGCCTGCCTGGACCTCCTGCTGGACCGCGCCGGCGAATTGGGGATCGGCGACATCGTCATTCCCTGCGTCGATCATTCCCGCCTGGAGGATGCCGACCAGGAAGATTCCCTGGTGGCGGCGCTCACCCGAATCCTGCCCAAGGCCGAAGCCCTGGGCATCAACCTGTCGCTGGAAACCGATCTCGACCCAATCCGCTTTGCCGGATTGCTGGCCCGCCTGCCGTCGCCTCGCGTCACCGTCAATTACGACATCGGCAATTCGGCATCCTGGGGCTATGACCCGCGCGCCGAATGGGCGGCCTATGGCCCCCGGATTTCCGATGTCCACATCAAGGATAGGGTGCTGAGCGGCGGTTCGGTGGACCTGGGCAGCGGCAATGCCGACATCCCCCTGGTGCTGGACCTGATGCGGCAAGCGGGCTTTTCCGGCCCCGTCATCATGCAGGCCTTCCGCGATGATGAAGGCCTCGAGGTGTTCGGTCGCCAACTGGCCTGGCTGCGGGAGAAGGCGGGATGACCACCGAGATCCACCTGCCGCCGAAGTCCGAGCTGAAGCTGGCCCTGCTGGGCCATGGCCATCATCTGTGCACCCTGATGCGCCGCTTGACCGAACGCGGCTTTCCGGCCCCGGTGGTGGTCACCCATCCCCGCTCCGACCATGAGCGTGACCGGCAATTGCTGACCGACCCGGAAGTCTATTCCTATGTCTTCGATGTAGCGGCGGAATTGGGCGTAGAGGTCATCGAGAGCAAGACACTGACCGATGGCGCCCTGATCGCCCGCCTCACGGACATGGGCTGCACCGCCGCCTTTTCGTGCAGTTGCCGCTCCATCATCCGGGGCGATTTCATCCGCGCCTTTGGCGGGCTGGTCTTCAACCTGCACCCGTCGCGTCTGCCGCTCGAGCGAGGCGGCGGCACCTTCTCCTGGCGGATCATGAACGGCTCCGACGAGGTGTCGGCGACCCTGCACATGATCGACGAGGGCGTGGACACCGGCTTGCTACTCAGCACCCGCACCGGCGAACTGAACCACCCCTATCCCCTGCCCAACCACTTCCTGGCGGCCACCAACCGGGTCTATGCTCAGTTGATCGAGGACTTCCTGGATGCCGCCGAGGCCGGCCAGCCCCTGCCCGCCCGGCCCCAGGACGAGGACCAGGCCACCTACCTGCCCCGCCTGCACACCGAGACCAACGGCGCCATTGACTGGTCGTGGCCCATCGAGGCACTGGAGCGCTTCATTCGCGCCTTCGGCCCACCCTATCCCGGCGCCTTCACCTTCATCGGCGAGACCAAGGTCGCGGTCCTCGACGCCGAGATCGAGCCGGACGGCCAGATCTGGCACCCCTACGCCGCCGGTCGCGTGTTGAGCCGGCTGTCGGACGGCTCCGTCCGGGTGATCGCCAATGGCGGCATCCTGCGCATCCGCCGGGTGATGGTGGACTGGCAGGAAAGCCGGCCCGCCGAGCTGATCGGCATCACCGATATGTTCTCGACCCCGCCGGAAATTCTCCACCGCGCCAGGAGCGCCGTGATCGCCGCCTCCAAGATGGCCGTTCCCGGAGGCACCAAACCATGACCCGCCACATCGCCGTCATTCCCGCCCGTGCCGGCTCGGTCGGCCTGCCCGGCAAGAACCGCATGTTTTTCGACGCGACCGCAAATTTCATCGATGCCGAGGGCTGGTTCGGGCGCACCATCGTCTCCACCGATGATCCGGTGGTGGCCGACAAGGCGCGCGGACGCGGCTACGAGGTCCGTAACCGCCCCGCCACACTGGCCGGGCCGGCGGTGTCCATCAAATCCATGTTCGAGGATCTGATCCCCGCCATGGCGGTGGAGCCCGACGATGTGCTCTGGCTGTTCTACCTGCCGGTGCTCTATAAGAACGCCGAGGATTTCGCCACCGCCCGCGCCGTGGCCGAAACGCCCGGCACCCGCAGCGTGATGAGCTTCATCCCGGCCAAGACCCATCCCTATTCCTGCTGGCAATGGGATGGCGGCACCCTCACCCAGTACATCGAGAACGATCTCTTCCGCCGCCAGGACATGCCGCCGGCCTGGATGACCTACCATTATACCTGCTGCTTCCGGGCCGGCATCCTGGACCAGCTGAACAGCGAGCTGGTGGGGTCGGCGACAATGCCGGTCTTCCTGAGCGAAGCCACCGCCCGCAACCTGATCGAAGTGGACACCCCTGAGGACCTGGAGCGCTGGCAGCGTTTCCAGGCGGAGAAGAACCGATGATCCACCGCACGCCCGTCATCACCCGCTCCAACGAGATCTACGAGCGCGCCAAGAAGGTGGTGCCCGCCGGCAGCCAGACCTTCTCCAAGGGCGTCACCCAGTTCGTCGAGGGCTTCGCGCCCAAATACCTGCACCGCGGCAAGGGCTCGCGCGTGTGGGACGTGGATGGCAACGACTATCTCGACTACATCATGGCCTGCCATCCCATCATCCTGGGCTATGCCGACCCGGACGTGAATGCCGCGGTGATGGAGCAGCTGGAGCTGGGCTCCACCTTCTCGCTGATGAACGAGCTGGAGGTGGACGTCACCGAACAGCTGATCGACGCCATTCCCTGCGCGGAAGCCGCCCGCTTCGGCAAGAACGGCGCCGACGCCACCACGGTGGCGGTGCGCGTGGCCCGCGCCGTGACCGGGCGCGAGCATGTGGCCTATTGCGGCTATCACGGCTGGCACGACTGGTACATCGCCAACACCGACCTGAATTCCGGCATTCCCGAATTCGCCAAGCAGCTCAGCCACTCGTTCAACTACAACGACCTGGATTCGCTGGAAGCCATCTTCAAGGCCCATCCCGGCCAGGTGGCCTGCGTCATCATGGAGCCGCTCACCATCCTCGAGCCCAAGGACAATTTCCTGCACGAGGTCAAGAAGATGGCGCACCATTACGGCGCGCTGCTGATCTTCGACGAGATCATCACCGGCTTCAGGTTCCATTTCGGCGGCGCCCAGGCGCTGACCGGCGTCACCCCCGATCTGGCCACCTTCGCCAAGGCCATCTCCAACGCCATTCCGCTGTCGGCCATCGTCGGCAAGAAAGAATACATGTTCGCGCTGGAGAAGACCTTCTTCTCCTTCACCTATGGCGGCGACTGCATCGGTCTGGCCGCCGCCAAGGCCTGCATTCCCAAGCTGAAGCGGGAAAAGGTTCCCGATCACCTGTGGACAGTGGGCACCCGGCTGAAGGACGGCTACAACGCCCTGGTCGCCAGCCACGGGCTGGAGGAATTCACCTCCTGCATCGGCTATCCCTGCCGCACCATCATCTCGTTCACCGGCCAGGGCCGCTATGACGAATTGGAGATGAAGTCCTACTTCCAGCAGGAGATGATCCGCCGCGGCATCCTGTGGACCGCCTACCATGCGCTGTGCTGGTCGCATTCCATGGACGACATCGAATACACCCTGGAGGCCTATGACGAGGTGTTGGGCCTGTTCCGGAAGGTGGTGGATTCGGGCCAGTCCCTGCGTCCGCTGATCGAGGGCGAGCCGGTCAAGCCGGTGTTCCGGAAAGTGGCCGACTTCAATTCCTACGTCACCAAGAAGCGCGGCTGATGCGGGCGCTGTTCCTGGGCCTGGGCGGCGTCGGCCAGCGCCACCTGCGCAACCTGCGCCGCCTCCACCCCGAGGCGGAGATCCGGGCGGTGCGGACCAAGGGTCGCGCCTTCGAGATCAACAACGACCTCACCATCGACGAGAGCGTCGATGTGATGGACAAGTACCGGGTCACGGCCCTGCCCGATCTGGCCACCGGCCTGGCCTGGGCGCCCGATCTGGCGGTGGTGTCCACGCCGTCGGCCCTGCATGTGGAGCACTGCCTCGCTTTGCTGGAATCCGGCGTGCCGGTGATGGTGGAAAAACCCGCCGCCACTGATTCGAAGGGCTATGCCCACCTGGAAGAAGCCGCCGCCAAGGCCGGGCTGCCGCTGATGGTGGCCTATCAGCAGCGCTTCAACCCGCTGGTGGCCCGCCTGCGCACCCTGCTGGCCGCCGGACGGGTGGGGCGGGTGCAGTCGCTGGAAGTCACCGTCCATTCCCACATGCCCTCCTGGCACGGCTACGAGAAGCCGGGCGAGTTCTATGCCGGCCAGCGCGCCCTGGGCGGCGGCGTGGTGATGACCGAGATCCACGAGCTCGACCTGCTGGGCTGGCTGTTCGGCCCGGCCTCCAACATTCACGCGGTGGGCGGCACCACCGGCGAGTGGGCCATCGATGTGGAGGACAGCGTCGCCGCCATCATGGAATTCCAGGTGGAGGGCCGCCGTGTCCCAGCGGCGGTCAGCCTGTCCTTCGTGCAGAATCCGCCGGCCCGGCGCTTCGTGGTCAATGGTTCCAAGGGCCGGCTGACCATGGAACTGCCCAAGCTTGCCATCACCATCGAGGAGGCGGGCCGCCCGCCGCTGGCCGAGCAATTGCCCGATTTCGACCGCAACGAGCTGTTCCTCGCCGAGCTTTCGCATTTCCTCGATTGCGTGGCTCGCCGGGCCGAGCCGCTGTCGTCGCTGGCCGCCTGCCGGGCCGGACAGGACCTGGCCTCGGAAATGCTGCGCCAGGTGCGCAAAGGAATGGAACCATGATCCCGGAACGCTTTTCCCTCAAGGGCCGCACGGCCATCGTCACCGGCGGGGCCGGGCTGCTAGGCGTCGAGCACGCTTGCGCCCTGGCCGAGCTGGGCGCCGTTCCGGTGCTGTGGGATCTGGATCAGGGCCGCGCCCAGGAAACCGCCGAGGCCATCGCCAGGGAATGGGACGTCCCGGCCTTCGGCCTGGGCGTCGACATCACCGACGAGGCCAAGGTGGAAGAGGCGGTGCGCCTGACCCTGGAGCGAACCGGCGGCATTCACATCCTGATCAACAACGCCGCCAACAATCCCAAGGTCAACGATGCCGGCGGCATTCCCGGCTCGCGCCTGGAAGTGTTTCCCCGCGCCGCCTGGGATCTGGACATCGCCGTCGGCCTGACCGGCGCCTTCCTCTGCGCCCGTCTGATCGGCAGCCACATGGCGGAGAAGGGTGGCGGCGTCATTCTCAACATCGCCTCGGATCTAGGAATCATCGCCCCCGACCAGCGGCTCTACCGCAAGGACGACGTGGCGCCCGAATGCCAGCCGGTCAAGCCGGTGACCTATTCGGTGGTCAAGCACGGGCTGATCGGCCTGACCCGCTATCTCGCCACCTACTGGGCCGAGCAGGGGGTGCGCTGCAACGCCCTGGCGCCGGGCGGCGTCCATGTGGACCAGCCCGACGCCTTCGTCGCCAAGCTGGCCGCCCTGATTCCCCTGGGCCGCATGGCCAGGCGCGACGAATACCGGGGCGCCGTGCAGTTCCTGTGCTCGGACGCCTCGTCCTACATGACCGGGGCGGTGGTATCCATGGATGGCGGGCGCACCACGTGGTGAAGAAGATCACCTATCTGATCGAGGATGTGGCCAATCCCCGCAACCGCCAGCGCTTCGGCATCGACGCCCTGCTGGCCCAGGGGATCGACGTCCATGTGATCGAGTTGTCGGGCCTGACCTTTCCCGAGGTGCCGCGCGACCGGTCGTGTTACGGCGAATCCCTGCCCTTCCGCCTTGACGTGGTGTCCAGCTGGAGCGATCTGGCCCGCGTGACACCAACCCTGTCCGAGGCCGACGCCATCATCAGCCTGATCAGCACCGGGGCGCTGGACCCGCGCTCCATTCCGGTCTACCGCGCTATCGCCAAATCCGGGCAGCCCTACATGGTGATCTCGTCCAACGCCTTTCCAGGATATGGCGGCAGCGAGGGGTCGGGCCTGGTCCAACGCCTCAAGACGTTCCGCCCGCTGCATTCTCTCGCCGCTCGCATCGATCCCACCTGGGCCGGCATCCCCAAGGCAGCCTGGGTGGTCCATGGCGGCGAGAAGAGCAAGATTGCCAACCGCTTCGTCGGCCCCGAGACCCGCGAGGTCTGGGCCCACGCCATGGATTACGAGGCCGCCCTGCCCGAGATGGGCCAGCCCGAACGGCCCATCGCCGTCTTTTTGGACGAATACCACCCGTTCCATCCCGATGTGATCGGAAGGGGCGGCACCCATCCGACCCCGCCGGATTATTACTACGCCCGCCTGCGCGAGATCTTCGACCGTATCGAGGCAGAATTGGGCCTCGAAGTGGTGATCGCCGCCTGCCCGCGCGCCGAATACGACGACAAGCCCGGCCTGTTCGGGACCCGCACCGTCTTGAAGCACGCCACCGCCCGGCTGGTGGCGCAGTCGCGCCTGGTTCTGGCGCATCGCTCCACGGCCATCGCCTTCGCCATCATCTTCGGCAAGCCGGTGATGCAGGTGGCGCACCGCACCAGCTATGAAGCGCCGGAGCAGAAGCCCTATTTCGACTCCTTCGCCGCCATCCTGGGCCAGCCCATCCGCTTCATCGACGATCCGGCCTCGGTGGACCTGTCCGGGGCGCTGGACTTCGACCGTGGCCGCTATGGCCAGTACATGCGCGACTACGTCAAGCGGCCCGGCTCGCCCGAGCGGCCCTATTGGAGTATCGTGCTCGACGCCATGGCCATGAGCGGGTGAGACCATGTCCCGATGAGATGGACTCATTGGGACATGGCTAGGCCCAACGGGCCGCGCCGACGCCGGCTTCGCCGGCAAATACCTCGGCAGCACGCCTGCGCGTGCGGTGCGGCGACAGCCAAGGGCGCTCGCGCCCGCCCGGCGCATGAGGGCGATCCCAGTGATCGGTTCCGATCACTGGGATCTGGTATGAGACCCTGGCGCGGTCCCGGGTTAGGGACCGGTCATGTCGCGCAAGGTCGAGGCACAGCGCCTCTCATACGGCGCATGCGTCAGGCGCGCCCAGGTATCGCCGAGGTCGGCCGGTAAGGCTCGCAGCGAATTGCCGAAATCCATGACGGTCGCACGCACCACCTCGGCCTGTCCCTTGCGCGCCAGCTTGGCCCGCGTGACTTCGCCTGCCGCCACCGGTCGCACCACGGGCAGATCGTCGCGCCAGGCGGATTTCAGCAGCTTGACCTCGTAGGCCCAAGGCCCTCCCGTACTCCACAGGGTTCGGTAGTTCTGAGCGATCAGAGGCCGCA
This sequence comes from Paramagnetospirillum caucaseum, assembly GCF_000342045.1. Lineage (GTDB taxonomy): Bacteria > Pseudomonadota > Alphaproteobacteria > Rhodospirillales > Magnetospirillaceae > Phaeospirillum > Phaeospirillum caucaseum. The sequence goes on along the minus strand of NZ_AONQ01000037.1, from coordinate 21,311 downwards.
CGCGGGGCGCATCCACCAGTTCTGTGTCCAGATGCGCATCATCCACCAGAACGCGGATTTCACCCGATTCCATCAGCGCCTCGAAATCCTCGCCCCTGAAAATGTGGTAGCGACGCGCGACGGCTTCGTCCAGGTGCAGGCGCCAGAACATCCAGGCGATGCCGTTATTGTACTCGAAACCGACCGGCAGGCGACGCACCGCCATGGCCACCGGCAGTACCCCTGTATTCATGAGCAACTCACCCGGATCGGTATAGCGTTCCAGCCAGCAGGCCACCCGGGCCGCCGTAACGGGGCGCCCGTCGCTGGGTTCATTGCGACGCAACAGCGCGGAGAACGTGAAGAAGAAAAAGTGAAGCCCGTAAGCCGCCAATACCAGGGCCAGAACCACCTTGGCCGGACGTGGGCAGGGTGAGCCCCTTGTGGCGTGCGCCAGCGCCCCCACCGAGATCAGGACCAGAAAGGGAAAGATCGATTGGATGTAGGAACCGCCGGACACTACCGTGACGAAGTGAATGCCCAGAATTCCGGCAACCATCCAGGCCGAGGCTGACACCACGGAATCAACCTTGACCTCGGCCCACCAGGCCCGCAGGCGCCTTTGCTTCGCCACCAGGATCACCGCCAGGACAGGCGGAACAAAGACGATGCAGTTGCCGAAGGACGCCTTGGGCGAACCGTCCGCACGCACCAGGAACGACGTCAGCGTTTCCCAACGTATGCTGAGGAAATTCAGCACCACCTGCAGCGCGGTATCCGCCTGCCAGCGATTCACCACCTCGGCCTGGGCGCGCGCGCCCACCAGATTGAACAGCGTGGCCTGGAAATCCGCGACCAGCAGAACCAGGAGCGGTAATCCGGCCACAATACCCGCCAGGATAAAGGGGGCCACGATGCGCTTGGCGGCCGGGCCCCAGCCACCGTACACGGCCTTCCCCTGACGGAGCGCCAGATACAGGATGACGCCGCCAACCGGACCGAGCACCAGGCGGGTATCGGCCATCCAGCCGGTGATGAAGCCTGCGGTCAGGGCGACAGCCAGGGAAGGACGGCGACTCAGGATGCACCACACGGCAGCCAGCGCCGTCATATTGGCCAGGGGGAAGTGAATGACCTGGACATTCCAATAGAACATGAAATGCGACAGCCCCACCATGACGAAGGCCAAGGCGCCCCAGGCGCGGCCCCAGGCGCGGGCTGCCAGGGAGCCGGACATGCACGCCAGCAGGATGACGCAGGCCACCGAGATCAGACGGGCCGCTTCGAGGGAAGGCGACAGGAATTTCGAGATCAGGGCATAGGGCAGGTAGAACCCAGGTGCCTGCAGGATCAGGAAATCAAGGACCGGCCACCGGCCCAGGGCGATCTGCTGGGCGGAATAATAATAGCCCGGCTCGTCGCCCCCGACCGGATAGTACCACGAGACCAGGAGGACCCAGGCAGCCCAAAGGCCCGCCCCCAACATCAGATAGGGTGACTTCCCGTGACCGATCATGGAATTCATCAATCTAGCCCTCAGAATCAACAACGTCAGAATACATTCCGCCCCTTCTGGCCGGTCTTGGAGCTCTCTGTCGCAAAGGCAAAGGGGATCTTCGGCTTGTTCATGGACAGCAGCATCATCGCTCCGTCCACGTATTGCCCGATCTCGCTCCAACTGCGAATCCGGCTGATGCGCTTGGCGATATAGGACGGCCTGAAATAAAACCGCCGGAATGCTTTCTTTTGAAGATCACGGATCTGGTCGATGGACTGGTAGCCGTCAGGCAGATAGACGGGGACGGAGCGACCGAGGTATTCACCGGACAGCATTCGCCCCGATTGGACCGCCAAATCATAGAGACCGGTTCCGGGTTCGGGAAAGAAGATGTTGAAATTAGCGTAATCCGGATCCAGCTGAATGGCGAAATCGATGGTCTTCTCGCCCAGTTCCGGGGTCTCGTTGGGCAAGCCCAGCATGAACGACCCGCGCGAGATGATCCCCGCTTCCCGCGTCCATCGGCTGGCATTGACCGCCTGTTCGAGGGTTGCCTTCTTTTCGAGGAAATCGAGCATCTCCTGCGTTCCGGTCTCGAACCCGTAGAAGATGTTCCAGCAACCTGAATCGCGGGCCATGCGCAACAGCTCAGGCGAGATCAGGTCGACACGCGCATAGCCCGACCAGGTGATATCAATCTTCTTTTCCTGGATCAGGCGGCAGAAGGTCTCCACCCATTTCTTGTTGATGAAGAAGATATCGTCCCAGAATTGAATTTCCCGGATTCCATACCTGGACTGCAGGCGCTGGATCTCGTCGATCACCAATTCAGGCGAATAGCGACGGTACTTGTCGGCGAAGCGTCCGGCCTGGAAGCAGAAATTGCATCGGAACGGACAGCCTCGGGACGTCACCATGCTGGTCATGGGATAGCGCCGGATCTGGCCGGGAATGTTCCGGTACAGCGAGAAATCGAACTGATCCCAGTCGGGGAAGCCGAAGTGATCCAGGGAGCGGGAGGAGTGGGTTTCCTGGGTTTGAACGATCCCCTGTTCCGACCGGAAGAAAAGCCCGTTTACCTCTTCCAGGGAGGCGCGGGTACCGTCGTAAAACTCCAGCAACTCGATCAGGTCGGCTTCGGCCTCGCCATACACCGCCACGTCGGCCGGAATGTCGGCCAGCGTCTTCTCGCGGAATGTATAGACATGGGGGCCGCCAATCACCACCAAGGTGTCGCGCAGAGCCGGATGCTCGCGAACCAGCCGCACGGATTCCACGGCCTGGGCAAAGTTGGCCGTAAAAACACTGAACCCGACAATATCGGGTTTGAATTCGACAATTTTCCGAATCAGGCTTTCAAAATCATCACCGAGAGGACCGGCATCGTTCACGGTCACATCACAACCATAGTCCTTGGCGACCCTCGCCAGCATTCCCAGCCCCAACGGGGGCGTATAGCCGTAAATCTTCTTCTTCGATTTCTTCGTGTTGATGCCGTACCCCATTTTCATCGTATCGTATGGCACGGTACTGAAGAAGATGCGGATGGGCCGCGTGCGTGGGATGTCCCAAAGCCGCTGGGGAGTGGGGCGAGCCACATGGTTCATTGGCATCATCTGGTGATCCGGGGCGTTAGAGGGTGATGAGATTTGGACTCAATGCGGATGGCGGGCGTTGGCGCCATGGCCCCTTAGGGCCGGTGGGCGTATCACAGTCCAGCGGAATGCGCCGACACCCGCCGCCTTTGGCCCAAAAATAGCCGCTATCTGAAGCAAAAACACGGTCAACTCCTGCGGCCGCCAATCAGGACGCCTTGTCCAACCGGGCCAGAAAATGCAGCGACCGGTCACACATCAATGTAAGCGGCCAGCCGTAGATTCCAAGGGCCCCCTGCCAGTCCGTGACCCGAAGCCCCAGGCGGAGCCAAGCGGCACGCCACTGTTCCTCGGCCCAGAAATTGTAGGTCAGCACCGTGCCATAGGGCGCATTACCCGCCCAATCCATCAGCTTGAGCGTTGATTCGGCGAACAAGCCGTGGATGAGATGGTCCTTGATCACCAGACCCTTGCGCGCCACCCGGCAGGCTTCGCGCATCAACACCTCAGGGTCGTCGGTATGATGCAGGACGTCGATGATCATGGCGTAGTCGACGCTGTCATCGGCCAGAGGAATGGTCTTGCCGTCATATTCCCGTGCCGGAATCAGGCATTCGGGTCGAATCCTGATATCGACGCCCTGGGCCGACAGATCAGGCCGCCGGCGCAGCATGAGGCTTTCCACCAGGCCGTTGCCACAGCCGACATCCAGGACCGACGCCCCCTGTGGCAGCAGGGCGGCGATCCTGGCCGCCAGCACCTCGGCCCGGCGCGTGGTGAAATGGCGACGGTGAAACTCGCGCAGCAGGGAACTCACGGCACGCCCTTCATTCGTTCTTCGACACGACCAGGAACTGACGGAGCAGTTCACCCAGCAGGCCGAAACAGAAAATCAACACCGTCGTCATCAGTCCCAGGAAACCGATCAGTACGCCCGTCTCACCATCGAACCCGGCGCTCAGCGCCAGCAGCAGCAGGCTGGGCAACCCGGTCAGCGCACATAGAACCAGAAACAGCTTGAGCGGATTGTAAAACAGAATCGCCTGGACGATGTATTGCAGGGTGCGCAGCGAATCGCGGAACAGCCTGACCTTGGTGCCCCCCACTCGCTTGTGGTAGTCCGCCGGCATGTAATTCACATACTTGCTGCACAGCATGTAGGCCAGGGTCTGCGACGTGGTGAAGCTGAACCCGTTGGACAAATGCGGGAAATAGGACGTCACCGTCGCCTTGGAAAACACCCGCAGGCCGGAATTGACGTCGGGAATGGTGCGCCCGGCAGTGAACTCCACCAGGAATTTCAACAATTGGCGCAACGGCTGCTTGAGCGCCGACTCGCGGTAATGAGGGCCGGTACGGGCGGCGACCACCAGATCGAATCCCTGACGATATCGTTCAATCATCGCCGGGATAGTCTCTATGGGATAGGTGCCGTCGGCATCCACGATGACGATGGTGTCGTGGGTGGCCGCCTTGATGCCGAGCTTCAGGGAATGGCCGTAACCCACGTTGTGCGGCTTGCGCACCAGTACAGCTCCCGCCTTCTCGGCCAGGGCGGCGGTGTCATCCAGGGAACCGTCATCGACGACGATCACCTCGCCGCCCCTCTCCATGCCGGCCAGAATGGCGCGGACACGTTCGACCGTATCGGCGATGGCACCCTCTTCGTTATAGGCCGGTATGACGACGGAAATCATGCAGAGATCCCTGTTTGCAAGGCGGGGCTCCGCCCCAAAAGCGGCGGCGATCATATGCCGAGGCCGGACCCAAGTCCATCGGCTTCGCCCAGCCAGAGGCCCAGGCAAGTCAGCGCGAACAGGCGGAAGCCGTGGTCTGCACGACGCTCGCCATGCTCGCGCCACAGTCGTTCCACCGCCGCCCGGTCGCATCATTCCAGCAGCGGCCCGCCCAAGGTGACGCCGCGGGCCAGTTCGGCCAATCCGCCGTTCAGCCAGTGGGCGACGGGCGCATTAAATCCCGCCTTCCTGCGGTCGATGACCCGGGCCGGCAGGCGGCGGCGGGCAGCCTCCTTAAGGATATACTTGGTCGTCAGCCCGCGCAGCTTCCAGTCGACGGGCAGGGCGGCGGCGAACTCCACCACCCGGTGGTCGAGCAGCGGAGCCCGTGCCTCCAGCGAATGGGCCATGGTCATGCGGTCGACCTTGACCAGGATGTCGTCAGCCAGCCAGGTCTTGATGTCCACGTACATGGCCTGATCAAGGTAATGGCAGCCCTCAACCGCCTGGAAATGCCGGGCGAAGCTGTCGAAAGGCCGGCAGGCCAACACCGCCGCCCGCCGGTCAGGGTGGAGCAGCGCCGTCTTGGCGTCTCCCTCGAACAGGGTTCGCCAGGAATAATGGGCCTGGGGAAAGGGAAGCGGATGGCCGGCCAGGAATTGCCGGGCCTTGTAGTCCCAGCCGACCTTGGCGTGGGTAGCCGGCACCACGGCATCGAGAATCCTACCCCCGGAGGCGGCGGCCCAGCCCGGAATCCAGCGGGTCATCTGATGGATACGGTCGGCGGCATAGGTGACGTAGCCGCCGAAAGCCTCGTCCCCGCCGTCGCCGGACAGGCAGACGGTGACGTGGCGTCTGGCGAATTCCGACAGGAACCAGAGCGGAATCATCGAGGTATCGGCGAAGGGTTCGTCGGCGGCATGGACCATGGCCGGCAGGATTCCCGCCATGGCCGCATCCACGTGATGGGCGTGATTGCGCACACCCAGGGCATCGGCGGAAATCCGCGCCTCCGCCGCCTCGCTATAGCCGCGCTCGCTGAAGCCGATGGTGAAGGTTTCGATTCCGCCCAGGCGACCGCTCCGCGCCATGGCCTCGACCGCCATCGCCGAATCCAGCCCCCCGCTCAGAAAGGCCCCAAGTGGGACATCGCTCACCATCCGGTCCCGCACGGCGGTGTCGATCAGTTCGCCCAGTTCGTCCATGGCCGCGTCCCGGCTGGTAAAGCGGCGCTTGGCCTGGAAATGGGCCGCCAGATTCCAGTATGAACGGCGCTCCACATGGGCTTCGCCCACCTCCAGCACTTCCCCCGGACCAAGCTTTTCCACGCCGTCCAGAATACAGGCATCCCCCAGCACATATCCCAGCGACAGAAACTGCGACACGGCCCTGGAACTGATGGAACCGTCCACGAAAGGATGCAGCCGCAAGGCCTTCAGCTCCGAGGCGAAGGCGATGCCTTCCCCGCGCAGGGCAAAGAACAGTGGCTTTTTCCCCAGACGATCCCGTGCCAGGGTCAGGACCCGGCGCCTCTGATCCCACACCGCGAAGGCGAACATCCCCACCAGACGCTCCAGGCAACCGGTTCCCCACTCGGCAAAGGCGTGGAGCAGGACTTCGGTGTCGCTGTGAGTCTGGAAGTGATGCCCTCGCCCTTCCAGCACTGTCCGCAGAACGGCAAAATTATAGATCTCGCCGTTGAAGACGATGGTCAGCCCCGCCTCGGGCAGATCCATGGGCTGGTTGGCGGCGGAGCCGGTGTCGATGATCGACAGCCGGCGGTGGGCAAGGACGGCAGGGCCACGCCGGGCCAATCCGTCCGCGTCGGGACCGCGATGTGCCAGTGCACGGCTCATAAGCCCGGCAACGGCCTCATCATCACGGCCGTCCCATCGTACCGTCCCGGCAATCCCGCACATGAACCCGCCCCTCAAGGTTCCATCGACCATTGCGATCGATGAACCGTCCCGGCATAGACCACAATGTGCCGACGATTATAGTGCCTGGAGGCATTATTCCACCATTATCTCATCGCCCGGATTCGGTGGTTCACGCCCACGGCATCTATGGTCTTGCCGGGTTTTGGCCCTAGCATGCCCGGACGGGAATGAGGTATCAGTCATAATGATCCGAACTGTCGGCCCTGGGTGGCCGACACTGCAAGAAGGGGTTCCGCGTGACCATCAGCGCCAGCATGTACCGTCGGGCCGATCAGGTCGCCTTCACCGTCAACGCCCATCTGCCCGAGGAGTATCAGGCCGAGATCCTGACCGAGCAGCTGCGCGCCGCCAAGGAGGTGCTGGCCCCCCGCGGCCTGGCCCGGCGCAAGGTGCTGGTGGTGGGCGGGGCGGGCTATATCGGCTCGGTGCTGACGGGCAAGCTGCTGGATGCCGGCTATCAGGTGCGCTGCTCGGACCTGTTGCTGTACCGCAACGGCGTCACCGTCACGCCCTACCTCAACCACGCCGATTACCAGTTCATGAAGGGCGATCTGGCCGATCCCGCCCACCTGGAGAAGGCCTTCGACGGCATCACCGACGTGGTCATCCTGGCCGGGCTGGTGGGCGATCCCATCACCAAGAAGTACCCGGAGGCCTCGGGCCGCATCAATGATGACGGCATCCTGCGCCTGATCGATGCCTGCAACGGGCGCCGTCTCAACCGGGTGATCTTCGTCTCCACCTGCTCCAATTACGGCCTGATCCCGGAAGACGCCACCGCCGACGAGAATTTCGAGCTGACGCCGCTGTCGCTCTACGCCAAGTCCAAGGTGGCCGCCGAGCAGAAGCTGATGGCGCTCAAGGGCAAGGTGGATTACCAGCCCACCGTGCTGCGCTTTGCCACCGCCTTCGGCCTGTCGCCCCGCATGCGCTTCGACCTGACGGTGGGCGAGTTCACCCGCGCCATGTTCCGCGCAGAGGACCTGCTGGTCTATGACGCCCATACCTGGCGGCCCTATTGCCACCTCAAGGATTTCTCCGAGGTCATCCGCCGGGTGATCGAGGCCCCGCCCGAGCGCGTCGCCTTCGAGGTGTTTAACGCTGGCGGCGACGTCAACAACGCCACCAAGCAGACCATCGTCGATACCATCAAAGCCTTCCTGCCCGCGGCGCCGGTGCGCTATCAGGCCCATGGCGCCGACCCGCGCAATTACCGGGTCAATTTCGCCAAGATCAAGCGGGTCCTGCATTTCGAGCCCGCCATGACCGTGCGTGACGGCGTCGCCGAGCTGCTGGGCGCCCTCAACCAGGGCCTGTTCAGCGACGTGGAGGTCAACAAGCCCTTCTACGGCAATTACGAACTGGCCTATCCATGAGCAGCCTGCCCGCCGCCCTGCCCCAGGCCATCGTGGCGGCCATGCGCTCGGTCCTGCCGGCGGGGCGCTGCGGCCTGCACGAGCCGGAGATCGCCGGCAACGAATGGGCCTATGTCAAGGAATGCCTGGATACCGGCTGGGTCTCATCGGTGGGCTCCTACGTGGACCGCATCGAGAAGGATCTGGCCACCTATACCGGCGCGGCGCGGGCCGTGGCGGTGGTCAACGGCACCGCCGCCCTGCATGTGGCCCTGCATCTGGCCGGCGTCAGGGCGGGCGACGAGGTGCTGATGCCCTCGCTGACCTTCGTCGCCACCGCCAACGCCGCCCATTACCTGGGCGCCATCCCCCATTTCATGGATGCCGAGCCCCATTATCTCGGCCTCGACATCCCGAAGCTGGCCGCCCATCTCGACCGGGTGGCCATCCGCAAGAACGGCCATGTGGTCAACAGGGAGACCGGGCGGGTGATCCGCGCCCTGGTCTGCATGCACACCTACGGCCATCCGGTGGATCTCGACCCGCTGGTGGAGCTGTGCGCCGCCTGGGGCCTGAAGCTGATCGAGGATGCCGCCGAGTCGCTGGGCAGCCTCTACAAGGGCCGCCACACCGGCAATCACGGCCTGATCTCGACACTCAGCTTCAACGGCAACAAGATCGTCACCACCGGCGGCGGCGGGGCGATCCTGACCAACGACCCGGCCCTGGCCGACCGGGCCAAGCACCTGACCACCACCGCCAAGCAGCCGCACAAGTGGGATTTCGTTCACGACGAGATGGGCTTCAACTATCGCCTGCCCAACCTCAACGCCGCCATGGGCTGCGCCCAGCTCGAGCAATTGCCCTCCAAGCTGGAGCGCAAGCGCGCCCTGGCCGCATCCTATGCCGCCGCCTTGGCCGGCCTGTCCGGCCTGCGCTTCCTGACCGAGCCGGACTTCGCACGCAGCAATTACTGGCTGAACGTCATGCTGCTGGACGACGCGGCCCTGCTGGAGCCGGTGCTCGACGCCACCAACGCCGCCGGGTTGCAGACCCGCCCGGCCTGGCGGCCCATGCATCTGCTGGCCATGCATGAAGGCTGCCCGCGCATGGACCTGTCCACGACAGAGGACGTGGCGGGCCGCCTGATCAACATTCCGTCCTCGCCCCAGATGGCCGGAGAGCCATGAATCGCCGGCGCATCGCCGTGGTCACCGGGTCGCGGGCCGAATACGGCCTGCTGGCCGGGCTGATGCGCCTGCTGGCCGCCGATCCCCGAATCGAGCTGCAGGTGGTGGTGACCGGCATGCATCTCGAGCCCCGCTTCGGCCATACAATCGAAGCCATCGAGCGCGACGGCTTCGCCATCGCCGCGCGGGTGCCCATCCTGGAGGACGGGGACAGCGAGCTGGCCAGTGCCCGCTCCGTCGGTCGCGCCGTCATCGGCCTGGCCGAGGCCTTCGAGCGCCTGAAGCCCGCCATGGTGGTGGTGCTGGGCGACCGTACCGAGATCCTGGGCGCCGCCCAGGCCGCCATGCTGCTGCGCATTCCGCTGGCCCACATCCATGGCGGAGAAGCCACCGAGGGCGCGGTGGACGACATGGTCCGTCATGCCATCACCAAGATGGCCCAGCTCCATTTCGCCGCCGCCGAGCCTTATGCCCGCCGCATCATCCAGATGGGCGAGGACCCTTCCCGCGTTCACATGACCGGCGCGCCCGGCCTGGACGCCATCCGCGACTTGCGCCTCAAGGACGCGCCCGAACTGGGGGCCGAGCTGGGCTTCCCCCTGGAGCCGGGTCCTCTTCTGCTGGCGACCTACCATCCGGTGACCATGGACCCGACCGCCTCGGTGGCCGGGATCGAGGCCTTGCTGCGGGCGCTGGACAGGTTTCCCCAGGCCCGCGTCATCATCACCGGCGTCAATTCCGATGCGGGCCGCGACGCGGTCACCGGGCGTATCGCCGCCTTCTCCGCCGGACGGGCCAACGTGCTGGTCAAGGACAGCCTGGGACAGGTCAATTATCTCAGCGCCATGGCCCTGGCGGCGGCGGTGGTGGGCAATTCGTCCAGCGGCATCATCGAGGCGCCGGCACTGGGCGTACCCACGGTCAATATCGGGCCGCGCCAGGGTGGGCGCCTGCGCGCCGCCAGCATCATCGACTGCGCCGAGGATGACGGTGCCATCACGGACGCCATCGTCCGGGCGCTGGACCCCGCGTTCCGCGCCGGCTGGCCCAACCCTCTGTCCCTGTATGGCCAGGGCGACAGCGCGGCCCGCATCGCCGCCATCCTGGCCGAAGCCGAGCCTTGCCTCATCAAGCCGTTCCGCGATCTGGGAGTCTGAGCCATGGGCGTGTTCATCATCGCCGAAGCCGGCGTCAACCATAACGGCGATCCCGCCCTGGCGCTGGAGCTGATCGACGCCGCCGCCAGGGCCGGAGCCGACGCGGTGAAGTTCCAGACCTTCGAGCCCGAGGCCCTGGCCACCGGTGCCGCCGGCAAGGCCGAGTACCAGAAGGTCACCACCGGCAGCGGTGAAAGCCAGCTGGACATGCTGCGCCGTCTGGTGCTGCCCAAGGAGTGCTATCCCGCTTTGCAGGAACGCTGCCGTAGCCGAGGCATCCGCTTCCTGTCCACACCCTTCGACCTGGGCAGCCTGCGCTTCCTGGTGGACGAAGTGGGCATCGATCTGCTGAAGCTGTCATCGGGCGCCGTGGTGCACGGGCCGCTGCTGCTGGCGGCGGCGCGCACCGGCCTGCCCATCATCCTGTCCACCGGCATGAGCACCATGGGCGAGATCGAAGGCGCCCTGGCGGTGTTGGCCTTCGGCGTCACCCAGCCCGTGGGAAACCCCAGCCAGGACGTCCTGGCCTCCCGTGACCTTGCTCCGCTGGCCGGGCGGGTCACCCTGCTTCACTGCACCACCGAGTATCCCGCCCCCCTCGACCAGGTCAACCTGCGGGCCATGGATGGGCTGGCCGCCCATTTCGGCTTGCCGGTGGGCTATTCCGATCACACCCAGGGTATCACCGTCACCGTGGCGGCGGCGGCGCGTGGCGCCATGGTGGTGGAAAAGCACTTCACCCTGGACCGCGCCCTGCCCGGCCCCGACCACAAGGCCTCGCTGGAGCCTGACGAGCTGGCCGCCATGGTCGGCGCCATCCGCGAGGTCGAGCAGGCCCTGGGCGTGGCCGAGAAGGCGCCCACACCGGCGGAGCTGCAGGTGGCCAAGGTGGCCCGCGCCAGCCTGGTGGCCGCGCGGCCCATCGCGGCGGGTACCGTGCTGACCGAGGCGGACCTGGCGGTGAAGCGCCCCGGCACCGGCCTCTCGCCGCTGCTGTACTGGCACATGCTGGGCCGTGTCGCCGGACACGGCTACCGGACCGACGAGTTGATCGACCCATGATACCGGTCGGCCATTGAAATGACCGACCTCGTCCCTCGCCGGGCGCGGGCCTCCGCCCGCTTGGCCGCCGCCGCCCTGCGGACCATGGTCCGCCCGGACCTAAGGGCAATGGCGGCCAGATACCGGTCAACGAGTCACTTCAAAGGTTGGCAGGTATGACCCCCCCCATCTTCGTTTTCGATATGGAATGGACCACCTGGGAAGGCGCCCAGGCACGCGGCTGGAGCGGGCCGGGCGAGACCATGGAGGTGGTGCAGATCGGCGCCATCCGCCTTGAGCGCGACACGAACGGGCTGGCCGAAACCGCCGCCCTGTCCCTTTTGATTCGGCCCCGAATCAATTTCATCCTGAGCGCGTATTTCATTGATCTGACCGGCATCACCCAGGCCGAGCTGGATGCCGGCGGCGTGCCCCTGGCCCAGGCGCTGGACGCCTTCACCCGCTTCGTCGGCGATGATGGTGCCATCTGGAGCAATGGCGGCGACGAAACGATCCTGCAGGCGAATTGCCACCTCGAAGGCCTGACCCTGGCCCTGGAGGAAAACCGCTTCCAGGACGGCCATCCGCTGCTGATCGCCAGCACCGGATTGCCCAGCGCCCAGCTGGTCAGCGCCGACCTCCCCGCCCTGATGGGCACCGCCGCTCCCGCCGACGGGCGCCGCCACGATGCCCTTGACGATGCCCGTGCCCTGGCCGGCGCCCTGGCCCGGATCGGAGCCTTCGGGCCGCCGTGCGGCTTGACGTTCACGACATGAACGCACTATGCTGCGCGCCGTTTCCCCAGCCGTGGCGGGCCTGTTTTGGCTCACCCGGACTGCGGTAGCGTGCCGGAATCCTCCCCCATGCCTTATCCTCCCCCATGCCCTCCCATCTCCCCCTGATCATCATCGGTGCCGGCGGCCACGCCAAGGTGGTGCTGGATGCCTGTCTGGCGACCGGCCACCGCGTGCTTGGCCTTGCCGATGCCGATTCTTCGCGCCATGGCACCAAGGTGCTGGGAATCCCGGTCACCGGTGGCGATGATTGGGTCCGTACGTTTGCCTGCGCCGACGTGATGCTGGTCAACGGCATCGGCTCGGTCGGGGATTCCTCGTCGCGGGCCGGAATCCAGGCCACCTTCGCCGCCCTCGGCTACCGCTTCGCCACCATCATCCACCCCTCGGTGGTGATCGGTCGCGAGGTTGAACTGGCCGACGGCGCCCAGGTCATGGCGGGTGCCGTCATCCAACCCGGCTGCCGCCTGGCCAACGGGGCCATCGTCAACACCCGCGCCGCCATCGACCACGATTGCCGGATCGGCGCCCATGCCCATATTGCCCCCGGCGCCGTGCTGGCCGGCGAGGTGAGCGTCGGTGAAGGTGCCCATGTCGGAGCCGGGGCAAGTGTGATACAAGGCATCCGCATCGGAGCGGGGGCGGTGATCGGCGCCGGGGCCGCCGTGGTGCGCGATGTGGCCGCCGGCAAGCTGGCGCTCGGAATTCCCGCCAAGGAGATCGGGACGTTCAAATGAAGTGGATGAATTGCCTTATCTCATCCGACGTGACGATCCTCGACACGGTGCGGCGCCTGGACGAGGTGTCGGGCCGCACCCTGCTGGTGGTGGACCCGCGGCGCAAATTGCTGGGCACCGTCACCGATGGCGATGTCCGCCGCGGCCTGCTCAGCGGGCATCGGCTGGAGGACAGCGTTGCCCAGGTGATGAACCCGACGCCCAAGACCGCCAATAACGAGGATTCGCGCGAGAATATCCTGACCATGATGCACACGCTGAAGGTCCGCCAGATTCCCCTGGTGGATTCGGAAGGCATCGTGGTCGGCGTCGAGACCATCGAGGAACTGGAGCGCGGCCCCTCCACCCGTGACAATTGGGTGGTGTTGATGGCCGGCGGACTGGGCACCAGACTGCACCCGCTGACCCAGAGCACGCCCAAGCCGCTCCTGCGCGTCGGCAACAAGCCGGTGCTGGAAATCATCCTGGAAAGCTACATCAAGCACGGGTTCCACCGCTTCTACCTCGCGGTGAACTACAAGCGTAAAATGGTGATGGAGCATTTCGGCGACGGCTCGCGCTGGGGCTGCGAGATCCGCTACATCGAGGAGGACCAGCGCATGGGCACCGCCGGCGCCCTGGGCCTGATCCCCGAGCCTCCGGCCTCCCCCCTGATGGTGATGAACGGCGACCTGCTGACCAGCGTCAATTTCGAAAGCCTGCTGGAATACCACCAGGAGAACGGCGCCGACGCCACCATCGGCGTGCGGGAATACGAGTTCGAGGTTCCCTTCGGCGTGGTCAACATGGACGACCACCAGGTCAGGGGCATCGACGAGAAGCCGGTCAACAAGTTCTTCGTCAATGCCGGCATCTACGTGCTGGAGCCAAGCGTGCTCGCCCTGCTGCCCCAGGGAACCTATCACGACATGACCACCCTGCTGACCGACCTGATCGCCGCGGAACGCAAGGTGGTGGCCTTCCCCATCCGGGAATACTGGCTCGACATCGGCCAGCCCGACGATTTCGTCAAGGCCAACGCCGACTTCGTCAACGGACTGGAATGACACCCGTCCATCGGGCGGGAATCGCCCTGGCCCTGGGCGCCGCCATGGCGGGCGGCGCCACCTTGCTGCTGTTGAAGTGGCTGGGAGGAAGCCATGCGGCCCCCGAGGTGGTGTTCTTCCGCTTCCTGCTGGGCCTGCCCATGGTGGCGCTGCTCATCCGGTTGCGCGGCCCGCTGGTCCCGAGCCGGGTGCCGAAACAACAGCTGGTCCGGGCCATCCTGGGATTTGCCGCCATGCTGGCCGGCTTCGCCGCCATCGGCCACATGACCGCCGCCACCTACACGGCGGTGGTCTTCACGTCGCCGCTGCTGCTGGCCGCACTGTCCTGGCCGCTGCTGGCCGAACAGCCGGGACGCAACGGCTGGCTGGGCGTCGGAGCGGGATTTTGCGGCATCGTGCTGATCGCCCGCCCGGATCTGGGCCTGCCGTCATGGCCGTTCCTGCTGGCGGCGGCCTCGGCGGTGTTCGAGGCCTTGTGCACCGTCCAGGCCCGGGTGATCGGTCGAAGCGACGACGGCCTGACCACCCTGCTGTGGTTCACCCTGGTCAGCCTGGGTCTGTCGGCCCTGGTCCTGCCCCTGGTCTGGCAAAAGCCCACCGCCTTGGAACTGGCCGGATACCTGGCCGTGGGAACCATTGCCAACCTGGCGCAGATCCTCTTCCTGGAGGCATTGCGGCGGATCCCGGCCTTTCTGGTCGCCACCTTGCAATACCTCTCCTTCGTGGTGGTGGTGCTGGGCGGCAGTCTGCTCTTCGGCGAGACACCCGGCGGGGCGGACGTGGCAGGAGCGGTGCTGATCATCGCCGGCGGCCTGCTGGCGATCCGCCGGCAGCCTGACGACGGCCCCAGGCCCGTCTCTCATCCTTGATTCTTGCCGCCTGTTCGTGCGATGAACATGCACCTTGATTGAGCGGAAGCAGAATGTCCCTGGACACCATCCGTGCTGTGGAGACCCTGAGTTTCCCGCCAATGCGTTTCTCCGACGACCCCGAATTCGTCGTCTTCGATACCGAATGGACGGCCTGGGAAGGATCCATGGCCCGCGACTGGTCGGGGCCGGGCGAATACCGCGAACTGGTCCAGGTGGGCGCGGTCAAGCTGGATGCCTTGACCCTGGAGGAAACCGACCGGCTGGAACTGATGGTCCGGCCCCGTTTCAATCCGGTCCTGTCGGATTATTTCAAGGATCTCACCGGCATCAAGCAGTCGCGGGTGGACCGCGAGGGGCTTGATCTGCCCGAGGCGCTGGACCGCTTCGCCACCTTCATGACGCCTGAGGGCTGGGGGGCGAGCAATGGCGGCGACGATGTCATCATGCGCGAGAATGCCGAACTGTACGGCCTTGAATTTCCGCTTGCCAACGCCACCTTCACCAATCTGCGCCCCATCCTGGTGGAGCGTACCGGCATTCCGAGGCCCCGGCTGGTGACCGGCCAGCTGGATTCAGTCCTGGGATTCACCTGTGACC
This sequence comes from Paramagnetospirillum caucaseum, assembly GCF_000342045.1. Taxonomy (GTDB): domain Bacteria; phylum Pseudomonadota; class Alphaproteobacteria; order Rhodospirillales; family Magnetospirillaceae; genus Phaeospirillum; species Phaeospirillum caucaseum. The sequence goes on along the minus strand of NZ_AONQ01000037.1, from coordinate 5,774 downwards.
TGGCGGCCCACGACGCGCTCGCCGACGCCCGCAAACTGGCCGAGGCCCTGCGCGTGCTGCGCGGTCGCGGCCAGATCTAAACCGACCCTCCACGAGGTTACCGATGTCCACCAAGCCGTTGCGCATCCTGTTGAGCCATCTCAAGCACATCACCTCGGGGCGCCATTCCAGTTTCATGCCCATCGCGCTGGGCTATATCGCCGCCTATGGCCGCAAGGTCTGCGGCCCCGAGAACCTCGACATCCGGATCGTCGAGGACCCCAACGAGTTCGAACGGCTGGTGGCCGAGTGGAAGCCGGACGTGGTGGGCATGTCCCATTATTGCTGGAACGCCGAGCTCAACTATCTGTCCATGCGCCACGCCAAGGCCATGCTGCCGGACGTGACCTGCATCGCCGGCGGGCCGGAATTCCCCGACAATGACGGGGAATGCATCGAGCTGCTGTCCAGCCACCCGGAAATCGACTTCTTCGCCTATGGCGAGGGCGAGGTCCCCTTCGCCAAGCTGCTCGGTCGCCTGATGGCCGGCGATACCCTGGCGACGCTGAAGGCCGAGGTGCAGGAAGGCCTGATGGCCGTCCATGACGGTCACCTGCTCAAGGGCGAGCGCCCGGCGCGCCTGATGGACATCGACGTCATTCCCTCGCCCTTCCTCGACGGCCTGATGGACCAGTTCTTCGACGGCGAGCATTCGCCCATGATCCAGACGGCGCGCGGCTGCCCCTATTCCTGCACCTTCTGCAACGCAGCCCAGGACTGGTACAACAAGATCGCCGCCTTCAGCCTGGACCGCATCCGCGCCGAACTGGACTTCATCGCCGAGCGGGTCAAGGACAAGCCCGAGCTGATCCTGGCCATCACCGATTCCAACTTTGGCAGCTTCAAGCGTGACGTGGAGATCGCCGAGCACATCCGCAAGCTCCAGGACACCTACCACTGGCCCATGGCCTTCGACTTCACCACCGGCAAGAGCCAGTACGAGCGCATCCTGCACGTCTCCGACCTGATGCAGAACCGCTTCAAGATCCTGACCGCGCTGCAATCCATGAACCTGGATACCCTGGACGTGGTCAAGCGCAAGAACATGACGCCCGAGCAGTTCCACATGGTGCACTCGGAGATCAAGAAGCGCGGCATGCTGTCCTCCTCGGACCTGATCATGCCCATGCCGCTGGAGACCAAGGAAAGCTTCTTCGACGCCTACCGCATGAACACCGAGGCCGGCATCGACTGGATTTCCTCCAACACGCTGTGCATGCTCAAGGGCACCGAGATGGCGTCCAAGGCCTGCCGCGAGAAATACGCCATGCAGACCAAATGGCGCCTGGTCGCCCGTCAGCACGGCACCTATTACGGCGAGACCTGTTTCGAGGTCGAAGAGGTCTGCATTGCCACCAGCACCATGTCCTTCGCCGAATATCTGGAATGCCGCGGCTTCGGCTTCATCTCCACGGTGTTCTCCGAACCCCAGTTCGACATCGTGCGGCGCCATGTGCGCGAACTCGGCCTGTCCCAGCACGACCTGATGCTGAAGATCTGGGGCCGCTCGGCCCAGGGCGACAGCCCGGTCGCCGGCATCTACGCCGAATATCTGCGCCAGTCCGAAGGTGAACTGTTCGACACCCAGGCTGCCGTCGAGGAATTCTATGCCCGCCCAGAGAACCATGCACGTCTGCTCAACGGCGAGATCGGTGACAACCTGATCCGCCGCTTCCGTGGCCAAGTGTTCAGCCAGCAGGCGGTAGCCGCCCTCGACTTCGCCTATGAATGCCTGCTGGAACTGGCCGAGGGCCGCGTCACCGCCGACCAGGCCGAAAGCCTGCGCGAGGCACGGCGCTGGGCCACCACCGTGCGCATGGCCCACGACGCCTTCGCCGGTCGCCTGGAGTCCGGCGAGGAAGAGGTCCCCTTCGCCTTCGACGTCATGTCCTGGTACAACGGGCGCGACGAAAGCGGTCCGCTGGTCACCTATGCCGGCCAGGTGACCTACCGCCTGTGGTGGGACGCCAAGTCGATCCGCGACATCCTGAACACCGGCGTGTCCATGTACGGCAAGGACATGTCGCTGACCATCCCGCGCATCCTGGAATACTACGACATCACCTTCTTCTGGCGGAAATGCGAGCGGGTCAAGGCCCGTGTCGCCGCGGAATAGAGCCATGACCGAGCGTGCCAATCCCCTCGATCCTCTTTACGCCCTGTGCAACCAGGGCAACTCGGCCGAGAAGTACGCCGGACTGCCCGCCTTTCCCCGGCTGGTGGACCTGGAACTGACCAATACCTGTAACTTCCGCTGCCTGATGTGCCCGACTGGTAATTTCTCGCAGCGCAGGGAAAAGGGCCTGATGAGCGAGGAGGTGTTCTACCGCGTCCTCGACCAGCTGGCCCCCACCCGCACCCCCATCCGCTTCATCCGCTGGGGCGAGCCGCTGCTCCATCCCAAGGTGGTGGACTTTATCGAGGCCTGCTCGCGCGCAGGCATCGTCAGCCACATGAACACCAATGGCAGCAAGCTGACCGAGGAACTGGCCGGGCAGCTGATCGATGCCGGCCTGAAATCGCTGAAATTCTCGTTTCAGGGCGTGGACCGCAAATCCTACGAGGAGATGCGCAATACCGACTTCTTCGACGGCCTGCTGGAGACCATCGAGATGCTGGCCCGGGTCAGGGGCGACCGTGCCTTTCCCTACCTGCACATCTCGACCACCATCACCTACGAGACACCCGCGCAGGTGGAGGCCTTCACCAAGCGCGTCACCGGCCTGGTGGAAAAGGTCAGCGTCGGGCGCACCATCCTGGATCTGGTCGATCTCAACGCCGTCCGTCTCAAGCCCCACGAGGTCGAGCGCCTGCGCTGGCTCAAGGAACACGAGAGCCTGGTCAAGAACCATCCGGAATGCCCCGAAATCTTCGACAAGCTGTCCATCAACTGGGACGGTTCGGTCAGTGCCTGCTGCAATGATCCGGACAATCTGATGCTGGTGGGCGACACCGCGACCCAGACCTTGGCGGAGATCTGGAGCGACCGGGTCATCACCAAGTACCGCGAGATGCTGGTGGACATGCGCCACGACGAATTGCCGGTGTGCAAGGATTGCTGGGATTACATGGACCTGTTCGCGACACCTGAGGCTGGCTCCAAGCCCGCACAGAAGGAAGAATCATGAAGTTTCAACCCCTTTACGTGGCGGGCTCGCGGCTGGCGGGACCGGTCAAGCCGCTCTTGAAGCAGGCGTTCTATCGCGCCGTCATCCATCCGCGCATCGACAGCCACGTGGCCATCTGCAACTCGATCCCCAAATCGGGAACCAACAAGCTGCGCATCTTCCTGGCCAATTACCTGTACAAGTACTACGTGGATCGCGACACGCTGGTCACCTACGCCATGACCGACGACATAATCCCCAATACGCGCGAAGCCTATCTGGCCAATCCCGACAACTACAAGCCCAGGGACAAGTGGCGACATGTCTTCAAGGGTCTGCCCTATGACGACATCATCAACTGCCACACCACCCGTTTCCTCGAGTATTTCGACGGCAAGCTGGTCTTCGTCTACCGTAATCCGCTCGATTACCTGGTCTCGTTTTTCTACAACCAATACAAGTACCGCCCCGAGCTGTCGGACAAGTTCGCCATGGTCCAGGAGATCATCGACGGTGACCTGGGCAATTACATCCGTCATTACACCGACATGCAGCGCATCGGCGCCAAGCGCGACATGTTCTCCATCACCTATGAGAACATGATGCTCTATCCCCATGCCTCCTACCGGCCGCTGCTGGAATATCTCAACATTCCCGTCGATGTGGACGTGCTGGACCGCGCCGTGCGCGATTCCGACATCAAGGTGGTGCGCAAGGAGGAGGAGGCCGCCGGCCCCATCCATTCGCGCCCCGGCTACAAGGGCTTCTTCACCCGGTCGGGCGAAATCGGCCAGTGGAAATCGGTCTTCACCCCCGAGGACGTGGCGCGCTGCCGCGCCATCCTGGCCGAGGCCGGAATGTCCCTGGATTCCTTCATCATCGAGCCGCCCACCGACACCATGGCTCGGGCGGTCGAGGCCCCAGCACCAAAAGAGTCGTGACGAGCCACCCGCCATGACCGTCCGCCTGATCGCCCGCCTCGACATCAAGGCCCCCAACCTGGTCAAGGGAATCCAGCTGGAGGGGCTGCGCGTCCTGGGCAAGCCCGAGCTGTTCGCGCGGCACTATTCGGCGGAGGGTATCGACGAACTGTTCTACCAGGACGCTGTCGCCTCGCTGTACGAACGCAACAGCCTGCTCGACATCATCGAGCGCACCTCGCGCGAGATTTTCATTCCGTTGTGCGTCGGCGGCGGCCTCAGAAGCGTGGACGACATCCGGGTGGCGCTGCAATCGGGGGCCGACAAGGTGTCCATCAACACCGCCGCCATCAACCGCCCTGAATTCATCGCCGAGGCGGCCAACATGTTCGGCTCGTCCACCATCGTGGTGGCCATCGAGGCCATCCGCCAGCCCGACGGTCGCCATCTGTGCTTCACCGATTGCGGTCGCGAATTCACCGGCCGCGACGCCATCACCTGGGCCAAACAGGTCGCCGCCTCCGGTGCCGGCGAGATCTTGCTGACCTCGGTGGACAGGGATGGGACCGGCAAGGGCTTCGACCTGGAACTGATCGCCGCCATCGCCGCCGCCGTGCCCATTCCGGTGATCGCCCATGGCGGGGCCGGAACCCCCGCCCATGTCTGCGAGGCCGTCACCACGGCCGGAGCCGACGCGGTGGCGGTGGCCTCGATCCTGCACTACCACACCATCCAGGTGACCGATGTGGGAACCAGTTCATCACACGCCCATTACGGCCACTCGGCGCGCGGCGTCCAACCCAATTCCGTGGACAGCCTCAAGCAGGCCATGGCGGCGGCGCACATTCCCGTCCGGCCCGCGGTGACCGACCATGACTGATGCCAGGCCCACTATCGCCATCATCGATTGCGCCCATGGCAATCTGTTCAGCATCGCCCAGGCCTGCCAGCGGGTCGGACTGGAGCCACTGGTCACCCATGATGCCGGCGCCATCGCCGATGCCGGCGCGGTGATCCTGCCCGGGGTCGGCGCCTTCGGCACCGCCATGGAGGAGATCCGCGCCCGCAATCTGATCGCCCCCATCGAAAAGGCCGCCGCCTCGGGCCGGCCCTTCGTCGGCATCTGCCTGGGCATGCAGCTTCTGTTCGAGGAAAGCCGGGAATTCGGCACCCATGGCGGCCTGGGACTGCTGAAGGGCGACGTGGTCCGCTTCGACGAGACCCGTGAGGAAGGCTTGCGCAGCAAGGTGCCGCAGGTGGGGTGGAACCGCATCCGGCCATCGCAGGGCGAGACGTGGACCGGCAACCTGCTCGACGGCATCGCCCCGGATTCCTACGTCTATTTCCTGCATTCCTTCTACGTGCGGCCCAGCGATCCCCAGGCCAGATTGGCGTTGACCACCTATGGCGGGGAAAGCTATTGCTCCGCCGTTCAGCACGGCAACATCGCCGCCTTCCAATTCCACCCTGAGCGCAGCGGCCCCATCGGGCTCGCCATTTTCAGGAACCTGGCTAAACTCGTCTCGGCCTGACCATTCCGTCCCACAGAGTAGAACCCATGCAAAAGCACGATATCATTACGAAGTATAACCTGCCGCGTGAGGTCAAGTTCTGCAAGAAGTGTACGATTTCCAACCAGCGGCCCCGCATTGCCTTTGACGAGCACGGCGTGTGCAGCGCCTGCAATTACGCCGAGTTCAAGCGCGCC
>NZ_AONQ01000036.1 GCF_000342045.1 Paramagnetospirillum caucaseum | reverse complement strand
TCTTGTGGCGGAAGGCGTCGGCCATCTCTTCCGCCATCTGCTTGGCGGCCTTGAGCGCGATCTCGGCCTTGTGGCGGTCGGTGATGTCCTCGATCAGCCAGATGGAGCCGGTGGAAAGGTCGGAGGGATCGATGGCGGTGCCGACCAGCTTGCAGAACCCCAGTTCTCCGTTCCGCCGCCCGATGACGTGTTCGCCGCTGTAGGTCTGGCCGGTGGCCAGGAGCTTGTAGGCCTCGCCGACGTTTCGGTATTCCTCGTCGTTGTTCCAGATCTCCCGGGTGTCCTTGCCCAGCAGTTCGTCCATGCCGTACCCGAACAGGCGGCCGATGGCGCGATTGGCGCGGGTGATCACGCGCCGCCCGTCGGGGGCCGGCTGAATCACCACGATGCCGAGCGAGGCGTTCTCCAGGATGATTTCCTGCTCGGCGAGAATCTTGTCCAGCTGCTCCTTCTTTTCGGACAGTTCCGCCGTACGCTCGGCGACGGTGCGCTCCAGGTCGTCCCTGTGGCGCTCGAGGTCCTCGTAGAGCAGGGAGTTTTCCAGCGAGATGGCCGCCTGGGAGGCCAACAATTCCAGCACCGCGACGCGGGCGGCGGTGAAAACGTGCGAGACTTGGCTGTTCTCCAGATACAGCAGGCCGATCAGCCGCGACTGCTTGACCATGGGCAGGCACATGATCGAGCGGACCTTGTGCTTCCTGATGTAGTCGTCGGCGCCGAAATCGCTGTCCAGGGTGGCGTCGTCGAGCAGGACGCGCTTCCAGGCCCGGTGGACATAGTTGAGGATCTTGGCGGGCAGGGCGCTGACGCCGGGGGCCTGGCGCAGCGACTGGACGACGATGGCCCCGTCGTCGATCCGGGCGTCGGCGACGACGGTCGGCGTTCCGCCCAGGTCGACCACCAGGACGCCGCGCCCGGCGCCGGCGTTTTCCACGGCGATCCGGAGCAGCGTCTCGACCAGCCGGTCCAGGGCGATCTCGCCGGAAACCGCCTGCGAGGCCTTGACCACGCTGAGGACGTCCAGGTTCTGGAACTGGTGGCCGTGGGCCTCGCCCGCCGCCCCCGAGCGGTCGTGCTTGTCCATGAGCTGGGGATGGGCGGCCTCCATCTGCCGGACCTTCCCCAGAGCCCCCCAACGGGCGTAGCAATCGCGCGCCTTGCGGAGGTAGGTGTCGGCGATCAGGACCCGCTTCCGCTCCCGGTAGAAGCGCGAGGCCAGTTCGAAGGCCATGGCCTCGATGTGAAGGAAGTCGTGCTCCTGCGCCAGGGCGATGGCGTCCTCGTACAGCCGCTCCGCCTCGGACAGGTCGCCGTCGACGCGGGCGACCTCGGCCATGGCCAGACTCAGCCGGCAGCCGTAATTCTCCGGACTGCTCGCCGTCCTTCTGGCCAGCAGGTCCACATGCGCCATCATCTCGGCGCGCCACTCGGGCGTCTGCTCTCCCTCGGCGAGGGCCGCCAGGGTGAGCACCGCCAGCAGGTGATAGGTGGTTTCCGCCACCCATCCGGTGATGCTTTTCAGGTACGGATCGATCTGGCGGCTTTGCTCCAGCGCCTGGCGGTAATCGCCATGGAGCATGCAAGCCAGTTGGCCCATCAGGTGGAAATAGGCGATGCCGGTCCCGAACTTGGCCGTGGTCAAGGCCGCCAGGGATTCCGCCCCGCGCTCCATGAAGGCCGGAAGCTCGGTCTGCCCGGCGAGGCAGGCGGCGAACGCCTCCTGGGAGCGCAGGGTGTGCAGCAGTCCGTTGTTGCGGCTTTGCTGGGCGAAGGCGGCATAGGTCATGGCCGTGGCGGCGGAATCGTCGAGCGGCGCGCCGCTCTCGAAGGTCAGCCACGAGATTTCCAGGGCGCCGTAGACCGCGTAGGAATAATCCCCCGCCGCCTGGCACTCGACGAAGCCTTCCTTCAGGATGTCGATGCTCGACCGGATATGGTTGCGGCGGCTGTTGATGAACACGCCGGCGCGGACCAGGATGCGCCCCCGCAGGTCGGGCCGGTTCAGCGCTTCCTGCAGCTTCAGCGCCACATTGGCGTATTGCAGGGATTCGTCGATGGCGTCGTACTTGCTGACCAGGACGATGGCGTAGCCCATGTAGACGGCGCAGGAATCGCCGTCATTGCCGAGCACCAGGGTGACGTTCAGGGCGTTGAGGGCCAGCCAAGCGTAAAGGTCGGGCCGGGCGATCCAGGCGCAGGGCATGGCGTCGGCCAGGATGCCCAGCATGCCCAGGGCGTCCGGGTCGGTCATGGCCGGGGCGTCGATCAGCGCGCCGATCTCCCGGCCCCGCAGATTGCCCCTGGATTCCAGCCGGGCGCTTTCCACCGCCGCCTCGATGTCGGCCGGGGTGGTGGGGCAGGTCAGCCCGAACATGCGCAGCGCGGTCAGGGCGACCTCGACCGCCTCGCCGTAACGGCCGGCCACCTGGTTGCGGAGAATGAGCAGCCGATAGGCGCGGGCGCGGTCGGCGTTGCTTTTCGCCCGGCCGACGATGAGCGGGAACAGGTCGTCCACCTGCTGGAAATTGCCGAGCAGCAATTCGCAGGTGGTGCGTTCGAGAAACAGCCGGAAGGTTCCCTCGTAATCGTCTTCCCAGGCCGAGGGCGGCAGCATGTCCATGGCCTGCACGAAGAAGGTGCGGGCCGTGGCGTAGGCGGCGGAGGCCTTCGCCTTCTCGCCGGCCCGCACGTTCATCAGGCGGACCCGCTGTCTTTCCCCGGAATCGGCGATCAGGTCCACGCCGATGTTGAAATGGTTGACCAGGTCGAAGATCTCATCGTCGATCCCGTCCTCGTCCAGGTTGGCGGCCAGTTCGCGGCCGATGCGCAGATGCTCGGCCGGCCGGTCCTCGGCGGGGAGGAGGAAATAGGCCGCTTCCTGGATGCGGTCGTGGGTGAAGCGGATGACGTCCTTGCGCCGGACCAGATAGGAGGCGCGCAGCGCCTCGTCCAGGTCGTCGTCCAGGGCGGCGGCGGCGCCATGGACGATCTGCAGCGTCCTGACCGCCACGGTGTTACCCAGGCAGGCCAGAATCCGCATGGCGTTCTGGGTGCCTTGCGGCAGGCGGCGCAGCTTGCCGACCATCAGGTCGACGACGTTGTCGGTGAAGTTCTTCCGGGCGATCTGCTCGATATTCCACAGCCATCCCTCGGGGCCGGGAGCGAGCAGGCCGTCCTCGAACAGTCCCTGCATGAACTGGATGGCGAAGAACGGGTTTCCCGCCGTCTTGCTGCCGATGATCCCGGCCAGGGGCTCCGCCTTGTCCTGCGGGCAGGACAGCGTCTCGGCGACCATCTGGTTGAGGTGCCCGATGGACAGCGGCTGGAGCAGGATTTCCTCGATGGCGATCCGCGAGCGGATGGAATCCAGCGACAGGGCCAGCGGATGGGCCGGCCCCACCTCGTTGTCGCGGTACGAGCAGATCAGCAGCAGATGCCGCAATTCGCTGTGGGTCGCCAGGTATTCGAACAGCTTCAGGCTGCCGGGATCGATCCATTGCAGGTCGTCGAGGAACAGGACCAGCGGATGCTCGGCCGTCGCCCAGACGCTGAGGAAGCGGCGGAAGGTGGCGAAGAAGCGGACCTGCGCCTCGTTGGGCGGCAGGTCGGGGACCGGCGGCTGTTCGCCGATCAGCAGGGAAAGCTCGGGGATCAGGTCGGTGATCAGCCGCCCGTTCTGGCCGAGGGCGTCCAGGATGGCCCGGCGCCATTCCGCCAGTTGCTGGTCGCCCTGGCCGAGGACCTGGCGGATGCTTCCCTGGAACGCCTGGGCCCATGTGGCGTAAGGGATGTGGCGCTTGTACTGGTCGAACTTGCCCGAGGCGAACAGCGCCCGCGGCTCGATCAGGGCCTTGTGCAATTCGCCGACCAGGGCCGATTTGCCGATGCCCGAATAGCCGGTGACGATGACGACGTCCAGGGTGCCCCGGGCCGTCACCTGCTCGGCGGCGGCCTGCAGCCGGCGCAATTCCTCGGCGCGGCCGTAAAGCTTCTCGGGAACGACCAGGCGGTCGGGCATGTCCTTGGCGGCCAGCCGGAAGGGCTGCACCGAGCGGTGCTGCCGCCAGGATTCCAGGCAGCGCCCGAGGTCGGAAGCGAGGCCGCTGGCGGTCTGGTAGCGCTCCTCGGCCGGCTTGGCCAGCAGTTTGGCGACGATGTCGGAGATCTGCCCGGGAACATCCCGGCGGAGCTGGGAAAGCGGCGGCGGCTTGCGCGCCACATGGAAATGCACCAGCTCGACCGGATCATCCGAGGCGAAGGGAGGCCGGCCAGCCAGCATCTCGAAGAACACGATGCCCAGGGAATACAGGTCGCTGCGGCAGTCCACCGACCGGTTCATGCGCCCGGTCTGCTCGGGCGCCATGTAGGTCAGGGTTCCCTCGATGGTCTCGATGGGGTCGAGCGCGATGTGGTGGCGCGGCAATTGCGACGCGATTCCGAACCCGGTGAAGCGGACCGGCTGTCCGTCCGGCGGAACCAGGATGTTCGCCGGCTTGATGTCCTTGTGGATGACGCCGCGGCTGTGCATCCGGGCCAGGGACTGGGCGATCCGCAGGGCCAGGGACAGGAATTCCCCGATATCCAGCCCGCCGTCCACCCGCGCGTGGTCGCGCAACAGGCTGTCCAGGATGACCCCGCCGGGGTCCTCGAGGAGCATCTCGGCGGAACCGCTCCGCTCGACCAGGGTGATCGGCCGCACGGCCCAGTCCGGATCGAGCCTGTCCTTCAGGGCGAATTCATGGCGGAAGCGCGACAGCATCCGCGCCGAAGGCTCGTCCCCGGCCGGAACCAGCACCAGCGCCGATTCCCCGGGTGCGGTCTCTCCCCGCCAAAGGACGCGCTCGCGGTCACGGCTCAGCTCCTGCGCCTTTCCCACTGTGGCCAATAGAGGTTTTACGCTGGACTGGCTCAACCTATGGGCGCCTTTGCTGTGTTCTGGCCGTGCTGACTGCTGGAAAGCCCGCCAATTGCAATCTTACTGAGCCGAGGTACGCTTTCAACTGCCTATTTCCATAATTTGCCTCCTTGCCATATTCGGAAGCCCCGGGACCGGCCGGGCGGAGGCCCCGGCATTCTGCCGGAAAATCGTTTGCCATGTCTCGTAATAAGGCGTAATCGGTGCAAATGGCTCCTTAATCGAAGGCAAGATGGGTGGGCATCGATATGCGAGATGATGACCGGTCGAATGAAAGTAACTCTGAGCGAGATTCTGACGATATTAAATCCCGCAAAGGTCGTGGCCGTGGCCCGCGCCGCGAGCGGCGGGGCGGCGGTCATGACCGCGAGATGCCGTTCCAGATGGGAACGTTCATGCAGATGCTGCCGTTGCTGATGGCCATGGGGGGCAGCAATCCCGGACAGCGGGTCGCCGGTTTCCAGCTCCGCCTCGCCATGCTGATGATCGAGATCTGGATCGATTACCTGGCCTCCATGCAGGACTTCATGGAGCGCACCCTGGAGCGCCTGGCCGATCTGGCCGATGGCGGCTCGTTGTTCGGCGACGAGCCCGACGACGGCGAGGACTGGTAGCGTTCCATCTGGCAACGGGGAGGCGGCGGCGTGGCGCAGCCGGGGGGGATCGCCATCATCGGAATCGCGTGCCGGCTGGCCGGCGCGTCCGACTGGCGGCAGTTCTGGACCAATCTATGCGACGGCACGGAATCGCTCACCCGCTTTTCCGATGCGGAACTGCTGGCCGCCGGGGTGCCCGCCGAGCAGATCAGGGACCCGCATTACGTCAAGGCCGGCTATGTCCTTGACGGGCACGACCGCTTCGACGCCGGCTTCTTCGGCTATTCCCCCCACGAGGCCCGGTTGATCGATCCGCAGCAGCGCCACCTGCTGGAGGTGGCCTGGGAAACCTTCGAGGATGCCGGCTATCCTCCCGGCCGGGGGCACGGGCCGGTGGCGGTCTACGCCACCACCGGCACGGTGGTGACCAATTACATGATGAACGCGCTGTCCGGCCATCCGGACGCGCGCTACGGCGGGACGGCCAGCCAGCTGCATTTCGGCAACGACAAGGATTACGCGTCGACCCGCATTTCCTTCAAGCTCGACCTCAGCGGCCCCAGCCTGAACGTGCAGGCGGCCTGCTCCACCTCGCTGGTGATGATCGATCTGGCCTGCAAGGCGATCCGCGACGGCGACTGTTCCATGGCCCTGGCGGCGGCGGCGACGGTCAGGGTGCCCCAGCGGGCCGGCTATGTGGCGGTCAAGGGATCGATCTTTTCCCCCGACGGCCATATCCGCACCTTCGACGCCAATGCCGGCGGGACGGCGTTCAGCAGCGGCGTGGTGGCGGTGCTGCTGAAGGACGTGCGCCAGGCGCTCGACGACGGCGACAATATCTACGCCGTCATCCGGGGCAGCGCCGTCAACAACGACGGCGGGCGCAAGCCAAGCTACACGGTGACCAGCACCGAAGCCCAGGGCGAGGTGCTGGGCAAAGCCCTGGCCCAGGCCGGTTTCCCGCCGGCCACAATCGGCTATGTGGAATGCCACGGCACCGGCACTTCGGTGGGCGATCCCAAGGAACTGGCGGCGCTCAAGCGCGCCTTTCCGGGCTGCGCCGGCGGTCCGCCCTGTCCCATCGGCTCGGCCAAGCCCAATGTCGGGCACGCCGAGAACGCCTCGGGGCTGGTGTCGCTGGTCAAGACGGCGCTGATGCTGCGCGACGGCGTGGTGCCGCCCAACGTGAACTTCAGCACCCTCAATCTGCTGTTGAAGCTTGAGACCACTTCCTTCCTCATCAATACGGAAAAGCTGCCCTGGCGGCCAGAAACCCAGCCGCGCCGGGCCCTGATCAACGCCCTGGGCATGGGCGGCACCAATGCCGCCGTCGCCGTCGAGGAGGCGCCCGCCGCCCCGCCGGCCTCGGGGCGCCCCCGGCGGCCGCGCCATCTTTTCCTGCTGTCGGCCAGGACCGTGCCGGCGCTCGACGCCCTGGTCGGCCGCTACCGGGAGGTGGCGGCGGGCGATCCCGCCATGGATCTGGGAGACGTCTGCCACACCCTGGCCGCCGGTCGCGCCCACTTCGCCCACCGCTTCGCCGTCACCGTGGAATCCTGGGCGGAACTGCGCGACAGGCTGGCGGCCTACCGCCCGGAGCAGGCCGGGCGGGTGCCGGACACGCCCCGGCGGGTCGCCTTTCTCTACAGCGGCCAGGGCTCGCAATTCGCCGGCATGGGCCGGTCGCTCTACCGGTCGGAACCGGTCTTCCGCGAGTCGCTGGACCGGGTGGCGGCGGCCCTGGCCCCCCATCTCGGCGGCTCCATCCTCGACGTTCTCTTTTCCGAGGGTGAAGGCGGCGCGTCCATCCACCGGACCGAGCATACCCAGCCGGCGCTGTTCGCCGTGCAGGTCGCCCTGGCCGATTGCCTGGGGGCCTGGGGCATCCGGCCCATGGCGGTGGCCGGCCACAGCATCGGCGAGTTCGCCGCCGCCTGTCTGGCCGGCGCGCTGTCCCTGGATCAGGCCGCCCGTCTGGTCGCCGAACGCGGACGCCTGATGGGGGCGCTGCCCGAGGGCGGGGCCATGGCGGCGGTGTTTGCCGACGAGGGTACGGTCCGCGCCGCCCTGGCCGGATATCCCGCCGGAACCATCGACGTGGCCGCCGTCAACGGACCGCGCAACACGGTGATTTCCGGGCAGGCCGAGACGGTCGGGGCGGTGTTGGCCGCCCTTGACGGGCAGGGCGTCGCGGCGAGGCGGCTGACGGTGTCCCATGCCTTCCATTCCGCCCTGATGGCTCCCGCCCTGGACGGGCTGGCCCAGGCCGCCGCCGGGGCCGGGGCCCGGCCGTCCTCCGTTCCCTGGGTCTCGACCCTGACCGGTCAGACCATGGCGACGGCCCCCGACGCCGAGTACTGGTATCGGCAGGCCCGCGAGGCGGTGCGCTTCGCCGACGCCGCCGCGACCCTGGCCGGCATGGGCATCACCGAATATCTGGAGATCGGTCCGGGAAGCGGCCTGCTGGCCCTGGCGCAAGATGGCGTGGCGGGCGGCGACCTCGCCTGGCTGCCGACGCTGGGCAAGGCAGGCGACGAGGGCCGCACGCTGTTGGACAGTCTCGCCGGCCTGCATCGCCGCGGGGTGGCAGTGGACTGGCGGTGCTTCGACGCCCCGTTCCGCTCCCGCCGGCTGTCCCTGCCCACCTATGCCTTCCAGCACGAGCGGTTCTGGCTGGAGGCCGAGGCCTCGCCCCGGCGTCCGGCCGTTTCCCCGGACGGGGAACTGGCCGGCCATCGCCGGCCGTCGCCCCTTGCCGTGCAGCAGTTCGACGCCACCTATGGTCGCGCCCGGCTGCCGTGGCTGGGCGATCACCGGGTGCATGAGTCCATGGTCCTGCCCGTCGCCGCCGGCCTGACGGCGGCGCTGGGGGCGGCACGCCACAGCCTGGGAGCGGCGGCGCTCGAAGTGGTGGATGTCGCCCAGGATGACATCCTGGCCCTGGCCGACGACGAGGAGCGCCCCGTCTGCCTGCTGGTCGAGCCCGGGGACGGGGAACGGGCCGGCTTCACCCTGACCAGCCTGGGCGCCGGGGAGGGGGCGTGGCGGACCCATCTGCGGGGCGTGGTGCAAAAAATCGCCCCGGAGCGGGAGCGGGGGCGGGGCGGCGGCAACGGCTTCGACGCCAAGCGGATACAGCGGCGCTGCGCCACCTCGCTGAAGGCCTCGGCCTATTACGCCGGGCTGAAGGGGCTGGGCCTGGGCTACGGGCCGGCCTTCCGGGGCATCGAAAGCCTGTGGCGCGGCGAGGGCGAGGCCCTGGCGCGGGTGCGCCTGCCCGATTGCGTCGATCCACCCGCAACCGGCGGTTATCCGCCGCCGGCCCTGTTGGACGCCTGTCTTCACCTCTATCCGGCGGTGATCGACGCCCTGGGCGATTTCAGCCGCCCTCCACCGGCCGGCGCGGCGCTGCCGCTGCCGGTGGCCATGGAACGCTTCCGCATGGTCCCGTCGGCGGCGCGCGACCTGTGGTGTCACGTCAAGCGCCGCGCCGCCGCCGGCCATGGCGGCCACACCGTCGTCGACGTGGAGGCCCGCGACCTGGACGGCACGCTGGTCGCCGGGTTCGAGGGCGTCACCCTGAAGCCGTTGCCGCCCGCCATGTTCCGGCCGGCCGGCCATCGGCCGGACGAAAGCGGGCTCTATCAGCTGCGCTGGGAGGAGGAGGCCGCCCCGGCGGCGGCGGGCGGCGGTCCCGCCGCCTGGCTGCTGCTGGGCGGCGATGGCGACGGGACCGGCCCGGCCCTGGCGGCGGCGCTGGGGGCGGAAGGGGCCGTCGTCCGGCGGGTCGTCTCCGCCGACGTTCCCGCAACGCCCGAGGTCATGGGGGAATTGCTGCGCTCCTTCGCCGCCCCGGCGGGACGGCGTCCCGCCGGCATCGTGCATCTTTGCGGACTGGACGCCGCCGGCCAGGCCCAGACCGACGAAACGGCGCAGCGGCGGGTGCTGGGCACCGCCCTGGCCCTGGCCGGAATCCTGGCCGGGGAACGGGGGCTGTTCCAGGCCGGGGCGCGTCTGTGGCTGGTCACCCGCAACGCGGTTGCCGCCTCGGCGGACGACCCGCCGGCCGAGATCCTGCAGGCCGGGCTCTGGGGCTTCGGGCGCTCGCTCGCCGTGGAGATGCCGGCCCTGTGGGGTGGACTGATCGATCTGGAGGCGGGGGACGACGGGGTGGCGCCGCTGGCCGCCCGACTGGCGCGGCCGGACCGCGAGACCCAGTCGGCCTTCCGCCGGGGGCGGCATCTGGTGGCGCGGCTGGCCGCCATCGCCCCGCCCGAGCCCCCGGCCCCGCCGGAGTCGGGAGGAACGTATGTCGTCACCGGCGGCCTGGGAGCCATCGGCCGCCGGGTGGCCGAATGGCTGGCCCGCAGCCGCAAGGCCGAGGTGCTGGTGCTGGTCGGCCGCCAGGGCGGCAAGGCCGCTGATGCCGCCGCGGTGACCCGCGCCATCGAGGCGATCGGCGCCAGGGTGGTGATCGTCAAGGCCGACATGGGCGACCGGGCCGACGTGCGGCGCCTGATGCGCCGGGTGGGCGCTCTGGGTCCGCCGCTGCGCGGCATCTACCACAGCGCCGGGCTGGTCGATGACGGCATGGTCGAGGGAATGGACTGGGCGCAATTCCGGCGTGTCCTGGCGCCCAAGCTGGATGGCGCCTGGTGGCTGCACGAGGCGAGCCGCGACGCCGGCCCCTGCGACTTCGTGCTGTTCTCCTCGGTGCTCAGCCTGCTGGGGTCGGCGGGCCAGGCCAATTACACCGCCGCCAACGCCTGTCTCGACGCCCTGGCGGCCCATCGCCGCAGCCTCGGCCTGCCGGCGCTGGCGGTCAATTGGGGCCCCTGGGCCGAGGCCGGCATGGCCGGCGGACTGGACGAGAGGGCGCAGGCCGTGTGGCAGGCCCGTGGTCTCAGCTTCATCTCGTCGGAGACGGGCGGCCGGGCCTTCGACCTGCTGTTCGGCGGCGGCCTGGGGCAGGTGGCGGTGGCGCAGGTGGACTGGACCGCCTTCATCGGCCAGTTCGCCGAGACGCCGCCCCTGCTGGCCCATCTCCAGGGCAAGGTCGGAGCCGGGCCGGCCGCCGGTCTGGTGGAATTGCGGGCCAGCCTCGCTTCCGGCTCCCCTGCCCGGCGGCGGGCGGCGCTGACCGCGTTCCTGCGCCAGCAGGTGACGGCAGCGCTGGGCCTGTCCGAGCCCATCGAGCCCGGCCGGCCGCTGCGCGAGGTCGGCCTCGACTCGCTGATGGCGGTCACCCTGACCAACCGCATCGAGGCCGCCGCCGGCCTGCTGATTCCCACCTTTAACCTGATCCGCGGCCCCAGCATCGACCAGTTGATCGACGAGCTGTGGCCGGATACGGCCGGCGAGCCGGCTTCCATCCCCGAAGCCGAAGCCGAAGGCGCGGCCGGGGCGGTGGAGCGGGACGGCTGGCTGGTGACCATCGTCGGGCCGGAAAAGCCGCGGGCCCGCCTGTTCTGCTTCCCCTTCGCCGGCGGCGGTTCGGCCACCTTCCGGAGCTGGGGGCCGGCCATGGACCCGGCCATCGAGGTGATCGCGGTGGAGCCGCCCGGCCGCCTGACCCGCATCGCCGAGGAGCCGGAACGCGACCTCGAGCGGTGGGTGGACCGCCTGATGGCGGCCATGGACGGCAAGCTGGATCTGCCCTTCGCCTTTTTCGGCCATTGCCTGGGCAGCCTGACCCTCTACGAGGCCACCTGCCGGCTGATGGAACGGGCGGGGGTCAAGCCCAGCCACCTGTTCTGTTCCGGCGCGCGCGCGCCGGACCGGCTCAAGGCCGTCGGTCCGTTCGAGACCAGCCTGATGCGCCGTCTGGCGCGGATGCCCGGCTATCGGCCCGACCGGCCGCCCTATCGCCAGCCGGGGCCGATCTTCGCGGAAATCGTCCGCCACTTCGATATCGCCGCCAGCGAGCACCTGCTGGCCGATCCGGAATTGCGGCGCCTGATGCTGCCGGCGGTCCGCGCCGATTTCGAGATGGCCAGCACCTATCGCTACCGGCGCAGGACGCCGCTGGACGTTCCCATCACCTGCTTCGTGGCCATCGGCGACATCTTCGTCTCGCGCGAGGATATCCTGGGCTGGGGGCGGTTCACCAACAGACAGTTGCAAATCCTCATGCGCGAGGGAACGCACTATTCTATCATTGAGGACGAGGCGTTTATCCAGAGAGTTATTTCACGGGAATTGTCTCGGCCGGCTTCGTGACGAAGGGTCGTGAACGCAAGGAGGAAACCATGACGAAAATGGCGTTGGTGCTGGGTGGCGGTGCTCCCAACTGTACCTTGATGACGGGGGCCATGCTGGCCTTCGACGAAGCCGGCGTGAAGTTCGACGTGATCTCGGGGGCCGGGGGCGGCGGCGCCATGGCCCTGATGTACGCCTCGCCCGCCGACGGCCTGAGCCGCCAGGAGAACCTGCGCAACTCGATCAATCTCAGCGTCTCCGACGCGATCTTCAACGTCCTTCCCATCAACTACCGGGTATTCGTGAAGGGCAGCCGCATCGCCGAGATGTATCGCGGCCTGCTGACCAAGCTGCCCTTCTATGAAAAGGTCGTGAACCAGTACGGCATGAGCAAGGGCAAGAAGCTCATGAGCGACCTGATCCAGCTGATCTGGGCGATCACCACGCCGTCGACCACCAGTTTCTTCAGCAGCGGCCTGTGCTCCCACGCGCCGTTGCTCGAGCAGTTCATCGATTTCTCCAAGATCAAGGACTTCCCGGAAGAGGTCTATCTCAACGCCTATTCCATCGCCGACCAGAAGGTGGTGGTCTACGACAAGAGCGAGATCAACTTCGAGACGTTCGGCGCCTCGCTCGGCTATCCCTTCATCTACGAGGCGGTGGATGTCAACGGCATCTACTTCATGGAGGGCGGGGCGGTCGACACCTACAATTTCAGCGGCCTGCTGGAAACCGACGAGGATATCCGCACCCTGGTCGTCCTCGACGCCTTCGGCAACCAGAACTACATCCAGCGTCCCAAGAACCTGTTCCAGGCCTATTCCCAGTCCATGATCCTGCCGCTGGTCGAGGTGTGCCGGAAGGACCTGATGCTGTTCGAGCACTACTACCTGAAGGAATGGAACGCCGCCCATCCCAAGAAGGAAGTCGAACTGGTCAAGATCCGCTTCGACATTCCGCCGGACTGGCTGCCGGCGGCGCTCGACTGGTCGACCTCCAACATGGAGCGGATGTTCGAGCTGGGCTACGACACCGCCAAAAAGCATATCGCCGAGTTCGGCGTCGATCTCGGCCGAACCATTTCGTAGGGGGATAACCGCATGGATGGGTGCGAAGTGGCGTTCGAGCCGTTGGCGGCGCTCGGCGCCATGATGCTCAGCCGCGAATGCGACCGGCGCGAGGCCATTGCCGTCCGCCAGGGCAAGGCGCCGTTCCACGTCTCGTCGGTGGGCCACGAATCCCTGGCGGCCCTGGCCCAGCTGATCCGGCCGGGCGATCTGGTCTTTCCCCATTACCGCGACAAGGCGCTGTTGCTGGCGCTGGGCACGCCGGTGCGCGAACTGGCGCGCCTGCTGCTGGGCAAGGCGGATTCCCTGGCCAACGGACGGCAGATGCCGGGGCATTTCGGCGACCGGGAGCGGGGGGTGTGGAGCGCCCTGTCGCCGGTCGCCCATCACCTGCTGCCGGCCTGCGGTTTCGCCTGGGCCATGAAAAGCCGGGGGCTGCCGCATGTGGCCATGGCCCTGACGGGGGAGGCCTCCTGCCGCCAGGGCGAGTTCTTCGAGGCGGTGGCCTTTGCGGTGGAGCGCCGCCTGCCGGTGCTGTTCGTGGTCGAGGATAACGGATTCGGCATCAGCACGCCGACCGCCGATCTCAATCCCCTGGCGCTCGGCATGCTGGACGGCGTGCCGGTGACCCGGGTGGATGGGCGGGACCCCGGGGGGCTGTTCGAGGCGGCCCGGCCGGTAATGGCTGGGCTGCGCGGCGGCGGCGGCCCGGCCATCCTGTGGTGCGAACTGGACCGGCTGGAGGGCCATTCCAGCTTCGACGACCAGCGCGGCTACCTGCCGGAGGAGGCGATCCGCGCCAAGTGGGAGCGCGACCCGGTCGCCGCCGCCATGGAACGGGCCGTCGCCTCCGGCCTGGTGTCCGGCGACGGGATGGCCGAGCGGCGCCGGACCATGGCCGACGAGGTCTACGCCATCTTCCAGGAGGTCATGGCCGAGCCCGATCCCGAGCCCGTGGCGGCGCTCGGCGACCGCCTGGCGCCGTCGGCCGCCGACCTGCCGGCCTTTCGCCTGCCCCAGGACTTCTCGGACCGCCGGTGGACCATGGCGCGGGCGGTCGGGGTGGCGCTGCAGGGTATTTTCGAGCGGGATTCCAGCTGCCTGCTGTTCGGCGAGGACGTGGAGGACCCCAAGGGCGGGGTGTTCGGCCTGACGCGGGGCCAATCGACCCGGTTCCCCGGCCGGGTGCACAACTCGCCCCTGGCCGAGGCCACCATCGCCGGGGTGGCGGCCGGGCTGGCCGGCGCCGGCATCCGCCCGTTCCTGGAGATGCAGTTCGTCGATTTCTGCGGCCCCGCCCTCAGCCAGATCGTCAACGACCTGGCCACCCTGCGCTGGCGGTCGGCCGGCGCCTGGACCTGCCCGGCGGTGATCTACGCCCCCTATGGCGGCTATGTGGCCGGGGCGGGAATGTGGCACAGCCAGGCCTGCGAGGCGGCGTTCTTCCAGGTTCCCGGCCTGCGGGTGGCGGTGCCCAGCACCCCCGCCGACGCCGTCGGCCTGTTCTGGACCGCCGCCCATGCCGGCGACCCCGCCGTCATCCTGGTGCCCAAGCGGCTTTTCCCGGTGTCCGAGGCGGTGCCCCAGGAGCTTCCGGCCATTCCCTTCGGCAAGGCGAAGCTGCTGCGCGACGGCGAGGGGATCACCGTGATCTGCTGGGGCAACACCGTCCGGGTGGTTCTCGAGGCGGTGAGCCTGCTGGAGCCGGACGCTTCCGTCGAGGTGTTCGACCTGCGCAGCCTGGCGCCCTGGGACAAGGCGGCCGTCCTGAATTCGGTCGGCAAGACCGGCCGGCTCCTGGTGGTGCAGGAAGACAATGTCAGCGGCGGCGTCGGCCAGATGATCGTCAGCGAGGTCTGCGCCGATGCGACGGCCTGGAGTCGCCTGGCCTGCCCGCCCCGGATTCTGGGCCGCCCGGACGTGCATATCGGATTCAGCGGGGCTTATGGCGACGCCTATCTGCCCCAGCCGCAAACCGTCGCGGAGACCATCCGCGACATGACAGGAGCCGCGTGATGATCAAGGTGCTGGCCGTTCCGTCCTACGGCTACAATGTGGAAAAGGTGGCGATCACCCGGTTGCTGAAGGAGCCGGGGGAGGTCTTCGCCCTGGACGAACCCCTCTACGAACTGGAGACCGACAAGGTGGCCCAGGAGGTGGAGGCCCCGTTCGCTGCGCGGCTGGTGCGCTGGTGGGTGGCCGAGGGCGACGTGGTACCGGTCGGGGCTCCGGTCGCCGACGTCGAGGTCGAGGCCTGACCGCCTCGGCGATAAGGCTGAAAGGTTGTATGGCTGTCGGGTGGTGGTAATTTTACGTTGTTTTCAGGTGGCTGCGGAACGTGTATCGTTAAGGGTATGCGTAAGACCTCGGCACTCTATGGTCATGGTGACGGGCGCCTCTCCGGGCGGAGGGGCGGAACCGCCGCGGCCGGGCGCGAGATGATGGCCCATACCCTGTCCGCCATCCTGCACCAGACCAGCGCCGTGCTGGCCGGGGAAGGGGTGGCGCGCATCGACGGCTTCGACGTCCACGACCTGGGGATCGATACCGTCAGGCTGCACGACATCACCGCCGTGGCCGGATTCGGGCTGCCGGTAGGCCTGCTGATCGCCTTCAGCTTCGACCAGAGCCTGCTGGGCGATATCCTCGACAAGGCCACCGCCGCCTTGCCGGTGCCGGAGGAGGAGCGCGAACTCTACCTGCGCGAGACCGCCGCCGAGGTGGTCAATACCGTGCTGGGCCTGTGTACCGCCGACTTCCAGTTGAAGGAAGCCACCGTCAGCCTGTCGCCGCCGGTGGTGATGGAAGGGGTGCGCAGCATCCAGCGGCGGGGCGACGCCGTCTTCGCCTCCATGGACATCCACACCGACAAGGGCGCGGTCAGCGTCAACCTGTTCGGACCCCGCCACCTGTTCGACGACCGGCTGAACTACCGCCATTGATCCCCGGCGCCGCCCTGTCTTTGGAACAGCCGTCCTACCGTCGGAACAGCGGAATATCAACCTCGCGGTCGTGCTGGTCCAACTGGGCGTGGAAATCCTCCATCAGCGTCTTGGCTCCGTCCTGGTCGCCGCCCTGCAGGGCGTCGCGCACCGGGGCCAGCAGACGCAGCAGGCGCTGATGATCCTGCTTGAGCGTGGCGACGGCGTCGGAATGAGCCCTGGAGGCTAGGGTCTCCTCCATGCGGAAGTGGATGCGCATCCGTTCGGCCAGGACGTCCACCGCCTCGATGGCCAGGCCGAGGCCGGGGTCGTTGCGCACCACCGCCGCCATGGAGCGGATCATCTGGTGAAGCTTCTGGTGTTCGGCGTCGATGATCGGGTCGCCGCTTTTCCACTGGTCTTCGAGCCAGGTCGCCATGGCCGAACCCCCCTTCCTCCCAAGCCTGATTTTCAGGTGGGGAGCGGACTGGAACAATTCCAGGATAAAAGTCAGGCGCAGCGCACGCCGGTGCCGCCCAGGCCGCAATAGCCGCCGGGATTCTTCGCCAGGTATTGCTGGTGGTAATCCTCGGCCCAATAGAACGGTCCGGCCGGGGCGATTTCGGTGGTGACGGCGCCGAAGCCGGCATGCCGCAGCGCCTCGCTATAGGTCTTGCGCGAGGTGTTGGTCGCCTCTTCCTGCTCCGGGGTGGTCCAGTAGAGGGCCGAGCGGTACTGGGTGCCGATGTCGTTGCCCTGGCGCATGCCCTGGGTGGGGTTGTGGCCTTCCCAGAACAGACGCAGCAGGGCGGAATAGGGCGCTTTCGCCGGGTCGAAGGCCACCATCACCGCTTCGGTGTGGCCGGTGCGGGCCGTGCACACTTCCTCGTAGGTGGGGTTTTCGGTGAAACCGCCGGTATAGCCCACCGAGGTGGAGTACACGCCGGCGGTCTTCCAGAACAGCCGTTCGGCCCCCCAGAAGCAGCCCATGGCGAACACCGCCACCTCCATGCCCACCGGGAAGGGGGGCTTCAGATGGGTGTCGAGCACGTAATGGCGCTCGGGCAGGTGGATTGCGCTGGCTCGGCCGGGCAGGGCCTGTTCGGCCGTCACCATCACCGTCTTGCTGGGTCCCCAAAGCGACATGAAGCCGCCTCCGTCCGTCGTGGTCATCTCCCCATATGGGGAGCCCGGCTCATCTTAGCGAGATGGCGGCCAGGGCCAGGGCGGCGACCACCGCCAGGGCGCCCAGGAAGATGTCGCGCTGGCGGCGCTTGGCGCGGTCCTTTTCATCAAGGCGGCGCTGCAGCCAGCGGGTGGTGACCTCCACCGCCGCCGCTCCGGCGAAATCGCTGAATACGCCCTGTACCGCCGAGGGCTCGAACACCCCGTCGTTGAACTCGTGGATGGTGAACAGGCACCACTCGCCCTCGTATTCCACCTGGCAGGCCCAGTCCTGCTTCACCCAGCGGTCCTGGACCTTGCGGATGGGCGTCTCGGGGTCCTGGGTGTGGAACGAGAACTGGAAGCCCTCGACGGAGGCGATACGGGACTCGGCCATGTCTGCTCCTCAGTGAATGGGTCCATACCGGAAATAACGGATGAACCACATGATGTAATAATTGTTTCACCCCGGCGGCACAAGCCCTTGCGTTATAGGATAGCCATGGACGGCGATAAAACCTCTCCTGTCGAAGGCCGGCATGTTGTGCCGGAGCAGCCGGAAAGCGATGCGCTTGATCCGGCTTCCGTCCAAGTTCCATTGTCCGCAAACAGACGAGGTGAGTCATGACCCACCAGATGACGGCCGTCCACGCCCTTAATCCGGCCCTCCCCGACGGGCTGGAGGTGCGCCTCGCCGAAAGCCGGGCAGAGGTGGCCGCCGCCCAGCGCATCCGCTACCGGGTGTTCTACGAGGAAATGGGGGCAAGGCCCAGCGCCGCCATGCGCGCCCTGGAACTGGATTTCGACGATTACGACCGCCATTGCGACCACCTGCTGGTGCTGGCCGAGGGCGAGGTGGTGGGCACCTACCGCCTGATCCGCCGCCGGGCGGCCGAGGCGGTGGGGCGGTTCTATTCGGCCGGCGAGTTCGACATCGGGCCGTTCCTGGCGGCCGACGGCGAGATCCTCGAACTGGGCCGCTCCTGCGTCGATGCCCGCTGGCGCCATCGCGGCACCTTGCAGGCCCTGTGGCAGGGGCTGGCCGCCTACATGGTGGACAACCGCATCCGCCTGCTGTTCGGTTGCGGCAGCCTGCCGGGCACCGATCCGCGGGTGCTGGCGCCGCAACTGGCTTACTTGCGCGACAACCATCTGGCGCCGCCCGCCTTGCGCGGCCGGGCGCTGGACAGCGCCGACAAGGTCGACTTCGCCGCCATCGACTCGCCGTGGGAAGCGCGCCGCGTGCTGGCCTCGCTGCCGCCGCTGCTCAAGGGCTACCTGCGGCTGGGCGGCGTGATCGGCGACGGGGCGGTGATCGATCGGCCGTTCAACACCACCGACGTGCTGGTGGTGGTCAACGCCGCCGACATCGCGGGCCGGTACGTGAAGCGCTTCAGCGCCTGATGGCTTGCTTGATTGCTGCCAGCAGGCGGGCGGGCTCCACCGGCTTGGCGACGTAGTCGTCCATGCCGGCCGCCAGGCACAGGGCGGCATCGCCGTCCAGAACGTCGGCGGTCATGGCGATGATGGGAATGGCGGCCAGCGGGCCGGCCATGGCGCGGATGCGCCGCGTCGCCTCCAGCCCGTCCATGCCCGGCATGTGGACGTCCATCAGCACCAGATCGAAGGGCTCGCGGGCCACGGCGGCGATGGCCTCGGCCCCGTTGTGGGCCAGGGTGACCCGCTGGCCCCAGCGGCGGAGCAGGGTGGTGGTCAGCTTCTGGTTGACGGGATTGTCCTCGGCCAGCAGCACCGACAGGGACGGCAGATCGCCGGTTTCGTTGACCATGGCGCCCGTGTCGCGATCCTCCGCCGCGGCAACCAGCGGCAGGGTGAAGTGGAAGGTGGTCCCCTCGCCCGGAACGCTGTCGAAGCCGATCTCGCCGCCCATCATCTCCACCAGCCTCTTGCAGATGGACAGGCCGAGGCCGGTGCCGCCGAAGCGCCGGGTGATGGAGGAATCCGCCTGGACGAACTCGGCGAACAGGGCCGGGGCGGCGGCGGGTTCGATGCCGATGCCGGTATCTGCCACCTCGAAGCGCAGGCGGGCGGGGGCGGGGCCGTCGGGCTCCGCCTTCACCGAGACCACCACGCCGCCCTTCTCGGTGAACTTGACGGCGTTGCCCATCAGGTTGGTCAGCACCTGGCGCAGGCGGGTGGGGTCGCCGGCGATGTGGTGCGGCACTCCGTCTCCCAGGCGCGCCTGGAGCGTGAGCCCCTTGTCGGCGGCGGCCCCCTTCATCAGGGCCAGCATCTCGTCGACCAGCCGGTGCAGGTCGAAGCGGGTGGCCTCCAGCTTCATCTGCCCAGCCTCCAGCTTGGAGAAATCCAGGATGTCGTTGATGATGGCCAGCAGGGCGCGGGCCGAGGACTGGGCGGTTTCCAGGTGGTCGCGCTGCTCGGGCGTCAGCGGCGAGCCGGTCAGCAGGTGCAGCATGCCCAGCACCCCGTTCATGGGGGTGCGGATCTCGTGGCTCATGGTGGCGAGGAAGTTGGCCTTGACCCGCGCCATCTCCTCCGCCTTGTCCTTGGCGTGGATCAGCATGCGCTCGGCGCGCTTGCGGTCGGTGATCTCGGTATAGGTGGTGACGAAGCCGCCGCCGGGCAGCGGGGTGCCGCGCACCTCGATCACCGTGCCGTCGGGGCGTTCGCGCTCGAAGCAATGGGCGGTGAAGTTGCGGGCCTTCTTCACCCGTTCGGCCACCAGTTCCTCCACGTCGCCGGGCCCGTACTCGCCGCGCAGGGCGTTGTAGCGCATGAAGTCGGCGAACACCGTGCCCGGATGGACCAAGCCGGGCGGAAAGTCCAGCATCTCGAGGAAACGGTTGTTGCACAGGATCAGGTTCAGGTCGCGGTCGAACACGGTGAAACCCTGGCCGAATTCCTCCACCGCCTCGATCAGGTGGCGCCACTTGAACTCCGCAGACCCCGCCCCGTGATGCATCCCCAGATCCCCTCGATCACGCAATGGCAGCATAGGGGAATTCCCAGCGAGGCGAAAGTGTCATCGTCAGTGCAGCTTTCCGGGGTATACCTTGTAACTATTGCGAGATACCGCATCGCAAGATACCGTTCTTCCCGTGCCGTTGCGGTGGGTTGGCCAGAGGGGGATGAGTATGGCGATCAAGCGCGCGATCTGTCTGGCGGGCGGCGGCCCGGCCGTCGGCCTGTCCATCGGGGCGCTGGAGCGCCTCCACCGTGAACCGGATATCCGCTTCGAGGTGTGGAGTCTGGCCTGCATCGGCGCTTGGCTGGGCATCGTCTGGAACCAGGCCGCGCCGGGCAAGGAGGTGGAGACGTCGGTGGATTTCTTCCGCGGCATCTTCCGCCCCGACGACGTCTACGAGAAATTCCCGGTGGCGGCGGCCTTCGCGCCCGATTTCGAGGCGGCGGCGGAGAACGCGCTGAACTTCGTGCTGGATTCCAACAGTTATCGCAACCTGGTGATCCCCGAGGCCATCAAGGCGGCGTCCGAGGAGATCGTCGCCTTCTCCAGGGACCCCGGCAAGTGGTCGCAGGCCAATCTCAACGCCCTGATCCTCAACCAGGTCCTGGCGGTCAACCCGGTGTCGCGGTTCATGACCAGCCTGATGTACAAGAGCGCCACCAAGGGGCTGTCGCGGGTGTTCTATCCCGACAGCGCCTTCCTGGAGCAGATCGATTTCAAGGCCCTGTACCAGCCGGGCCGTCCGGTGCTCTACCACAATTCCTACAACCTGAGCGACCAGCGCCTCGAGCTGTTCAGCAACAAGGATTCCAAGTACCAGCCCATCTCGGCCGAGACCCTGTGCGCCTGTTCCGCCCTGCCCTATATCGAGGAGCCGGTGACCATGAACGGCAAGGTCTATTGCGAGGGCGCCACCATCGACACCGTCAATTTCGAGGACCTGCTGACCAACCATCCCGACCTGGACGAGGTGTGGGTCAGCCGTATCCTCGACCGCAAGCAGATCCGCCGGCCTGAAAACCTCTACGACGCGCTCAACAACCTGGTGATGCTGTTCGCCGCCACCACCAGCGAGGACGACGTCAAGCTGTTCAAGTACCACCTGCTGGAGAGCGGCTCGACGGTGAGGGTGGTCGAGATCCCCGTCGCCCATAACATCAATTACGACTGGAGCTGGTCGAACCTGGACCGCTCTATCGCTGACGGCCGGATCGCCGCCGATGCGGTTCTCAAGGCTTATCGCACGGGAACGCCGCCGCCATCGGCTAAAGCTGTATCAAAAAATAAGTAATGATACAGTAAATACCTTATTAAACATAAGTCATAATGAAAGGATTCATTACAATTGAATCTTTGAATGTCTACGGCATGACTGTTTAATAGGTGCGTCATCCATTGTGACGTGCTTTCGGATGGCTGAGATGTATGGCTTCGGCGGGGTGGTGGAGCGTAGCCTCCGGCCGGCGCCGGCCGCGGAGGGTGAAATGAGCTTTCTCGACGACATGAGGATTTGGGCCAAGATCGCCATCGTCCCGGTGGTCGCCACCATCGGGCTGGTCATCATCGCCTGGGTGGGCATGCAGGGACTGGCGGGGCAGAGCCGGACGCTGGACGAGATCGCCGGCGTCTCCTTCGCCAAATCGGTGAAGATCGGCGACTTGTCCGACGTGCTGCAGGATTCCCATTCCGATCTCTACCGGCTGCTGACCTGGAACGCCGCCGGCGTCGAGGCGGCCAAGGTCGACAGGATCGAGGCCTCGTTCGCCGAGGGCATGAAGAAGGCCGGGAAGCAGTTGGGCGCCTTCCGCGCCGCCTTCCCCGTCACCGGCGAGGAGGACGCCCTGCTCAGGAAGATCGAGGCCGGGCTGGTGTCGTACAAGAACGCCACCGATCAGGTGATCTCCATGCAGAAGATGGACTTCACCGCCGCCGTCTCCTTCATGTGGACCGCCCAGGACAGTTTCCAGGCGCTGATGGCCGAGACCCAGAGCATGGTGGCGCTGGAGGCCCGCATGGTCGAGAGCGAGCGCCTGTCGGCCAGCAAGGGCGCCGGCACCACCCGCGCCCTGTTCATCGGCATCACCCTGGGGGTGCTGGGGCTGCTGGCGCTGATTTCCTTCCTGCTGGTCCGCGCCATCGCCAGCGCGGTGGGCGGCATGACCGGCGCCATGGAGCGTCTGGCCCAGGGCGATCTGGCGGTGGTGGTGCCGGCCATCGGCCGCAAGGACGAGATCGGCGCCATGGCCGCCACCGTCCAGGTGTTCAAGGAGAACGCCCAGCGGGTCAAGGCCCTGACCGACGAGCAGGAGGCGCTGCAGCGCCAGGCCGAGGCCGCCAAGCGCCAGGCCATGGCCGAACTGGCCGGCGAGATCGAGACCACGGTGCGCGGCGCCGTCGAGAACGCGTCGCGCGCCGCCGATTCCATCCGGGGCGAGGCCGAGGTGCTGGCCGCCAATGCCGAAACCGCCATCTCCCAGACCGCCCAGGTGGCGGAATCCTCGGAACTGGCCAACGGCAACGTGGAGACCGTGGCCCAGGCGGCCGAGCGTCTGGTGGGCTCCATCAGCGAGATCAACCGGCAGGTGGAGGAATCGTCGCGCGTCGCCTCGGAAGCGGTGGCCGAGGCCGCCCGCACCGACGAGACCGTCAAGACCCTCACCGTGGCCTCGGGCAAGATCGGCGAGGTGGTCAACCTGATCAACGACATCGCGTCGCAGACCAACCTGCTGGCGCTCAACGCCACCATCGAGGCGGCCAGGGCCGGCGATGCGGGCAAGGGCTTTGCCGTGGTGGCCAACGAGGTGAAGAACCTGGCCAACCAGACGGCGCGCGCCACCGAGGAGATCACCGGCGAGATCACCGCCATGAAGGCGGCCACCGAAGAGGCGGTGCGGGCCATCGACGGCATCGTCGCCACCATCGGCCGGGTCAACGAGGCGCTGGCCGCCATTACCGGCGCGGTGTCCGAGCAGGGCCGCGCCACCTCCGAGATTTCCGAATCGGTCAGCCAGGCCGCCGACGGAACCCGTACCGTGTCGTCGGGCATCGGCGAGGTCCGTCGCGTCGCCGATCAGGTCGGCAACGCCGCCGCCACGGTCCAGGTGACCACCGAGACCCTGGTGGGCGAGTTCGACCGCCTGCAATCCCAGGTGGACGGGCTGGTCGCCCGTCTGAAGTCCGCGTAACAACAACCAGGAGGAAAGCCCGTGAAGAATTTCGTCAAAATGGTTGCGCTGGCCGCTTTTGCCGTGGTGGGGGTGTCGGGTGCCGCCAGGGCCGCCGACGAGTGCGCCGCCGCCCAGGGGCTGGTGGACAAGGCCATCGCCCACTACAAGTCGGCGGGCCTGGAAAAGTCCTATGCCGACTTCATGGACAAGGGCAACAAGGAGTGGGTCAACGGCGAGCTCTACGTCATCGTCTCGAGCATGGACGGCATCTTCAAGGCCCACGCCATCAATCCCAAGCTGATCGACAACAAGGATTTGCCGGGCCTCAAGGACGTCAACGGCGTGATGATCATCCAGGAGATGATCAAGGCCGGCAAGTCCGGCCCGGCCGGCGCCTGGGCCAAGTACACCTGGACCCACCCCGAGACCAAGAAGCTGGCGCCCAAGCAGACCTGGGTGAAGGCCAACGGCGACCTGCTGTTCATGGCCGGCTGCTACCCGCCGGCCTGATCGGGGGGGCTTCGTTTTCCGCGCCGCCCGCCGAAAATGCGGGCGGCGTTTTTATTTGTAGCGAAATAAGGCGGGTTTTGGTTCGAAGCCACTGTCGAGTCGGCTTTCCGGGTCTTTCCCGCTTCGACTCGACTCAATGGAATCCTCCTCCGGGGCGATCAACGCCCGCCGGGGAAAGAATTCCATGGTGTCTTTCGTTGCAACGTCCTTGTCTCTATGCTTAAGCTATACGCGCCGGGCGAGGGAGAACCTGGAGCATGATCGTATGCGGGACTGGACGATACGCTCCGAATTATGCCGGCGAGGGGGAGAGTTTTGGAAATCACCCTGAATTGTTTAAGTGTTGATCGGCCGGTCGGCATGGGTGTTGGATTCCCATGAGACCGTATATTGTCGCCATCTTCAATCAGAAGGGGGGGATATCCAAGACCACCACCAGCACCAACCTGGCGGTATGCTTGGCGGCATTCGGAAAATCGGTGGTGGTCATCGATCTGGACTCGCAGGGTGATTCCACCAAGAGCCTGGGGATTGATCCCAAGACCAAGCAGGGCATCTACGATCTTTTCACCAACGGCGCCGCCGTCGAGGACGTCATGGTCGAGACCATGTTCGACGGGGTCAGGGTCCTGCCCTCCACCTACAGCCTGGCCGGCATCGAGATCAAGCTGTCGGAGATGCAGAATTCCCAGCGGACGCTCTGCAACATCCTCTCCCATACGGCGCTGGACTGCGACTATGTGGTGATCGACTGCCCGCCGGCGCTGGGTATCCTGCCCATCAACGCCCTGGCTTCGGCCCATGCGGTGATCATTCCGGTCACCGCCACGCCCTACGCCAATGACGGCCTGCTGCGCACCCTGCCCTCCATCAAGTACGTGCAGGAGGGGCTGAACAAGAATCTGCTGCTGCAGGGCGTACTGTTCACCATCAACGACAAGAATAAGACCACCCGCAAGATCAACGAGCTGATCCGGGCGCGCCTGGGCGGCACGGTCTACCGCACCGAGATTCCGCGCGATAACACGGTGATCGAGGCGGCGACCTCGCGGCTGCCGGTCTGCGCCTTCGCCCCCAAATCGCCGGCGGCCCAGGCCCATCTGGACTTCACCGAGGAATTCATCGGCCGCCACATCGCCATCGCCGCCAAGAACAACGAGACGGTCAGCCCCCATTCGTCGCGCGACGAGGCCATCGCCCGGTTGTCCCGCTGGCAGGCGGTCTGTGCCGAGAATACCGTTCCCGCCGACGACGCCCGCATGCGCCAGAAGACCGACCAGCTGGACCGCATGCTGTACGGCGACCGGACGCGCATGGAGCGCTGGCATCTGGAGGTGGTGCATTTCTTCATCGGGAACCGTCTGGTGCTGGCGGCGTTCCTGGTGGTGGTGCTGCTGGGCGGGCTGGCCCTGCTGGGCATGGGAATCGAGGGGGCGCGGCGCTTGGCCGGGCTCCTCGGTTTCGTCTGACGGACGCCGCCGCCATGGCCTTCGTTCCCGCCAATATCTCCGGTGTCGTGATGTTCCATCTGGCCGGCCAGGGCTTCGGCCTGCCGGTCGAGGAGGTGCGCGAGGTGGTGCCGGTGGCCTGGCTCGACCGTCCGCCGAATCTGTCCGCCATGGTCGAGGGCATCCTCAACCTGGGCGGCCAGGCGGTGCCGGTCCTGCGGCTCGCCCGGCTGCTCGGGCTGCCGGCGGGGGCGCCGTACGGGCTGGACGCCTCGATCCTGGTCATGCGGCCCCGCGCCGCCGAGGGAGGGCTCGGCCTGCTGGTCGAGCACGTGGACGGGGTGCGCGAGATCGGCGACTTCACCGTCATGGGCCTGCCGGCCGGCCAGTCCTTCAACGACTGCCTGGCCGAGGTGCTGGAGCGGGACGGGCGGGCGCTCAACCTGCTGGACTGGGACCGCATCCTGCTGGAGCAGGAGCGTGAAAGGCTGGCCGAGTTCCAGGTCCGCGCCCAGGCCCGTCTGGCCGAACTGACGGATTCCGGGCCATGACGGAATCAGGGTCGTGAGTCTGTTCACCGCCAATCCGTCCCCGGCCGTCGCCGCCATCCTGGATGACCTTGCCTTTCCTCGTCTCAAGGCCCTGGTCATCGACACCACCGGCATGGCGTTCTACCGCGACAAGGACGGCGATCTGGCCCGCATCCTGGCCGAGCGCATGGCGGAGATCGGGTGCGGCGATTGCGCCGCCTATCTCGGCCTGCTGCAATCCCAGGGGCAGGGCAAGGCGGAGATGGATGCGCTGATCGCCGAACTGACCATCGGCGAGACCTATTTCTTCCGGCACAAGGAGCAGTTCGACGCGTTGCGCGACCTGATCCTGCCCGAGGTGATCGAGCGCAACCGCCCGGTCCGCCGCCTGCGCATCTGGAGCGCCGGCTGCGCCACCGGCCCCGAGCCCTATTCGGTCGCCATCATGCTGGAGCGCGAGTTCGGCGACCGCATTGCCGGCTGGCACGTCACCGTGCTGGGCACCGACATCAACCAGAAATTCCTGACCCGGGCGCGGGAAGGGCGCTACGACGAATGGGCGTTCCGGACCATGCCCGACAGCTTGCGCGCCGCCTGTTTCGAGCGGGCCGGCAGCCAGTGGCAGATCCGCCCGGAATTCAAGCGCAACGTCAGCTTCCAGTACCACAACCTGATCAAGAGCCCGTTTCCCTCGCTGGCCGACAACATCGCCGGCTTCGACATCATCATCTGCCGCAACGTCATCATCTATTTCAGCCAGGCCACAGTGGAATCCCTGGTGCCCTGCTTCCACGAAAGCCTGAACGACGGCGGCTGGCTGATCATGGGGCATGCAGAGCCCAATCAGCGGCTGTTCAGCCGCTTCCGCACGGTCAATACCCCCGGCGCCGTCCTCTACCAGCGGGTGGACCGGCCGGACGAGGCGGTCGTGGAGAAGGCGCCGCCATCACCGCCGCCATCATCCCTGCCTCCTCCCCTTCCCAAGCCGGCTCCGCTGCCGGCGGGCCGGGGCGAGCCGTCCAAGGCCGCGCCGCTGCGCCGGGTCCGCCCGCCGGTTCCGTCCCGTCCGCCGCCGGCCCCGGCCGTGCCGGCGGCGGGTCCGTCCGAGGGGGGCGACCGCCTGAAGGTGGCCCGCGATCTGGCGGACAGCGGTCAGTGGGAGAAGGCCGCCGCCGCCTGCGACGCCATCATCGCCGCCGTTCCCCTCGACGCCTGGGCCCATTTCTACCGCGCCATGGTCCACGAGCAACTGGGCGAGGACGAGCCCTGTGAAAAGGCCTTGCGCCGCGCCATTTATCTCGACCGGCGACTGGTTCTGCCCCATTATCACCTGGGGTTGTTCCTGGCGCGGAAAGACGATGCCGCCGGGGCCGTGCGTTCGTTCCGCAACGCGCAGGCCCTGCTGGCCGGCCTTGCCGACGAGCAGCCGGTCAATCCCGGCGAGAAGATCACCGTGGGACAGATGCGTGAGGCGGTGGCGATGCATCTCAAACTGGTCGGAGGGGCCTGATGTCCCGGCAGGCCGCGACGATCCTCGACCGTCTCCACGCCCTGGGCGAACAGCCCGCCGGGTGGAGCGAGGCGGAATTCGCCGAGGAACTGCTGAAGGTCCGGGCCCGGCGCCTGGCCGCTCCGCGCGGGCTGGCCGATCGCGTCGCCGCCGGCTTCGACGTCCTGGGGGCCCGCATTGCCAACGAGCGCTACGCCCTGTCGCTCGACAGCCTGTCCGAGGTGATGGTGCTGGCCCGCTGGACCCCGGTCCCCGGCCAGCCGCAATACCTGTTGGGCGTCACCAATCTGCGGGGCGAGATCCGTCCGGTGCTCGACCTGCATTCCCTGCTGGGGCTGACCCCGCCCGCCCCAGAGGCGCGGACCTGGGTGATCTTCCTCAAGGCCGGCGGCGCCGAGGTGGGGGTTCGGGTCGATGCCCTGGACCGGGTGGTCCGCCTCGACCCCGCCGGGCTGACCCGCCCGCACGAGGCCGGCAACGGCCTGCCGCAGCGTTTCATCTCCGGCATCGCCCCCGATGCCCTGATTCTTCTCGATACCGCACAGCTTCTGGCCCTGGACGCGCTGAAGGATACGCGCGTCGAGGACCCGGATGAGTCATGAAGGAAGTCCCGATGGTCAAGACCGCGCACCGCTCCTGGTGGAAAAATCTGAAGCTTCGCCGCAAGTTCTCGACGGTGTCCCTGGGCTTCACCCTGGTCCTGGCCGGGTTGATCGCCTTCAACGTCATGGTGCTGCGCAGCCAGAGCCAGAACTCGGTGGTCACCGACATGGCCGGGCGTCAGCGCATGCTGTCGCAGAAATTCGCCAAGGAGGTGCTGTTGCTGGGCAACGGCGTGGCGGTGGACCATCAGGCCACCCTGCGGCTGATGCGCGATTCCCTGGCGGCCCTCATGGAGGGCGGCGAGGTGGTGATCAACCTGGACACCGGAGCCCGGGCCGATCTGCCGCCGGCCCCCTCCCAGGAAATCCGGGCCAAGCTGGCCGAGCAGGCGACGCTGCTGCGCCAGTACGACGCCTCGGCCACCGGCCTGCTGGCGCTGGGCGCCGGCGACGTCCGCCGGGCGGAGAAGCTGAAGGAAATGCTGGTGCTGCAGGCCCAGCTGAGCGACACCGCCGAGGCGGCGGTCAAGATGCTCAGCTTCCACGCCGACAGCTCCATCCGGGCGATGATCGGGCTGGAAATCATCGTCGGCCTGATCTGCGCCCTGTCGGGGCTGGTGGTCAGCAGCCTGATCGGCCGCCAGATCGCCGACCCGCTGGCCGCCTGCGCCGAGGCAGCCCGCAAGATCGCCGAGGGCGACCTGCGCATCGAGCCGCTGGAGATCAGTTCCTCGGACGAGATCGGCATGCTGCAGGAAGCCTTCGACGAGATGCTGAAGAGTCAGCGCGACATCGCGCTGCAGACCCGTTCGGCCTGCGACGCGCTCACCGCGGCCGCCGCCGCCATCCTGTCCTCGGCCCAGGAACAGGCCGCCGGCACCAAGCAGCAGGCCGCCGCCGTGCAGGAGATCACCACCACCGTCGAGGAAATCAGCCTGTCGGGCAAGCAGGTGGCCGAGCGCTCGCGCCAGGTGGCCGGCACCGCCGAGGCGGTGGCCACTTCGGGCAATGCCGGCCTGCACGCGGTACGCGACGCCTCCCAGGGCATGGAAGCCATCCGCGAGCAGACCGAGACGGTGGCCGAGAATATCATCACCCTGTCCGAGCGCACCCAGGCGGTGGGCGAGATCATCGCCACGGTCAACGAGATTGCCGAGCAGTCCAATCTGGTGGCGCTCAACGCCGCCATCGAGGCGGCCGACGCCCGCGAGCAGGGGCGCCGTTTCTCGGTGGTGGCCGGCGAGATCAAGAACCTCGCCGATCAGGCCAAGGAGGCCACCGCCCAGGTGCGCGGCATCCTGGAGCAGACCCAGAAGGGCATCAACACCTCGGTGATGCTGACCGAGGAGGCCCTGAAGCGCGTCGAGCTGGGCCGCGAGAAGTCCACCATGTCCGAACACGTCATCCGCCAGATGGCCGACAACATCCAGGAGAGCGTCCACGCCTTCCAGCAGATCGTCGGCGCCACCAACCAGCAGCAGATCGGGCTGGAGCAGGTGACCCAGGCACTGCATGAAATCCGCCAGGCCAGCCAGCAGACGGCGCAGACCACCGCCCAGCTCGAGAAGGCCTCCCTCGACCTGAGCCAGCTGGGCCAGAAGCTGTCGCGCACCTTGGAGAAATACCGGCTTTGATCAGTATCCGCGAAAGGCTGCTGCAAGCCTTTCAGATCGAATACCGGGAACATGTTGACGCCATCCGCCTGCTGCTCGACGACCTCGGGCACAAGGCGGAAGGCAGCGGGCTTGCGCAGCTGGACGAAATCTTCCGCCGCGCCCACTCGCTGAAGGGGGCGTCGCGGGCGGTGGATCTGCCGGCCATCGAGGAAATCTCCCACCGCATGGAGACCCTGTTCGCCAAGGTCCGCTCCGGCCAGTCGCGGCTCGACCGCGACATGGCGGTAGGATTGGGCCATGTGCTCGACGTCATCGAGGATTGGGTGGCGGCCAATCTGGCCAACGAGCCGCTGCCCGACACCGCCGCCACCGTCGCCGCCCTCGAGGCGATGATCGACGGGCAGGCGGTGGAGATCCATCCGCTGGCCGCCCCGCCGCCGCCGCCGGTTCTGGCGCCTGCTCCGCCCCCCGCCCCGTCCATCGCCATCGTCGAGCCCGCGGAAGAGGACGACGACGAAACCGCCGCCGACCGCTCCGCCGCCGCCCCGGTGCGCCCCGAGGAAACGGTGCGGGTCCGGGCCCTTCACCTCGACCGCCTGCTGCGCTCGTCCAACGAATTACTGACCGAGACCATGAACCAGCGGCAGGTGACCCAGTCGCTGCTCGGTCTCGATCGCACCCTGGCCGATTTCGACCGCTCGTGGCGGCGCGCCCGCAAGAACGCCGCCGCCGCGCTGCGCGACCTGGGCGATTACGACCGGGCCATCGCGCTCGAGCGCCAGTACGAGGCCCTGGAGCAGACCCTGACCGGCATCAGCCGCGAGCTGCGCGCCGTGCGGCGCCGGCAGCAGCGCACCGGCTGGGCGCTGCGCCAGTTGGGCAACGACCTGCAGCAGGAGGTCCGCCAGGTCCGCATGGTGCCGGCCGATTCCATTTTCGGCGGATTCCGCAAGATGGTGCGCGATCTGGCCCGCGCCGCCGGCAAGCAGGTGGTGGTGAAGGTCTCCGGCCTGGACGTCGAGGCCGACCGCATGGTGCTGCAGGGACTGAAGGACCCGGTGATGCACCTGCTGCGCAACGCGCTGTCCCACGGGGTCGAGCCGCCCGACGAGCGCAAGGCGGAGGGCAAGTCGGCGGCGGCCCATGTGGGGCTGTCCTTCGACGTCTCCGAGGGCCGTCTGGTGGTGCTGATCGACGACGACGGCCGCGGCGTCAATTTCGAGGCCATCCGCCGCAAGGCGGTGGAGCGCAACATGTTCTCCGAGGCCGAATCCTTCCAGGTGGACCGCCAGTCGCTGATCGACGTGATCTTCGATCCCGGCTTCTCCACCGCAAGGGTGGTGGACGACCTGTCGGGGCGCGGCATGGGCCTGTCGGTGGTGCGGGAAGCCATGGCCATGATGAACGGCACGGTGGAGGTCCAGGACCGCCAGCCGGCGGGGACCCGCTTCCGCCTGTCGCTGCCGCTCACCGTCTCGACCCAGCGCCTCTTCATGGTGGAATGCCAGGGCCATGTCTATGCCCTGCCGACCGAGGGCGTCGACCGCCTCTACCGTGTGCGGGCCGAGGACGTGGGCACCGTCGAGGGCAAGTCGGTGGTGTTCCTGGGCGACCGGCAGATTCCGCTGCTGTCCCTGGCCCATCTGCTGGCGCTGGGCGAAAGTTCGGTCAAGGTGACGCGCAACGTGGTGCCGCTGGTGGTGCTGAAGAACGGCGAACGCCGGGTGGCGGTGGCCATCGACGGCTTCCTGTCCATCCGCGAGGGCCTGGTCAAGGATATCGGCGTGCCGGGGGCGCGCGGCACCATGGTGGCGGGCGGCGTACTGCTGGAGGACGGCGACATCGCCCTGGTCCTCAATCCCTTCGAGATCGTCGAGACCTTCCGGAAGTCGGGCAGCATCCGGGTGCTGACCACGGTGGAGAAGCCGGCCGAGACCCGGGTGCCGGTGATCCTGGTGGTGGACGATTCGCTAACCACCCGCACCCTGGAAAAAAGCATCCTCGAGGCCCACGGCTATCAGGTCCGCCTGGCCCATGACGGGCTGGAGGGGTTGGGGCGCCTGCGGGCCGAGCAGATCGATCTGATCATCTCGGACATCCAGATGCCGCGCCTCGACGGCTTCGGCCTGCTGCAGGCGGTGAAGTCCGACCCGGCGCTGAAATCCATCCCCCTGATCCTGGTCAGCTCGCTGGAGGCGCGGGAAGACAAGGAGCGCGGGCTGGAGCTGGGCGCCGACGCCTATGTGGTCAAGCGCAAGTTCGACCAGAAGGAACTCCTCGAAACTATAGGGCAGTTCCTATGAGAAAGAAGATCAAGGTTCTCATCGTCGAGGATTCCCTGGTGGTCCGGGAACTGCTGAAGCACATCATCGGCTCGGACGAGCGGTTCGATGTGCTGGCGGCGGTGGCCAGCGCCGAGGAATGCCTGGAGCAGCTCGACACGCTGCGGCCCGACGTCATCTCGCTCGATATCCGCCTGCCGGGCATGAACGGCCTGGACGCCACGCTGAAGATCATGGCGCGCCGCCCCACCCCCATCGTGGTGGTCGCCGCCCAGGTGGACGACGTCGAACTCAACATCGCCATGAATGCGCTCCGCGCCGGGGCGCTGTCGGTGGTGGAAAAGCCGGTGGGCGTCACCAATGCCGGCTACGAGACCATGGCCGCCAAGATCTGTACCCAGCTGGCGATCATGAGCCAGGTCCAGGTGGTGCGCCAGGGGATCAGCCGGGGCCTGTCCTTCGGCAGCGACGAGACGCCGGCCCTGCCGCCCCGCAGCGGGCCGGTGAGCTATTCCATGGCGGGCATCGTCGCCTCGACCGGCGGGCCGCAGGCCCTGGTGCAACTGCTGGGCGGCCTGGGGGCCGACTTCCCCCTGCCCATCCTGCTGGTCCAGCATATCACGGCGAGCTTCCTCGAGGGCTTCGTGACCTGGCTGTCGGGGGCGACTCCCTTCGAGGTGCGTATCGCCGAGGATGACGAGAAGCCGGTGCCGGGACGGGTCTACGTCGCCCCCGCCGACCGGCATCTGGGGCTGGTCAGCGGCCATCTGGCCATTCTCGACTCGCCCGCCGTGTGCAGCCAAAAGCCGTCGGGCACCGTGCTGTTCGCCGCCATGGCCCGCGAGCTGGGCCAGCATGGCATCGGCGTGGTGCTGACCGGCATGGGCTCCGACGGGGCCGACGGCCTGCGGCAGATGGCCGACAAGGGGGCCTACACCATCGTCGAGGATGCCTCCACCTGCGTGGTCAACGGCATGCCCGCCGCCGCCGCCAAGCTGGGCGGCGCGCGCGAGACCCTGCCGCTGCCGGCCATCGCCGCCAGATTGCGTGAACTTGCCCTGGGAGGGACGCGTTGACCGACGACCATCTCATCCTCATCGTCGAGGATTCGGTGACCCAGGCCCTCAAGCTCCAGCTGGTGATGGAGCAGGAGGGCTTCCAGACCGTCTGCGCCCATTCCGGCGAGGCCGCCCTGGAAGAGATCAACCGCCGCCGCCCCAGCCTGATCATCGTCGATTACCACCTGCCGGGCATCCAGGGTGACGAGCTGTGCCGGCAGATCCATATGGACATCACCACGCGGAGCATTCCGCTGATGATGCTGACCGCCGACGAGACCTCGGCGGCCGAGCTGCACGGCCTGGAAAGCGGCGCCGACGATTTCGTCGCCAAGTCCGAGGACCCGGAAATCCTGCTGCTGCGCGTCCACAACCTGCTGCGCAAGGCGCGGCGCCAGGCGGTCAACGTCGAGGTCGGGCGCTCGCTGTTCCGCCGGGCCCGGGTGCTGATCATCGACGACAGTGCCACCTACCGCGAAAGCCTGGCTCAGGAGCTGACCGACGAAGGCTGCGACGTCACCCAGGTGACCAGCGGCACCGAGGGGCTGCGCCTGCTGTCCGAGAGCGATTTCGACTGCGTCATGGTCGACATGGTGATGCCCGGCATGGACGGCATCGCCGTATGCAAGGAACTCTCCAAGCTGCGCTCCGATAGCGACGCGCCGCTGGTGGTCCTCATGCTGTCGGCCTACGAGCACAAGGAGAACGTCGCCCGCGCCCTGGAGGCCGGGGCCGACGACTTCGTCGGCAAGTCCACCGAGATGAGCCTGCTGCGCGCCCGCCTGCGCGCCCTGCTGCGCCGCAAGTTCCTGCTGGAGCAGAACCAGCGCATCGTCGAGGAAATCCGCCTGCGCGAGATGGAGACGTTGCGCGCCAAGGCGGAGAAGGAGGCGGCCGAGGCCCGCGCCGCCCTGGCCGAGGGACTGGCCAAGGCCAATGCCGAGTTGGAGGAGGCCAACACCAAGCTGCGCGAGACCCAGGTGCATCTGATCCAGTCGGAAAAGATGGCGTCGCTGGGCCAACTGGTGGCCGGCATCGCCCACGAGATCAACAACCCGCTGTCCTTCGCGCTGTCCAACGTCTTTTCCATCGAGAACTGGCTGGCCGCCGTGATGGCCGAGGCGGCGCCCTGTCTGGCCGAGGACCATGTGGCCAAGCTGGACAAGGCCAGGAAGCGTATCGCCGACACCGGCCAGGGGCTGGAGCGGGTGCGCGAGCTGGTGGTCAAGCTGCGCACCTTCTCGCGCCTCGACGAGGGCGAGTTCAAGACCGTCGACATCCGGGAGGCGGTGGAATCTGTCCTCCTGTTCCTGCGCCACAAGATGAGCGACCGCATCGAGGTCCGCCGCAACTACACCGCCGACAGCATGCTGGCCTGCTATGCCGGCCAGCTGAACCAGGTGATCATGAACGTGGTCGCCAACGCCGTCGACGCCATCGACGGCAAGGGCGCCATCACGGTGCGCACCTATCGCCACGACGGCATGTTCGTCATCGCCGTGGCCGATACCGGCAGCGGCATCCCGCCGGAAATCCAGGAACGCATCTTCGATCCCTTCTTCACCACCAAGCCGGTGGGGCAGGGGACCGGCCTGGGGCTTTCCATCTCCTACGGCATCATCAAGAGCCATGATGGCCGCATCGAGGTGTCGAGCCATCCGGGCGAGGGAACCGAAATCCGCATCCTGATCCCCGTCAACCTCGAAGGGGCCTGAGCCCATGAGCACGTCCCGGACCGGCCCGAAGGAACATGTGCTGGTCGTCGATGACGAACCGCAGATCCTGACGGCCATTACCGATTTGCTGGAAGACGAGTTTCAGGTGTGGACCGCCCATGACGGTCCCTCGGCGCTGGAGATCCTCAGGGATCACGAGGTGGCGGTGATCCTTTCGGACCAGCGCATGCCGGGCATGAGCGGCGCCGAGTTCCTGGGCCAGGCCCGCGTGCTGTCCGACGCCACCCGCGTGCTGGTCACCGGCTATTCCGACCTGGACGCCCTGGTCAGCGCCGTCAATCTCGGCCAGATCCACGCCTACCTGTCCAAGCCGTGGAATCCGCTGGAACTGAAGGTGGTGGTGCGCACCGCCGCCGACCGCTGGCGCCTCGACCGCACCCTGCAGCAGGAACGCACCCTGTTGCTCGCTTTGATGAACAACATTCCCGACGCCATCTTCATCAAGGACCTGCAGCTCAAGTTCTCGCGCGTCAACCAGCCCCAGGCCCGGCTGATCGGACTGGCCGAGACCAGCGACCTGGTCGGCCAGCGCCTGTCGGAACTGCTGGAATCCGAGCAGGCGGCGGCCGTCGAGGCGGAAGAGCGCGCCATCATCGAGCAGGGAGCCTCGCAACTGGACAAGGTGGAGGCGGTGGCCGATGCCGCCGGCAACGCCCAGTGGTACTCGGTCACCAAGGTTCCCATCCGCCAGAACGGCGAGGTGGTGGGGCTGGCCGGCATCGCCCGCGACGTCACCGCCCGCAAGCAGGCCGAGGACTACCTGCGCCGCGCCCACGACGAATTGCAGCAGGCGGTGGAGGAGCGGACCCTCTGGCTGCAGAAGGAGATCGGCCGCCGCGCCAAGGCCGAGGAGCAGGCCCAGGCGGCGCGCGAGGCCGCCGAGGCCGCGTCCCGGGCCAAGACCATCTTTCTGGCCAACATGAGCCACGAGCTGCGCACGCCCTTGAACGCCATCATCGGCTTTTCCGAGCTGGCCCATTCCATCATGGGCGAGGCCGACATGGAGCGTTACGGCGGCTTCCTCGACAACATCTCGGAATCCGCCCACCATCTGCTCAGGGTGATCAGCGACATCCTGGACGTATCGCGCGTCGAGGTGGGCAAGGTGGTCCTGCGCGAAAGCGAGGTCGACGTGGCCGAGGCGGTGCGGGCCGCCATGCGTCTGGTCAGCCACGTGGTCTCCAGCAAGCGCCAGTCCCTGAGCTTCACGCCCCAGGACGGCCTGCCCCGGATTCGCGCCGATGAGCGGCTGATGAAGCAAATCGTGCTGAACCTGCTGTCCAACGCCGCCAAGTTCACCCCCGAATCCGGCAATATCCGGGTCGAGGCCGGCATGGTGGACGGCTGCGTCACCGTGGCGGTGGAGGATGACGGCGTCGGCATCGCCGCCGAGGACATCCCCATGGTGCTGCAGCCCTTCGGCCAGGCGGAGAACGCCATCAGCCCCAAGCACGAAGGCACCGGCCTCGGCCTGCCGCTGGCCAAGGGGTTCATGGAACTGCACGGCGGCAATCTCAGCCTGGAAAGTAAGGTGGGCGAGGGAACCCGCGTGGTGCTGACCTTCCCCGCCTCCTCGGTGGTGGCGCAATAGGAAAAGGGCCGCTCCGTGGGGAGCGGCCCTCGACGTTTCATACCATCGGGATCAGCCCGCCCGGCGCTTGTTGGCCGAATGCGCCGACATGGCCAGCCCGTCGTCGTGGACGGTGGTGGCGTCCTCGGGATAGGCGCCGATCTGGTGGATGGAGAGGTCCGCGCCGGCGAATTCCTCCTCGTCCGACAGGCGGATGCCGAAGGCCGCCTTGAGACCGCCATAGACGGCCAGTCCGCCGGCCAGGCCGAAGGCGGCGCCGGTCACCGTGCCGGCGATCTGCGCCCCCAGGCTGATTCCGCCCAGGCCGCCCAGGGCCTCCTGGCCGAACACGCCGCAGGCGATGCCGCCCATGAAGCCGCACATGCCGTGCAGCGCCCAGACGCCCAGCACGTCGTCGATCCTCCACTTGATCTGGCACAGGTTGAACAGCCAGACGAACATGCCCCCCGCGATGCCGCCGGTGGCCAGGGCGCCGATGGGATGCATGACGTCGGAACCGGCGCACACCGCCACCAGGCCGGCCAGGGCGCCGTTATGGACGAAGCCGGGGTCGTTGCGGCCCACCAGCAGGCTGGTGACGATGCCGCCGACCATGGCCATCAGCGAGTTCATGGCCACCAGGCCGGAAATGTCGGCGATCAGCTGGGCGCTCATGACATTGAAGCCGAACCAGCCCACCGACAGGATCCAGGCGCCCAGCGCCAGGAAAGGGATGTTCGACGGCGGGAAGGCCACCAGACGGCCGTCCTTGCGGTAGCGGCCCAGGCGGATGCCCAGCATCAGCACGGCGGCCAGCCCGATCCAGCCGCCCACCGCATGCACCACCACCGAACCGGCGAAGTCGTGGAAGGCCACGCCGAACCAGCCCTTCATCAGGTCCTGGAAGCCGAAGCGGGTACCCCACACCATACCCTCGAACAGGGGATAGACCAGCCCGACCAGCAGGGCGGTGGCCATCAGCTGGGTGTTGAACTTGGCGCGTTCGGCGATGCCGCCCGACACGATGGCCGGAATGGCCGCCGCGAAGGTGGCCAGGAAGAAGAACTTGACCAGATCGTAGCCCGACGCCGCGAAGGCGTTGCCGGTCTTGCCGACCAGCACGTCGGCCCCCACCAGGAAGCTGGTGCCGTAGGCCACCGAGTAGCCCACGAAGAAATAGACGATGGTCGAGACCGCGAAGTCTGAGAGAATCTTGACCAGGGCGTTGACCTGATTCTTTTTCCTGACCGTGCCGACCTCCAGGAAAGCGAAGCCGGAATGCATGGCCAGAACCATGATCGCCCCCAAGAGGATGAACAATACATCGGCGCCTGTTTTCGTGGTCTCCATTTGCTTCCTCTGCCCAAAATGCTGCCGCCGCCGCGGGATGGCGGCGCGGCTTCAAGATGCATGCCAGATGGGTGGTTGGAGAAGAGTCGTTTAATAACAGTAACTTACTGTCGGCGCGTTTTGCGGGCAGCTGGGTGGTGTGTGCAAAATAGGCAGGCATCTCGGGCATGAGCCTAAAATCACGGCATGTTTCGGCGGGGCAGTCGCCCGGATGGCGACGATGGCCTTATTTATGGGCATAAATTTTTTGTTGATTAATATTTGTGCGATGATTGGGCCGGGGTTGAAACGCAAAACGCCGGCCCCTGGGGGCCGGCGTTTGCGATGCCATTCCTCGAAGAGAGGAATGGCGCGAGTGACGGGGCTCGAACCCGCGACCTCCGGCGTGACAGGCCGGCGCTCTGACCAACTGAGCTACACCCGCGCGAGGGCCGGTGATATAGCAGTCGAATCCGGGGTGCGCAAGCCTCTTTCTTCGTGGGATGCGAATCGACAGCGTGACGGCCGGCTCCTACAGTGGGTCGAGGTCTTTCGTGGGAGGTGGCCATGGCGGAAATCGTCAATCTCAACAAGGCGCGGAAGGCGCGCGCCAAGGCCGAGGCCGAGGAGACGGCCAGGAGCAACCGCGTGCGCTTCGGCCGCAACCGCCAGGAAAAGGAGGCGGCGCGCCGCGAAGCCGAGCAGCAGTCCCGGGACCTGGACGGCAAGAAGCTGGACGAGTGATGCTTCCGGGGTAACTTGCCGTTTGAAAGGTGTTCAAAAGCTACATCTTATATTGTAGAGTAACCATGAGGATGTTGCTGGTTTTTCTCCAATAAATAGAGTTTGCGGCAACCAGTGCGCGGTTCAACGCGCCGGGCCACCGGGAGGCAGAATGGGACAGGCACCAGAAACCGCCGGGGAGCGGATTCCGGCGGAGTTGCACGCCGCGCTGCTCAATGATCTGCCGGATGTGCTCTACAGCATCGATGCGCAGGGACGCATCGCCTGGATCTCCCCCAACGCGGCCGCTGTCTTCGGCTATTCGGTGGCCGAGCTGATCGGCACCGACGCGGCGCGTCTTTATATACGGCCCGACGAACGTCTCGAGGTGGTGGAGCGCATCCGCCATGCGCGCGGCCGCGCGGCGCGGGCCGAGATCGAGATGCGCCGCAAGGACGGCGCCGCCATCTGGGTCGCCATCTATGCCTGCGCCCACTATAACTCGGATGGCCGTTTCGCCGGCATCAACGGCGCCATCCGCGACATCACCGAGGTATGGCAGACCCGCAAGACCCTCCAGGACAGCGAGGACCGCTTCCGCCGCCTGTCGGACGTGGCGACCGAGGCCATCTGCATCCATTTCCAGGGCAAGATCATCGACATGAACAAGGCGTTCGAGACCTTGTTCGCCTACCCGCGCGAGGAATTGCTCACCATGTGGGCGTGGGACGTCATCGACCCGCGCGACATCCCCCTGGCCAAGAGCATGGTGGCCCAGCAATACGAGGCGCCCTACGAGGTGCGCGGTGTCCGCAAGGACGGCTCGGTCTTTCCCATGGAGATCTATTCCAAGCACAGCTGGATGGGGGCGAACTCGGTCCGCGTCACCTCCATCCGCG
The DNA here is from genome assembly GCF_000342045.1 of Paramagnetospirillum caucaseum. Taxonomy (GTDB): domain Bacteria; phylum Pseudomonadota; class Alphaproteobacteria; order Rhodospirillales; family Magnetospirillaceae; genus Phaeospirillum; species Phaeospirillum caucaseum. The sequence continues at coordinate 7,526 of NZ_AONQ01000036.1, read as the reverse complement.
ACCTGACCCAGAGCAAGAAGGCGGAGGCCAGCGTGCGCCTGCTCTCCCAGGCGGTGGAGCAGAGCCCGGTGGCGGTGGCGGTGGTGGGCTGCGACGGGGTGGTTCAGTACGTCAATTCCGCCCATGCCGGCATCACCGGCCATCCTTCCGCCGAGGTGGTGGGGCGAAACCTGGCCCTGCTGTATCCCGGCAAGGCCAAGGCGGCGCTGGAGGAGTTCTGGCAGGCCCTGCTCGCCCAGGGGGAGTGGCGGGGCGAGGTTCAGGTCAAACGCCAGGACGGGGCGCGGCAATGGCAGCAGGTCTACGGTTCCAAGGTGGCCACCCCGGGCGAGGATACCACCCACTACCTGCTGCAGATCGAGGACATCTCCATCCGCAAGGACCAGGAGCGCAAGCTGCAGCATCAGGCGCTGTTCGACGGCCTGACCGACCTGCCCAACCGGGTGCAGGCCCTGGACCGGCTCGGCCAGCAGATCGACCAGGCCCGCGACCGGGGGCGCAAGGTGGCCCTGCTGTTCGTTGATCTGGACGAGTTCAAGGCCATCAACGATTCCCTGGGGCATGAATACGGCGACGAATTGCTGGTGCTGGCCTCGGAACGGCTGCGGCAGGCCGCCGGCTCGGCGGGGGTCGTGGCCCGCTTCGGCGGCGACGAGTTCCTGGTGATCATGGGCGACATGGAGGATGCGGACGCGGCGCGCACCGTGGCTTCCGGCATCGTCGAAAGCTTCGCCCAGCCCTTCACCATCAGCCGCCGCGAGCTGATCGCCACCGCCAGCATCGGATTGGCCATCTATCCCGAGGACGGCCGCACCCAGCAGACCCTGCTGCGCAACGCCGACATCGCCATGTACCAGGCCAAGCTGGCCGGGCGGAACCGCTTCTGCTTCTTCACCAGCCGCATGAACGAGGAGGCCGAGGCCCGGCTGCGCATGGAGGGCGAACTGCGCCGCGCCGTGGGCACCGACCAGTTCCATCTGGCCTACCAGCCCCTGGTCGAGGTCAGCACCGGCCGCGCCATGGGGGTGGAGGTGCTGCTGCGCTGGAGCAATCCCGAGCTGGGCCACGTGCCCCCCGACCGCTTCATCCCCCAGGCGGAGACCAGCGGGGTGATCGTTCCCATCGGGCGGATGGTGCTCCATACCGCCTGCCGCGACGCCCGCCGGTGGGTGGAGGCCGGGCATACCGATCTCCGGCTGTGCATCAACGTCTCGCCGCGCCAGTTCCAGGATGCCGGCTTCCTCGACGACGTGCGCGCCGCCCTCGGCAATTCGGGCCTGCCGCCGGGCAATCTGGAGCTGGAAATCACCGAAGGGCTGCTGCTGACCGAGCGTGGCGACGTGGACGTCCTGCTGCGCACCTTGACCGACATGGGCATCTTGCTGTCCATCGACGATTTCGGCACCGGTTATTCGTCGCTCAGCTACCTCGAGCGCTTTCCCTTCGACACCCTGAAGATCGACCGCTCGTTCATGATCGGTATGCTGGAGCGCCAGGAGCGCAAGGTGCTGGTGGAAACCATCGTCGCCATGGCCTCCGGCCTGGGCCTCAAGGTCATCGCCGAAGGGGTGGAGACCGCCGAGCAATTGGCCCATCTGGCCGCCATCAACTGCGATATCGCCCAGGGCTACCTGTTCAGCCGCCCGGTACCCGCCGCCGAGATTCCGCCGTTGCTGGGCCGGGTGTTCCGCTAGATCACCGTACGCCAAATGGCGCACGTCGCCTTAGGCGGGCTTGCGGGCGGGACGCCCGCATCCCCTATTCCCCTTTCCATGGCACCGGCAGGGACCGCCAGCGCTTCCATGCCTTGTCCGCCTCGGCCAGCAGGGCGGCGCGGCGGCTCTGGTGCCAGCCGGAGACCAGCCCGGCGGCCCTGGACGAGCCCGCCTCGGCGCCGCGCCCCGACAGCTTCGGTCCGGCCACCGCGATGTCGTTGAGCTGGCCCAGCACGTCCTGCAGCTCCGACAATTCCGCCAGAAAGACCTTGGTGGTTTTGCGCGGCGCCAACGAGGCGAAGAACTCGCCGGCGTAACGCACCTGCTTGCAGCGGATGCGCACCGCGTGGCGATGCTCGGGCGACAGCCGCGACAGGGTCTCGCCACCCTCCTTCAGCAGGCGGCGCACCGCCTTGTCCACCCGGCGGGTGGCGAAGGCGGCCACCGGCTCGGCCAGTCGCCGGCGCGGCGGCTGACCGGGCGGGCCCAGCCAGTCGCCAGTCTCCACCCAGCGCCCCAGGCCGAGGATCATGGCGGCGTAGCGCCGCGAGCGCACGGCGGCGATGGCGGCGGCCAGCTTGGCCTCGCGGTCCCTGCGCCAATGGGTGCGCAGCGCCAGCAGGCCGGCATCGCCGGGATGGGCGGCCAGCACCGGCTCGACGATCTCGGACAGGAACACCTCGGCGTCGCGGGCCGGCCCCAGATGGGCCAGCAGCCAGCGCAGGTCGTCCTTGACCCGGTTCAGGTCCGGGCCGGCGGTGATCCCCTTGAACACCTTGATGGCCGAACGCAGGCGGCGCATGGCCACCCGCATCTGGTGGACCGCCTCGCCCGCCTCGGTGGCCAGCAGGCAGCGTTCGTTGAGCATCAGGTGCTCGAGGCAGGAATGGGCGATGGCGCGGAAGGTCTCGGCCACCGTCATGGCCGGAGTGAGGACCGGCGCCTTGGCCTTCACCGCGGGAGAATCCTTGCCTGCCGCCAGCCGGTAGCCCCGCTCGGACTTGGACAGGCAGAGCGGGCGGGCCGCCGCCTCGTCCAGGATGCGGGCGGCCAGCTGGAACAGGTGGGCGGGGGTGCCGCTGACCAGCTCGAGCTCCACCTCGCAGATGTCCTCCCGCCGGTCGCCGGCGAGTACCGCGCCGCGATCCAGCGCCACCTCCACCTCCCAGCCATCGCCGCCCAGGCGCAGTACGGTGCGCTCCACCTCGGTGGCGAAGACCGGGGACAGGGACGCGGCCGGATTTTCCTCGGCGAAGGCGGCCAGCCCGGTCAGGCGCAATTGCCCGGCATCCAGGTCGGGGGAGGAAAGCGGTGTCTCCCACTCGTCGCGGTCGAACAGTCCCGAGACGGTGGTGCCGGCGGTCTTCACCGTCTGGACGAGGCCCGAGCCGGTGCGCCGGACCCGGACGGCGATGCCCTGGGCCGCCAGGGCGAAATCCGGCGTGTCGTAATAGATGGAGGACAGGCGTTTAGAGACCGGCTCGGCCAGTCTTCCGGCGGTCAGGCAGGGACGTGCGGCGATACGGCCCATTTCCTCGGGCGCCAGCGCCAGCTTCAACTCGATTTCCCGGCCGTCCATAACGTCCCCCGGTCGATCCGCCAACTATACCAGCCGCCGCGTTCTCAGCCATTAGCAAAGTGTGAAGGTTCATTGACGCATTATGCCGGGAAGGCTGAAAAGGTCTTGTCCCGTCCGTCCCGATGTGAGAGTCCGGAAGGGGCGGATGATCGTGCCATCTTGGGGGACGAGGTCTATGAGGATGAACGGGTTGCTGAGGGGCGTCCTGGCCGTGTCGCTGGCGGCAGCGCTGGCGGGATGCGGCGTGCTCAACGATCCGCGCGGCTTCACCGACGCCGTGATGAAGTCCCCCCTGCTCGAGGACGATTCCAGCGAACGGGCCATGACCGCCCTGACCCGGGGCGAGTACAGCACCGCCGAGCGGCTGGCCATCGGGGCGCTGCGGCGTAACCCCAAGGACCCCTATGCCCTCTACACCGCCGGCATGGTCTATCAGGCCACCGGCCGCTACGATCTGGCGCGCCAGTATTACGAGGTGATCATCGCCAACCGGCCGCAGGTCACCCTCACCACTCCGTCCCAGGGCGGGCCGCAGGTGCGCTCGCTGGTCGACGTGGCCCAGGCCAACCTGCTGGTGGTGGACAAGATGCTGGGCCGTCCCGTCGCCGGTTCGGCGCTGCGCTCGGGGCGCGGCCCCGACGCCACGCCGCAGCAATACGAGCCCATGACGCCGCAGGGGGCCTCGCGCGGCATGGTCGCCGCCGAACCGCTGGGCGAGCCGGGCCAGGGCTCGCCCGCCTCCATGATGGCGACCCGCGGCGCCACCCAGGCGGAAACCAACGTCGCCACCCGTTTCCGCGCCCTGCGCCGCCTGCTGGACGAAGGGCTGGTCACCCCCGACGAACATTCCCGGCGCCGCAACACCAATCTCGGCGCCCTGCTGCCCTATTCCTCCAAGCTGCCGCCGGCCCAGGGGCTGGAACGCCCCGGCCCGACCGAGGAGCAGGTAGTGGACCGCCTGCGGGCCCTGGGCGTGGCGCTGGAAAGCCGCGCCCTGTCGCCGGCCGAACACGGTGCCGAACGTCTGGCCATCCTCGACGCCCTGCTGCCGGCCGAGCCGCGCAAGGTCGACCTGCCGGTGCTGCCGCCCAGGGACGTCATGGAGGCGGCCTCCGCCGTCGGCCGGGTCGAGCGCCTGCGCGCCGCCAACCTGGTCTCGGCCGACGAGGCCAAGCGCGAAAAGGCCGCCGTCGAAAAGGTCCTCGACACCCAGCTGGCCAAGCAGCCGGTTTCCGGCACCGCCACCGGCCTGCGCCAGGGAACCGCCAACGGCGCCGCCGCCAAGGCTTCGGGCGGCGGAACCCCCGGCGCCGGCCTCGGCAGCGCCAAGACCGAGGCCGAGGCCCGCGATACCTGGGCCAGGATCAAGGCCAAGTTCCCCGAGGAACTGGGCGGTATCGAGGCGACCTTCCCCAGGATCGAGCAGGGCGAGCGGGGAACCCGCTGGCGCATCGTCGCCGGCCCCATGAAGAGCCGCGCCGACGCCACCAAGCTGTGCAAGGTGCTGAAGCTGCACCGCCAGTCCTGCGAGGCGACCAGCTATTAGCTCGGGGCTGTATTTCCCGGAGTGATTTGGCTGTCGCCCCCGGTTGGGGCTAGAATACCCTCTGGCCCAAGCTTCCGGGGGATGCGCCATGACGTACAAGGATATCCTGGTCCATGTGGATGACGACCCGCGCGCCCGGGTGCGTCTCGACCTCGCCGCCGGCCTCGCCGCCCGCTTCCAGGCCCACCTGATCGCACTCAACGTGCGCGATCAGGTGCCGCTGCCGTCTCATCTCACCGCCCAGTTCGGCGGCGACCTCGACCAGATCCGCGCCGCCGGCGACGCCGAGGCGGCCCGGCGGGTCAAGACCCTGGCCGATGGCTTCGATGCCGGGCCGGGCGTGACGCGGGAATGGCGCGACGTCAGCGGCCCCATCGCCGAGGTGGTGGCGCTGCATGCCCGCTATGCCGACCTGGCGGTGATCGGCCAGGCCGAGCCGGATTCCGACTCCCGCCGTCTGGCCGACGAGCTGATCCTGGCGGTGGGCCGTCCGGTGCTGGTGGTGCCGTTCGCCGGCCGCTTCCCCACCCCGGGACGCCGGGTGATGGTCGCCTGGAACGGCGGGCGCGAGGCCACCCGCGCCGTGCACGACGCCATGCCGCTGCTGGTGGGCGCCCAGACCGTCCACGTCATCGCCATCAATCCCGGCCACGGCATGGCCGGCCACGGCGACATTCCCGGCGCCGACATCTGCCTGCACCTGTCGCGCCATGGCGTCAACGCGGTGTGCGAGCATGTGGCCTCGGACGATCTCAACGTCGGCGAGATGCTGCTGTCGCGCGCCGCCGACGAGGATGTGGACCTGATGGTCATGGGCGGCTACGGCCGTTCCCGCCTGCGCGAGATGGTGCTGGGCGGGGCGACCCGGCACATGCTGGAGTCCATGACCGTGCCGGTGCTGTTCAGCCACTGAGGCGTTTCGGGTCAAGCGCCCGCTGCAGCCCGTCGCCCAGCAGGTTGAAGCCCAGCACGGTGGCGAAGATGGCCGCGCCGGGCCAGAAGGCCAGTAGGGGCGCGCTCCACACCACGTCCATGGCCCCGGTCAGCATGTTGCCCCACGATGCCAGCGGCGGGCGGATGCCCAGGCCGAGGAACGACAGGGCGCTTTCGATGAGGATGATGTTGCCCACCGACAGCGTGGTGGCCACCACGATGGGCGAGGCGACGTTGGGCAGGATGTGGCGGAGCATGATCCGCCCGGGGCTGGCGCCCAGGGCCTCGGCGGCCCGAACGTAATCGCGCGAGCGCACCGACAGGGCGGCGGCGCGCACCAGCCGCGCTACCCCGGTCCAGGCGACGCAGGCGATGATCAAGGCGGGGCGCAGCACGGCGAAGGCCTCGGACCCGGTCATGCCGGGGGGCATCCCCAGCTTGGCCGGATCGGCGGCGGCCAGCACGATCAGCAGCGGCAGCAGCGGCAGGGCCATCACGCCGTCGGTGAGGCGCATCAGCAGGGCGTCGGCCCTGCCGCCGTGATAGCCGGCCAGCAGGCCGATCAGGGTGCCGATCAGCGCCGCCATCAGGGCGGTGATGGCCGCCACGCTGAGCGAGACCAGCCCGCCCTGGGCCAGCCGCGCCCCGATGTCGCGGCCCAGGTCGTCGGTACCCAGCGGATGCTCCAGGGACGGCGGATCGAAGCGGATGGCGAGGTCCATGGAATCGGGGGCGGGAAGCAGCCAGGGGGCGGCCAGCACGGCGGCGAGCAGCAGGGCGAGGATGATGGCGCCGCTTCTCATGGCCGGCCGATCCGCGGATCGAGGCGCTGATAGGCGATGTCGGCCAGGATCGAGCCGGCCAGGGTCATGGCAGTGGCCAGCAGCAGCCCCGACAAGGCGAGATTGAAGTCGTTGCCCATCACCGCCTCGTAGATCAGGCGGCCCATGCCCGGCCAGGCGAACACCGTCTCGGTGATCAGCGCGCCCGAGAACAATCCGCCGAATTCCAGCGCCACGATGGTGGTGATGGGCAGCAGGGCGTTGCGCAGCTGGTGGCCCAGCACTACGCGGGCCGGGCCGCAGCCCTTGGCCCGCGCCGTGCGGATGTAGTCGGAACCGGCCTCGTTGATCATGGCGGCCCGCATGTGCCGCGCCGCCTGGCCGATGCCGGCCAGGGCCAGGGCGGAGACCGGCAACGCCATGTGGCGCAGGCGGTCGGCCAGGCCGCCGCCGCCGCCCACCGTCTCGACGCCGCCGGCCGGCAGCCAGCCCAGCGACACGGCGAACACCACGATCAGCATCAGGCCCAGCCAGAACACCGGCACCGACACCGAGGCGAAGGCCAGCAGGTTGACCAGCCGGTCGAGCGGGCTGCCGGGCCGGAGCGAGGCGGCGATGCCCAGGGGAATGGCGATGGACAGCGACAGCGTCATGGCCGACAGCATCAGCACGGCGCTGTTGAGCAGGGCGGGGGCCATGGCCTCGGCCACCGGCCGGGCGTAGAGGCGGGAATAACCCAGTTCGCCCCGGGCGAACTGCCCCAGCCAGCGCAGCCAGCGCTCCACCCACGGCTGGTCGAGGCCGTACAGCGCCTTGAGCCGCGCCGCGTCCTCGGGCGTCAGGCGGGGATCGCCGGCGATCATCAGGTCGATGGGATCGCCGGGCATCAGGCCCATCAGGCCGTAGACCACGAAGGACATGACCAGCAGCACCAGCAGCGAATGGAGCAGGCGGGTGGTCAAGGAAAGGGC
>NZ_AONQ01000035.1 GCF_000342045.1 Paramagnetospirillum caucaseum | reverse complement strand
CCCTGGGCGGCGGAGGCCGCCGCCGCCGCCGCCCAGGCGGCCGAGGCCAGTTCCGCCGCCCCTGCCGCCGCTGCGCTCGCTGCCGCCGCGCCGGCCGCCGCCTGGGCGGTGGCCCCGGCGGCGGCGGCAAGGGGAAGGATGGCGTCGACATCACCGGCGCTGTTGGCCAGGCCGTCGCCGGAATCGTTCCAGCGGATGGCCCGGCCCGCCGCCGGTTCCGGCAGGGTGAGATCGGCGCTGGACAGGCTGCGGAACGAACGCTTCACCGCCAGGGCGGCATCGTCGGCCACCTCCTGCAGCGCAGCCACCTGGTAGTAGAGGGCGTCGTTGAGCGGCTTGGCCTCGATGGCGGTGTCGGGGAATTCCGCCGTGCGCTTCAGCGCCATGCGGCGGCGCAGCGTCACCCTGGTGGACGGCGGCGGCGGGGCGGTGAAGATCACCGTGCCGCCCACCGCCACGCCGACGCCCGACACCGAATAGGCGCCGGCGCTCTGCAAATTCTGATCGATCCACACTTCCATGTCCCCGGCGTCGAAGACCGGAAAGGTGAAGGGAAAGGCGGTCTGGACGCCGTTGGCCGCGTAATGGACGCGCGGCACGGCATCGACGACCTGGGTGTATGTGGTCATGATATGGTCTCCGTTGTTTCTTAATCCGCTCCCTTGATCTCGGTGGACACCGAAATCACCGTGCAGGGCAGCGGCAGGTCCTGCTCGATCCGCCACAGGGGCTGCATGACGTCGCGGGTCCAGCCGATGGCACGGACCTTGACGTCGCCGGAAAAGGCCGGCGGCCGGGTGGCGAAGCGGTCGGGGCCGCGCCGGCGGAAGGGAATGGGCGTGGCGCCGCGCCCGGTGTCGATGAACAGCGCCTTGGTGTCGAGCACCCGGAAGCAGGCCTGGACCAGACGGACGGCCCGTCCGGCGGCCATGGGCTGCCCGGCGGCGGCCTGGGGCGGCAGCGGCTCGATGCGGTGGGCATAGGCCAGCCCCGCCTCGATAGCGGCGGCGGGGGCCGGCAGGGTGATCTGCCCGTCGGCCACCATCACCTCGGCGACCGAGGTTCCGTCCATCAGCACCCGCACGTTCCGCCCCTCCAGATGGCCGAGACCACTCCAGGTGGCGGAGGGAGTCTCGCGGGTTCCGGCCAGGGCGGCATCCAGGTTGAAGGCGTCGTCGAAGCACTCGATGAACCACGCGCCGCCGCGCTCGACCAGCACGAAGGTTTCGCCGTCGACCACCGCCACCGCGCGGAAGGCGCCCAGGGTCTCGAACACCGTCCAGGCGGTGACCTTCTCGGCGCGGTAGACGGTCAGCGTCGCCATGGTCCCGTCCGCCATGACCACATGGAACAGGCGGCGGCCGGCATCGTAATCCTGGTCCACCGGATGGTTCATCACATGCTTGGCCACCATGGCCAGATCATTGGCCTGATAGGCCTGATCCACGTCGGCGAACAGGAACTCGCGCAGGTCGCGGCCGTTCCGGGAGACGAAATGGGTGGCGCCGTCCACGTCGCGGGGCGGCACCGAGCGGTCCACCGGCGAGCCCACCCTGGTCTGGCGGTTGAGCTGGATCTTGGTGGGGGTCAGCGGCGCACCCACCACCATCCATTCCGCCCCCGAGGTGAAGACCTGCAGGTGGCGGCCGGAAAACACCGCCCGGATGGCATCCACCTGATCGGACAGCAGGCCGAACTCGATGGCCTCGTCGTCCAGGCCGCTGCCCAGGTCGAAGTTGAACAGGTCCATGGATTTGGACAGCCACAGGCGGTTGGGCAGATCGCGCGAACCGCCGATGGCCAGACGGCCCTGGTGGAAGCAGGCCGAGACCGGCCAGCCGCGGAGCGTCGAGAACGATTGCTCCTCCCAGTCCTTGGTGGCGGCGGTGCCGGCCAGGGTCTGTTTGACCTCGGCGCCGGCCTGGGTTGCCGAGCTTATGCCGGTGATCAGCACCTGCTTGCCGCCCACCCGGAAGCGCTGCCCCACATGAGCGGCGTCGAACACCGGCGCCGAGGCGGACAGCGTGATGGAACCGCCGGTGCCGCTGGGGGTGAGCGTCACGGCGTCGGCGGCGAATTTGTGGGTGGGCACGAACAGGATTCCGTCCTCTTCGTGGAAACTTCATTCGGCGATGGTCCAGGCATCGACCCCGGTGCGGGTGATCTTGCGCGGCGCCACCTGGGGATGGACCACCAACAGGGTGTCGGCGCTCTGGGTCCAGTTCAGCTGGGCGATCTGGGCGGTGCTCCACGGCGTCTCCAGTTCGGCGACCTTGTCGCCCTCGGCGTAGATATCCAGCCGGCCGCCGGACAGCGCCATCAGGTAGGTCTGCTCGGTGTTGAACTCGAAGGCGATCAGCCGGCCCGCCCCGCAGGCGGCGGCCACATGGCGCAGGCCGGGACGGCGGCGGACGCCGCCGATGGGCGCCACCACCACGTTGCGCAGGCACCGCGCCCCGTTGGCGTAGAGCGCCAGGTCGCCGCGCCCGGCCAGGTCCACGTCGACCTCGCCGGCGGTGAAGCTGGTCTTGGTCAGGATGGGCAGGCTCATGACCGCACCTCCACCAGGGGAAAGTCGGTGATGGCCGACGGCGTATGGCTCTGGGCGTCGATCAGCTTGGCGCGGCGGAACTCGTCCTCGGCCAGGCGGAAGAGGAACTGGGCCCGCGTGGTGCTCTCGGTCAGCGGAATGCAGAACTCGGCGGTGAGGCGCGCCATCAGCATCTGGTCGAAATAGGGCGGGAAGGCGCTTTCGTCCGGACGGTAGACGTAGGTCAGCACCACCTCGTCGGCGTCGCACAGCAGGCGCTGGCCGCTGAGGCGGAACACCAGGCCGGAGCCGCGCCCGCTGGGCCCCGCCGACAGCACCCGCAGGAAATCGGCGGGCAGCTGGTAGGCATGGGCGAAATCGGCCAGGGGCTCGCCGGCCAGCCGGGCCAGGGTGATCTGGCCGGTGGCGAAGCTCCACGGATGGGACGACAGCGCCCCGTCGCGCAGCGGCGGATAGAGGTTGGCGGCCACTTCCGATTCGGCCGAGCCGTCGTCGAAGCCGGCGATGGGGGCGGCGCCCAGACGGATCAGGGCGCGCGAGCACAGGGCGATGGCGGACAGGGCCATGGCGGTTCTCCTGGGATGAGGAAGACGCGGAGAGAGGGGCTGGCGGAAGTTCCTATCCCCGCCCCCGCTGCGGATGAGGATCGCGCGGGGGCGGGGCGGCGGCCGGCGGCTGACACGGCGGGGGCGAGAGGGGAAACCCGCCGGAGCGCCAGGGCCGGAATCGTGATGGCGATGAAAGGGGCTCCCCCGGATCGCTCCGGGGGAGGAGAGGGCAAGCCGGATCAGCGCGTGTCGGCGCCGCCGATCTGGGTCAGGTCGTTGACGTCGACCACCCCGCCGGTATTGGCGGAGACCAGGAACAGGCCGGCCTTCATGGCGGCGGCGGTATCGACGTTGGCGACGACGATGTCGCCGACGCGGAGCATGGTCGAGGCGGCGTTGAAATAGCCGCCGGTATCGACGGCGTCGGCGGTGTCGGCGGTGGTGTAATGCCACAGCGTGAAGCCGTTGGCATAAGCCAGGACCGACAGATCCTTGGACTGGTAGGCCATGGGGTAAGCTCCCTTAGGATTCGAGGCAGCGCAGCGAGACCACGCCGGTCGCATCGACCAGCGCCGCGCCCTGGCTCATGAAGTTGTTGACGAACCAGGCGGCGCGGTCGCCCTGGTAGGTGATCTCCGACTTGACCTCGGCGCCGCAGGCGTGGCCCAGGGCGGTCTTGTGGTACCAGTAGCAGTAGCGGACACCCGACGAGCGGGTCAGGCCGGAATGGGGCATCCAGGTGGTGCCCAGCCACTTCTTGGCCTGGGTGCCCTTCCACGGCAGATCGCTGTCACCGACGTAATCGGTGCTGGCGAACTCCTCGATGCCCATCAGCTCGGACCACTGCTTCCAGCCGACGATGGCGAAGCGGCCGTCGTCGTCGGGGACGTCGGCATCGCCCAGCATCTCGAAGGCTTCCAGCACCTTGGCCCGGGTCAGGCCGGTGGTGCCGTCCAAGGCGTAGTTGGCGGACTTGTCCAACTCGGTGATGATCAGTTCGTCGGTCTTGCGGCCCAGCGCGTAGGCGCCGGCGTTGACCAGCACGGCGCGCTCGTCGTGCTCGATCTTCAGTTCGTCCAGCTTGTCCAGCCAATCGCCGGCGTAATAGTCGAACAGTTGGCATTCGACGGCGGTGTGGTCGATGTTCATCACCGGCACCTTGCCGTGGCGGGCCTTGGTGCTGGCGGCGCCCTTGCCGACCTTCTGGAAGACGGCGATGGCACCCTTGACGTTGTTGCGGCTCCGCACCGTGCTGCGGAGCTTGGTGCCCATGCGCTGGTAGGCGGAATGGACCTCGTGGCCGTACTGCGTGGAGTAGGCGTTGACGACGCTTGTGGACATGTTTTGTTCCTCTGCGAGGGGGCGTGGATGATGTCGTCGTCCCGCCGGTTCTGCCCGGCCGCGCGCGCCGGCGGCCGGGCGCCATCGGGACGACGCCGGAAATCCGCTGGGCCGGGCCGCTGGCCCGGTTGTCCGGTGGATGAGATCGGGAAGGGATCGGGCTCGACACCCCTGCGTCGGACGCAGCTCGGGTGTTGATAGGAATATATATATCGGCACTTAGGAACATTGTCAACAGTCTTTTTGGTGCCGCCACGAATCGTCACCAGTCGCGGCTGGACCTCGCCCGGATCATGCGTAAAAATACATATACGCGGAACAGGGATGCGAGGCTGCCATGCTGGTCTGGCGCGATGCGATGACGATCGGCCACCCCGAGGTCGATCATGCCCGCAAACATGTGATCGGGCGGATCAACGATTTCGAGCGCGCCCTGGGCAGCCAGGGGCCGCACACCGCCCTGGGGCTGTTCCTCACCGGCCTCTACGAGGAAACCAGCACCGCCTTCGGCCGCGAGGAGAAGGTCCAGCGCGAATGCTCCTTCCCCTTCGCCGAGCCCCACCACCGCGAGCACACCGAACTGCTGGAAAAGATCGAGCTCCTGAAGGAGCATTACGACGAGTTGGACGCCCGGGGCAATGCCACCCCCCTGCTGCGCGACCTGGCGGACCTGGCCAAGGAATGGATCACCGCCCATATCGTCCAGAGCGACCTCAAGCTGCGGCCCTACTGGCTGAACCACAACGGCATCTATCTCCGGGGACAGCGGTAAACCTTGCCCCGGAAAAAGCAGAAGGCCCGGTCATTGCTGACCGGGCCTTCGCTATTTTGGTGGAGCTAGACGGAATCGAACCGACGACCTCTTGAATGCCATTCAAGCGCTCTCCCAACTGAGCTATAGCCCCGAAACTTGTTCCCTGCGGGCTTGGGGCCCCGCCGGTGGAGGCGGAACATATGGTTTCCCGAATGGCCTTGCAAGCGAAAAATTCATCGCCCGCCAATCGGGAAACCATGAGGCCGGATCAGACCTCGTCCTCGATCTCCTCGTCCATGTGCTCCATGACCTCGGCCATGTCGTCGTCGTCCTCGCCCAGGTCGGAGGCGTCCTCGATCAGGCCGCTCTCGTCGTCGTCGGCCCCCTCGCTGCCGCCGTCGATGGCTTCGTCCTCGTCATCGACCACCGGAAGATCATCGGCATCGATATCCGCCACGACGGGCACCACCGCCGCCGCCACGGGGGCGGCCTTCTCCGCGGCTGCCGCGCTGCCGCGACGCACCTTGAAGGGCATCTCCGGCTCGACCGTCGACCCGCACTTGGGGCAGACGATGGGAGTGCGCGTCAGGTCATAGAAACGGCATCCGCAGCTTTGGCAGGTGCGCTTCTGTCCCCATTCCGGCTTTGCCACCTTCGTCCTCCTTCAACGTGTCACTCGAACCCGGTAAAGGGGCCATTTGCCATGTTCCCCACCCTGTGTCAAAACGAAAAAGCGTGGGCGGTGCAGCATGGCACGCGGGTCTATGACGCCGATGCCGCCTGTGCTAGAGCTTCGCCGGGCAGCTTTTGCCCTTGCCGCCGGTTTTCAGGAGTGATCATGGCCAAGCCGCTTTCATCCCGTCGGGCCTCGCCGTTGGCCGGTTCGGCGCGTGTCCCCGGGGACAAGTCCATCTCGCACCGCGCCCTGATGCTGGGCGCCCTGGCGGTGGGCGAAAGCGTGGTCACCGGCCTGCTGGAAGGCGACGATGTTTTGCGCACCGCCGCCTGCATGCGGGCGCTGGGCGCCGAGGTCGAACGGCGCGACGATGGCTCGTGGCGGCTGTTCGGGCGCGGCGGCGGCGGGCTGATGGAGCCTTCCGACATCCTTGACATGGGTAATTCCGGCACCGGGGCGCGGCTGTTGATGGGCCTGGTGGCCACCCACCCCTTCACCACGTTCTTCACCGGCGACGGGTCTTTGCGCTCGCGGCCCATGCGCCGGGTGATCGACCCCCTGACCCGCATGGGCGCCCGCTTCGTCAGCCGCGACGGCGGCCGGCTGCCCCTGGCGGTGACCGGCACGGCCCAGCCCACCCCCATCACCTACGAATTACCGGTGGCCTCGGCCCAGGTGAAGTCGGCCATCATGCTGGCCGGCCTCAACACCGCCGGCGAGACCACGGTGATCGAGCGGGAAGCCACCCGCGACCACACCGAGCTGATGCTCAGGAATTTCGGCGCCACCGTGCGGGTCGAGGATGCCGAGGGCGGCGGCCGCGCCATCACCGTGGCGGGCTTTCCCGAACTGACCGGCCGTCCGGTGCAGGTGCCCGCCGACCCCTCCTCCGCTGCCTTCCCGGTGGTCGCCGCCCTGCTGGTGGAGGGCTCGGAGATCCGCCTGCCCGGCATCGGCACCAACCCCTTGCGCACCGGGCTTTACCAGACCCTGCTGGAGATGGGCGCCGACATCCGCTTCGACAATCCCCGCGACCAGGCGGGCGAGCCGGTGGCCGATCTGGTGGTGCGCTCTTCGCGCCTCAAGGGCGTGGACGTGCCAGCCGAGCGTGCGCCGTCCATGATCGACGAATACCCCATCCTGGCCGTCGCCGCCGCCTTTGCCGAGGGCACCACCCGCATGCGGGGTCTGGGTGAACTGCGGGTCAAGGAAAGCGACCGCCTGGCCGCCATGGCGCGCGGGCTGGCTGCCTGCGGCGCGGCAGTGGAGGAGGAGCGGGATTCCCTCATCGTCCACGGGACGGGGCGCATTCCCGACGGCGACGCCACCGTCGCCACCCATTTCGACCACCGCATCGCCATGTCCTTCCTGGTGATGGGCATGGCCTCGGCCCGGCCTGTCAGGGTGGACGATGCCGAGGCCATCGACACCAGCTTCCCCGCCTTCGTCCAGCTGATGAACGGCCTGGGGGCGAAGATCGAGGTGGTGGAGTAGAAAACGGCCGCACTGGAGCGAGCCTGCGAGCGACTGGGCCGTTGAGGCCCCGCGGAGCGGGTTTGGAGCGCAGCGAAGAACGCATAGCGGAGCGTAAGCCAAGTGAGCGGAGCGAACGCCCGGCGTCTGAGGGACAGCATATGACCACTACCATCATCGCCATCGACGGACCGGCCGCCGCCGGCAAGGGAACCCTGGCGCGGCGTCTGGCCGCCCGGCTGGGCTTCGACTATCTCGACACCGGCCTGATCTACCGCGCCGTCGGCATGAAGCTGGCCCGCGCCGGCCTCGACCCTGCCGATATTCCCCTGGCCGAGCAGGCCGCCCGGGACCTCTCTCCCGCCGATCTGGCCGCCGATGACCTGCGCATCGACGAGGCGGCCCAGGCGGCCTCGAAAGTGGCGGCCATTCCCGGCGTCCGCACCGCTTTGCTCGACTTCCAGCGCCGCTTCGCCGCCTTTCCGCCGGGCGGCAAGGGCGCCGTGCTCGATGGCCGCGACATCGGCACCGTGGTCTGCCCCGAGGCGGGCGTGAAGCTGTTCGTCACGGCCAGCGTGGAAAAAAGGGCCGAGCGGCGGCTGAAAGAGTTGCAGGAAAAGGGCCTGGGGGCTATATACGGCACCGTCCTGGCCGACATGCGGGAACGCGACGAGCGCGACAGCAACCGCGCGGTCGCCCCGCTGATCCCGGCCCAGGATGCCGCCGTACTGGATACGTCCGACCTCGACGCCGATCAGGCTTTCGCCGCCGCGCTCGAGATCATTGGCCCCAAACGGTAGCGTTTAGAGCAAGCTGACGCCGCCCGGGCGAGTCCTGGGCGGTGGTTTTGTTTTTCGAGAAACGTCCTCTTTTTACCCAAAGACCGCCGGATTCAACCGGCAGGCCGGAAAGACACGATACGAAAGGAACTTCCCCAACAATGACCAATACCGCTATTGCGCAGGCCGTCGACGATTTCGCCGCCCTGCTGGACGAGACCCTCGGTGTGGGCGGCTCGTTCGAAGGCTCGGTGATCACCGGCACCATCGTCGAGGTTGATGGCGACTGCGCCGTGATCGACGTGGGCCTCAAGTCCGAGGGCCGCGTCCCCCTGAAGGAATTCGCCACCGCCGGCCGCGCCGCCGACATCAAGGCCGGCGACCAGGTCGACGTGTTCGTCGAGCGCTATGAAGACCGCAACGGCGAGGTTGTCCTCAGCCGTGAGAAGGCCAAGCGCGAGGAAGCCTGGACCCTGCTGGAGAAGTCGTTCGAGGCGCAGCAGCGCGTCACCGGCGTGATCTTCGGCCGCGTCAAGGGCGGCTTCACCGTCGATCTGTCGGGCGCCGTGGCGTTCCTGCCGGGCAGCCAGGTCGACATCCGCCCCGTGCGCGACATCACCCCGCTGCTGGGCACCCCCCAGCCCTTCCAGATCCTCAAGATGGACCGTTCGCGCGGCAACATCGTGGTGTCCCGCCGCGCCGTGCTGGAAGAGACCCGCGCCGAGCAGCGTTCCGAGCTGATCGAGAACCTCAAGGAAGGCCAGATCCTCGAGGGCGTGGTCAAGAACATCACCGATTACGGTGCGTTCGTGGACCTGGGCGGCGTCGACGGCCTGCTGCACGTCACCGACATCGCCTGGAAGCGCATCAACCACCCGTCCGAGGCGCTGCACATCGGCCAGACCGTCAAGGTCCAGGTCATCCGCTTCAACCCGGAAACCCAGCGCATCTCGCTCGGCATCAAGCAGCTTGACGCCGATCCGTGGGAGGGTGTCGAGGCCAAGTACCCGGTCAACGCCAAGTTCTCCGGCCGCGTCACCAACATCACCGACTACGGCGCGTTCGTCGAGCTGGAGCCCGGTGTCGAGGGTCTGGTGCACGTCTCCGAGATGTCGTGGACCAAGAAGAACGTCCACCCCGGCAAGATCGTCTCCACTTCGCAGGAAGTCGAGGTCATGGTGCTGGACGTGGATCCCCAGAAGCGCCGCATCAGCCTGGGCCTCAAGCAGACCATGAACAACCCGTGGGAAGGGTTCCTGGACCGCTTCCCCCAGGGCACCCTGGTCGAAGGCGAGATCAAGAACATCACCGAGTTCGGCCTGTTCATCGGCCTGCCCGGCGATATCGACGGCATGGTCCATCTGTCGGATCTGGATTGGGCGACTCCCGGCGAGCAGGCCATCCAGAACTTCAAGAAGGGCGACGTGGTCAAGGCCAAGGTTCTCGACGTCGACGTCGAGAAGGAGCGCATCAGCCTCGGCATCAAGCAGCTGGGCGCCGACCCCTATCAGGACGCCGTGGCGTCCATCAAGAAGGGCGACGTGGTCACCTGCACCGTGACCCAGGTCACCGAGAACGGCCTGGAAGTCACCGTCGAGGGCATGACCGGCTTCATCCGCAAGTCCGAGCTGTCGCGTGAACGTTCCGAGCAGCGCCCCGAGCGCTTCGCGGTCGGCGAGAAGCTCGACGCCAAGATCACCGCCTTCGAGAAGGCGGCGCGCAAGATCACCCTGTCGGTGAAGGCGCGCGAGGTCGAGGAAGAGAAGCAGGCCATGGCCGAGTACGGTTCGTCCGACTCGGGCGCCTCGCTGGGCGACATCCTGGGTGCCGCCATGCGCAAGGCCCAGGAGAAGGAGTAATCCTCCTCTTCCGGCTGAGCCGTTAATAGGGAAGGCCCGGTACCGCAAGGTGCCGGGCCTTTTCTTATGCTTGCTCCCCTGCCCCAGCGCGGCCCTCCGGCCGCTTGGCCGCCGCCTCAATGGCGGGGCTGGCCACCGTACCGGAGCGCGGACGTCCCGCCCACCCTACCGCCCGTAGACCCGGCGGATGCGCTCCTTGAAGTTCCGCACCACCTTGTGCTCCATGGCCGGCAGGGTCATGGCGGCCATGGAGTGCAGCATGGGCGAGCGCAGTTCCATCTTGTAGCTGGCCTCGACCCGGCAGCCCTCCTCGCCCAGGGGCGCGAACTCCCAGATCAGCCGGAAACGGCGGAACGGGCCGTCCTGGGAGGTGATGGTCAGGCGCTCCGGCGGTTCCTCCAGGGCCTGGGAGGTGAAGCGGGCCTGCATGGGCCCCAGGCCGAACAGGTTGTCCACCTCGATGCGGTCGCCGTCGCGTGCCCGGATGCGGGCCTGCTGGCACCAGGGCAGGAAGCGGGGATAGGATTCGATGTCCACCGCCAGGGCGTAAAGCTCCTCCGGCGTGTGGCGGGGCACGTCGATGCGCCAGCCGCCCTTCAAGGCATGCATGGCGGACTCAGCGGGTCAGGTTGCGGATGTTGCGCACGAAGATGTTGAGCAGGCCGCGGATGAACGGGTCGGCCTTGGCCAGCTTCTCGCGGAAGGTATCGCGCGAGATGATGATGCACGACACGTCGGACAGCGCCTTGGCGGTGGCCATGCGCGGCTGGTCGTCCACCAGGGCCATTTCACCGAACAGCTCGCCCTTGCCGATGGTCGCCAGCGTCATGCCGTGCTTGATGATCTCCACCTGCCCGTCCTGGATCAGATAGGCGCGATCGCCGCTGTCACCTTCATTGAAGATCTTCGCCCCGGCATAAAAGACTTTGCGCTCGAGAATCCTATCGTTACGCATGCCTGCCACCCCAGCCTTTACGATACGACTTTATTCGTGTTCGGCGTCCGAGTCACTCTCGAAGGCGTATATCAGGTAATCACCTTGACCCCATACCTCAACCACCGTCCTTCGCCATCGACAGAAGGGCGGGGGCGGGCATAGACTTTGCCGATGATCGCGAGGGCAGCGCCATGAACAACGACGACCGCGCCAGGGGGTTGGCCCGCCTGCGGGCGCTGATGGCCATGACCACCGTCAACGGCTGCACCGAGGAGGAAGAGCTGGCGGCGGCGCGCATGGTCGCCAAGGCGGTCGAGCAGTTGGACGGAAATCCTGTCGCCGCGCCGGCCACCGATCCCTCCTGGGCGGCGCGCGAGCGCGACAACCCGCAATATCAGCTGCTGCTGGAGAAGAACACCCTCGAAGGCATGCTGAAGACCACCCTGCAGGAACTGGCCCTGGCCCACATCAACACCGTCTCGCCGGCCAAGCGCAACCTGCGCGGCCAGCCGGTGGAATGGGTGCGTACCACCGAGCTGATGCTGCCCTATTTCAACATGATGCTGGGCAGCGCCGGCGCCTCGCGCCTGGCCCGCGGCATCGTCGAGGGCATGGTCGAGGAACTGATCCTCGACGGCCTGCTGCCCGACGCCCTGGCCATGCCCCGGGAGTGATCCCGGGCCATCGGCCCCAGGCGGGTATGGGCGACAGCCCACGCTGCCCCGTCCCAAACAAAAAGCCCCGGGCCATCGGCCCGGGGCTTCCGTCTTGTCCGATGGAACCGGCTTAGCGCACGAAGACCTGCACCTCGCCGCCCGCCACCGCCGGGCTGGTGGTGGACGAGGTCCGCACCCGGCTGGCCGGCAGGTTCATGTTGGTCAGCGAACGCAGCACCGAATCGGCGTTGCGCTTGGCGTTGGTGGCGGCCAGGGCCTGGGTGCCGGGGGTGTTGCCCACCGGCGACACGGCAACCACGTCGAAGGTGGCGCTGGGACGGCGGTCCAGCGCGCTCTTGATGGCGGCATAAAGCGCCGGCTCGTAATTCACGTTGGGCTTGTCGAAGCGGATGGTCACCAGCGGGGCCTCGCCCGAGGCCAGGGTGCGGGCCGGGCCGGTGCTCTCGTAGCTGGCGTTGACCCGCGAGGTCAGGCCGCCGGCGAACAGGGCGCCGTTCTTGATGCCCAGCGCCAGGGTGTTGAGGTTCTGCTTCTCCGAGGCGACGTACTGCTGCTGGCGGATGGAATCGCTGGTCAGCTCGGACAGCAGGCGCTCGACCATCACCACGGTGCGGTTGGTCTCGTCCTCGAGGATGCGCAACTGGCGGTGATCCTCGTCCACGGCGCCGGACAGCGAGCGGGCCGAGCGCACGGAATCCAGCAGGAAGCCGGCCATGGTCGACGACGCGGTCACGTCGTTGGTCAGGCGGTTCATCTTCAGCACGTCGTCGGTGATGCGGTCCAGTTCGCCCTGGGCGGCGTTCCACTGCTGGGTCAGCACCGGGTTGCCGGGGGTGGTGCCCACCTGCAGCCGGGCGTTGATGGCGGCGACGGTGCCGTGATAGCGCTGCGAATCCTGGACGGTCTCGTTCCTGATCTGCTGCAGCGACTGGTTCTGGCGGGCCAGGGTCGCCTGCAGTGCCTGGAGGTCGGCACGCAGCGCCATGACCTTGCCGCCGACGAAGGTGCCGGTGGGCGAGCCGGCGGTCACGCCGATGGGCTCATAACTGCCGGTTCCCATGGCGGGCGGGACCTCGCCGGCCACACCCTCGCCTTGGGCGGGAGCGACGGTTCCCGAGGTCGGAAACAGCACGTCCTCGGCAAACGAGCATCCGCTTGCCAGGAGGACCGCGCACAGGGCGGCGGCATGGGTCTTTTTCAGGGCCATGGGGATTGCTGATCCTTTGGGTCGCCAGTTCGGACAAGTACCGGCGGGAGCGGACTTCTGTAATCCACGAATGAATGTCCAGATTGCCCCCGCAAACTTTGGGGCGGATTTTACGCAAATGCCCATCCCGCCACAAGTACGCATTTCGATAAGTGGTACATTCGCAAGGCCCGAGTCCACAGGGTTTTGCGGTTTTTCCAGCGGTGAAAATTCACGCTTGCGGGCTGCCGGGGGTTTGTGTATGGTCCGCGTCCTCGCCGGGGGACATCCCGACGGAAAGTGCGCCCGTAGCTCAATTGGATAGAGCACCAGACTACGAATCTGGGGGTTGGAGGTTCGATTCCTTCCGGGCGCGCCACTTTCCTTAAAGCTTTACAAGCCCTTAGCCAACAAGACCCGCCCCTGACCAGGAGTGGGTCTTTTGCTTTGGCGACACCGCCCCGCCTAGCTGACCGGCATGCCGTCGCGGCGCGCCAGGACCTCGTCCAGGCAGGCCACGTCGCCCATGAAACCGCCATTGGGGGCGCGCACCGCATAGTGGGCCACGACCATGCGCCCCTTCTCCTCGTAGAGAAACAGGTCCAGCGTGCAGGCCTTGACCCGGTACTGCCAGATCTCGGCCGGCGGGTCGCGGCGGATGAAGCCCGGGCTTGCCCAGGGCCCGCCGGACGGCGCCGGCGCTCATGCCCTTCAGGGCCGACGGCGCCATGGTGCCGGGAGCGGGCGGCGTCATCAGCGCCAGTTGCTCCTCGTTCTCGGCGCCCGGCGCGCCGGTGACCGGGCCGCCCCCCGTGGCCGAGCCCCCGGCGCCGTTGCAGGCGGCCATCAGGAGCAGGAGCAAAGCCGAAGCAAAACGCCTGATCATTCTTTCCTCAGCGACTGGAAGACGTGGGTCATGAACGCGGCGGCCACCACCGGGGCAGTGAGGTTGAGCAGCGGAATCTGGAACAGCAGGTTGATCACCGCGCCGCACAGCCACAGCCGCCCGAGATTGTTGCGGAACGCTCCGCGCATGGCGGCGGGCTCGAGGCGCCGCGCCGCCACCATCTCGAAATACTCGCGGCCCAGCAGGTAGCCGTTGACCGCGTAGTTGAGGATGATGCCCAGCCCGAAGAACAGCAGCGCCAGATAGAACGGCGCCGCCACCATGGTGACCAGCACCATCGCCAGCAGGAAGCGCGAGGCCAGGCCGAGGATTTCCCCCCAGCCCATCTGCCGCGCCGGACCGAGGCCGGGATAGTGCTCCGCCTCGACGATGTCGGCCACGTCGTCGAGCCAGAAGCTCATGACGAAGGTGGCCACCGCCGAGAAGAACAGCATGGGCAGCACCAGCGCCGTCAGCCCCAGCGCGGCGTCGGCCCCCGTCTCGGCCCAGGAGTTCTCGAACCAGCGCACGTTGCGCAGCACCGCCGCCGCCGCCAGGGCCAGCCCGACCCAGCAGGCCAGCGCCGCCGCCACGCCCATCTTGAGGATACGGCGCAGGCGCGGATCGCTCAGTTGGGCGAAGGCCTTGTAAAGGGCGGCGGGGATGCTCATGGCTCGCGACGGTGGAATGGCGGGGAAACGGTCGATTCAAGCACGCTCCGGGCCATTCGCCAAGCGTCAAGGCGGTTTTTGTTGTTTATGGCGGCTCCATGGCTATACTGCGCCGCAAAATTGCCTCTGGAAATGGCGCACCTGCGCCCGGGGCACCGACTTTCCTTGCGAGAAGGCCCGTATTGAGCCATGGCGGACAAGACCATTCACGTCGCCGGTATCGGCAACGCGATCGTTGATGTGCTGGTGCATGCCGATGACCTGCTGCTGCATCGTCTCGGCCTGACCAAGGGGGTGATGACCCTGATCGACGCCGAGCAGGCCGAGTCCATCTATGCCCAGCTGCCGCCGGGCATCGAGTGCTCGGGCGGGTCCGCCGCCAACACCATCGCCGGCATCGCCGCCCTGGGCGGCCGCGCCGCCTATGTGGGCAAGGTCAAGAGCGACCAGCTGGGCCAGGTCTTCCGCCACGACATCCGCAATTCCGGCGTCCATTTCGAGACCCCCGCCGCCGATGGCGGCCCGTCCACGGCGCGCTGCTTCGTGCTGGTCACTCCCGATGCCCAGCGCACCATGCTGACCTATCTGGGCGCCTGTATCGACCTGGGGCCCGACGACGTGGATACCGGCCTGATCGCCGGCGCCGAAATCACCTATCTCGAGGGTTATCTCTACGACCCGCCCGAGGCCAAGCGCGCCTTCCTCAAGGCGGCCACCACCGCCCACGGCGCCGGCCGCCTGGTGTCGCTGTCGCTGTCCGATCCCTTCTGCGTCGACCGCCACCGCGACGCCTTCCTCGACCTGGTCTCCGGCCATGTGGACATCCTGTTCGCCAACGAGGCCGAGCTGTGCTCGCTCTACCAGACCACCTCGTTCGACGACGCGGTGCGCGCCGTGCGCGGCCATTGCCGCATCGCCGCCGTGACGCGGGGCGACAAGGGCTCGGTGGTGGTGACCGAGGACGAGATTCAGGTGGTCGCCGCCGACGACATCGACCAGCTGGTGGACACCACCGGCGCCGGCGATCTCTACGCCGCCGGCTTCCTGTTCGGCTTCACCCAGGGGCGCGACCTCGCCACCTGCGCCATGCTGGGCGGCATCGCCGCCGGCGAAATCATCTCCCATTACGGCGCCCGGCCCGAGCGTTCGCTCAAGGATCTGGCCCGCGCCAAACTGGGTCCCCATATTTTCGAAAATCTCCGGTAAGAACGAGTCCCATGGAACTGCGCAACATCGCCATTATCGCCCACGTCGACCACGGCAAGACCACTCTGGTGGATGCCATGCTGCGGCAATCGGGAACCTTCCGCGAAAACCAGCAGGTGGCTGAACGCGTGATGGATTCCAACGACCTGGAAAAGGAACGCGGCATCACCATCCTGGCCAAGTGCACCTCGGTCGAGTGGAAGGGCGTGCGCATCAACATCGTCGACACCCCCGGCCACGCCGATTTCGGCGGCGAGGTGGAACGCATCCTGTCCATGGTGGACGGCGTGGTGGTGCTGGTGGACGCGGCGGAAGGGCCCATGCCCCAGACCAAGTTCGTCACCGGCAAGGCGCTGGGCCTCGGCCTGCGCCCCATCGTGGTGGTCAACAAGGTGGATCGCGGCGACGCGCGGCCCCACGAGGTGCACGACGAGTGCTTCGACCTGTTCGCGGCGCTGGACGCCGACGACCACCAGCTGGACTTCCCCACCATGTTCGCGGTGGGCCGCGACGGCTGGGCCGACGATTCGCTGGAAGGCCCGCGCAAGGACCTGTCGGCGCTGTTCGACCTGATCGTCGCCCATGTGCCGCCGCCCAAGCGCGACCTGGAGGCGCCGTTCTCCATGCTGGCCACCACGCTCGAGGCCGATCCCTATCTCGGCCGCGTGCTGACCGGGCGCATCTATTCCGGCACCGCCAAGCTGAACATGCAGGTCAAGGGCCTGTCCCATGACGGCCAGGTGCTCGAGAACTTCCGCATGAGCAAGCTGCTGGCCTTCCGCGGCATCGAGCGCGTGCCGGTGGAATTCGCCGAGGCCGGCGACATCATCGCCATCGCCGGCATGACCAAGCCGACCGTGGCCGACACCATCTGCGCCCCCGAGGTCACCGAACCCCTCAAGGCCAATCCCATCGACCCGCCGACGCTGGCCATGACCTTCTCGGTCAACGACAGCCCGCTGGCCGGCCAGGAAGGCGACAAGGTCACCTCGCGCATGATCGGCGCCCGTCTGGCCCGCGAGGCCGAGTCCAACGTCGCCATCCACATCCGCGAGACCGCCGGCAAGGACGCCTTCGAGGTGTCGGGCCGTGGCGAGCTGCAGCTGGGCGTGCTGATCGAGCAGATGCGCCGCGAGGGCTTCGAGCTGTCCATCTCGCGTCCCCGCGTGCTGTTCCAGCAGGATGAGAACGGCAAGCGTCTCGAACCCATCGAGGAAGTGTTCATCGACGTCGACGAGGAATACTCGGGCGCCGTGGTGGAAAAGATGAGCCTGCGCAAGGCCGAGCTGACCGGCATGCGCCCCTCGGGCGGCGGCAAGACCCGCATCACCTTCCTGGCTCCGGCCCGCGGCCTGATCGGCTATCACGGCGAGTTCCTCACCGACACCCGCGGCACCGGCCTGATGAACCGCATGTTCCACGGCTACGCCCCCTACAAGGGCGCCATCGAGGGCCGGCGCAACGGCGTGCTGATCTCCAACGGCCAGGGCGACGCGGTCACCTACGCCCTGTGGAACCTGGAAGAGCGCGGCGCCATGTTCATCACCGGCAACGTCAAGATCTACGAGGGCATGATCATCGGCGAGCACAACCGCCCCAATGATCTCGAGGTCAACGCGCTGAAGGGCAAGCAGCTCACCAACGTCCGCGCCTCGGGCAAGGATGAGGCGGTCAAGTTGACGCCGCCCCGCAAGATGAGCCTGGAACAGGCCATCGCCTATATCGAGGACGACGAACTGGTGGAAGTGACCCCCAAGTCCATCCGCTTGCGCAAGCGCCTGCTCGACCCCAACGAGCGCAAGAAGGCCGACCGCGCCGCCAAGAACGACTGAACGAAAAGGGCGGCCCTGGGGCCGCCCTTCTTCTTCGCGTATCCACGCCCCTTATGAAACGATTCGGGGCGCCATCCTTGCGGAAGGCGCCCCGAACCGGTTCGTTCCCTTGGAAGACGAGGGAACCGTGAACTGAATTCCTCAGCCGTCCACCCGGACGATGACTTCCACCCGGCTGATGTTGAAGCCCTCGGGGGCGTCGGGCACCTTGGACACGGCGATCAGGTCGCCGGGGATATCGCACAGCTTGCCGCTCTTCTCGTAGAAGAAATGATGGTGGTCGCTGGTGTTGGTGTCGAAATAGCTGCGGCCCGCATCCACCACGATCTCGCGCAGCAGGCCGGCATCGGTGAACTGGTGCAGCGTGTTGTAGACGGTGGCCAGTGACACCCGGATGCTCGACGACAGCGCCTCGGTGTGCAGCTGCTCGGCCGAGATGTGGCGGTCGCCGCCGTCGAACAGCAGCCGGGCCAGGGCCAGACGCTGACGGGTGGGGCGCAGGCCCACGGCGCGGAGCCGGTCCAGGGCGTGGCTGTAGGGACGAACGGTGATCATGGTCATGGTGGCAACCGCCCTTTCGGGGTGGGATGGAATTGATCTATCTCAACGCTAACATGGAGTTCTTCAAGAAATAAAGTCCCTTAACGCCAATTTTTATGGGGGTTAAGGCTTTGGTATTAGCGGATTAGTCCTAAGTGCCATTTTTCATACATGGTTACGGGCGGCAGGCGTTTCCATAGGCCTCGATGCGGCCGCGCAACGGTTCGGGAATGGGTACCGCCTTGTTCTGGGTGAAATCGGTGATGCAGCCGACATAGCGGGCGCGGAAATGGAGGGTGCCGTCGGCGGCCACGCCCTCGATGATGAAATTGATGCTGGCCGTGCCGATCTTATCGACCAGCACCCGCACCTCCAGCTCCAGGCCGGGGGACATGGGCACCAGGTAGTCGCATTCGGCGTGGACGGTGGGCGAGCCCATGTTGTCGCGGCGGTTCATGGTCGGCCAGTCGATGCCCATGGGACCGGCGTACCAGCGCTCGATGGCCTCGGTGCAATAATCGAAGACGCGCGGCGTGTAGAGGATGCCCGCCGGGTCGCAATCGCCCCAGCTGACCCGTCTCGGGATGGAAAACACGCTCATGGACCCCGGCCTCGCTGAAATCGGTATCGCAGTGCCGATTATCCGCCGGGTTGGCCCCGCCCGTCAAACCTGTTCGATGGCTTCCCAGGGAAACACCAGCCAGGTCTCCTGTTCCACGTCGGCGACGCAGGTGTCCACCATGGGCTTGCCCGAGGGCTTGGCGTAGAGGGTGGCGTAGTGGCCGCCGGGCAGCATATCGCGCACCGCCTGGGCGGTTCGGCCGGTGTCCACTAGGTCGTCCACCACCAGCCAGCCGCCGCCGTCGCCCTGCACCCGCTTGAGCACTTCCAGGTCGTGGCGGGTGCTTTCGTCGTAGCCGGCGATGCACACGGTGTCCACCTGGCGGATATCCAGCTCGAGGGCCAGGATGGCGGCGGGGACCAGCCCGCCGCGGGCGATGGCGATGATGCCGGCGAACGGCCCCTTGTCCCTGAGCCGCCGGGCCAGCTGGCGCGAAACGGCGTGGATTTCCTCCCAGGACAGGGAGCGGGTACAGGAAAAGGCGGGGTCGATATCCATGGAACGGCGGCCGGATGATGATTGAGTGGTATCGCCACTCTGGACGGCGGGCGGCATTTTCGCAACAATCGCCCTGCCACAAAAGGACCCGCCCGATGCTTCATTCGCCCATGGCCCGCCGGGGCATGGTGACCTCGCCCCACCACCTCGCCTCCCAGGCGGGGCTGGCCGTGCTGCGCGACGGCGGCACCGCCATCGAGGCGGCCATCGCCGCCGCCGCGATGCTCGGCGTGGTCTACCCCCATATGACCGGACTGGGCGGCGACGCCTTCTGGCTGATCGCCGAACCGGGCAAGCCCCCCGTCTCCATCGACGGTTCGGGCGCCGCCGGGGCCAAGGTCGACCAGGAGTTCTACCGCAAGGCCGGCCACAAGCGCATCCCGACGCGCGGCCCCCTGGCCGCCGCCACCGTGGCGGGCGCGGTGTCCAGCTGGCAGCTGGCGCTGGACGTCTCCGGCCATTGGGGCGGGCGGCTGCCGCTGCGCCGCCTGTTCGAGGATGCGGTGTTCGCGGCGCGGGAAGGCTTCGCCGTGTCGCGCCACCAATCGGCCGCCACCCTGCGCAATCTGGCCGAATTGCGCCGCCAGCCCGGCTTCGCCGAAACCTTCCTGGCCAAGCGCAAGGCGCCCGCCGCCGGTTCCGTGCTGCGCCTGCCGGCCCTGGCCGACACGCTGGAGCGTCTGGCCAATGCCGGCCTCGATGACTTCTACCGCGGCGAGGTGGCCCGCGCCGTGGCCGCCGGGTTGCAGGCCGCCGGCTCGCCGCTGCGCGCCGAGGACATGGCCCGGCACCGCGGCATGCGCCGCCGGCCGCTGTCGCTCAGCCTGCCATGCGGCCACCTGTTCAACACCGCGCCGCCCACCCAGGGGCTGGCCTCGCTGATCCTGCTGGGCCTTTACCAGCGCCTCGGCGTCGCCGAGGCCGACGGCTTCGACCATATCCACGGGCTAGTGGAAGCGGCCAAGCTGGCCTACCGCATCAGGGACGCCCACGTCACCGATCCCTCGCGCATGTCCATCCACGCCACCACCTATCTGGAGGACGGAATCCTCGACCGCATGGCCTGGGAGATCGACAAGGCCAAGGCCAGCCCACTGCCCGGCGCGGCGGGCGAGGGCGACACCGTCTGGCTGGGAGTGATCGACGGTCAGGGCCGCGCCGTCAGCTTCATCCAGAGCCTGTACCACGCCTTCGGCTCGGGCGTGACGCTGCCCGGAATCGGGTTGGTCTGGCACAGCCGGGCCAGTTCGTTCAGCCTCGACCCCCTGCACCGCAATTCCCTGGAGCCCCGGCGGCGGCCCTTCCACACCCTGTCGCCCGGACTGGCGCGGCTGAAGGATGGCCGCACCATGGTCTACGGCACCATGGGCGGCGACGCCCAGCCCCTGATCCAGGCGGGGATCTTCACCCGGGTGGCGCTGTACGGCCAGGGGCTGCAGCAGGCGGTCTCGGCGCCGCGCTG
This sequence comes from Paramagnetospirillum caucaseum, assembly GCF_000342045.1. GTDB lineage: Bacteria > Pseudomonadota > Alphaproteobacteria > Rhodospirillales > Magnetospirillaceae > Phaeospirillum > Phaeospirillum caucaseum. The sequence goes on along the minus strand of NZ_AONQ01000035.1, from coordinate 26,797 downwards.
GTGCCTGGCCCGCGCCCTGGACGGTGCCGCCGCCCCGTCCGGCATCCAGCTGGAGAACCGTTTCGACGCCGGGGTGATCCAGCGCTTGACGGCGGTGGGGCACAATGTCCAGGTGGTGGGGGAGTGGGATTCCCTGCTGGGCCACGCCGGGGCGCTGATGCGCCGCGCCGACGGCGTCATCGAGGGAGCCGCCGACCCCCGCGCCGATGGCGTGGTGGCGGCATTTTGACGAGAGGATCAGGACCACATGGCTACCATTGTGCTGAAACACGTTGCCGAGGACAGGACCAATGACCGCGAGATCGTCGATACCGGGGCCGCCATGTTCGGCCTGGGGGGCGACAACGTTCATTGCGGCGTCTGCGGCCGCGAGATGATGCACGACGTCCCCATCCGCACCATCAAGGTCAACCTGCTCTACCGCTGCGCCGGCTGCGGCTCGCTGAACGAGCTTCCGCCCGGCGCCTAGAAGGAGTCCGTCCATGAAGCTTTATTACAAGGCGGGCGCCTGCTCGCTGGCGTCGCACATCGCCCTGGAAGAGGCCGGCATCCCCTATGCCCTGGAGGCCGTCGACCTGGAGGCCAAGAAGACCGAGTCGGGCGGCGATTTCCTCGCCGTCAACCCCAAGGGCTATATCCCCGCCTTGGTCATCGACGACGGCGCCGTGCTGACCGAGGGCGTGGCCATCCTGCTGCGCATCGCCGCCATGGCCCCGGAAAAGGGGCTGGCCCCGGCGGTGGGCACCCAGGATTACATGAAGCTGCTGGAATGGCTGGTGTTCATCGCCACCGAACTGCACAAGCCGGCCGGTATCCAGTTCAACCCGGCCATGCCCGAGGACGGCAAGACGGCGCTGAAGACCGTCCTGGGCCGCCGCCTCGACTACCTGGACAAGGCGCTGGGCAAGGGGCCGTTCCTGATGGGCGAGCGCATCACGGTGGCGGATTTCTACCTGTTCACCGTGTTCTCGTGGCTGCCGCGCCTGAAGATCGACACGGCGGCCTGGCCCCATGTGGCCGCTCATTTCGAGCGCATCAAGGTCCGCCCCGCCACCCAGGCGGTGCTCAAGGCCGAAGGACTGGCCTAGAAAATGGCGGCCGGGACGGCCGCGCTCCATGCCTCGGAGCGCGGGCATCCTGCCCGCATTGGAGTGGCTCAGAACCCCGCCAGCGCCCGCACCTCGCCCGGCGTGCGCCCCGCCTCGCGCAGCGCCCGCAACGTCAAGGACTTGTCCCGCTTGGCATAGCGCCGCCCGTGCTCGTCGGCGAGCAGGCGGTGATGGTGGTAATCCGGCACCGGCAGGCCCAGCAGGGCCTGCAGCAGGCGGTGCACATGGGTGGCGTCGAACAGGTCCTCGCCCCGCGTCACCAGGGTCACCCCCTGCAGCGCGTCGTCCACCGTCACCGCCAGATGGTAGCTGGCCGGGGTATCCTTGCGGGCCAACACCACGTCGCCGAACATCTCCGGCCGCGCCTCCTGCCCGCCCCGCCCGCGGTCATGCCAGGTCAGACGCCCGACCCGCCGCACCGCGCCGCCCACGTCGAGGCGCAACGCGAAGGGCTGGCCGGCCTCGCGGCGCTCCCTTCGCTCGCCCTCGGACAGCTGGCGGCAATGGCCGGGATAGAGCGGCCCGTCGGGGCCGTGGGGGGCATGGCCGGCGCCTTCCACCTCGCGGGCGATATCCTTGCGGGTGCAGAAGCAGGGATAGAGCAGCCCCATGCCCTCCAGCCGGTCCAGGGCGGCGCGGTAATCGTCGAAATGTTCCGACTGGACGCGCACCGGCCGTTCCCACTCCAGGCCCAGCCAGGCGAGGTCGGTAAGAATGGCCCGGGTGAATTCGGGGCGGCAGCGGGTGCGGTCGATATCCTCGATGCGCAGCAGGAAGCGCCCATGGGCCGCCCGCGCCCCGGCGACGGCGAACAGGGCGGAATGGGCGTGGCCCAGATGCAGTTCCCCGGTGGGGCTGGGGGCGAAGCGGGTGATGGTCACAAGTTGTCGCTAGCTTTGGCGGGACAGTTGCGGCGAACCATACCATAATGCCGCCAATTCCATTCGTCAGGAGCCGTCATGTCCAACCCGTCGCCCGTCAAACTGTCCGGCCCCTCGGTGGAACCCGCCTCGGGCGGCCCCGCCGCCCAGCTGGTGGTGCTGCTGCACGGCGTGGGAGTGGACGGCTCGGACCTGATCGAGCTGGCGCCGTTCTTCGCCTCCATCCTGCCCGACGCCGCCTTCGTGGCGCCCGACGCCCCCTTCGCCTTCGACATGGCCCCCTTCGGCCGCCAGTGGTTCAGCCTGCAGGACCGCAGCATCCCCGCCATCTCCGCCGGGGTGCGCGCTACCGCCCCCATCCTCGAGGCCTATATCGACGAGCAGGTGGCCCTGTGGGGGGTGCAGCCCGCCGACGTGGCGCTGATCGGCTTCAGCCAGGGGACCATGATGGCGCTGCACGTGGCCCTGCGCGCCGCCACCGCCCCGGCGGCGGTGGTGGGCTTTTCCGGCGCCCTGGTCGATCCCGACGCATTGCCCAGGGAGATCACCGCCCGCCCCCGCACCCTGCTGATCCACGGCGCCGACGACGAGGTGGTCAACCCCAACTGCCTGCAGGCCGCCGAGCAGGCGCTGACCGCCGTGGGCGTGCCGGTGCTGACCGAACTGCGTCCCGGCCTGGGCCACGGCATCGACGGCCCCGGCGCCGAGATGGCCATGGGCTTCCTCGGCCAGGTATTCGGTATTTCCGCCTGACGCCAGACCGCCATTGAGGGCGGCAACAAATCACCGAAACATCACGAAAAGGGGTATGGAACAACAATAGCGAATACTATATTTTGTGAAGGTCTCTCGTTAGGAAGGGAGAGGGGTTTGGTCGCATTCGACAGCCATCCTGCCCTGGTGCTGAACGCCGATTTCCGGCCGCTCAGCTACTTCCCCCTGTCGCTGTGGTCCTGGCAGGATTCCATCAAGGCGGTGGTGTCGGACCGGGTGGCGGTGGTGTCCCAATACGACCGCGTCATCCATTCCCCCAGCCAGTCGCTCCGCCTGCCCAGCGTCATCGCGCTGAAGGAATTCATCCCGGCGGCGCGCCGGCCCGCCTTCACCCGCTTCAACGTCTTCCTCCGCGACCGCTTCTCCTGCCAGTATTGCGGGGAGTGGTTCCCCACCCACGACCTGACCTTCGACCATGTGCTGCCGCGCTCGCGCGGCGGGCGGACCACCTGGGACAACGTGGTCACCGCCTGCGCGCCGTGCAATCTGAGAAAGGGCGACCGCCTGCATTCCGAGGTGGGCCTGGCGCTGCTCAGCCGTCCCGGCCCGCCCTCGGTCCACCAGTTGCAGGAGAACGGCCGGGCCTTTCCGCCCAACTACCTGCACGAATCCTGGCGCGACTTCCTGTACTGGGACAGCGAGCTGGAGCCGTTCTGATTCCACATGCCCTCGGGCACCGGGCGGCCCCTTGGGCCGAACCAAAGCTCGGCGACCGAGCTTTGGCGTATATTCCTCAGGGCACCGAAAATTGCCAGCCGAACCAGCGCCAGCGGCCTTCCAGGGTCGGCAGGGTGCAGTTGAGCCGTCCACGGCCCGGGGGAATGGGCTTGGACATGCGCACCTCGACGCGCGGCCCCAGGCGCTCCACCTTGACCTGCCCCTGGTGCGAGGCGAAGCACGACAGCCCGTCGATGCCCGGCACCTCCTCGGCCAGGGTGAAGCCGAAGGCCGGGGGATTGGCCTTGATGGCCGGGTCTTCCGGAGTGATGTCCACCGCCGGCAGCGGCAGGGCGCGCGCCGCCAGGCGGAAGCGCTGCAGGTCGCCATAGGCCGAGCTTTGGGCGAAACGGGGCAGGAAGAAGGGATCGCCCTTGGCCCAGGCGGCGCCGGAATGCTGGCCGAAGGCGGCGGCGAAGCCGGAACGGCGAAGCACGTCGCCGGCCTCGGCGCTGGCGTCGCCCCACGGCCAGGCGAACAATTCGCTGCCCCGCCCCAACTCCTTGTGCAGGCGGGCGCCGGCACGGGCCAGGTCGGCGGAAATCTGCTCGGGCGGCGCCCTGGACAGGCGCAGGCGGGCCGCCCCCTGCAACCCGATCCCCAATCCGGCGGCGGCCAGTTCGCGGATCTGGCCCCAACTCATGACCTCGGGGCCGCCGCGATCCACCTCGTCGGTGGCCAGGAACAGGGTGACGGGCAGCCCCGCCTTGCGCAGCAGCGGCCAGGCCCGGTCGTGAAAGCCGGCCGAGGCGTCATCGACGGTGATGGCCACCGCCTTGTCGGGCAACGGCCGGCCGGCCCGCAGCGCCGAGACGATCTCGGCCAGCGGCAGCACCGCGTAGCCGCCGGCCTTCAGTTCCGCCACATGGATGGCCAGAAGCTCGGTGGTGGTGTTGAGGGCGGGCACCCGCTCGTCGTCGAAGCGATGGTAGACCAGCACCACGGCGGACTCGGCGGCCCACGCCTTGCTGCCGGAAAGCGGCGCGGCCACGGCCGCCGCCAACCCCAGCAACAGCGCCAAGACAACAGACTGTTTCACAACGGCCCCCTGTTGGGCGCCGCCCCCGGCGCCTACATTGTCGATGTTTGCCGCATTCGCGGGTGAAAACACAAGAGGAGAGGCGGACATGGGCGACATTCTCGACGACCGGGCGCGGAGCATCCTGTTCCAGGCGGCACGCACCCACTCGAAATTCAAGGACACGCCGGTACCCGACGACGTGCTGCGCCAGGCCTGGGACCTGGCCCGCATGGGACCGACCAGCGCCAATTGCCAGCCGGCCCGCATCGTCTTCGTGCGCTCGCCCGAGGCCAAGCAGCGCCTGAAGCCCGCCTTGGCCCCCGGCAACCTGGACAAGACCATGGCGGCCCCGGTCACCGCCATCATCGGCCACGACATGGAATTCTACGAGCGCCTGCCGGTGCTGTTCCCCCACGCCGACGCGCGCTCGTGGTTCTTGGGCAACGAGACGATGATCCAGGGCACCGCGTTGCGCAACGGCACCCTGCAGGGCGGCTACTTCATCCTGGCGCTGCGCGCCCTGGGCCTGGATTGCGGCCCCATGAGCGGCTTCGACAACGCCAAAGTGGACGCAGCCTTCTTCGCCGGCACCCCGATCCGCTCCAACTTCCTGATCAATATCGGCCACGGCGATCCCGCCGGGCTGTACCCCCGGGGGCCGCGGCTGGATTTCGCCGAGGCCTGCCGGATCGAGTAAGGATCAGCAGAGCGTCAGCCGCCGAACACCTTCTTCAGCAGGTCGGTGGAGCGGCTGGCCGGGTTGGTGCGGATGGCCGCCTCTTCCTGGCCGAGATAGTTGAAGATGCCCGACAGCGCGTAGTCGAGCACGTGGTCGGTCAGCATGGAGGGACCGGATTTCAGCGCGTCGCCCACCAGGGGCAGGCCCTTGGCGGCGCCGGCCATGCCGGAATAGGACTGCACCGCGCCCGATTGCGCGACGGTGCTGTCCACCACCGGCCGCATGGCGGTGCGCAGATCAGGGCTCATGGTGCGCTTGAAGTACTGGGTGGCGGCGTCCTGGGGGCCGTTGAGAATGCCGCGCGCGTCGTCGAGCGTCATCTTCTGCACCGCGTCCCAGAAGATCTGCCTGGCCTTGGGGGTGGCGGCCTCGGCGGCGCGGTTGAGCTTCAGCTCCAGGTCGTCGACCATCTGCGACTTGCCGGCCAGGGCCAGCGCCTGCTTCACGCTGGCCAGCTTGTCGGGCAACGGAATGTGCACCGCCGGATCGGCGTTGAAGCCGTCGGCCCGGCCCAGCCGCCCGGTGACCTTGTCGGCGGCGACGCGCAGCGCCTCCTTGAGGCCGGAACCGATCTCGGAGGTGGACAGCGACGCCCCCGCCCCGCCGCCGCCCGGCGAGGCGCCGCCGGCCCGCTGCTCCAGTTCCTGCTTGATCATGCCCTTGCCCAGGTCCATCAGGCCGCCCTGGGCCAGAACCGGTGAGGCGCAAAGCAGCACGGCCGCGGCGCCCAGGCACGCGGTCTTGGTGAAAATGGTCATTTTCAAGCCTCCAGGATCTGCAGGATGCCGCCGTCGGGACCGAAGCAGGCGGCGGTCAGCGTGCCGCCCTGGCCGGAGCCGGAATCCAGGGTGGCGGCGAAGGGGCCGAACATCGTCCCGCCATGCCGTCGGTCGGCGCCGCGCACCACCAGCCTGAAGCCGGAATAGGGCTCGTCCATACCGGCAAACAGGCTGGAGCCCCACCAGAAGGCGTCCACCTGGGCCGAGAGCGGCCGGGTGGGATCGAGGCCGGCATGGGTGAACAGCAGCGTGTTGTCGTCGGTGAAGGCGGCGTGCTTCAGCACGCTCATCAGCGTGGTGTGGCCGTCGTGATTGCGCATGGTCTGGCGCAGTTGGCTGGTCCAGCGGGTCAGCGCCAGGATGCCTTCGCGGATGGCGTTGCCGCCGTCTTCCACCGTGCCGCCATAGGCGGCGACGGTGGGCGCGATGCCGTGGTCGACCATCCAGCGCAGCACCTCGGCGGGATTGGGGGCGAACTGCAGCTGCAGCAGCTTCTGCCACATCTCTTCCTGGGTGCCGCGCAGATAGGCCACGTCGTCCACCCCGACGCCGGGGGTGGCGATGAAGGCGCGGCGAAAGGTCAGCAATTCGTCGACGGTCTGCAGCACCGGGGCGCCGCAGCCGAGATAGTCGCCGAGATAGACCAGCTGGTCGCCGGGGTGCAATTCCCGGCCCAGGCGAGCGTGCAACGCGCACAGACGGGCATGCTCGCCCCGAATGGCGGCGACGGCCCAGATACGGCCGCCGCCCCTCAGGGTGGCGAAGACATTGGAATCAGCCAGAGTCGTAGACGGCCGTTCGGCTTCGACGTTCATCAATCCGCTCGGTTCTGCCAACCGGACGACATGGTCGCAGCCGACGCGTTAAACATCAAGCCGCTTCGAGCAGGCCCTGCAGCTTCTCGGTCGCCGCCTGGGTGTCGATGCGCTCCACCGCCGCCAGTTCGGACGCCAAGCGCTCCAGCGCGGCCTCGTAGATCTGGCGCTCGGAATAGGACTGGTCGGGCTGATTGGCGTTGCGGTGCAGGTCGCGGACCACCTCGGCGATGGACACGGGGTCGCCGGAATTGATCTTGGCCTCGTATTCCTGGGCGCGGCGGCTCCACATGGTGCGCTTGACCTTGGCGCGGCCCTTCAGGGTGGACAGCGCGGTATCCATCACCGAGCGGGACGACAGCTTGCGCAGGCCCGACTTCTGGGCCTTGGTCACCGGGACGCGCAGCGTCATGCGGTCGCGGTCGAAGGTGATGACGAACAGCTGCAGCTTCATGCCGCCGATTTCCTGGGTTTCGACGGCCACGACCTGACCGACGCCGTGGGTCGGGTAGACCACATAATCGCCCTGGGTGAAAGAAACGATCGTCATCTTCAACAATTCCCTCGACAGAAGGTCTGGATCCGGCAAAAGCGCCCGATACGCCCAACCAAGAAACGAAAGATACTCGCCAGCCGCGCCCTTGACGGGCTGGTGCAAATCTCGCAGCTTGTCTTGGTGGGCGAACTCCCGCCCCGATGGCTATGCCAGTAAGCTGTCCGTCGGCACAGTTCGACGGACTTGCCCTTATAGCACAGGCGCCCTCTGTGAAGAACAGGAAAATTCCCCGAGGCCCTGCGTTTCCGCCATATCTCCATGCGCAAACGCCGCCCCACGACCCTGGGGGCCATGGGGCGGCGCCGGCCACAATATCTTGCGGAAAGCTCAGCGGCCCGGATTGGGCGACAGCAGCTTGGTCTTGTCGGGCTTGCCCTTCCACTCGTCGGCGTCGGCCGGGGCGTCGCCCTTGCGGGTGATGTTCGGCCAGGAACCGGCGTACTGGCGGTTGGCGTCGGTCCAGGCGGCGGCCTTGGGATCGGAATCCGGGAAGATGGCCTCGGCCGGACATTCCGGCTCGCAGACGCCGCAATCGATGCATTCGTCGGGGTTGATCACCAGGAAGTTCTCACCCTCGTAGAAGCAGTCCACCGGGCAAACTTCGACGCAGTCCTGATACTTGCACTTGATGCAATTCTCGGTGACGACGTAAGCCATGTCGTTCTCCAATATCCCTTGAAACGGTGATGCGGCGGGCAAGGCGTGCCTTCCGCCGGAAGAAAATCCGGCGGAAGCGATAGCACAGTCACCCCCGGCGGCTCAACCCCGGCGGCGAAAGGGGTATCGCGGCCTTACGGCACCGGGTTGCGCAGCTTGACCGGCGTCCGCTTGCCGCGGCGCGCCACCAGATTGAGGACCTCGATACCCAGCGAGAAGGCCATGGCGAAGTAGATGTAGCCCTTGGGCATGTGGAAACCGGTGCCGTCGGCCACCAGGGTGGCGCCGATCAGCAGCAGGAACGACAGCGCCAGCATCTTGATGGTGGGATGCCGGGTGATCAGGGCGGACAGCGGATTGGCGGCGACCACCATCACGGCCGAGGCCAGGATGACGGCGGCGACCATCACCCACAATTCGCTGGCCATGCCCACGGCGGTGATCACCGAATCCAGCGAGAAGACGATGTCGAGGATGGCGATCTGCACCACCACCGAGGCCAGCCCGGCCTGGGTCACCTTGGCGGCCGTGCCGTTTTCCCCGTCGGCCGGAACCGGCTCCTCCTCGCCTTCCAGGCTGCCGTGGATCTCGTGGGTGGCCTTGGCCACCAGGAAGGTGCCGCCGGCGATCAGGATGATGTCGCGCCAGCTGACCGGATGGTCCCAGACCACGAAGACCGGCTCGACCAGTCCGACGATCCAGCTGAGCGACCCCAGCAGGGCGAGGCGGGTCACCACCGCGAAGGCCAGACCCAGGCGCCGTCCCAGCGGGCGCAGCCGCTCGGGCAGCCGGTTGGAGATGATGGCCAGATAGACCAGATTGTCGATGCCGAGCACGATCTCGAGCAGCGACAGGGTCGCTAGGCTGAGCCATATCTCGGGGTCGGAGAGCCAGGCCATCATCATGAACGTCCTCGATACTTCGTTGGGCTGGGCGGAATGTAGGGGATTTGCGCGGGGAATCCACTCCGATGTCGCCTAAATTCCCGGTAACCTTCGGGACGCCGTTTCCGAGAAATGGGTTTTGACCGCGGCCCCAACCCCCGATACCATTGCCTCCACAGGTATTTTTCATTGTCCCCGGCCCCCGTGTTGGCCGGGAGAGGGCCCAAGGGTGACACGCAGCAACGATTCCGGCAACGGAGGGGGTCCGGTGACAGCGCAGGGGCTGCCCGGCCGGGAGCCTTGCGCCCCCGCCGAGGCGCTGCCCCGGCTCGCCGAGGCCGAGGCCCGCCTGGACGGCCTGACCGCCAACCTTCCCGGCTTCGCCTTCCAGCGCGTCCTCGGGGCCGATGGCGCCGCCATCCATTACCCCTGGATCAGTTCCAGCATCCGCGCCGTGCTGGGCTTCGCCCCCGAGGCCATGGGCGTCAATTCCCAAGGCTGCCTGCACGCCATCCACTGGGCCGACCGCGACGCCCACCTGGCCGAGATCCGCCGTTCGGCGGCGGCGCAGGACACCTGCCGCGAGGAATTCCGCGCCATCACCGCCCATGGCGAGGTCCGCTGGCTGAAAGGCGCCGCCGAACCCCGCCGCCAGGACGACGGCAGCGTGGTCTGGGACGGGGTGATGGTCGACGTCACCGACGGCCGCCGCGCCGAACTGCGCCTGGAAATGCTGATGGACCATGCCGGCGATTCCCTGATCGTGGTGGAATCCGACGGCACCATCGACAGCGTCAACGCCGCCGCCGAGGCGCTGTTCGGCTGGAGCATGGCGGAACTGGCCGGCCAACCCTTCGCCACCCTGCTGCCGCCCGACCTGCACCTGGACGATCTGCTGGAATCCGCCGAGGTCTCGGCGGGCGGCATCGTCGGCGGCGGGGCGCGCGAGCTGATGGGCCTCAGGAAGGACGGCTCGACCTTCCCCCTGGAACTGTCGACCACCGAGGTGCGGCTGGAAGGCCAGCGGCTGTTCGTCGGCATCGGCCGCGACATCACCGAGCGCAAGCTGACCGAGGCGGCGCTGCGCGAATCCGAGGAGCGGCTGCGCGCCATCGCCGCCAACGTCCCCGGCATGGTGTTCCAGCGGGTGCTGCGCACCGACGGCAGCCTGGTCTTCTCCTATGTCAGCGAAGGTTGCCGCGCCATCCTCGGCCTGGGGCCGGAACAGCTGATGGACAATCCCCAGCTGTTCCTCTCGCTGATTCCCGAGGACGAGCGCCAGAGCTTCTATGCCGGTCTGGGCCGCTCGGCCCGCACCATGGAGCCCTTCGACGAGGAGATGGCGGTCCCCGGCGCCGATGGCCGCCGCCGATGGCTGCGCGGCCAGTCGCGCCCGATGCTGCGCTCCGGCGGCGACGTGGTGTGGGACGGGGTCATGCTCGACGTCACCGACCGCAAGCAGGCGGAACAGCGCCTGTCCTTCCTGGCCTATTTCGACCCGCTGACCCGCCTGCCCAACCGTACCGCCTTCCTGGAGCGCTTCGCCGCCGCCCGCGAGGCCGCCGCCCGCGATCAGGCCATGCTGGCGGTGGTCAGCATCGGGCTGGACCGCCTGGGGATCATCAACGCCACCATGGGCCACGGCATCGGCGACCAGGTGCTGATGGCGGCCAGCGACCTGCTGCGCGCCGCCCTGTCGGCCAACGACGTCATCGCGCGGACCTCCGGCGACCGCTTCCTGGTGCTGATCACCGGTCTGGGCTCCAAGCGGGAAGCCATGGAGGCGCTGGAGCGCCTGCGCTCCTCGGCCCACGCCACCGTGGCGGCGGCCGGACAGGATTTCGACGTCTCGGCCGCCATGGGCGCCGCGCTCTATCCCCGCGACGGCGACGACCCCGAGACCCTGATCAAGAACGCCGACGCGGCGCTGCAGCTGGCCAAGGCCCAGGGGCCGGCCTCGCTGCAGCTGTTCACCAAGGAAATCAGCGCCCGGGCCGCCAAGACCCTGTCGCTGCAGACCCGCCTGCGCCGCGCCATCGAGCACGGCGAACTGACCGCCCATTACCAGCCTCAGGTGGACCTGCTCGGCGGCGACATCGTCGGCATGGAGGCGCTGGTCCGCTGGAACAGCCCCGATCTCGGCATGGTCTCGCCCGCCGACTTCATCCCGGTGGCCGAGGAATCGGGCCTGATCGACGGCATCTGCGAGTTCATGCTGTGGGAATGCACCCGCCAGAACAAGCAATGGCAGGACGAGGGGCTGCCGGCCATTCCGGTGGCGGTCAACGTCTCGGGCCGCCAGTTCCAGTATGCGCGCCGCCTGCTGTCGGCCTGCGAGCGGGCCCTGGTGGACAACCGCCTGGACAGCCGCTGGCTCGAGGTGGAGCTGACCGAAAGCTCGGCCATGCGCGACGCCGACAACGCCATCGCCGTGGTCAACCAGCTGAAGGACATGGGCATCGCCTGCTCCATCGACGATTTCGGCACCGGCTATTCCTCGCTGTCGGTCTTAAAGCGCTTTCCCATCAGCAAGCTGAAGATCGACCGCTCCTTCGTGCTCGACGTCACCACCGATCCCAACGACGCCGCCATCGTCGACGCCATCATCGCCATGGCCAAGGCGCTGCGGCTCAAGGTGGTGGCCGAGGGCGTCGAGCACCAGGAGCACCTGGACTTCCTGCGCAACCTGGGCTGCGACCAGATGCAGGGCTATTTCTTCAGCCGCCCGCTGCCCGCCGACGGGTTGCGGGCCCTGCTGGCCGAGGGGCGGCGCCTCAATCTCGGCCCGCCGCCCCGCCAGGCGGCCAGCGCCTGACGGCCGGCAAAGAATCACTATATTTCAGCGCTCTTTCCCCGGACTCTTCATTCAAGCCCTCAACGGCCAACATTGGCAGTTGACGGAATCGACCATTTAGCCCTATTCATTTCGGGTGGGTGAGGGCACCCGATTGGGCCATAGAATCCGGACCATGAAAGATCATACCGCGACCGCCGCCACCAATACGGTAAAGCATTCCTACACCATCCCCTGCGCCAGCGCCTTCCGCGACGCGGTGGACAAGCTGGCGTTGCGCCGGCGGGTCAACGTGGGCGACATCGCCCGCTCGGTGCTGCTGGTGGTGCCGCCGGAAACCATCGCCGCCTTCCCCGACCCGGGCGAGCCCGAACCCGACGACCGCGAGACCGTCATCCTGAAATCCGGCCCGGCCGAGGGCCGCCCCTGGCGGCGCAAGCCGCGCCTGCAGGTGCGCATGGCGCCGGGCTACAGCGTCGAGGCCATCCGCCGTGCCCTGGCCATGGCGCTGTCCATGGCCCAGGGCGACGTCCGCCTGCGGGTCGAGCGGCCGGGCGAGGAGATCGCCGCTTCCCCTCCTCCCCCTCCCCCCGCGCCGCCGCCCGAGGAGGTCTTTCCCAAGGTCGAGCGCCGCAAGGGGGTGCGCGAGCAGGCCACCGTCATCGCCGCCGCCGACGAGGAGATCGAGCGGTTGCGCGCCATCATCAACGTGCTGTCCTTCGAGCCGCTGCCCGGCGGGGTGATGTCCCGGGCCGAGGCGCTGCACGTCCTGGGCTTTCCGCCCGGCGCCGCCCCCGACCGCCGCACGGTGCGGGCCAAATTCCGCATGCTGGCCACCATCCACCACCCGGACAGCAACCACGGCAACCACCACCGCATGAGCCAGCTCAACCAGGCCATGGAAGTCCTGCGGGACTGACGGGTTGCGGCCGGGACGGCCGCACTCCAATTCCTTTCCCTGAGCGCGGGCATCCTGCCCGCCGCCTCTTTCCGCCGCATCCCCCCCTTCCCATATGCCCTTGACCAAGGACACGAGAGGGGAGGCCGCCCATGGCCGTCACCGAGACCGTCGCACCCCAGGCCGTTCCCGTCCGCCGGGAAAAGGTCCGCGCCGTCACCGCCGCCCAGGTGGTGGGCTGGATCGGCGCCGGCTGGCGCGACACCAGGCGGGCCGCCCCGCTCAGCCTGCTCTACGGCGGCGTCTTCGTGGCCGCCGGCCTGCTGCTGACCGGCGGCCTGGCCCTGGCCGGGATGGAATACCTGATCACCCCCCTGGTCGAGGGCTTCATGCTGGTGGCGCCGCTGCTGGCGCTCGGCCTCTACGAGATTTCGCGGCGGCTGGAGCGCGGCGAGGCCCTGGAGTGGCGGCCCATCCTCGCCTGCTGGCGGCCCAACCAGTTCCACATGATGACCGCCGGGCTGATCTACATGCTGTTCCTGATGATCTGGGCGCGGCTGGCGGTGATCATCTTCGCCGTTTGCCTGCCCAACCAGCCCACCGACTGGCGGAGCCTGATGGCGGTGCTGCCCACCCTGGACGGCATCGCCTTCATCATCACCAGCACGGTGTTCGGCGGCGCCCTGGCCACCCTGGCCTTCGTCACCAACGTGGTGACCCTGCCGGCCATGCTCGATCGCCGCACCGACTTCTTCGCCGGCGCGGCGCTGTCGGTGCTGGCGGTGGCGCGCAATCCCGGCCCCATGGCGCTGTGGGCCGCCCTGCTGACCGGCATCACCGGGCTGGGCCTCGCCCTCGGGCTGGTGGGGCTGGTGGTGGCCCTGCCGGTGGTGGGCCATGCCAGCTGGCACGCCTACCGCGCCCTGGTGGTGCCGGAGGCGGCGCCCGGCGATTGAGGACCACGATAAGGACAACGAAAAGCCCGCCCCTTTTCAAGGGCGGGCCCGTTCGTTTCACATGGTCCCGGCGGCTACTCGTCGCGGCGCACGCCCAGGAACTGCAGCATGAACATGAACAGGTTGATGAAGTCCATGTAGAGCTGCAGGGCGCCGAACACCGCCTTCTTCTGGGCGACCTCGGAGTGATCGCCCTCCCAGTACATCTGCTTGATGTTCTGGGTGTCGTAGGCGGTCAGGCCGGCGAAGATCAGCACGCCCGCCGCCGAGATGACGAACTGCATCATCGAGCTGGCCAGGAAGATATTGATGATGCTGGCGATGATCAGGCCGATCAGCCCCATGATCAGGAAGCTGCCCATGCCGGACAGATCCTTCTTGGTGGTGTAGCCGTAGAGGCTGAGGCCCGCGAAGGCCGCGGCGGTGATGAAGAACACCCGGGCCACCGACGCGCCGGTGAACACCAGGAACACCGAGGCCAGCGAGGCACCCATCAGGCCGGCATAGACCCAGAACAGGGTCGTGGCGGTCGACGCGCGCAGGCTGTCGATCTTGGCGCTCATGAAGAACACCAGACCCAGCGGGGCCAGCATGAACACCCATTTGAGCGGCGAGTACACGGCGATGGCGGTCAGGGCGGGGACGCTGGCGATCACCCAGGCGACGATGCCGGTGAGAGCCAGGGCCGAGGCCATGTAGTTGTACACGCTGAGCATGTACTGCCGCAGACCCACGTCGATCTGAGCAGCCTCCGCCTGGGCGGCACTCATGTATCTGCGGTCTGATCCGAAAGCCATGGTCGTTCCTTTGAACACTCAGTTGAACCTGAACACCAATATGAGGCAGTTGGGGCAGGAATCAAGTTTCAGCCGATTTATTCGTTGCGCAGCAACGGCGCCGCCTTGGCACCCAGGGCCTTCCAGGTGCCGATGAAGCCGGCCAGCAGGCTGGCGGCCATGCAGGCGGCCAGCGTCAGCGCCGTCGCCCCGGGCAGGAACACCCAATCGGTCTTCATGACGTGGATCAGGATGGCGCGCGCCGCCAGCGACCCCACCAGCGCGGCGAACAGGCCGGTGACCAGGCCGATCAGGGCGAATTCCGCCAGATGGGCCCGCCACAGCTGGCCGCGCGTCGCCCCCACCACCTTCAGCACCACCGCCTCCCACACCCGGCGGCGATGGCCGGCCATCACCGCCCCGGCCAGCACCAGGGCGCCCGCCGCCAGGGTCACCACCCCGGCCAGACGCACCGCCAGATCGGCCTCGGCAATGATGGCTTTGACCGCGTCCAGCGCCTCCTTGACCCGGATGGAGGAGACGTTGGGCAGGCGGTCGGTCACCGCCTTCTCCACCGCCGCGTCCATGGCGGGCGCGGTGCGCAGCGTGGCGATGTAGGTATGCGGCGCCCCGTCCAGGGTGCCGGGCGACAGCAGGAAGGCGAAGTTCATGGACAGGTTCGACCAGTCGATCTGGCGGAGCGACGCCACCTCCACCTCGATCTCGCGGCCCAGCACGTTGAGGCCGAGGCGGTCGCCGACCTTGAGGCCGAAGCCCTTGGCCACCGCCGCGTCCACCGAGGCCAGCGGCGGGCCCTGGTAATCCTCGGGCCACCACCGGCCGTCCACCACCCGCGAGCCGGACGGCTGGATGGCCGCCGAGGACAGGCCGCGGTCGCCCCTGGCCGCCCATTCCGCCTCGGGGGCGATCCTGGCCTGGCCCACCGGCACCCCGCCGATGGACGAGATGCGGCCCCTGACCATGGCGGCCTTGGACAGGGCGGCGGCCGGATCGGTGGCCCTGACCACCCGTTCCAGTTCGTCCACCTGATCGGGCTGCACGTCGATGAAATAGAAGGACGGCGCCTGCTCGGGCAGCCTTTCGCCGAACTGGGCGGCCAGATTGCCCTCGACCAGGGCGATGGTCACCAGCACCGACAGGCCGAGGCCCAGCGACAGCACCATGCCCACCACGGCGGAGCCGGGGCGGTGCAGATTGGCCAGCGCCATCCGCCAGGTCGGCCCGGCCCGCCGGCCGTGACGGGCCGCCAGCACCGCCGCCGTCCGCGACAGCCCCCAGGCCAGGGCGCGGAACAGCACCAGGGTGGCGGCGGCGGCGGCGACGAACCAGGCGGCCAGGGGACGGTTGGCGGCGGACAGCACCGCCAGCCCCGCCAGCCCGCCGCCGGCCAGCACCAGGGCGGCCAGTACCGGCTTGCCCACCGGTCCCGGCGCGGGCGCCACCAGACGGCGGAACAGCAAGGCGGCGGGCACCGCCTTGGCGCGGGCCAGCGGCCACAGGGTGAAGACCAGGGCGGCCAGCCCGCCGAAGCCGGCGGCGATCATCAGCGGACGGGGATAGAGCCCGGTCTTCAGCGCCAGGGGAATGCGCTCCGCCCCCAGTTCCGCCACCAGCGGCACCAGGGCGGCCCCCGCCGCCAGCCCGAGGACGATGCCGACCCCGGCCAGCAGGCCGACCAGCAGGAAATAGGTGGCGAAGATCAGCCCCGAGGGGGCGCCCAGGCATTTCAGGACGGCAATGGTGCCCAGGCGGCCGTCGAGATAGGCCTTCACCGCGTTGGCCACGCCGATGCCGCCCACCAGCAGGGCGGTCAGCCCCACCAGGGACAGGAACGAGGCCATGGTGTCGAGGAAGCGCCCGACCCCGGGCGCCGCCTCGGCGGCGTCGCGCACCTGCCAGGGGGCCTCGGGAAAGCGCCGGGCCAGCTCCGCCCTGGCCGCCGCCGCCTCGCCGCCGGGGGGCAGAAGCAGGCGCACCGTATGGCGCACCAGGGAACCGGGACGGATCAGCCCGGTGGCCTCCACCGCACCGTTGGCCACCATCAGCCGGGGGCCGAACGACAGCGCCGTGGCCACCCGGTCGGGCTCCTTGGCGATGATTGCGGCGATGCGCAGGGTGGCGTCGCCCAGACTGACGCGGTCGCCCAGACTGAGCCCCAGCCGGTCGAGCAGGTTGGCCTCCGCCGCCGCGCCCCAGGCGCCGTCGTGGAAGGCGAAAGGCGATTCGGCGGGCGGCATCAGATCCAGCCGCCCCACCAGGGGATAGACGGCATCGACGCCCTTCAATTCCACCAGGGAGCGGCGGGCGTTGCCGTCCACCTGGACCATGGCGCGCATCTCGACGCCCCCGGTGACCTTGCCCAGGCCGGCCAGGGCGGCCAGCATCTCGGGCGCGAAGGGCTGGTGGGTCTGGCGGATGTCCAGGTCGCCGCCCAGCAGGGCGCGGGCGTCCTCGGAAAGCGCCGCGTCGAAGGCGGCGCGCAGGGACCCGGCCCCGGCGATGGCGGCCACCCCCAACGCCAGACAGGCCACCAGCACCCGGAAGCCCTTGAGCCCGCCGCGCAACTCCCGCCGGGCGAAAGTCAGAGCCAAGGTGATCACGGCTTGATCTTCCCGTCCTCGACCCGCACCACCCGCGAGCAGCGCGCCGCCAGGGCATCGTCGTGGGTGACCAGCACCAGGGCGGTGCCGAAGCGGGCATTCAGGTCGAACAGCAGATCCATCACGGCGCGCCCGGTGGCGCCGTCCAGATTGCCGGTGGGTTCGTCGGCCAGCAGCAGCCTGGGATGCGGCACGAAGGCCCGCGCCAGGGCGACCCGCTGCTGCTCGCCCCCCGACAGCTGGCCGGGATAATGATGGAGCCGCCGGGCCAGCCCGACCCGGTCCAGTTCCTCCGCCGCCGCGCCGAAGGGATCGGCATGGCCGGCCAGTTCCAGGGGCACCGCCACGTTCTCCAGCGCCGTCATGGTGGGGATCAGGTGGAAGCTCTGGAAGACGATGCCGACGTGATCGCGGCGGAAGCGGGCCAGCCCGTCCTCGTCCAGGGCGGAGAAGTCGGCGCCGGCCACCGCCACCCGGCCGGACGAGGGGCGTTCCAGTCCGGCCATGACCAT
The DNA here is from genome assembly GCF_000342045.1 of Paramagnetospirillum caucaseum. Lineage (GTDB taxonomy): Bacteria > Pseudomonadota > Alphaproteobacteria > Rhodospirillales > Magnetospirillaceae > Phaeospirillum > Phaeospirillum caucaseum. The sequence continues at coordinate 9,308 of NZ_AONQ01000035.1, read as the reverse complement.
CAGCAGGGTGGACTTGCCCGAGCCCGACGGCCCGACCACACCCAGGGTCTCGCCGGGAGCCACCTGCAGGTCGATGCCATCGAGGACATTGACCTCGCCGGCCAGGCTCGCCAAGTTGAGATGGACGGCCTCCAGCGAAACCAAGGGAAGGCCGGCGATGGGACGCTGATGCATGCGAGGGCGACTTTCTTGGACGAACACGGGATAGGCCGGAGACGACGTGCGGTCTTGCGATATGGGGCCGCCCTGGTGCTTGTCAATGTGCTGAAAGGAACAGCCATGGCCGCGGCGGCCACCGCGCCCCGCATCCTGGTGCTGGGGGATTCGCTGACCGCCGGCTTCGGCCTCGCCCCGGAAGAGGCCTTTCCCACCCGGCTGGAGCGGGCCTTGCGGGCCGAGGGGCGCGAGGTCAGCCTGATCAATGCCGGCGTGTCGGGCGACACCACCGCCGGGGGCAAGGCGCGGCTGGACTGGGCGCTGGCCGCCCGGCCCACCCTGGCCATCGTCGAACTGGGGGCCAATGACGGGTTGCGCGGCCTCGATCCGGCGCTGACCCACGCCAATCTCGACGCCATCCTGACGCGCCTCAAGGCGGCGGGCATTCCGGTTCTGCTGGCCGGCATGCTGGCGCCGCCCAATTACGGCAAGGGCTTCGAGGCCGAGTTCAAGGCGGTCTTCGCCCGCCTGGCCGCCCAGCACGACGTGATCTTCTATCCCTTCTTCCTGGACGGCGTGGCCGGCGATTCCCGCCTCAACCTACCCGACGGACTGCACCCCAACGCCCGGGGAGTCGAAGTGATCGTCGAACGCATCCTGCCCTCGGTGCGCAAATTGCTGGAAAGGGGAAAGCCATGACCGCCGACCCTTCCGCCGCCCTCGCCCCGTTCCGCGTCGCCCTGGGCCGGGGCGACCATTGGGGGCCGGCCGCCAAGGCCTGTTTCGACCGCCTGGGGCCGCTGCCGCCCGGCGCCAATTTCGGCTTCCTCTACGCCACCGAGCCCTTCGCCCCCAACCTCTCGTCGCTGCTGACCTTCCTGCGCGAAACCACCCGCATCGAGCATTGGGTGGGCGGCATCGCCCCCGGCCTGTGCATCGAGAGAACCGAGATCCGCGACGAGGGCGCGGTGGCCGCCATGGTCGGCCACCTGCCCCCCGACCAGTTCCGCGTCTTCATCGACGATGCCGGCGACTGGGCCAAGCGGCATTTCCCCTGCGTCGGGCTGGTACACGGCGACCCCCGCGACCCCGAGGTTCCCCGGGCCATCGTCGATCTGGCCGCCGAGGCCGGGTTCCTGACCGGCGGCCTGATGTCGGCGTCGGGTCCGGCGGCGCAGCTGGCCGGCATCGCCACCGACGGCGGGCTGGCCGGGGTACTGCTCGGCGCCGGGATCGAGGTTCTGACCGGCATGAGCCAGGGCTGCTCGCCGCTGGGCGGAACCCACACCGTCACCGAATCCTGGCAGGGCGTGGTGATGGCCGTCGACGGCCGCCCGGCGCTCGACGTGCTGAAGGAGGAGGTGGGCGAATTGCTGGCCCGCGACCTGCGGCGCATCGCCGGCTACATCCATGTGGGCCTGCCGGTGGAGGGCGACGACGGCCACGACTATCAGGTCCGCACCCTGATCGGCATCGATCCCAACCAGGGCTGGATCGCCATCGGCGACCATGTCGAGGAAGGCGGCACGCTGATCTTCGTGCGCCGCGACGCCAACGCGGCCCGCGCCGACCTGCGCCGCATGCTGTCCGGGCTGAAGGAGCGCCTGGACGGGCGGCCCATCCGGGCGGGGCTCTACGTCTCGTGCACCGGGCGCGGCGAGAACATGTTCGGCCATCCCGGCGCCGAGCCGGAACTGCTGCACGAGGCGCTGGGCGATTTCCCGCTGATCGGCTTTTTCGCCAACGGCGAGATCAGCCGCGACCACCTCTACGGCTTCACCGGCGTGCTGACCCTGCTGCCGGGGCCCAAGCCGTGATTCGCCTGTTCGTCGGAATCGGCTTCGACGACGACCTGACCGCCCGCATCGCCGCGCTGCAGCAGGGCCTGCCGGGAGCCCGCTGGATCGCCCCCGCCAACCTGCACCTGACGCTGCGCTTCATCGGCGAGGTGGACGAGGAAGTGGCCGAGGAAATCCACCACGGGCTCAAGACCCTGGCCGAACCGCCCTTCGCCCTGACGCTCTCCGGGCTGGGCCTGTTCGGCGACCGCCACCAGGCCCATACCCTGTGGCTGGGGGTGGAGCGCTCGGCGGCGCTGTCGCGGCTGGCGGCGCGCGTCGACGGCGCCGTGGTCCAGGCCGGCGGCCGGCCCGAGCCGCGCAGGTTCAATCCCCACGTCACCCTGGCCCGGCTCAAGGACACCCCGCCGGGGCGCATCCAGGATTTCATGGACGCCACCGGCCCGTTCCGCGAGGACCATCTGGCGGTGGAGCGCTTCACCCTGTTCCGCAGCACGCTGGGCCGCCAGGGCGCGCAATACGACGCCCTGGAGCATTATCCCCTGGGATGAACAGTCCGTCATCCCGAGCACGGGCGAGGGACCTCCTCCTGATCCGGCGGTTCGGATTCGCCCTCATTTTGCCAAGCGGAGATTCCTCCTCCCGCTGGTCGCCGGAATGACAGGCAGGAAAGGTCACCCACATCTTGGGCCGCCGCGACAAAACGCAAACATTCCCTTGTTCGGCCCCGGCCTTCACAGTATTTTCAAGGCCATGAACGGTTCGTCCCTCCGCCTTGTCCTGTGCCTTGCCGCCGCCCTCGGGCTGGCGGGATGTTCGCGCGGCACCGACCTGCCGCCGTCCTCGGCGGCCGGCGCCGGCGGCGAGCCGCAGCCGGGCAATTTCCAGCTGGTCACCGACATCCCCATTCCGTCGGGCGCCACCATGGACAACGACCGCTCGCTGATCCTGTCGGACCGCGACCGCTGGACCGGCCGGGTGGTGATGACCCTGTTCAATTCCGCCAACGAGGTCACCGCCTTCTACCAGCAGCAGATGCCCAATTTCGGCTGGCAGCCCATGATGAGCGTCACCGCCGAGACCAGCGTGCTGACCTATGTGCGCGGCGACCGCGCCGCCACCGTGCAGGTGGAGCGGCGCACCGTCTACGGCTCGGTGGTCTCGGTGACCGTGGCGCCGAAGCAGTCGGAAAGCGGCGGCGGTTACGATGCCGCCCCCATGCCGCGTCCGGCGCCCTCGGGCGGCGTGCGGGCCGAGCCGCTGGCCGCGCCCTCGTCCCGCCGCTGATTCCCCAGCAAAAAGCCCCCTTGCGGGGGCCTTCGCGTCACCGGGAAACGGAAGCTTCCTACAGCAGGCGGCCACGCACCTCGGCGATCAGCGAGTTCAGGGAATCGAGAGCCACGCCGTCGCGGGCCATCAGGCGGTGTACGATGGGGTCGGCCATCACCTCGTCCAGACTCGGCTCGATACCGCCGCCACGATAGGCGAAGGCACGGGTGGAGCGGCCGCCGATCGAGGCACCCAGGCGGCGCACGACACGGATTTCGGCCGGTTGCGGGGTGGATCTGTACGCGCTTGACAGCATGGCAGCCCCCTTTTTCCGGATGTGATCTCAAGGCGGACTATACAGGAGCCGCCCAGCAATTGACAGAGTCGCTTTAGTATCAATTATTTTGCAATTTTACGAATTTCGCATCGCACCAAGTATTGTGCACTGCGGTAACTGTCTGTGACTGGCCGTCTTTTACGCGCCTGCATATGGTCATCAGCCGTTCGGCGATCAAGGGATAACATCGCGGTGTCATCCGATTTTCATACCGGCCCCCGGGCCCATCATCTGGGCGGCATCGCCGCCATGCTGGCGGCCACCTCGCTGTTCGCCTCCATGGACGCCATGGTCAAGCTGCTGATGGCCGAGCATTCGGTGATCCAGGTGCTGTTCTTCCGGGCGGCTTTCGGGCTGATCCCCCTGGCGCCGCTGTTGTGGCAAAGCGGGATGCGGGCGGTGGCCACGGCGCGGCCCTGGGCGCATGCGGTGCGCTCGGCCATCGGCCTGCTGGCGGTGGGCTGCTTCTTCCTGGCCTTCGCCCGCCTGCCGCTGGTCCAGGTCACCGCCATCGGCTTCGCAGCGCCGCTGCTGATCACCGCCCTTTCTGTGCCGCTCCTGCAGGAGAGAGTGCCGCTGCAGCGCTGGCTGGCGGTGGCGGCGGGGTTCGGCGGCATCCTGATCGTGGCGGGGCCGGACGCCTGGGCCGGCGAATTGCCGGGAGCCGGGGCGGTCTTCGCCGTGGCCGGCACCGTCCTCTACGCCCTGGTGATGGTGCTGATGCGCGCCATGGGCCGCACCGAGGCGGCGGTGACCACGGTGTTCTGGTTCTCGGTCCTGACCATGCTCCTGACCGGCGCCGCCCTGCCCTGGGCATGGCGGACGCCCGACGCCGGGGAATGGGTCCTGTTCGCCGCCGTCGGCATCCTGGGCGGCACCGGCCAACTGCTGATCGCCCGAGCGGTGCGCCTCGCCCCGGCCTCGGTGGTGGCGCCCTTCGACTATTTCCACATCGTGGTGTCGTCCAGCCTGGGCTGGCTGGTTTTCGCCGAGATTCCCACCGCCAACACGCTGGCCGGCGCCATGGTGGTCATGGCGTCCGGCCTTTACGTGCTGAGAAACGAGAGGAAACCGACGCCCCTCCAGCCCCCCTAAAGCGTGATGTCTTAAATGTGCATCACGCTTTAGTTTTATTTGTTTTGCCCTCGCCGGGCGGGCGCCTTATGGCGCGGGAGCCAAGCGCGCGGCCAGCGCGCGCCCGGCGCCTGAGGGACACGTCAATGACTCGCGGCCCCTTCCGCCCCCAACCCGGTCTGCGAGCGGATGAACTGGGCGTCGAACTCGGCCCGCTCGCGCGCCGCCCGCTCGCTGGTGTCGGTGACCGAGAAGAACCAGGTGGCGGCAAAGCCGGCGACCACCGAGAACAGGGCGGGATTGCCCCAGGGGAAGATGGGCTGGGGATAGCCCAGCACCGATTTCCACACCGCCGGCCCCAACACGGTCAGCACCACCGCCGAGAGCAGTCCGATGGACCCGCCCAGGATGGCGCCGCGCGAGGTCAGGCCCGGCCACAGCATGGACAGCAGCAGCAGCGGGAAGTTGGCCGAGGCGGCAATGGCCAGTGTCAGGCCGGCGAGATAGGCGATGTTCTGCTTCTCGAACAGCATGCCGAGGATGATGGCCACCACGCCGAGCCCCAGGCTGGCCAGGCGCGAGATGCGCAGCTCGGTCTCCTCCCTGGCGTGGCCGCGGGCGAAGACGTTGGCGTAAAGATCGTGGGAGATGGCCGAGGCCCCGGCCAGGGTCAGCCCGGCCACCACCGCCAGGATGGTGGCGAAGGCCACCGCCGAGATGAAGCCGAGGAACAGGTTGCCGCCCACCGCGTGGGCCAGCCAGATGGCGGCCATGTTGCCGCCGCCCTTCAACGCCTTGCCGTCGGCGAGATAGGCGGGGTCGGTGGCCACCAGGGCGATGGCGCCGATGCCGATCACCACGGCCAGCACGTAGAAGAAGCCGATGAAGGCGGTGGCGTAGAACACCGACTTCCTCGCCTCGCGGGCGTCGGGAACCGTGAAGAAGCGCATCAGGATGTGGGGCAGCCCCGCCGTGCCGAAGGCCAGCGCCATGGCCAGCGAGATGGTGTCGATGGGGTCCTTGAACAGCAGGCCGGGCGACATGATGGCGTTGGAGCCCTTGACCTCGACCGCCTTGGCGAACAGCGCCTCGGGCGAGAAGCCGAAGCGGGCCAGCACCGCCCCGGCCATGAAGGTGGCCCCGGCCAGCAGCAGCACCGCCTTGATGATCTGCACCCAGGTGGTGGCCGCCATGCCGCCGAAGGTGACGTAGACCATCATCAGACCGCCCACCAGGAACAGGGCGTGCAGGTATTCCATGCCGAACAGCAGCTTGATCAGCTGCCCGGCCCCGACCATCTGGGCGATCAGGTAGAACACCACCACGGTGAGCGAGCTGAACGCCGCATAGGTGCGCACCGGCACCTTGGCCAGGCGGTAGGCCACCACGTCGGCGAAGGTGTACTTGCCCAGGTTCCTCAGGGGCTCGGCGATGAGGAACAGCATCAGCGGCCAGCCCACCACCACGCCGACGGCGTAGACCATGCCGTCGAGGCCGGTGCCGTAGAGCAGGGCGGTGACGCCCAGGAACGACGCCGCCGACATGAAGTCGCCGGCAATGGCCAGACCGTTCTGGAAGCCCGAGATGCCGCCGCCCGCCGTGTAGAAATCGCTGGCCGACTTGGTGCGCTTCGACGCCCAGTACGTGATGCCGAGCGTCAGAAGCACGAAGGCCACGAACATGATGATGGCGTGCCAGTTGGTGGCCTGCTTGGCGGCCTGGCCGAGATCGGCGCCAGCCGCCAGGACGGGCAGCGACGGCGCCAGCAGCAGCAGGGCCAAGGCGCCGAGGCGAAGGACATGGGACATGGAAACGGCCTCTCCGGGCTAAATATGGTAATTCGGTGCCTGTTTACTTATTTGATACCGCAAGCGCAAGAGCCTCGGACCGATCTGTATCGCTTTCCCGCCCGTGACCCGGGGCGGACCGCCACGCCGCCGGCTATCCTCTGGTTCATAGGCCGTTCGGCGCGGCCGGAATTTGCTTGGCCCACCCGGCGGGGCCGCGTATGCTCGGCCCGACAGATAACGAAGTCGCATAATCTTTGGGAGAGGGAGGGGGCCGATGCGTCTGGCCGCAAGCATCATCGCCTGTGCCGTGGCCTTGCTTCCCGCCATGGCCGCCGCCCATTTCCAGGAGTTGATCCCGTCCGCCGACATCGTGGCCGAGCAGGGATCGCGCGACATCCGCCTCGACCTGGCCTTCACCCATCCCATGGAGCGCGGCCCGGTGATGGAGATGGCGCCGCCGGTGCGTTTCGGCGTGGCAAGCGGCGGCAAGACCCGCGACCTCAAGGCCAGCCTCAAGCCCGGCAAGCAGGACGACCGGACGGTGTTCAGCGCCGAATTCCGCCTCGACACGCCCGGCGACCACGTGTTCTTCGTCGAGCCCGCCCCCTATTGGGAGAAGGCCGAGGGCAAGTGGATCGTCCATTACACCAAGGTGGTGGTGGACTTCGCGGGCGGCGGCGGCGGCTGGGACAGACCGGTGGGCCTGCCGGTGGAGATCGAGCCGCTGGCCCGGCCCTACGGCCTGTGGACCGGCAACCTGTTCCGGGGCATCGTGCGCCGGAACGGCAAGCCGCTGCCCTTCGCCGAGATCGAGGTGGAGTGGCGCAACGACGGCTCGGTCAAGGCGCCGTCCGATCCCTTCGTGACCCAAGTGATCAAGGCCGATGCCTCGGGCCAGTTCGCCTATGCCATGCCGCGCGCCGGCTGGTGGGGCTTCGCCGCCCTGGCGGAGGGCGACAAGCCGGCCAAAAGCCCCGAGGGCAAGCCGGCCAAGACCGAACTGGGCGGCCTGATCTGGGTGCGCGCCCAGGACATGAGATAAGGGAGTTCCTCCACCCATGGCCCATATTCCCGATGGCGTGCTGTCCAATCCGGTGCTGGTGGCGGGGGGAATCCTCGCCATGGCCGGGGTGGCGCGCGGCCTGAGGGAATTGGAGCCGGTGCGGGTGCCCAAGGTGGCCATGCTGTCGGCGGTGATGTTCGTCGCCTCGCTGATCCATCTGCCCGCCGGCCCCGCCTCGGTGCACCTGCTGCTCAACGGCATGGCCGGCATGGTGCTGGGCTGGGCGGCCTTTCCCGCCCTGCTGGCCGCGCTGCTGCTGCAGGCGGTGATGTTCGGCTTCGGCGGGCTGCTGGTGCTGGGCGTCAACACCCTCAACATGGCGGCCCCCGCCGTGCTGGCCGGCCTGGTGTTCCGCCGGCTGTGGAATCCCGCCCAGCCGCGCCGCGCCGCGCTGGCCGCCGCCCTGTGTTCGGGCGGCGCCGTGTTGCTGACCGGGCTGATGGTGGCGGGTTCGCTGGCGGCTTCGGGCCGCGAGTTCGAGGCCGCCGCCCGGCTGGTGGTGCTGACCCATCTGCCGGTGATGGGGATCGAGGCGGTATTCGCCTCCGCCGCCATCGGCCTGCTGGCCCGGGTCAAGCCGGAGGCGCTGGCATGATCCGGCTGCTCGTTATTCTCTTTACGCTGCTGCTGGCCGCCCCGGCCGGCGCCCACAAGCTGAAGGTCTTCGCCTCGGCGGAGGGAACCGACATCGTCGGCTCGGCCTATTTCGCCGGCGGCGACAAGGCCGCCGGCGTTCCGGGGCGCATCCTGGGAGCCGATGGCTCGCTGGTCGCCGTCTTCGCCACCGCCGCCGACGGCACCTTTCGCCAGGGCGTCACGGCGCGCATGGACCACATCATCGCGGTGGAATCCGAGGACGGCCACGCCGCCCGGTTCACCCTTCCCGCCGCCGAACTCCCGTCCTCGCTGCCCGAGGGCAAGGCCGCCGCCGTGAGCGCCGACACCGCCGCCCTGGAGGCAGCCGTCGCCCGGCAGATCCGCCCCTTGCGCGAGCAGTTGGATTCCTATGAGGAGCGCATCCGCCTGCACGATCTGATGGGCGGCATCGGCACCATCTTCGGGCTGTTCGGCTGCTGGGCCTGGCTGCAATCGCGGCGGAGGGGGCCATGACGCTGATCGACCGCCTCGACCCCCGTACCCGGCTGGTCGCCGCCCTGCTGTTCAGCCTGGCCGTGGTGCTGGTGCCCTCGCTGGCCGCCCAGGGGCTCGGCCTGGGACTGGCCGTGGCCGCCGCCCTGGTGGCCCGCCTGCCCCTGGGCGCCACGGCGCGCCGCCTACTCGGCCTGGAAGGCTTCATGCTGCTGGTGCTGGTCATGCTGCCCTTCACGGTGCCCGGCCGCGCGGCGTTCAGCCTGTGGGGGCTGCAGGGCTCGGAGGAAGGCTTACGCCAGGCGGCGGGCATCGCGCTGAAGGCCAACGCCGTGGCGGTGGCGCTGTTCGCCCTGGTCGGCTCCATGGAGATGCCGGTGCTGGGCCGCGCCCTCGCCCGGCTGGGGGTGAGCGGCCGCTTCGTCCATCTGCTGCTGTTCACCACCCGCTACCTGTCGGTGCTGGAGGACGAATACCGCCGCCTGCGCCTGGCCATGCGGGCGCGGGCCTTCCGCCCCGCCACCGGCCTCCATTGCTGGCGCTCCATCGGCCATCTGTTCGGCATGCTGATGGTGCGTTCGCTGGAGCGGGCCGAGCGCATCGACGCCGCCATGCGTTGCCGCGGCTTCACCGGCCGCTTCCCCTGCCTGGACGACGAGACCCAGGCCGGACCGGGGCGCCTGGATCTGGGCTTCGGCGCCGCCTCGGCCGCCGGTCTGGTCCTGGTCATC
>NZ_AONQ01000034.1 GCF_000342045.1 Paramagnetospirillum caucaseum | reverse complement strand
CGATGGAGCGGGCCAGCCCGCCGATTTCATTGGGATAATCGGTGTGCGGCACAGTGACCTCCAGGTCGCCGGCGGCAAGCCGGTCGACGGTGGTCCGCAAGCGCTCCGACGGGACGCGGATGGACAGGACGATCACGCCGCCCAGCGCCAGCACCACCGCCATGCCGCCGGCCAGAATGGCGAAGGCGAAGACGATGGCGTCGCCGGACCGGGCCTTGGCCGCCGCCGCCATGGCCCGCGCGCGCTCTTCCCGACCCTGGACGATGTCGCCCAGGGCATCGTTGGCCGCCCGGCCGGTCCGCTGGAATTCGGCCGACGCCAGCAGGGCCAGGGCGTCGCTGAGGTCGCCCCGCTTCTGGGTGGCGACCACAGTCTCGACATTCAGCTTGTACTGGGCGAAGGCCTCCTCGAAGCGCGCCAGCGCCGCCTTGTTCTCCTCGGCGTCGAAGAGCCTGCGGGCCTCGGCCACGGACCGGCGCATATTGGCTTCGGCGTCGGCAAGCTGCTTATAAGCGTTGTCCCGCTCGCCGGGAGCCTGGGGCAGAATCGCCTGGCGCAGGGCCCGGCCCATGATGGCGTATTGAACGCGCGCCTCCTTCAGATGGGAGACGCTGCGAAGCTCACCCTCATAGAGCCGGTCGAAGCTCCGGCCCATCAGGGTCATGCTGTGAATGGAATAGAGATTGATGCCCAGCGCCACCACGACGATGCAGGACAGTCCCAGCAGGACCTTGCGGACCAGCGGCCATTTCTCGATCGCGGTCATCAGGGATTTCATCACGGCGTCTCCACGGATGGCGACGTGTCGCCGCCGCGCTCGTGCCGGCGCACAAGCTCGAGATTCAGGGCCAGGATCCTGACCATATCCTCGAATTGCTGGGTGATCCCGCCATCGGGAATGTCGAGCAAGGCGACCTCCACCACGCCCAGCAGGGATTCGTTCAGCAGGATCGGCGCCATGACCACCGCGCGGGGACGGGTATCCCCCAATCCCGACCGGATGACCCAGGTATCGTCCGCCGGCATGGCGACGACCCGCATCCGGCGGTCCACGGCACATTGGCCCAGAAGCCCCTCGCCCGGCCGGATTTCCGGGCTCACCCCGGCGCCGGTGGCATAGCCGGCGGCCAGCCGCATCATGGCGCCCGCGTCATCGGCCCCGACATAGACCAGCCCCTGAAGCGTCCCGAGCAATGTGTGCGACTCGCGCAGGAACGCATCGGCCAGTTCGGCGGCGCCCCTGGCCTGCTGCAGCCGCAGCGCCGTGCCGGCAAGCAGAGCCTTGCGCTCGGCGGCAAGCCGCTGCGCCTGGGCCAGGGCGGTCACCTGCCGGGCCGAAACCTGCTGGGCATGGCGGCTGCGCAGCATGTTCAGCAGGGTCAGCAGCAAGATTCCCGCCGCCAGCGCCGCGCCGCCGCCGACCAGGGCGCTTCCGCCACGGGGAACCGTCCGGGAAAGATCCTCCATCAGCACCAGCGTCCAGTCGCCGAAGGGATCGTTCCACTGCACGCGGGCATTGGCCAGGGCATAGCGCCGGCCGTCGAACCACGCCCGCTCCTCGCCCACGGATACCGGCAGAATGGACGGTTCGTTGATTTCGAACAGGGAACCGAACTGCTTCAGATCGCGGATGGCCGCCAGCCGTTCCGGGGTGGGCCGCTCGGCCAGAAAGCCGATCCAGTCGCCGCGGTTGCCGGCGAACACCACGCCCTGGGGGGAGAGAAGCAGGGTGATGTCGGACTTGTCCCGCAGCAGGCCGTCGATCCTCGACAGATCGGTCCGCGCCACGACGCCGCCCACCGCCGCACCGTCCCTGGTCCGGCCGGCAAGGACCGGCGCCGCGAAATAGAGGGAGCGGTCGCCCCGGGCCATGCTGACGGCGGCGTAGACGTTCTCCTTGCGCTGCATGACCATCTGATAATACGGCCGGAACCGGACATCGATGCCGGTGGACGGCTTGCCGCTGCTGTCCCACGACGACTGGACGACGCCATCCTGGCCGACCAGGAAGACGCCATGGGCGTCGTAGGCCCGGGCCACGCTCTCGAGCATGCCCTGCAGCCGGGGGCCATTGGGCTGGCCGCGCCCCTGGGTCTCCTGCTTGATTTCCTCGTCAAGCAGGCCGAGAACCGCCACCGACCCCATGAGATTCCCGTTGAGCGTCTGGGACATGATCTCGATGCCATAGCGGCGGGCCTCGGAGCGCAACATGGAAAGACGTTCCCTTTCCTTGATTTCGTTCGCCCCGAACGCGACCCCGAAGCCGATGGCCGCAATGGAAAGGACAGCGGCGACCATCGTTGAGCGGGGCTTTTCCACAGCAAGCCGAGCAACCCCGTCCATCCTGTCCCCCTGAAGCGATCTCATGCCCGCCTATACCGTATGGAATATTAGCGTCGATCCTTCTCCCCGGAAAGGATATGCACACCCGCGATACCGGCAAAGGAATGAAAAGTGACGGCTCCGCGTCCTGGGACCGGAATCAAAAAACCACTGGAACGGTCCCGTTCCAGTGGTTTTTCATTGGTTTCGAAGGACGGCAACCACATCGGACCGACGAGGTGCGATCCCGGGGGCTTCGCCGTCAGAACTTGATCTTGGCGTTCATCATCATCGTCGTGTTGGCTTCCGCCTCGCGGAAGAAGCCATGCGAGATTTCCAGGCCGATGGATTCGGTCTGGGTCGGGAACCAATCCATGCCGATGCCGGCCAGGACTTCGTCCCGGTCGTCGGGAGTGTTCGGCTGGCCCTGAACCGTGCTCGTCCTCTTGGCGACGAAATCGCGGACATAGTGCGCCTGGGCGAACAGCTCGACCTTGTCCAGCAGGTAGCCGCCCCGGCCGCCGATCTTGCCTTGCCCCAGATTGGAGGCGACCGCCCCGATATGGGCGTTGGAGACCTCCTCCCGGTAGGAGCCCTGCCACTCGCGGGAGTACATGTAGCCGATATCGCCGCGGACGCTCCAGGCGCCCAGTTCCACGCCGTGGTGGACGTTGAACGCCCCCATCAGGCGATAGCCGTCATAGCTGCCCCGGCCGTTCTGGGCCCGGACCACGTCGGCGTCAAGGAACGTCGCCGAGGTGATGACGTCGATGGAGGTGCCTTGCCCGAAGGAATAGGCGACGTAGGGAACCACCGAATAGCCCACCCGGTTCAGGGAACCGAGATTGAACTTGGTGTTCAGGGAAATGTGCTCGCCCATCAGGGCGACGCCGACAAGGAGGTTGTCGCTCGGGGCATAATCCATGCCGACGGCGCCACCCTTGTTGTTGCCGCTGAAATCGTTGGCCGGAGACGTGCTCGACACGCGGCCGCCGCTGCCGTTCACCCAAAGGGAATAGCGGCTGGACGCGTCGCCGCCGGCGATGCCCGTCTCCCCCAGGGAGGCGACGCGGCGGGCGCCGCTGGCCGAGAACGCCCCGCCCAGATGATTGGCGATAGCCGAGACCTGAGTGGTGGTGCCGCTGCGTTGGACGGCGCCGGCGACCGGCGCGCCCGGCTGGGCGTTATAATTGGACGCGCTGCCCGAGCACGACCAACCCGACGAGCCGAACCAACTGCACGCGGCGCTGGTTCCGGGCATGGCGACAACGCCCAGGGCTGCCGCGCCGCACAGGACGGCGATCTGCCTGATATGCTTCATTTCCCCCTCCACATGGCCCACTTTCGATGGAACTTCGGCTTAATTACGGGTCCGCTACATTGCTGTCAATCGGCTTTATCCCCGCCCCCCTACTTGCCCGGCACGATCCGGGAGACCTGGAAGTCGCTGCCCCGCGAATAGCCGGTGGGATACTGGGCATAGTCGGCATACTTCTTGGACAGCGGCGGCACCGCACCCTCGACGAAATTGATCAGCTCGGTCACCGAGACCGTCCCGTCGCGGTTGATGTCGCCATTCCCCCCCAGGGCGGACAGCACCGTATAGGTGAAGATGCCGTGCCCCAGGGCCTCCAGCTCGACGGCGTATTGCTGGCGGTCGGTGGCGGCCAGCACATGGGTTCCCACCGACCGGGCCAGCAGGCGCAACGCCTTCATGCCGCGATAATCCTTCAACGGCGACACCGCCGTGCCGGAGTGGCAGGTATCGAGGAGCAACAGGGTCCGGTCGGCGCTCAGCGCCTCCATCTCGGCCTTCAGCTCGGCCGACGACAGGGCATGGCCCGACAATTGCCGCTGATCGCGCGGGATGAGGGTCTCGTGGCTGATGAAGTACCAGTCGTCTCCCACGCTGACGCCGTGGCCGGCCATGTAGACGACGACCACGTCGTCGGACGGCACCGCGCGGAATTGTCTCAGGGCGGCGAGGATACTCTCCTTGGTCGCCTTTTCATCCTCCAGCGTCACCACCTCGGCCACGGTGTGGGAGGATTGGAGCTCGGCCCCCATGGTCTCTCTGATCGCCCGCGCATCCGGGCGCGCGTATTCCAGGTTGAGCCTGGTTTCCTTGTAGCGGTTCACCCCGACGGTCAGCAGGTGCAGGCGCCCCGGCGGACGCGGACCTTCGGCCAGGGTCAGGGTCTGCGGCCGGCTCTCCAGCCGTTCGTTGTTGATGGCCGTGGCGGAAAGCACGTTGCCCCCCTGGCTTAGATCGAGCTGATAGCGGGCCTTCACCTGGGCGCGGCCGTCGACGTCCTGCCGCTCGACCTGGCCGATATCACGGGGCAGGAGCTTGCCGTTGCGATAGAGCCTGACTTCACTGACCCCTCCCCCCTTGTCCTCGGCCACCACCTCGACCACGATGCTGCGGGCCTCCGCCCCGCCGGCGGACGCCGGCGACAGGAAGCGCACCGAGGGCGGGAAGCTGACGCCGGCGGGAATGTCCGCCGCCGCGGCGATCTCGCCATTCTGCAGGGTCCGGGGCAGCAATGCCGGCTGGTAGTGGGTTTCGGCGAAGTCCTCGATATTGGCGACGCCGCTGTCCGCCTGCCAGTCGATCCCGTTCAGGGCCTGCTGGTTGCCGTCATAGCGCCCCTTGGCGTCGATCACCGCCCACCCCGTCTCGGTGGAGACCAAGGTGAGCAGATGGGTGCCGCCGCGCAGGCTCCACAGCCGCGAGGTGCCATCCTCCGAGGCCGACAGTGCGAAGCTCGAATCGGCGCTCACCACCATGTAGCTCACCGGAGCGTCGTGCTTGCCCAGAACGCGGGGGGACTCGCCGCCGGGGGAAAGCTGGACCACCGACCCGTCGGCCCCTCCGGCCACCAGCGAGCCGCCATCCCCGACGAAGGCGATGGACAGGATGCGGTCGGCCTTGCTCTCGACCGTCGCCATCCTGGTGCCGTCCATGGACCAGAGCGCGATCTCTCCCCGGTTGTTGCCCGCCGCGATCCGCTTGTCGTCGGCCGACAGGGCCAGGGACTGAACCGGCGAGTCCCAGGCGATCTCGACCGTGGCCTTGCCCGTCGCGGCGTCCCACACCCGCACCGCTCCGTCGGCTCCGGCCGAGACAAGCCTCCGCCCATCCGCGGCGACCACCAGCTTGACCACGCCCGGCGCATGGGCCGGAACATCCCATTGGACCTTGCCGTCCTGCAGGGCCGTCGCCCGGATGCGGCCGTCGGACGAGGCGATGAACACGCCGCTGTCGTTGCCCGCCAGGGCCATGCCCGTCACCGGAGAGGGATGGGTGCCCAGGGAGGAGACCTCGCCCAGCGCCCCGAGATTCCAGACCTTGACCGAGCGGTCCGCATCGACGGAAATGGCCCGGCGGCCGTCGCGGCTGATGGCCACGTTGGTGATGCGGGCCGTATGCCCGGACAGGCGGGCGATCTCGCGCCCGACCCAAAGATCCCAGACGCGCAAGGTGTTGTTGCCCACCCCGGTCACCAGGTGGCGTTCGTCATGGCTGAGGGCCAGGGCCGTCACCGGGCCGGTGGCGCCGGAATTGATCACCAGCTTTGGGCGGAACACGGTATCCAGGTTCCGGGAAACCGCCCTTTCGATGATCCGCGTCTGGACGCGCTGCACGCTCTGCGCCCAGGCCGTTCCGGAAGCGGCCAGAATGCTCAACGCCGCCACAAGGTGTGCTAGAATTCGCATGCCGCCCGTCTCCTCATCATGCCCGCCATGATCCCACGAATCCCTCTCGCTGTGTATCAGTGGAATAGGTTTGAACGCGAAAGGGTGGTTGGCGGCCGTCCCGCCCAGAAAGCGTCGCGGAGTCCCTGTACCGCCGCCGGCGGCAGACCGACCATGCCGGCGTTGAAGGCCGCCGGATCGGGGGTGTGGATCAGATAGGCCTGGGCCTCGTTGATCATCAGTTCCCGATTATTGCCGTCGTAGTGCTTCCTGCCGAGAAAACCGATGAAGGCGTTCCGTTCCGCTTCGGTCATCACATCGGCCCAGAACCGCCGGCAATATTCCGCATACTCGCGATTGGCGTAGTACTCGCCATGCCCCATCTCGTGCCGGAGGATCGTCGAGCGCAAGGCGGCGCCGATCGGGACGCCGTCCCGCTCCCCCATGGGCTGGGCCTGGGGTATGGACAGGACGACGCGTTCCGGCTCCATGGCCTGAAGGACATCGTCCTTCAGGCTGGCCAGGCCGTTCTCCATCAGGAAATCGCGCAGCGCCGCCTCCTGGCCGTTCAAATCCATCCGGCCCTGACGGGCCAGATTGAAGAAGCGCGCCAGTTCGCCGACGGCAAAGTCGTTGCCCATCGAGAAGGTGGACGGCGTCTTGCCCAGCGAAGAGATCAGCGCCGCCAGTTCGTCGGCGGACAGGATCCGGTCGCGCGGCGCCTTGCCCCGTTCGGCCAGGGCCACCACGCGGTTGAACATCTCTCCCTGCTGCGCCAGGGAGGGAAAGTCGAAGATCAGGATGGCGGGAAGGCCGGCCAGGGCGTGCACCACCAATTCGCCCGAACGGCTGGCGTCGACCGCCTCGATCGAGGGGGCGGTCTTGACCTGCGGCCCGGCAAGGGCGCCGGGCGCCGACAGGCCGAAGGCCAGGACGGCGGCCAGCCAGCGGATCATCCGGCCGGCCCGTGCGGTCACCGGCCTCAGGCCCCGCCACGCGCGCCCATGGCCTGCCGCGTCCTCAGCCCAGGACTCGGAACTGCACCCGGCGGTTTTCCCCGGCCGCCGGATCGTTGCGGTTGATCGGCTCGGACGATCCCTTGCCGACGGATTCCAGGCGGGACTTGGTGATGCCCTGGCGCGAAATCAGATAATTCCGCACCGATGCGGCCCGGGCCTTGGACAGTTCGACGTTGCGGCCGGGATTGCCGGTGATGTCGGTATGCCCCTCGACCAGGAAGCGGAGCGCCGTGTTCTTCCGCATCAGATTGGCGATCGCGTCGAGATACCCCAGGGAATCCTCCTTGATGCTCGCCGACCCCAGGTCGAAGTTGATCGGGAAGCCGACCACGGCCCCTTGGGCCGCTTGCGGCGGCCGCGACGGATCGTCGTCGATGACGATGGAGCGGGTCTTGAATTTCGGCTTGCCGCCTCCCCCTGCGGACAGGGCCTTCTCGAGTTCCTCAATCGAGGGGGGGCTGGAGAAGATCTTGACCTCCTCGGCGCGCGCCCCTCCGGCGGCCAGCCCGAGGCAAATGGCGAGAAACGCGCCGAACCACATGGACACGGACCGCGGATCGATACGGTTACGCATTTCCTTATCCCTTCAACCAGATCTCAAACCAAGACGCCGCCGCCCATCGCGACACGGGAGCGCCCCCCTCCCGGGAGGAAGACCCCAACCAATTAAAACCAGAGCGAAAGGCATGGCAATGGCATTCTCGGCCACGGCATGGCGCGCCCCGGCCGGCTCAGCCCAGATAGCGCAGGGCGAGGCCGTTGCAGATGATGTGCATGGTGTTGTCCACGATGATCAACAGCCACACCGTGAGAAAAAGCGGGCGGCTCTCATGGCTGCCGGTCGCGGAGCATTCCGCCCACGGGCGCCAGGGAAGGTTCTTGACCCAAACCACGTAACGGGCCAGCCGCCAGCGGTCGATGATGAAATGGGTCCCGGCGATCACCGCCAGCACGGCCGGGTCCTGGCTGATGAACAGGAAGGGGAGCGTATAGACCACCACATGGACTGCCGCCGCGAAATGGCTGCGGACCTTCTCGGATGCCATCCAGTCCGATTGCAGCACGAAGTCGCCGACGAGATGGGCTACGAATTGATCGGCAGAGAACATCGGCGCGCTCCTGTGTCTGACCGCATCGGCCGCCGGACCGATGGAGTAGGCATCCTCACCCCCCGGTGATCACCGGGGCATCAGTGATTGTGCAGTATTTCCCGCCCCCGATCTGTTGAAACTCACACAGATCGACCTTCCCGGAGACGATGCGGGCAAAGGTCGGGCGGACCAGCCAGCTTCCGGTATTGAGGTAATGGCCGCTTTCCGGCATGGAAACCACGCCGGCATGATGGGTATGGCCGAAGATCACCCAATCGAATCCCCGGCGCAGGATCTCGCGGGCCGCCTGGCTGATGGCTGCGGGTTCGCCCCTCAGGCGCGGCTCGCCGGCGCCCGGATTGAAACGGCGGCGCTCGAACTCGGTCCACAGCGCGAAGGCTCCGGGCCAATTGTCCAGGACCCAGCCGGCCATCTTGGTCAGCAGGTGATAGAGATGCGGGTGTCCGGCGAAGGCCGGGTCGTAGAGATGGCTGTGCTCGATCCGGATGCGGTATCCCCCCGAGGTCAGGTTGAGGAACGGCGTCAGAATCAGGAAATCCCAGTCGGCCAGCAGGTGTTCGAGGATGATGTCGTGATTGCCGATCACGTAATAGCCGCGCAGGCCGCGGTCGCGCAGTTGCCGGAACTGGCCGAACACTTCCGGAATCTCGCCGGCCATCTTTTGGAAGGACGACTGCACGACATCCAGGCCGTCGCCGTTCAGGCAGACGGAAAACCCTTCGTCCATGGCCTGCTGGATGAACGAGGTCAGCACGCGCTTGCAGGAATAGATGGGGTTTCCGATGTGAAGGTCGGAAATGACGACCAGCTTTTCCTCAGCTATGTCGATGATCACGGAGCATCGTCCCCGCGGAACTCGATCAGCATGCCGGCGCATTGCCGCTCCGGGGTCTCCCGGTCGCGCTCCTCCATCATGGTCATCAGCTGTTGATGCACCTTCCGGAAGCGCGAACTCAGCCGTTGCAGCATCTCGAAGGCGAAGGTCGGATCGCGGCGCAGCTTCTGGAGGAATCCGCCGCACTGAATGACCAGCAGCCGGGTGTCGCCCCTGGCCACAGCCGTGGCGGAGCGGGGCAGACTTTCCAGCAGGGCCATTTCCCCGAAGAATTCGCCCCGCCGGCGGGTTTCGATTTCCTTCTCGACGCCGTTGATCGTCGCGATGATCGCCACTTCGCCTTGCTGGATGATGAACATTTCCCGCGTCTGCTCGCCTTCGCGGAAAATAAGCTCACCATCCCGGAACGAGCGTTCGACCTCGTCTGGGCCAGCTTTCCTCGTTTTCATGCCATCCCCGGGAATAACGCACCACCCCGCCCGTCGAGGTAAAAACTTTGAAACCAATTCGACGATTGAGACGTCCCGTGGCTCCGGTTACGTTGTTGAAGGATAGTCCATTCTGAACCAAAGGCAAGCGTCATGGGGTGGGGACGATTTGTAACGGTGCTGCGGGGGGAGTCGATCCGATATTGGGGGGCCTATGTATTGGTTATCCCCACCGTCGTCCTGGTAGCCCTCTCGATTACGACATTTGTTCCGGTGGCGCGGATCGCCGAGAACTGGACGGCCGACATCCGCCTGTTGACCATGGCGGAGAGCCAGACCGACACCGATGTGGTGGTGGTGGCCATCGGGGAAGAGGATTTGCGCGCCTTTCCCTACCGCTCTCCGGTGGACCGGGCCTTCCTTGCCGGAGTGCTGCAGACGATCATCGACCGCAAACCCCGGGCGATCGCCATCGACATCCTGTTCGACCAGCCCACCGAAGCCGCCAAGGATGAACGGCTGCGCCAGGTCCTGAAAGCCTCGACGGTTCCCGTCTTCGTCGCCCATGCCAGCGAGGAGGAGCGGTTGACCAGGGACCAGGCCGCCTATCTGCGGTCCTATCTCCCCGCCACCGGCCTCGTCCGGCCGGCCTGGGCCAATCTGGCGAGCGATCGCGACGACGGCATCACCCGCGCCATCTTTCCCGGCCGGGAGGAAAACGGAGCGTGGCTTCCCGGAATGGCCGCCGCCCTGGCGCAGGCCCACGGCGCGCCGGAAAAGCGCGAGATGGTGCCGCTGATGCTGCGCCCCTTCACCGAGGAACGCCCCGCCGGAGTGAGGGTGATGCCCGCCGCCGCCCTGGCGGTGATGCCGGCGTCGTGGCTGGCGGACAAGCTTGTCCTGGTGGGCTTCGACCTGCCCATCGAGGACCGCCACCGTTCCCAGGCCATCGCCCTGTACGGGGCCGATGCCGGCACCATCCCCGGGGTGGTGCTGCATGCCCATGCCGTCACCCAACTGATTTCGGGCCGTTCGCCGGAATATCCGGGACTGGCGGGCAAAGTCGGGCTGCTGCTGGCCGTGGCCATCGCCGGAGCCTTGCTCGCCCGGCTGGACGTGGCCCTGCTCTGGCGCCTGTGCCTCGCCCTGGCCGCCCTGGGCGGCTACTGGGGGCTGTCCTTCATCCTCAGCCACGCGTTCCTGCTGGTCGTCCCGGTTCTTGCCCCGACCCTGGCCTTCGTCGCCTCGGCCGGGGCGGTCAGCGGCTATCTCTGGCGCGAGGAGAAGCGGCAGGGCGCCTTCCTCCGCACGGCTTTCCAGCGCTACGTGGCCCCGGCCATCGTCAACGAGATCGTGCGCTCGCCCCAAAGCTTCCGCCTGGGCGGCGAAGTGCGCGAGATAACCTATGTGTTCACCGATGTCGCCGGCTTCACCGCCATGACCGAGCGCGAGCCCCCGGAAGTGGTGGTCGCCCTGGTCAACGAGTACCTGGACAAGATGTGCGAGCTGTTCAGCCGCCATCAGGCGACCATCGACAAGATCGTCGGCGATGCGGTGGTCGGATTCTTCAACGCTCCGATCTCCCAGCCGGACCACGCGGCGATGGCGGTGGGGCTGGCCCTGGCCATCGACGACTTCGCCGAGGATTTTCGCCGCCGCAAGAAAGCCGAGGGAGTGGAGTTCGGCGTCACCCGGGTCGGCGTGCATTCCGGCCGGGCCACCGTGGGCAATTTCGGCGGCAGCCACTTCTTCAACTACACCGGCCACGGCGACACCGTGAACAGCGCCTCGCGGCTCGAGGGCGCCAACAAGTATCTGGGCACGCGGCTGTGCATCTCCGGGGCGACGGCGGCGCTCTGCCCGCCCTCCATCGCTTTCCGGCCCATGGCCATCCTGATCCTGAAAGGTAAGACGAAGGGTATCGAAACCTTCATGCCGGTAACGCCGGACGAAGCCCGGACCGACCTGTTCCGCCGCTATTGCGACGCCTACCGGGCCATGGCCGACAATGCGCCGAACGTCCTGGACGAGCTATGCGGATTGGCAGAGAAATACCCCTATGATACGCTTACGCGTTTCCATCTCGACCGCCTCCGCAATGGAGAGGCGGGTGTCGTCATCGAACTGAAGGATAAATGAGAATGAAGCGCGGGTTTTCGCTGTTTCTTCTGGCCGGCGCCTTGATGACGCAACCGGTTATGGCCGCCGAAGTGGTGGTGGTGCGGTCTTCGGCCCCCGATCTGCCCACGGGAAAGGTCTTGGACGGCGACGCCCCCATCCAGCTGGCGGCCGGCTCGCGGGTGACCCTGGTCACCGAATCCGGCAAGTCCGTCACGCTGGAAGGGCCGTTCACCGGTCCTCCCGCCCCCGGCGGCGGCGGCAAGGACAAGGATAAGGACAGGGTCAGCCAGGCGCTGTCCGGGCTGATCGCCAGAGGGGATGTGGAGACCCGCAAGCTGGGGACGTTCCGAAGCGTCCCCATCGACAACGCGGTCGACACCCCGGCACCGGCGGCCGAGGAAATCAACGTCCTGGAAGGCGGCAACCAATGCGTCATCCAGGGCCGGCAGCCGCGCCTGTCCGTCAAGGGGGCCACCCAGGGCATCTTCCTCAGCATCGCCTCGGGCAAGAAGACGGCGGCCGTGGTGCCCCTGGACGGCGCCGGAGCCGATTGGCCGGACAATCTCAAGATCGTCGACGGCGCCAATTACAGCATGGCGCTGTCCGAACCGGTCAAGGGCGTCCAGAAGGTCGGCCTCCGCCTCCACCTCATTCCCGCCGACCTGCCGAGCGACGCCCACCGGGCCGCCAGGATGGCCGACAAGATGTGCGACAGACAGGCGCGCGCGCTTCTATCAACTCTTGCGCAGTGATTTCGTGATCGGAGGGGGGGGTATGTTGTTTCGGAGCTTTGCCCTGGCGGCCGTGGCCGCCGTGTTCACCGTGTTTCCGGCCGCCGCGGCGGAAATGAACGGCCGCGAAATTCTCGACGAGGTGTCGCGTCGCCACGACCGTCCCTACGAATACGAATCCCAGGTCATGACGCTGATCAACGCCGATCAGTCGAAGGAGCGGCGGGAGGTCGAGAGGTTCAAGCGCGACGTGGAGGCCGGGTCGCGATACCTGCTGGTCTTCCAGGAGCCGGCCGGCGTCAAGGGGACCGCCCTGCTGACCTGGCAGAACCGCGACCGCGAGGACGACCAGTGGATCTATCTGCCGGCCTCGGGCGCCGAACTGAAGCGGATCGCCAAGGGCGGGCGCAAGAACTACTTCATGGGCACCGATTACACCTATGAGGATCTGGCCACCGAGCCGCGCAGCAAGTTCTCCTACGACCGCCAGCCCGATGAGACGGTCGACAACACCGATTGCTTCGTCGTCACCTCGACCCCGGTCGACGAGGTCCTGAAGAAGGAATCCGGCTACAAGTTCACCAAGATGTGGATCCGCAAGGATATCTTCTTCGTGGTCCGCATCGATTATTTCGACCGCCAGGGCGAACTGATCAAGCGCCAGACCTGGAGCAAGCTGCAGAACATCGCCGGAGAGACCTGGCGGGCCAATCTCGCGGTCATGAAGAACCTCGACCAGAAGCACGTCACCGCCGTGCAGGTGGCCGAGCGCTCGTTCGAATCCACCGCCGCTCCGGCGGAGGTGTTCACCACGCAGTATGTGTCGTCCAACCGGCATGTGAAATAGGCTTGCGACCCGGCGCATAGGGGCGGGCGGGACCAAGGACAGAGGGGGAATCGATGTCCGGAGGCAATGGGGAAGGCCGGCTTCAGGCCGTATTTACCTTCGGTGCGCGTCAGCCGCTGATCACCGGCATCTTCCTGCTGTTGGTGACCACCTTCATGGTGATGGGCGCGCTCCGCCTGAAGATCGACACCAGCTATGACAGGCTGATCTCGGACCACGATCCGGGCTGGGCCGATTATGCGCGTTCGGTCAAGGAGTTCGGCTCGGACAATACCGTCATCGTCTATGTCCGGGACGAGCGCCTGTTCAGCCCGGAAAAGCTGGCCGCCCTCGACCGGCTGGTCCGCGATCTCAAGAAGAACCCGGAGATCCAGCGCGTCGACAGCCTGTTCTCGGCCCTCAGCATCAAGGATGAGGACGGCGCCCTGAAGACCGAGCCGGTGGTCGATACCGTCCCCACCGGCATGGCCGAGGCCCAGGCCTCCCTGGCCAAGGCGCTGTACAGCCCCCTGGTGCGCCGCAATCTGCTGTCCGACGACGGCAAGGTCACGGCGGTCACCATCTCCCTCAACCGGGCCTCCATCGACCGCGACACCAACTACACGATCTACGACGGCATCGAGGACAGCATCGGGCGCGTCAAGGGCGAGTTCGAGCGGATCTACCAGATCGGCCCGCCGCGCCTGAACATCGAAATCGAACGGGGCATGAATTATGACCTGACCCTGTTCATGCCGCTGTCGACGGTGATTCTGGTCGGCACGGTCTTCTTCTTCCTGCGGACCTGGACCGCCAGCGTGGTCCCGCTGATCACGGCGGGGCTCTCCATCGTCTGGACCGTGGGCTTCATGGGCTGGACCAACATCCCCCTGACCCTGCTGACCACCCTGGTGCCGGCCCTCAACATCGTCATCGGCTCGGCCGAGGACACCCATATGATGTCGGGCTATCTGCGCGCCATCGCCAACCAGCGGGCCAACGGCCAGAAGGTCGACCGGATGGCCGCCATCCGCTTCATGACCAGCCATGTCAGCCTGGCCCTGATCCTGACGTCGTCCACCACGGTGATCGGCTTCCTGTCCGATGCCCTCTACGACGTTCCGATCATGATCGACTTCGCCTTCTCGGCCGCCTTCGCCCTCAGCGCCAATTTCGTGGTCACCGTGCTGACCATGCCGCTGGCGCTGCGCCTGATCGGCCCGACCACCAGTTCCCTGCCGCCGATGGAGGAGGCCCCCACCGGCATTCTCGGACGCTTCGTCGCCTGGCTGGAAATGGTCGGCCGCGACCAGCGCCGCCTGGTGCTGGCGGTGTTCGCCGTCATCACCGTGGTCATGGGGTATTTCGCCCTGAGCATCCGGGTCAGCAACGACCCGCTGTCCTATTTCCACGACACCAGCCCGCTGGTCCAGGACGCCAGGCGCCTGCATGACGACATCAGCGGCATGCAGGTCTTCTACGTCACCCTGCGGGCCACCGGGGACAAGGATTTCCGCGACCCGGCCATGCTGCGGCAGGCCGAAGCCGTGGAAAAAGTGCTGACCAAGGCCGCCGTCTTCGACAAGGTGACCGGGCTGTCCGATCACCTCGCCCTGGTCCACCGCGAGATGAATCGGGGAGCCGAGACCTTCCACACCGTGCCGGACAGCCGCAAGCTGATCGAGCAGTACCTGCTGCTGTTCAAGCGGCAGGACCTGGACCGCTACGTCACCACGGATTATCGCAACACCAACATCATCGTCCGTCACAACATCTCGGATTCCAGCGACTTCAACGAGGTCATCAAGAAGGTCCAGGCCAGCCTGGGCTCGGTGGCCCTGGACGGCACCGCCGTTGACTTCATCGGCAAGAACCTGATGATCAACCGCACCGCCGAGGGCATGATCTACAATCAGGCCGACTCGCTGATGTGGGTGACGCTGGTGATCCTCGCCATGATGGCGCTGCTGTACCAGTCGCTGCTGGCCGGAATCATCTCGATGATTCCCAACATGGTGCCGATCGTCATCTGCTTCGGCACCATGGGGCTCATCGGTCTGCCGCTCAACCCGGGAACCGCGTCGGTGGCGGCGGTGGCGCTGGGCATCGCCGTGGACGACACCATCCACTTCTTTTCCGCCTATCTGGGCGTCTGCCGCCACGAGGCCGACCCCGACAAGGCGATCAAGCTGACGTTCTATTCCGAGGTGGTGCCGGTGATCACCACCACCCTGGCCCTGTCGCTGGGCTTCGTCATCCTGGCCGGGTCCAATTTCACCATCGTCTCGCAATACGGGCTGATGTCGGCCTTCACCATCTTCGTCGCCATGTTCGTCGACCTGTTCATGACGCCGGCCCTGCTGCGCGGCGTCCGGCTGGTCGGCGTCTGGGACGTGGTGGCCCTCAATGTCGGCGACACCGCCCTGGTGCAGTCGTCGCTGTTCAAGTCCATGTCGAAATGGTCGATCAAGAAGGCGATCCTGGCCTCGCGCCTGGTGGACGTGTCGGCGGGCACCGCCATCATCCGCCAGGGAGAGATGGGCCGGAATTTCTATCTGATCCTCAAGGGGTCGGTGGACGTGGTGCAGACCGACGCCGACGGCCGCGAGACCCTGCTGGCCCAGTTGGGGCCGGGCCAGACGTTCGGAGAGATCGGGTTCGTCGGCGAAACCGCCCGCCTGGCCACCGTGCGCGCCAACCGCGACGGCAAGATCATCGCCATGGACGCCGATTCCATCCGGACCGGCCTGCGCTTCTATCCCTGGCTGCGCGCCACCTTGCACAAGAACCTGTCGGCGATCATCGCCGAGCGCGTCGCCGGCAATCGCCGGGCCGGAGGCGGCGGGCCGGTGGAAGGGGTGCGCCTGCGCCTGACCCACGGCGGCAAGACGGTGGATGTGGGGGCCGGCAATCCGGAAGCGATGCTGGGGCGTTCCGACACCTGCGACCTGATCGTGCGCGAGCAGCGGGTGTCGCGCAACCACGCCTCGGTACGGTACGTGAACCAGAGGTTCTTCATCAGCGACCACAGCACCAACGGCACCTTCGCCGAGAGCGGGGACCTGCACATGAAGACCGTCGAGCTGACCGGCCGCGGCGTGGTCAGCCTCGGCCGCAAGGGTGGCTCGGAGGCCACCGCCGTCGCCTACGAGGTGCTCGGGGCAGGCGCATGAGCGGAACATCGACCATCATCGCGGCCGGGACGGCCAGCGGAAGACGCAGTGTGGATTGGAGGAAAAACGTGCGGATCTCATCCCTGATATTGGCGGGTCCGATCCTGGCGGGCATGGTCGTCACGGCTGCCGGAACCGCCCAGGCCAAGGACAAGATCGACGACAGCTTCGGCGACATCGAAAGCCAGATGGAGGCGCAGCCGGTCAAGAAGGCGGCTCCTCCCGCCGGCAAGAGCATGCTGGATACCTCCGACGACGAGTTCCTCGACACGGCGGCGCCGGCCGCCAAGAAGGAGAGCAAGGCGCCGCAGACTGCCGACAACCCCTTCGCCCAGTTGGTGAAGCGCGCGCAATACCAGCTCGACCTGTTCACCACCTATTTCCCCATGGGCTATTCCAACCGGCAGGTGGTGGACGACCATGCGGTCGGCTGGTCGAAGTTCCAGATCACCACGCGGGCGTCGCTCACCCCGGACACCCAGTTCAACCTCAAGATGCACGCCGTCGGATCGACGGCGACCAACGAGCACAAGGGGGTCTTCACCGCCCCCGGAGCCCATGGCAACCGCGCCAAATGGGTGGATGTCGACACCCTCTCCCTGGCCCACCAGATGGGAAGCAACACGGTCACCATCGGCAAGGCGCCGCTGTCCATGGGGGTGTCCACCCTCTATTCACCCGCCGACCGTTTCGAGCCGAGCTATGCCGCCGACCCGACCCAGGCGTTCCGCACCGGCCGCTGGCAGGCCCGCTACGACCGGGCGGTGGGAGACGACCAGTTCACCCTGGCGGTCCTGCCGACCGACGACGTGAGCGTCGTGCCGCACAAGAATTCCCGCTGGTTCGGCGGCACCTCCAGCTATGCCTTCACCGCCATGCCGGCCCTGGGGGCGGGCGCGTCGCTGGCCGAGAACTACCATGACGGCGCGGCGCGCAACTGGGGCTATCTGGGGCGCTACAAGGGCACCGCCGGCGGCTTCGACTATTTCGGCCTGGCCCATTACGGCCCCACCATCTACCCCATCCTGCGCCAGCGCGGGGCGGCCATGTCCGAGATCTACCGCCCGATGGCCAGCACGCTGGCGGCGGGCGTCTCGACCACCATCGACCGCTGGGAATTCCATGGCGAGGCGTCGTGGCAGATCGCCAGCCACAACCAGGACCAGGATTTCATCAAGCACGTGGTCGGCTTCAGCTATCGCGACTCGGCCCTGGCCAACAGCCTGGGGCTGGACGAGATTCAGCCGATCCTGGAATATGCCGGCGAACTGGTCACCGACCAGCAGTCGAGCAGCGGCCAGTTCCTGGCCAATTCCTCGTCGTCCCGGCCCCTCCGCGACGCCGTGCTGGGCCGCGTGATCTTCCGCATCTCCAATGCGTGGAGCACCTATGTCGGCGGCGCCAGGAACTTTGTCGACGGCGACCACTCGGCATCGGCCGGCGCCGAGTACAAGTATGCGGAAGACATCAAGTTCAAGCTCGACATGAGCGCCTTCGGAGGCGAGCCGGACACGCTGTACGGGCGCTGGCGGCGGAACGACTTCATCCGTTTCGGCGTCGTCTTGAACCACTGACCTGGAAGGGGATACGGCAAGTGGCAACGGTTGATAGCGGCAGGATCGGCAAGTACGAGATCATCGGCGAACTTGGCCGGGGGGCGATGGGGATCGTCTATCAGGGACGCGACCCGGTCATCGGCCGTCTTGTCGCCATCAAGACCAGGAAGAACGACGACGGCGGCGCCGACGCCGAGTTCGCCGAGGCGGCCGAGCGCTTCAAGCGCGAGGCCATCGCCGCCGGCCGCCTGCAGCATCCCAATATCGTCGCCGTCTACGAATACGGCGAGGATGACGGCCGCGCCTTCATCGCCATGGAACTGGTCAAGGGGCGGACCCTGGCCCAGTACTTTCAGGCCGGCGAGCGGTTCTCCACCGAGACCATGCTGTCCATCATGGATCAGGTTCTGTCCGCCCTTGGGCATGCCCATCGCCAGGGGATCGTCCACCGCGACATCAAGCCGTCCAACATCCTGATCACCGAGGACGGCCAGGCCAAGATCATGGATTTCGGCATCGCCCGCCTGGAATCCTCGACCCTGACCCAGATCGGCACGGTGATGGGTTCGCCCAGCTACATGTCGCCGGAGCAGTTCACCGGCGAACCGGTGGATGCGCGCAGCGACCTCTATTCCGCCGCCGTGATCCTGTACCAGGGCCTGACCGGCGAAAAGGCCTTCGCCGGCGACAACCTGACCGCCGTCATGCACCGGGTGCTGACCACCGAGCCGATCCCCATGACCCGCCTGGCCGCCGGCATTCCGCCGGCCATCGAGTCCGTCGTCGTCAGGGGCATGGCCCGCGCCCCGGACCAGCGCTTCCAGACCGCCAAGGAATTCGCCGACGCCCTCGCCATGGCCGCCACCGGCAAGGTCGCCGCGCCGCTCGCCATGCCCTCGGCCGCCGGCCGCGCCGTTTCCGGCGACGACCCCACCGTGGTGACGCGCGGCGGTGACGCAACCCTGATGGCCGCCACCATAATCGGGAGCACCGACGACGCCACCATCGTCGTCCAGCACAAGCGGCAAGGCAGCCGCATGCCGCTGATCGCCGCTGCCGTCGCCGGCCTGACGCTGGCCGGGGCGGGGGGGGCCTATTTCCTCGCCTCCTCCCCCAAGCCGCCGCCGGCCCCGGCTCCCGCTCCGGCGCCGGCCTCCAACCCGGCCAAGGCCGGTTCGGACATGGACCTGGAGAAGGAACTGGGCGAGGTCCGGATCAAGGGCGGCGACGCCAAGCCCACCGCGCCGGCCCCGGCCGCCTCCACCCCGGTGGCGGGGGCCGACGCCGACCTGGAGAAGGAGTTGGGCGAGGTCAAGACCAAGACGTCGGGGGCCACGGCGTCCGCCAAGCCCGCCGCCACGGCGGCGGCCCCGGTGCTTGCGGTGACCGGCCAGCTTGGCGACAAGCCCTATCCCGCCGGCACGCCGCTGACGCTTTCCATCGCCGTCACCCGCCCGGCCTGGGTGACCTGCTATTACCGGCAGGCGTCGAGCACCATCACCCGCGTCTTCCCCAACCGCTTCCAGCCGAGCGGGGCGGCGGCGCCGGGCAAGCCCCTCGCCGTCCCGAACGGCAAGTTCAAGCTGGTGATGGACAATGCCGGGCAGGAGGAGCGGTTCATCTGCTTCGCCACCCAAAGCGCGCCCAAGGTAGCCGAAGCCCTTCACGGCAAGGATCTGGCCCCCCTCGACACCACGGATCTGTCCTCCCTGGTGCAAGCCTATCAGGCGGCCGGCGCCTTCGGTCAGGGTGAGTATACGGTCCGTATCGTCCGCTGATCGCCTCAGCCGGCGGCCACGGCGACGACGGTGACGTTGTCGGGGCCACCGGCGGCCAGCGCGCTGTCCGTCGCCAGCCGGCACAGGGCGGCGACATCACCCGATGCCGATCGGGCCAGTTCGGCGAGGCGGTCATCCTCCACCACGCCCCACAAACCGTCCGAGCACAGGATGATCACATCCCCCTGGCCGCAATCGTGCAGGGTCACGGTGGCGGCAACCTCGTCCGAGGGGCCGATGGCCCGCGACAGGATGTTGCGGCGCGGGGCGGCGCCGACCGCCCCGGCCCGCCGCCACTCCTCGTATACCGAGTGATCCTGGCTGAGCTGGGTCAGGCCTTGGCCGCGCAGGCGATAGACCCGGCTGTCCCCGACGTTGAAGACCACCACCCGGTCCAGGCTGGGCCACCACGCCCCGGCCAGGGTGGTGCCCATCCGCTTCGCCCCGTCCCCGCCGCGGCGGACGTTTTCCGCCACCAGCTTGCCGTTGGCGCTCGCCACGGCCTCCTGAACGGAGACCATGGCCGCCTGGATGTCGTCGGACCGGCACGTGGCCAGCCGGGTCACGATCTCGTCGACGACCATCCGGCTGGCGACTTCGCCGGCCTCATGGCCGCCCATGCCGTCGGCAACCAGCGCCAGCCGCAGGTCGGGATCGGCGAAACAGCAATCCTCGTTGTTCTGCCTGACCTTGCCGGGATCGGTCAGCGCGGCCATCTCCAGGCGCACCGGCGCGGGGCCGGCCGGGTCGGCCACGCCACCGTCCTCCGTGCGAAAAATTTGCAGCACCCGCCTCCACCACCCCATACCGCCCCTCGTGATCATACTGATTGGTGGCCATATCCCCCGACAAATGCTGCCATAAGGTTGCCATGGTTGTCAAAATATCGGCCAGCTCCGTATTCGGCCACGCCGCCTATTCCACCGCCAGGATGACGTGGGACGCCTTGAACAAGGCCCAGGCAAACGTGCCGGGCTGCAGCCCCAGTTCGTCGGCTCCGTCCCGGGTCACCATGGCGGTCAGGACCTTGCCGCCGCCGATGTCCAGGGTGATCTCGCTGCTGACCGGCCCATCCTCGCGGCGGGCGACGGTGCCGGGGATGCGGTTGCGCGCCGATACCGGCGGCGGCGTCGTGCCGGTCGCCAGCATGACGAAGGAGGCCTTCGCCAAGGCGGTAACGGGCTGGCCGACGGTGATGCCGAGATCGCGCAGGCTCTCTTCGGTGACGGTGGCGGCCAGGGTCTGCGTATCGGTGAGGCGCAGGATCACCTCGGCGTTGACGCTGCCCCGGCGGATCTCGGAGACGGTACAGCGGAAGGCATTGCGGGCGCTGGTCTTCATGCCGAGACTCCGAAGCAGGATGATGGGATCGATGGGCGTGCTGGCATCGCCGAACAGGGCGGCCGCGCGGGACAGCCGATCTTCCAGCAGACGGAAGGCGGCGATCAGGGCCTTGCCGTCCTCGGTGACCACGGCACCGCCACCGTTGCGGCCGCCGGTCTGGGCCGCCACCGCCGGGCGCGGCAGCAGGTTGTTGACGGCGTTGAGCGCGTCCCACGCCGCCTTGTAGCTGAGTCCCACGGCCTGGGCGGCCTTGGTGATGCTGCCGTGGCGGTCCACCGCCTCCAGCAGGGCGATGCGGTCGCGCCCGACGGGCGAACGGCCGCCGCCCCTCAGCGCCAAAATGGCTTCGACTTTACTGTCCGTCACGGCGGCGCCCCTCGTCATGTGTCCTGACAATATGACGCCAGGCTTGCCGCCGTCAGCCAGAAAATGCGGCGGCGCCGGGCGCTTTGCTTGGCTTTCTCGGCATGAGCCGAGACGCGCGGTCGCGCTTGCCTCCGGCCTTATGAACCGCAAGCCGGTTCATAAGGCCGGAGGTATCATGCCCATTCCGGGTTGCCGGGAAAATCCCATCGCTATATACATGTACTATATTTCGATCGGAGCAAGGAGCGAGCCGATGCTGATGAACCGCCTGTTGGGGACCGTCGCCGGCCTCCTCCTTTCCGTTGCCGTCGTGGCCCAGGCCCATGCCGAGGACGTGGTGGTGTTCGCCGCCGCCTCGCTGACCAATGCGCTGAACGAGATCGGCGAACAGTTCACCGCCCGGACCGGCCACAGGATGGTTCCCTCCTACGCCGCCTCGTCGGCCCTGGCCAAGCAGGTGGAACAGGGCGGCCCCGGACAGGTCTTCGCCTCCGCCGACTTGAAATGGATGGATTATCTGGCTGGGAAGAAGCTGATCAACCAGGACTCGCGCTTCAACCTGCTGGGCAACGCCCTGGTGCTGGTTGCCCCCGCCGATTCCAAGCAGGGCAGGATCGAGCTGACGCCCCAGACCGACATCGCCGCCCTGGCGGGAGCGGGCCGCATCGCCACCGGCAATCCCGACGCCGTGCCGGTTGGCCTCTACTTCAAGCAGGCCATGGAACGGGCCGGCCAGTGGAAGGCCCTGGAGCCCAAGATCGCCGCCACCGATTCGGTCCGCGCCGCCCTGGCCTTCGTCGAGCGCGGCGAGGTTCCGCTGGGCGTGGTCTACGCCACCGACGCCGCTGTGTCCAAGAAGGTCAAGGTGGTCGGCGTGTTCCCCGACACCATGCATGACCCCATCGTCTATCCCTTCGCCCTGATCGCCGGCAAGGAAACCCCCGCCACCAAGGCGCTGCTGGACACCATCAAGGGTCCCGAGGCCAAGGGAGTCTTCGTCAAGTACGGCTTCAAGATCAACTAGCGTCCGTCCGGTCCAGGCCGAATCGGACAGACATTAATCCTGGCGTTTCAGCCGATACCCCACGCCCGGATCGGTGACGATCAGCCTGGGCTGGCTGGGATCGTCCTCGAGCTTCTGGCGCAGTTGGTTGACGTAGACCCGCAGATAGGCGGTGTCGTCCACATGGGCCGGCCCCCAGACCTCCTTGAGGATGTGCTTGTGGGTCAGCACATGGTCGGGATGGTGGGCGAAGAAGGCAAGCAACTCCCATTCCTTCTTGGACAGCCGGACTTCCCCGCCGGACCGGGTGACGATTCGGCGGACGAGGTCGATCTGGACGGGACCGATGACCACCGCTTCGGCGGCATCCCTGGGGCTGCGCGGGCGAAGGGCGGCGCGGACGCGGGCGATCAGTTCGGCCACCCCGAACGGCTTGACCACATAGTCGTTGGCCCCGCGCTCCAGGGCCTCGACCTTGTCGAATTCCTGGGACCGCACCGACAGCACGATGATGGGCAGTTCGGAAAACTGGCGCACCGCGGTGATCACTTCCTGCCCATCCAGATCGGGAAGGCCGAGATCGAGGATCAGCAGATCGGGGGCGGTGTCACGCACTCCGGCGATGCCCTGGGCGCCGTTCTCCGCCTCGATCACGCCATAACCGTTGGCCCCGAGCGAGATGCGCAGGAACTTGCGGATTTGCGGTTCATCGTCGACGACAAGGATTTTCCGGGTCATGGCCATCAAGCCTCGGCTTCCGCCGGCGGCAGGTCAAGCGCGGGCGGCAGCGGCAGGTGGATGACGATGCAGGTTCCTGCCTCGTGCAGGCCCGGTTCGGCATGAATGACGCCGCCATGGGCCTCGACGATCCCCCGGCAGATGGCCAGCCCCAACCCGGTTCCCGCCGCCTGGGAATCCGTCTGCCCGACCCGGTAGAACATATCGAACACCTTCTCGCGGTCCTCAGGCGGAATGCCCGGCCCCTGATCGGCCACCTCGATGGTCACATGCTCCGGCGTCCGCATGGCCCAGACCTTGACCGGGGTTCCGGCCGGAGCGTATTTGCAGGCGTTGTCGATCAGGTTGAAGAATACCTGCTCCATCAGCACGGCATCGACGCACAGCAAGGGAACGTCGCCGGCAATGTCCACCTTGATGGCGTGCCGGCTGGCAAGATGCGAAGAGCGCTGGACCGCCGCGCCGACGATGTCGCGCAGATCGGACCAATCCACCCGGGGCTTCATGGCGCCCGCCCCCAGCTTGGTCATGTCCAGGAGGTTCTGGACGAAGCGGTTGAGACGTTCGGCCTCGTCCTGGATGGTCTGGGCGAGGTCGCGGCGCGACGCGGCATCCAGGGCCTCGTCATAGCTGATGATGGAGGACGCCGCCCCCATGATGGACACCAGCGGCGTCCGCAAATCATGGGATAGCGAGGACAGCAACGCCGAGCGCAGGCGTTCGCGCTCGGTGGCGACACGGGCGGCCTCGATGTCGGACACCAGGGTGGTCCGCTCGATGGCCACCGCCGCCTGATCGGTCAGGGTCTCCAGCAACCGCATCTGCTCCGGGCTGGGCATATCGGCATCCTCGGTCATCTGGACGCCCAGGATGCCGACCGGACTGCGCGAGGTCTTGAGCGGCAGGAACAGCCACAGCGAGGCCGGCAAGGTGGCGGTGCCCCGCCCGGCCGGCTTACCCTGCACCCAAGCCCATTCGGCTGCGGCATTGGACTTGTCGTCCAACTGGTCTTCCGGCGGATAGCCGGCCGCGATGGCAAGGCCGTTTCCGCTCGGCAGCAGCACCAGCGAGCGGCCCCGAATGGTGTTGGCGACATGGTGAACCACCGCCCACAGCACGTCGTCCAGGGTCGCCGCCGCCGTCACCTTGCGGCCGAAATCATAGAGATTTCCCGTCCGTCGCGCGCTTTCCCGCGTGGTTTGGATCTGGGCACGCAGGCGGCTGGCCATGTTGGAAACGATGAATGCGGCGATCAGGAAGAACAGCAGGGTCAGGATGTTCTGGGTGTCGGAAACCGCGAAGCTGAAACGGGGTTCGGTAAAGAAGAAGTTGAAGGCGACGAAGCCGGCGACCGACGCCAGGATGGCGGGGCGGAGACCGGCCTTCATGGCGACAACCATTACGGCCAGAAGATAGGCCACCGAGATGCTGGCCACCGGCAGCCAGATATCGATGGCAAAGCCCAGGCCGGTGGCGGCGGCGGCGGCGGCCATGGCAATGGCGAAACCCCGCCAGTCGGGCTTTTCCGCCATGTGGGATGAGCCGAGGCGCTGAGCTTTTCCGTCGGCCTCGCCGCCCACGACCAGCACATTGATGTCACCGGCCGAACGGATCAGCCGGTCCGTCACCGAGGCTCCCAGCCGGAACAGCCGCGGCCGGCGGGATCGCCCCACCACGATCTGGGTGGCGTTGCGTTCCCGGGCATAGCCGAGGATTGCGGCGACGATATCGTCGCCTTGCAGGGTGCTCGTTTCCCCGCCCAGTTGAGCCGCCAGCCGCATGGCCTCGGCGATGCGGTCCTTTTCCGCCTCGGTCATGGCATGGGCGCGTGATGTGTCCACCGTCACCGCCACCCAGGCGGCACCCCGGCGTTCGGCGGCCCGCTTGGTGACCCGCACCAGCCGGTCCCCGTCCGCCTTTTCGTCGATGCAGACCAGCAGGCGCTCGCGCGCCGGCCACGGCCCGGCGATGGCGTGCGCCCGCATGTAATCCACCATCTGGCGATCGACCCGCTCGGCGGCATGGCGCAACGCCATCTCGCGCAGCGCCGTCAGATTGCCCGGCGAAAAGAAGCTGTCTATGGCGCGCCGGGCCTGTTCGGGGACATAGACCTTGCCTTCGTGCAGCCGCTTGATCAGGTCTTCCGGCGGCAAGTCGATCAATTCGATCTCGCCGGCCTTGGCCAGGACGCTGTCTGGCAGGGTCTCGCGCACCTTCACGCCGGATATCTGTTCGACCACGTCGTTCAGCGAGTCCAGGTGCTGGATGTTCAGGGTGGCATAGACATCGATTCCGGCGGCCAGAAGCTCCTCCGCATCCTGCCAGCGCTTGACGTGGCGAGAGCCGGGAACGTTGGTGTGGGCCAGTTCGTCCACCAGGGCCAGGGCGGGACGGCGGGCCAGCAGCCCGTCCAGGTCCATTTCCTTGAAGGAATGGCCGCGATACTCCACCTGCCGGGTGGCAAGCAGGTCCAGCCCCTTGACCAGCGCCTCGGTCTCACGCCGTCCATGGGTCTCGATCACCCCGGCCACCACATCGATGCCGTCGGCCAGTCGTTGGTGGGCGGCCTGGAGCATGGCATAGGTCTTGCCGACGCCGGGGGCGGCGCCGAGGAAGATCTTCAAACGCCCATGCCCCTCCCGCCGGGCTTGGGCGAGAAGGGCATCGGGCGACGGTCGCTGTTCTTCGTCTGCCATGGCTTCAGCTTCACCTCATGGGCCAGCGCTCGTCCAGAACCAGATTCAGGCGCAGGACATTGACCCTGGGTTCGCCCAGGACTCCCAATTCCCGCCCTTCCACGTGGTCCATCACCAGAGTGCGGACCTGATCCATGGGAATGTGCCGCGCCATGGCCACCCGCTTGATCTGCCACATCGCCGCCGCCGGGGTGATGTGGGGGTCCAGCCCCGAGGCGGAAGTGGTCAGCAGATCGGCGGGAACCGGGCCGCTTTCTTCGGGATGGGCGGCGCGCAGCGCCGCGTCCCGCTCGGCCACGGCCTCGGCCAGGGCCTTGGCGCTGGGGGCGAGATTGCTGCCCCCCGAATTGGCGGCGTCGTAAGGGGCGACGGCGGTGGCCGAGGGGCGGCCCCAGAAATAGCCCCGTCCGGTGAAGGTCTGGCCGATCAGGGCCGAACCGATCACATGGCCGTCCTTCTCGATCAGGCTGCCGTTGGCCTGCCAGGGGAAGGCAATTCCCGCCAGTCCCGTCACGGCGAAGGGATAGGCCAGACCGGCGATGAGGGTCAGCAGAACCAGCAAGGTGAGGGCGGGCCGCAATTCCTTGACCATATCCGTCTCCGTCACGCGAGGCCGAGGGCGGCGATCATCATGTCGATCAGCTTGATGCCGATAAACGGGACGATCAGGCCGCCGAGGCCGTAGATCACAAGATTACGCTTCAACAGCACCTCGGCCGCCGCCGGACGATAGCCCACGCCTTTCAGCGCCAGGGGGATCAGGGCGACGATGATCACGGCGTTGAAGATGATGGCCGCCAG
The DNA here is from genome assembly GCF_000342045.1 of Paramagnetospirillum caucaseum. Classification (GTDB taxonomy): domain Bacteria; phylum Pseudomonadota; class Alphaproteobacteria; order Rhodospirillales; family Magnetospirillaceae; genus Phaeospirillum; species Phaeospirillum caucaseum. The sequence continues at coordinate 22,294 of NZ_AONQ01000034.1, read as the reverse complement.
GATGGCGCTTTGCGGGCTGGCCAGTCCCATGACGTTGAGCGCCCCAAGCTGGGGATAGGAGGCCAGGAACAGCGCCGGGATGATGGCGAAATACTTGGCCACGTCGTTGGCGATGGAAAACGTGGTCAGCGCCCCCCGGCTCATCAGCAGTTGCTTGCCGATCATAACGATCTCGATGAGCTTGGTGGGGTCGCTCTCCAGGTCCACCATGTTGCCGGCCTCGCGCGCCGCCTGGGTGCCGGTGTTCATGGCCACCCCCACATCGGCCTGGGCCAGGGCGGGCGCATCGTTGGAGCCGTCGCCGCACATGGCGACCAGCTGACCGCCTTGCTGGTGCTCGCGGATCAGTTCCAGCTTCTTTTCCGGCGTGGCCTCGGCCAGATAGTCGTCCACCCCGGCCTCGGCGGCGATAGCGGCGGCGGTCAGCGGGTTGTCGCCGGTGACCATCACCGTGCGGATACCCATGGCCCGCAGCGTGGCGAAGCGCTCGCGGATACCCGGCTTGACGATATCCTTCAGGTGGATGACCCCCAGCGGACGACCATCGCGGGCCACCACCAGGGGAGTTCCTCCGGATTTGGCGACCCGCTCCACCAGTTGGACCAGATCCTTGATCCCCCTTCCCGGCGTGGTTCCGGAACGCTCGGCCACATGGGCGATGATGGAATCCGACGCCCCCTTGCGGATCTGGGCATGGGACAGATCGACGCCGCTCATGCGGGTCTGGGCGGTGAAGGGGATGAAGATCATGTCAGCCCGCTCCGGTTCCTTAAGCTGGAAGCGGATGCGGGCCAGGGCGACGATGGACTTGCCCTCGGGGGTTTCGTCGGCCAGCGACGACAGGAAGGCGGCCTCGGCCAGATCGTGCTCGTTGACGTCGGCCAGGGCCAGGAACTCCGATGCCTGCCGCGCGCCCAGGGTGATGGTGCCGGTCTTGTCCAGCAGCAGCACGTCGATATCGCCCGCCGCCTCCACCGCCCGGCCCGACTTGGCGATGACGTTGAACTTCACCAGCCGATCCATGCCGGCAATGCCGATGGCCGACAGCAGCCCGCCGATGGTGGTCGGGATCAGGGTGATGAACAGGGCGGCCAGGAACACCACCGGGATGGCGGTGCCCGACCACGACGCCCAGGCCGGCAGGGTCGCCACCACGATCAGGAAGATCAGGGTCATGCCCACCAGCAGGATGGTGAGCGCGATCTCGTTGGGGGTCTTCTGGCGCCTGGCGCCCTCCACCAGGGCGATCATGCGGTCGAGAAAGGCCTCGCCCGGATTGGCGGTGATCCGGATGACGATGCGGTCGGAGACCACGCGGGTGCCCCCGGTGACCGCCGAGCGGTCCCCGCCGGATTCGCGGATCACCGGCGCGCTTTCGCCGGTGATGGCGCTTTCGTCCACGGTGGCGATGCCCGTCACCACATCGCCATCGCCGGGAATGGAATCTCCGGCCTCGCAGACCACCAGATCGCCGGAGCGCAGATCGGCGGCCGCCACCACCTCGTGGCGGGTGGAACCGACGGCGCTCACCCGCTTGGCCACCGCTTCGGACTTGGTGCGGCGCAGACTGGCCGCCTGGGCCTTGCCGCGCCCTTCGGCGATGGCCTCGGCGAAATTGGCGAAGATCACGGTGAACCACAGCCAGGCGCTGATCTGAACCATGACGCCGCTCTGCGCCCCGCCCGATGTGACATCGCGCAGAGTCAGGACCGTGGCCAGAACCGCTACCAGGGCGGTGGTGAACATCACCGGATTGCGGACCAGTTGGCGCGGGTCCAGCTTGATCATCGAATCCTTGCCCGCCTGGGCCAGGACGGCCCCGTCGAACAGGGACAGCGCCGCGGGACGATGAATAGTCATGACGCTCTCCTTCAGAACAGGGTTCCGGCGGCCAGCGCCAGGTGCTCGACCACCGGGCCGAGGGCCAGGAGGGGGAAATAGGTCAATCCCCCCACCACCAGGATCACGCCGACCAGCAGGGCGACGAACAGCCCGCCATGGGTGGGGAAGGTTCCGGCCGAAGACGGCACGGTCTTCTTGGCGGCCATGGAACCGGCGATGGCCAGCACCGGGATGATGATGCCAAAGCGGCCGATCACCATGGCGACCGCCAGGGCGGTGTTATAGAAGACGGAGTTGCCCGACAGGCCGCCGAAGGCCGAACCGTTATTGTTGGCGGCCGAGGCGAAGGCGTAGAGAACCTCCGACAGGCCGTGCGGCCCCGCCGCCGCGATTCCGGCCAGTCCGGCCGGGGTGATCATGGCCAGCCCCCCCAATCCCAGCACGCCCAGCGGCGTGGCCAGGATGGCAAGCATGGCCAGCTTGACCTCGCGGGCCTCGATCTTCTTGCCGAGATATTCCGGGGTGCGCCCCACCATCAGCCCGGCGATGAACACCGCGATCAGCACGAAGACCAGGATGCCGTAGAGGCCGGAGCCGACGCCGCCCACCACCACCTCGCCCAGCAGCATGTTGACCATGGGAACGAGGCCGGCCAGCGGCAGCAGCGAATCATGCATGGCGTTGACCGCGCCGCAGGAGGTGGCGGTGGTGACGACGGCGAACAGGGTGGAGGCGGCAATGCCGAACCGCACCTCCTTGCCCTCCAGGTTGACCATCCCGCCCAAGGCAGGATTCCCCCGGGCCTCGGCCCCATAGGCGGCAAGGACGCCGACAAGGAACAGCAGCCCCATGGCGGTCAGGATGGCCCAGCCCTGGCGGGTGTCGCCGACCATACGGCCGAAGGTGTTGGTCAATCCCGCGCCGATGGCGACGATGGCCACCAGATGAATCAAGTTCACCAGGCCGTTGGGGTTCTCGTAAGGGTGGGCGGCATTGGCGTTGAAGAAACCGCCGCCATTGGTCCCCAGATGCTTGATCATCATCTGGCTGGCCACCGGTCCCTGGGCGATGACCTGCCGGGACCCCTCCAAGGTGGCTGCCTCGGCATGGGCGTTAAGGTTCTGCGGCACGCCTTGCCACACCAGAACCAGCGCGCCCACCACGCAGATGGGCAGCAGCAGGTAAAGCGTGGTGCGGGTCAGGTCCACGTAGAAATTGCCGATGGTGCGGGCCGAGCGGCGGGCGAAGCCCCGGATCAACGCCACCGCGACGGAGATTCCCGCCGCTGCCGACAGGAAGTTGTGAACCGCGAGGCCCGCCATCTGCACCAGAGTGCTCATGGTGCTTTCGCCGCCGTAATTCTGCCAGTTGGTGTTGGTGCTGAAACTGATGGCGGTATTGAAGGCGAGATCGGGGGGCACGCCTCCTTGACCGGCCGGATTCAACGGCAGGAATCCTTGCAGACGCTGCAATCCGTAAAGAGTCAGCACCGCCAGCAGATGGAGCACCAGCAAGGACAGGGCGTAGCCGACCCAATTCTGCTCGCGGGCGGGGTCGATACCACAGAGACGATAGAGGACGCGCTCGATCGGCGCGAACAGGCGCGCCCGCCCGTCATAAACCCTTGCCATGAATCCGCCCAGTACCGGCGTCAGCGCCAGTACCGCCGCGGCGAAGATCAGGATTTGAAGAATGCCGTAGGCGTCCATGCTCGGCTCCTAGAACTTTTCGGGGCGGAAAAGGGCGTAGGCCAGATAGCCGGACAGGGCCACCACCAGTATGCCGCCGATGATGAGCCCGAGGACTTCGTTGCCGGACATGGCAGCCTCCCTACAGACGCTCGCAGCCGCGCACCAACAGGGCGCAGCCGGCGAACAGGGCGAGGGTGGCGAGCAGGAAGATGACGTCGAGCATGGGGGCTCTCCGGAGGAAGGTCGGACTGTCATGCCGACCATCGCTCCAAAGCGCGTTAAGGTTCCATACGGAGTTATGGAACGTTCTTTATGACGGCTTTATGAGCCGGCGCGATCACGAATTGCAGCAGAATCAAAAAGCCCGCAAGCCGTTACCTCTGACCTGCCATGGGAATCTTCCTCCAGTCTGAAGTAGAGTCCGGCCCTGACAAGGACGGACGACATGAAGCGCAGCAGGTTTTCAGAGGAACAGATCATCGGCATCCTGAAGGAGCAGGAGGCCGGTGCGCCGACGGCGGAGGTGTGCCGCAGGCACGGGATCAGCTCGCCAACCTTTTACAAATGGAAGGCCAAGTACGGCGGCCTCGATGTGTCGGAAGCCCGGCGGCTGAAGGCGCTTGAGGACGAGAACGCCCGTTTGAAGAAGCTGCTGGCGGAGTCCATGCTGAACGAGGCGGCGCTCCGCGATCTTCTGGGAAAAAAATGGTGAGGCCCGCCGCCAAGCGGGATGCTGTCGCCCATCTGCGAAGCCAATTTGAGATGAGCGAGCGTCGGGCCTGTGCCGTGATCGCGGCGGATCGCACCATGATCCGCTACCGGTCGGTTCGGCCCGATGACAGCAGCTTGCGCCTCCGACTTCGAGCGCTTGCCCAGGAACGCCGCCGGTTTGGCTATCGACGGCTGTTCATCTTCCTCCATCGCGAAGGGGAGCCGTCCGGCATCACCCGCGTCTACCGGCTGTATCGCGAGGAGGGCTTGGCGGTGCGCAAGCGCCGCACCCGGCGCAAAGCCATCGGAACTCGCGCACCGATCCTGGTCGAGGCAAAGCCCAATGCCCGCTGGTCGCTGGATTTCGTCCATGACCAGTTGGAGAACGGACGGCGCTTCCGCGTGCTCAACATCGTCGATGATGTGACGCGGGAATGCTTGGCATCGGTTCCCGACACCTCGATCTCCGGCGTGCGGGTGGTCCGCGAACTGTCGGCGCTGATCGCCAGGCGGGGAAAGCCTGGGATGATCGTTTCCGATAACGGCACCGAGCTGACCTCCAACGCCGTGCTGAAATGGTCGCAGGACCATTGCATCCAATGGCACTACATCGCCCCAGGCAAGCCCATGCAGAACGGCTATAGCGAGAGCTTCAACGGCCGCATGCGCGATGAACTTCTCAACGAGACGGTCTTCACCAGCATGGCCCAGGCCCGCGCCGTCATCTCGGCCTGGATGGCCGACTACAACACCACCAGGCCCCATTCGGCCCTGGGATACCAGACCCCGGCGGTCCACGCCGCCAAACTCAAAGCAATGGGGCCGGTCTCTCCGCCCCTCCGGGGCTCCGAGCTCAGCCCCATTGCTCATACCGCGCCACACGGCGTAACTTTGGCCGAGACTCTACTTTCAGCCGGATGAAAGTTCCATGGCAGGTCAAAGGTCGGCGAGCTGATCCCGTGCTTGCGGCACAATTCCAGCGTCTTCGCCCCGGCCTCCTGCTCCTTCAGGATGCCGATGATCTGCTCTTCCGTGAACCTGCTGCGCTTCATATCGTCCGTCCTTGTCAGGGCCGGACTCTACTTCAGACTGGAGGAGGTTTCCCATGGCAGGTCAATGGCGTTGACATGACTTTCGAGCCATCACGACCCGAGAATCAAAAAGCCCGTAACTTATTGAAGTTACGGGCTAATTTGGTTGCGGGGGCAGGATTTGAACCTGCGACCTTCAGGTTATGAGCCATGCAACGCCCTATATCTAGCGCCTTGATTCGTTGACATATTTTTCTGGTTCGCCCTACAACCCCTGTATTTCCGCGCTTTTCTGTTGATGTCCTCTGTAAATCGACGCAATGTCACGTCAAACGGCACCATACGGTGTGTTGACATAGTGTTGACAGGAAAAGCCCAATGTCAGAACGCATCACCGACGCCATCGCCAAACGGGTCAGCGCAGGCGACCGGCCCCAGGTCTTCTTCTGGGATGCCGACGTCAAGGGATTCGGCCTGCGCGTCACCAATCGCGGCGCCAAGTCCTTCATCCTGGATTACCGCATCGGCGGTCGCCAGCGACGCATCACCATCGGCAGCTACCCCGACTGGTCGGTGGCCGCCGCCCGCACCGAGGCCGGCAACCTGAAGCGGGAAGTGGACCTTGGCAATGACCCCATGGGCGAGCGCCATGCCGACCGCGCCGCCCCCACCATGCGCGACCTGTGGGACCGCTACAAGCGCGACCACCTGCCGCGCAAGGCCGCCCGCTCCCAGGCCGACGAAACCATGATGTGGGAAAAGCTGGTGCTGCCCATCCTGGGCAAGCACAAGGTAACGGACGTCACCCATACCGACATCGAGGCCCTGCACCGCGACATCACCACCCAGCGCGGTACGCCGGTGCGGGCCAACCGCGTCATCGAGGTGGTACGCCGCGCCTTCAATCTGGCGATCCGCTGGGAATGGGTCGAGAAGAATCCCGCCTCGGGCCAGTTGCGCAACCCGGAAGAGAAGCGCCAGCGCTACCTGTCGCCCGAGGAACTGTCCCGGCTGTCGGCGGCGCTGGCGGCCCACCACGAACCTGTTTCCGCCGACGCCATCCGCATGCTGATGCTGACCGGCGCCCGCAAGAGCGAAGTGCTGGGTGCCACCTGGGAGATGTTCGACCTGGATGCCGGGGTGTGGACCAAGCCCAGCGCCCACACCAAGCAGCGGAAAGAGCACCGGGTACCGGTTTCGGCCAACGCCCTGACGCTGTTGAAGCGGATCAGGGAAACCGCCGAAGGGCCATACGTCTTCCCCGGCAAGGGCGGCGACCAGCCGCTGACCGACGTTAAGCGGTCCTGGGCGGCGGTGTGCAAGGCGGCCGACATCACCGGCGCCCGCATCCATGACCTGCGCCATTCCTTCGCCTCGCTGCTGGTCAGCGGCGGCGCGTCGCTGCCGATCATCGGCGCCATGCTGGGCCACACCCAGGTGCAGACCACCCAGCGCTACGCCCACCTCTACGACGAACCGCTGCGGGCTGCCGCCGACCATGTCGGCAAAACCATCGACATGGCGGGCAAGAAATAGCAAACTCGCCGCAGATGGAACGAATAGAGAAACTGCATGGCCAGCCGTGTCCCTCCCCTTCAGTGGCGAACCCTACAGGACATCGTCAACCACATGATCGCCACCACTGTCATGTCGGATGGGCGAACCATGGCCGAAGTATTGGAGCACTGGCAGAACAGCCGCGACAAGGAAACGGCGCTATACCATAGAAACGCGAACAACACCGCCGAGGACCACGAGCTTTACCAAACGGTCATGGAAGGGCATGACCAGCTGCTGTCCACGGCCATGAATAAGCTTCACCGGGCCATGATCAAGGACGCGGAAGCGGGCTTGTGGTTTGCCTTTGGGCTCCGCCACCCTGACACTCCGCAGGAAGTGATCCCACCCCGGTACTGGCCCTTCCTGACTCTTGATATTGAGGGTGAGATCGTGACAGGCGAGGGCATGACCTTCCGGGCCATCCGTTGCCTGCGGGCAGAAGACATCCCCCTTGACCATCCGATCATGGAACAGATCCGCGCGGCACGGCACCCGAAGGCCGCGCCTTGCCCAGCCGCGCCAGAGGTCGCCAATGACGCCCAACCTGTCGAAGGGGAATCCATCCCCCAGCCTCCAGTGGTTCTGTACAGCGGCACCCAGGGACGCCCGTCCTCGGTCGAGACTCTGATCATGCCGGAACTGCGCCGCCGGGCTGGCGCAGGCTGCATGGAACCCAGCCTTGCCAGGGAATGCAGGTATCTCTCCGAGTGGCTGCGGAGCAATCACCCCACCGCACACCAGATAAAACCGGTCTCGCTGGAGAACAGCCTGCGCCAGCTTCACCGCGAACTGAAGAGTACCCCCACGAAACACTGACCACCCCGGCGGGGCCATTAAACACCCCATTAAAAACCCCATTAAATTATGATTTCATGGGCATTTTAATGCATCTAATTCATGGGATTGATTGGCGATATCTGGATTGCCGACGCGGCGTTGCGCCGCTTGGCATGAAAGGAATCGACCATGACGGAGAGCTCCCCCACCCCGGCGGAAACCAACATCTTCCTCGGCTACATTGACGAGGACGAATACTGCCGCCAGCGCGGCATCTCGGTGCGCACCGCCCAGCGCGACCGCCAGCTTCGCCAGTCCCCGCCCTACACGGTCGTCGGCCAGCGCGTCATGTACCGCATCGACAGTATCCGCACCTGGCTGCTGGAGCGTGAGCGCCAAGTCGAGCGCAAGGCGTCCGCACCCCGCGCCGGAGGCCGCAAATGAGCGCCCCCATGACTCGGGAGCGACTCGATGCGGTTATTGCCCGCAGCGGCAGCAGGGCGCCGCACATGCTCCCCCTCCTCCATGCCGTCCGCGACAACGGTCTGCGCCTGATCATCCTGCCGCAGACGGGAGAGCCGTTCCTCAAGGCCCTGACGGAACCGGCCCGCCCATTCGTCGCGCTGATCGCCGACGACACCGACCGGGCCGTCGGGCCGGGGCATTACCACCAGAACTCCCTGCGCCATCTGGCTTCGGTCATCGGCGGTGGGGCGGTGGTATCCAGTGCGCCGCTGGTCGATGCCTATGCCGCCATGACGATGATGCCGGTGGTCTTCGGCGTCAACACGGTGATCGTCGAAACCCGCCCGGAACAGGAAATTCCCTGGATCAACGCCTTGCGCGCCGTCCAGCCGGAATTGCCGTTGATCGTCGCCACCGTCCATGGAGGCCACGCATGACGGATGTCCTCCCTGCCATCGACCAAGCCAAGGCACTGACGGAGTTGCGCCATACCCTGCGGCACAATGGCTACCATCCCGTGCCGATCTCCGGTGCCCACCTGTCCATCAAGGCCGCCGGCAAGCGGCCATTGATGCGGGGTTGGGAAACCGTCTGCGCCACCGCCGACGAGGCCGAAATCGGTCGGTGGGCCAAGAAGCAGCCCGAATGCACCAATACCGGCCTGCTGTGCGGCGGGATCGTCGGCATCGACATCGACGTGCCGGTCGAGCAACCGGCGGCGGCGATCGAACGCCTCGCCCGCGACATACTGGGCGACACGCCGCTGAAGCGCATCGGCCGTGCCCCCAAGCTGCTGCTGGTGATGCGGGCAACCCAGGCATTCGACAAGATCCAGACCCCGGAACTGCTGCTACCCGACGGCACCAGCGTCCGCGTCGAGATCCTGGCCACCGGTCAGCAGTTCGTGGGCTTCGGCATCCACCCCGATACCCAGGCCGACTATGTTTGGCCCGACCGCTCACCGTTGGAGGTGCCCGCCAGCGATCTGCCGGAGATCTGTGCCGAGCAATGCGCGGACTTCATCGCCCAGGCCGAGACGGTGCTGCGCGGCCTCGGCGGCCAGACGCGGGCCGAGATCAAGGGGAGCGAACGCGCCGGGCGCAAGGCGGCAGGACTTCCGGTGGGCGCCATCGCCGCCGGTGTCGAGGCCGCCCCCGACCGCGAGACCGTCGCGTCCGCCCTGGCCCAGATCCCCAATGACGACCTGCCCTACGACGACTGGGTCAAGGTCGGCTTCGCCCTCTATGCCGGCCTGGGGCCGGACGGGGTCGATCTGTGGGAAAGCTGGTCGGCCCAGTCGGCCAAGAACGATCCCGCCGCCACCATGGAGAAGTGGCCCGGCTTCGCGGCGGGCCGCAGCATCGGCGTCGCCACCCTGTTCTGGATGGCCAAACAGAACGGCTGGGAACGCCCCAAAGCCGCCCGCCCCCGCACACCCCGGCAGAACCCTTACGAGGGCATGAAGCGCGACTGGGCACCGTCCGGCCGTCCCACCATCCGCATCATCGCCGGCGATCTGCCCCGCATCGTCGGTGAAGGCGAAATGGCGATGATGAATGCCGGCCTTCCGCTCTATCAGCGCGGCAGCATGGTGGTGCGCCCGGCCTCGTCCGCCGTCACCATCACCGACGGGCACAAGATCAGCGCCCTGCGCCTCGTTGTCGTCAACCGCCACCATATTTCTGAGGCCATGACCTTCGCCGCCAACTGGGAACGGTTCGACGCCCGCGCCGAGGACTGGGTATCGACCGACTGCCCCTTGCGCATCGCCGACACCTATCTCGCCCGCGAAGGGATGTGGAAGCTGCCGGTGCTAACCGGCATCATCAACGCTCCGACGCTCCGCGCAGATGGCTCGTTGCTGAACCAGCCCGGCTATGATGCCGCTACCGGCCTGCTGTACGACCCGCAAGGGGGCTTCTTCCCCGCCATCCCTGCCCATCCGGATCGCGGTCTGGCGTTGTCCGCCCTGCGTTTCCTGCGCGGCGTGATCGAGACCTTTCCCTTCGTCACCGGGGCCGACCGGGCGGTGGCGCTGTCGGGGATGCTGACCGCCACCATCCGCCGCTCGCTGCCGGCGGCACCGCTGCACGGCTTCAACGCTCCCACCGCCGGATCGGGCAAATCCCTGCTGGTCGACATCGCCAGCATGATCGCCTCGGGCCGCCCCGCCGCGGTCATCGCCCAAGGCAAGACCGAGGAAGAAATGGAAAAGCGCTTGGGAGCCGCCCTGATCGCCGGTGATCCTCTGATCTCCATCGACAATTGCGAGATCGGCCTTGGCGGAGAATTGCTGTGCTAGGTGCTGACCCAGCCCATGCTCAAGGTGCGCCTGCTGGGAAAATCGCTCAATATCGAGGTGCCCAGCACGGCGGCGGTGTTTGCCACCGGCAACAACCTGACCGTGGTCGGCGACATGACCCGGCGCGCCATCCGCTGTACCCTGGATGCCGGGGTCGAGCGCCCCGAACTGCGCGAGTTCGACCGGGACCCGGTCGCCACGGTCGCCGCCGCCCGCGGCGATTACGTGGCGGCGGCGCTGACCATCCTGCGCGCCTTCCACCTCGCCGGCCGCCCACAGCAGACCACGCCGCTGGGCTCCTTCACCGAGTGGTCGCGCTGGGTCCGCGACGGGTTGATCTGGCTGGGCGAGGCCGACCCCTGCGCCACCATGGAAGAGGTGCGCGGCGCCGATCCCAAGCTGGAGGCGCTGACCACGGTGATCGAGCAATGGCACACCCATCTCGGCAGCCGCCGCGTCTCGGTCAAGGAGGTGATCGATGTCGCCACCGATCAGCTTGCCAGCTTCCATGGCCGGGCGGACTTCATCAACCCCGAATTCCGGGAAGCCCTGCTGGCGGTGGCCGGCGACGGCGGCGCCATCAGCGGCAAGCGCCTGGGCAAGTGGCTGTCCGCCAACCAGGGCCGCATCGTCAACACCATGCGGATCACCCCCGACGGCATCGTCTCCGGGATCTCCCGGTGGCGGCTACGGGGAAGCAGCGACGAAGCGGCGCAATCCATACCCCCCGCCTCCAATATCCGCCCGTTTCCCCACAACCAGGGCTGATCCCCACTGCCAAAGGCGCTTTTGCACCGCCCGCTCCGACGTTGTATAGTCGCAACCGGACCGAGGAGATGGACATGGATCGCGAGCAGGTCATGGCGGCATTGCGGGCTCACGAAGCGGAATTGCACCGCTTCGGTGTCGCGCATCTGTATCTGTTCGGCTCCGTCGCTCGCGAGCAGGCGCGGGCAGACAGCGATGTGGACCTTTTCTTCGATACCGACAATCCCCGTTTCAGCCTGATCGAACTGGTGGACATCCAGGAGCAGGTCAGCCGTATCCTGGGCACCGAATCCGACGTCATGACCCGTGCCAGCCTACATCCGATGCTTCGGCCCCGGATCGAATCCGAAGCGCTGCTGGTGTTCTGAGATGGGACGCACCGTCCTACTTCGCCTTTCCGACATCATGGATGCGATCTCCGGCATTGAAGCCGTCATCGGCCAAGCCAGCTTCAAAAGCTATACCGACAATTGGGGCATGCAACGTGCCGTCGAACGCGGGCTGGAAATCATCTCCGAGGCCAGTCGCCATATTCCCGACGATCTCAAGGAACTGGCCCCGGACATTCCCTGGCGGCAGATTGCAGCCATCGGCAACCTGCTGCGGCACGAATACCAGCGTACCGACGTGCGGGCGACCTGGAATATCGTCGGCGAACATCTGCCCCCGCTGGCGGCCGCAATCCGACTGTTGACGGCGGAAGCCGAACGGCAGGAGCGGGAGTGATCCCGCGCCGTTCTTCATGATCTTATCCGAGGCGGACGAAATCGCCGCGATCATGGCTCGGCTGACGGCTCTGGATGCCGAACGCGCCGACCTTGAATCCAGGCTCACCCGCCTCCGCGCCCGCGAAGCCAACCGTCGCGCCACGGATACCGAACGATCTCCAACGGCCCGCGTGACCGGCGCATCTCCCCCCGCCGCCAAGATCGCTCTGTTCCACTCGCTGTTCCGAGGACGCGACGATGTCTTCCCCAAGCGCTGGAGCAATCCCAAGAGTGGCAAGTCGGGATACTCCCCGGCCTGCGCCAACGAATGGGTACCGCGCCTGTGCGGCAAGCCCAAGGTCAAATGCGGTGATTGCCCAAACCGGCACTTCCTGCCCGTGACCGATACCATCATCGCCCAGCATCTTCGCGGCGAAGGAGCGGACGGGCGGAATTTCATCATCGGCGTCTATCCGATGCTGACTGACGAAACCTGCTGGTTCCTCGCCGCCGATTTCGACAAGAAATCATGGCGGGACGACGTCGCCGCCTTCCTGGATACCTGCCGGATCAAGAACATCCCGGCGGCGGTGGAGCGATCCCGGTCCGGCAACGGCGGACACGTCTGGATATTCTTTGCCGAACCGGTTCCGGCCGGACTGGCCCGCCGTTTGGGTGCCCACATCCTGACCGAGACCATGGAGCGCGCCCCCGAGCTCGGCTTCGATTCTTACGACCGCTTCTTCCCCAACCAGGACACCATGCCGGCGGGCGGGTTCGGCAACCTGATCGCCCTGCCCCTGCAGCGACGCCCCCGCGAGGCCGGCAACAGCGTCTTCCTGGATGACCAATTCGAACCCCATCCCGATCAATGGCAATACCTGTCGGGGGTCCGAAAAATGACGCTGGCGGAGGTCTCCACCCTGACCGACGAGGCCAGCCGCCAGGGCCGCATCCTCGGTGTCCGCCTGCCCATCGACGACGATAACGAGGAACCGTGGCTGGCACCGCCATCCCGGCGCAAGCCTGAGGCTCCGATCAGCGGCCCCTTGCCGGAAACGGTGGACATGGTCCTGGGCAATCAGGTCTACATCGACCGCACCGCCCTCCCCCCGGCCTTGGTCAATCGCCTGGTCCGTCTGGCCGCGTTCCAGAATCCCGAGTTCTACAGTGCCCAGGCCATGCGCCTTCCTACTTTCGGAACACCCCGCATCATCGGCTGCGCCGAATTGCTGTCGCATCACGTCGCCCTGCCCCGAGGCTGCCGTGATCAGGCGGAAGCCCTGCTCACCTCGTTGGGAATTGGCATCCACTATCGCGACGAACGCCATGCCGGCCGCCCCGTCGAAACCTCTTTCGTCGGAACTCTGACGCTGGAACAGCAGGCGGCAGCCGATGCGCTACTGCGCCACGACACCGGGGTGCTGGCGGCGACCACGGCGTTCGGCAAAACCGTGGTGGCCGCTTATGCCATCGCCGCCCGCAAGACCAACACGCTGGTTCTGGTCCACCGCCGGCAACTCCTCGACCAGTGGATCGCCCGCCTCTCTACCTTTCTCGATCTTCCGCCAAAATCCATCGGCCAGATCGGCGGTGGCAAACGCAAGCCCACCGGCATTGTCGATGTAGCGGTCATTCAAAGTCTGGCGCGCAAGGGCGAGGTCGATGACATCGTCGGCGAGTATGGCCATCTGATCATCGACGAATGCCACCATTTGTCGGCGGTCAGTTTTGAGGCGGTGGCCCGGCGCTGCAAGGCGAAATGCGTCCTCGGCCTGTCGGCAACCGTCAGCCGCAAAGACGGGCACCATCCGATCATCTTCATGCAGTGCGGCCCGGTGCGGTTCCGCGTTGATGCAAAGCGGCAGGCGGCCCAGCGTCCGTTCGGGCATCGGGTTGTTCTCCGCCACACCAGCTTCGCGCTGCCGCCGGGGATGGATGCCGACCGCCCGGCCATCCAGGAACTCTACAATGCCCTGGCCAGGGACGATGCCCGCAACGCCATGATCTTTGACGACGTGCTGAAGTCGCTGGAGGCCGGACGCTCGCCCGTGATCCTAACCGAGCGCAAGGACCATGTTCTGCTGCTGGCGGAACGGCTATCGCGATTCGCCCGGAATGTCATCGTTCTGCACGGCGGCTTGGGCGTGAAAGCAAGGCGTGCGCAGGCGGAACAGCTTGCCGCCATTGCCGACACTGAGGAGCGGGTGCTGATCGCCACCGGCCGCTATATCGGCGAAGGATTCGACGACGCCCGCCTCGACACGTTGTTCCTGACCATGCCGATCGCGTGGCGAGGCACGTTGGCTCAATATGCTGGCCGCCTGCACCGCCTCCACCCGGCAAAGCGTGAGGTGATCGTTTACGATTACGTCGATGATTTCGTCCCGGTGCTGGCTCGCATGAGCGGCAAACGGATCAAGGGCTACGACAGCCTGGGCTACCGTTGTGCCACGGCTTCGCCTGCGCCATTTCCGTGATACAACGACACGGCGACAATCACGGACGACAGCCAATGACCATCCATGCTCCTCCCTTGCCTTTGGCCGAGCGGGCCCGCCGACTGCGGCAAGCCGTGACGGAACTGGCCCTGGAAGCGCTGGCATTCTCGCCGCGGGCCAAGGTCGAGACCACCGTCCACGGCTGGCTGAGCAAGGGCTTTGATCCCACCGATCCGGACGGCGAAGCCGTGCTGGCGCGCGCCTTGGCCTTGGCCGCCGATCTGGCGATGGTCCTGCCCTCGGCCAGCGGCAGCACCGCCATCGACCGCCTGCTGCGCCAACGCCGCCCGCAGCCGGGTGAGGAGGACGCCTATGAAGCCCTGCGGGAAATCCGCTTCCGCCTGCTGCGAATCAAGGGTGAGGACGGTGCCGGAATCCTGCTGCTCGACGACATCGCCGACGGCGCCACGCTACGCCTCTGCAACGACACCCTGCCGGCGATGCCGGGGCTGACGCTGGCGATGCGACTGTGCCCGATTCCGGGAAGCGATGCCTTCATCGCCGTCAGTGCCGTCACCCCGCTCGATGACGCCACCCTGGCGGTGGCACGGCCCTTCATCCGGCCCGGAGGCAAGGGCCTGTCCAATCCCCATCGCTGCGCCGAGGCGATCTATCGCCATGTCCTGCGCCATGGCGGGCTGGAGGTCCCCGGCCTCACCGACACCTCCGGCCGCCTCGGCCAAGCGTCCGAGTTTCCCTACGGCCCCGAGGACAGCGACATCGACGCCCTGGCCTTCGCCTGGGCCGAAGCCGAACTCGGTGACGATGACCTTGCCCTCGCCCGCCGCATGGCCGATTCCGACAACCTGATCGAAGCGGTGTCCACCGGCGCCTTCGCTCGCCACTGCGGGCGCGACGATCTGGCGGACGGCTACGGCAAGCTTGCATCGGTGATGATGGAAACGCTCCAGCGCCGCGCCCGCTCCGGCTGGGGCGGGCGGGCACCATCGCTGGACGCCATCGCCGCAGCGATCAGCCGCAAGGTGGCGACGGGGGAACTTCCCCCGTCGGTGCGGGAATTGTTCGAGGAATTGCGCCGTCAGGTGCGGGTCCTGCCCGCCGGATCCCACGGCGATGCCGATCTCGACCGCCTGATCCAGCGCATCCAGGCGCTCAGGGCCAAGACGGTCGACCAGGGCTGCACCGAACAGGAAGCCCTGACCGCCGCCGAGAAGGTGGCGGAACTGCTGGACCGCTACGGCCTGTCGCTCAGCGAACTGGATTTGCGCCGCCAAGCCTGCGAAGGCGTCGGAATCGAGACCACCCGCCGCCGCACCGGCCCCATCGACGAATGTGCCCCCTCGGTCGCCGCCTTCTTCGACTGCCGCACCTGGATCGAGAAAAATCCGGCCGGACTGCTGCGCCACGTCTTCTTCGGCCTGCCCGCCGACGTGGAGGCGGCCCATTACCTCTACGACCTGATTGAGATCGCCTTCGCCACAGAAACCGAACGCTTCAAGGCCGGCGCCGTCTATGCCGAGTTGCATTCCAGCGAACGGCGCGGCGGCACCAATTCGTTCCAGGTCGGCCTGGGTCACGGCATCGCCCGCAAGCTGCACACCCTGCGCGAGGAGCGCGAAGCGGCGATGGTCCGCTCCACCGGGCGTGATCTGGTGCCGATCAAGGCGTCGGTAGTCGATGACGAACTGGAACGGTTGGGCATCAGCTTCAAGGTCAAGGACCGCCGGGCCGGACGCACGGTGCTGACCGACGCCTACGAGGCTGGCCACGAAGCCGCCGACCGCTTCGATATCCATCCCGGCCTGCATCGCCGGGGGGAACGCAAAACCCGCTGACGATGCCTCTTGCATCCCACCGTCCGGCGACCTACCTTATGTCAATGCTTGACATTCGAGGCTCGTCATGGCGACCAATGTGAGTTTGACGCCGGAACTGGAGCGCTTCGCCCGGACCTGTGTGGAGGTCGGCCGCTACAACAACGTCAGCGAAGTGGTTCGCTCGGGCTTGCGCCTTCTGCAGGAGGCCGAGGAGCGCCGGGCTGGGTTCCGCGCCATGCTGGCGGCGGTGGAAGCCGAGGCCGATCGGGAGGGTGACTTTGCCCTGGACGATGTGCTGGCCGAGGTCGATGAGATCATTGAGACCAGCCAGCAATGAGCGTCGCGACGCTGTCGCCCAGGGCGCGGAACGATCTGCTGGCGGCGATTCGCTGGATCACCAAGGACAATCCCGCCGCTGCGCGCGCCTTGAGGGAAGCAGTCGCGGCTACGGCGGGACGGATCGGCGTCCACCCGGAGATCGGGATGATTAGACCCGACTTGGCTGATCCACCATACCGTTTCGTGGCCCTCACCGGCTTTCCCTACGTCATCGTCTACAATTCCCAGCGGGTCCCGCCGAGAATCTTGCGCATCCTGCACGGAGCGCAGGACATCCCGGAGGTTCTGAGAGAGCCGTGAAGGGACGTGCCGCCACCCGTTGCCGGGGCTGCGGCTTCCCATCAGCAGTCCCGGATGCGATAGACTCGCCCACCGGTCTCGACCTTTTCGCTGGTGACCTCAAGGCCCAGCGACTTCTTCAGGGAACCGGAAATAAAGCCGCGCACCGAATGGGCCTTATGCCGAAGTCGGCATAAGGCCCATTCGGTGCGCGGATTATGCCGATGTAGGTCTGTAAGCGTCTGAATGCCCTCGAGTCCGTTGCGTCTGGGTCGGCATAATCCTCGGGGCTGAGGACTGGTAACGTCTCCTCTTTCACGTCGAAACGAGGAGACTTCATGTTGATCGAACCGAAAAAGAGACGGGGTAAGAACCCGGTCACGGCCCTTTCTAATGGCCTCGAGGAGGATTTACGGCGGCAAGGATACGCGGCCGGCACAATCTGGAAGCATCGCAAGCTGCTCAACGAACTGAGTGGCTGGTTGCAGGGTCAGCAGCTCCCGATGGGCGACTTGTCCATGGTGCAGGTTGATCGATTCATGGCTGACCGCCGTGCCGCTGGCGTACGCAAACTGAAGACACGCAAGGCACTGGGCCCAATTCTTGGCTATCTGCGCGGGCTGGGGTTGGCACCTACGGCCGAAGCACCGGTGGAAGACGGCCCCGCCGGGGAAATCCTGAACCGGTACCGGCGGTTCCTGACCACGGAGCGTGGCCTGGTCCCGGTGACGGCCGGTCGGTACATCGATTGCCTGCGCCCGTTCCTGGACCGCAGGATGGCGGCGGGGAAGCTCGATCTCGGGGGCCTGACCCCGGCCGATGTCACCTCCTTCGTGGTGGCGTGGTGCCCGTGCCTGAACTCCGGCGTGGCGAAGCTGACGGTCTCGGCGCTGCGGTCGTTCCTCGGCTTTCTGCATCTGGACGGCGTCACGGAATGGTCGCTCGTCCCGGCCGTTCCGAGGGTCTTGCGCCGCCGACTGGCCGGGTTGCCCAAGGGGCTCGAGCCCGATCAGGTGCGGCGCCTTCTCGCTGCCTGCGATGCCAGCACGGTCGTTGGTGTCCGCGATCTGGCGATCCTGACCCTGCTGGTCCGCCTCGGCCTTCGGCGCGGCGAAGTCGCCGGGCTCAGGCTTGACGATATCGACTGGCGCGCGGGCACGATCCGCGTGCGCGGCAATGGCGATTGTCACGAACTGCTCCCCCTTCCGCCGGATGTCGGCCGTCGAGTGGCCGAATACCTGCGCCATGCCCGACCGGCGGACGCTCAGGGCCGGACCGTGTTCGTTCGGCACTTTGCGCCCCATCACGCACTCGGCGCGAGTCGCGTGAGCACTATCGTGGCGGACGCCGCCCGGCGCGCGGGTATCGGGCGTGTCCACGCGCATCGCCTGCGCCATACGGCGGCAACGGAGCTCCTTCGCTCCGGCGCATCCTTGCCGGAGATCGGCCAGCTCCTGCGTCATCGTCGTGTCGGGACCACGGCGATCTACGCCAAGGTCGACCGCGACACCCTGCGCCTGATCGCGCGCCCCTGGCCGGAGGGCGCGCTATGAGCCACCTGCGCAATGCCCTTGCCGATTATCTGACCTTGCGGCGCGCCCTCGGCTACAAGCTGGATAAGACCGAGCGGCTTCTCGGCCAGTTTGTCGCCTTCGCCGAGGATCGCGGTGAGACCCATGTACGGACAGAAACGGCGCTGGCCTGGGCGACCCTGCCCGCAGGGGCTGATGCGATTTGGACCTCCCGGCGTCTGGCCGAGGTTCGTCTCTTTGCCCGGCACCTGCGCACGCTCGACCCAAGAACCGAGGTGCCGCCCGCCGACCTTCTGCCCGCACAGGTGCGCCGAGCAACGCCGTATCTCTACACGCCGCAAGAAGTCACGGACCTGATGCGGGCCACGGCGATCCTGCGCGGATCGCATTCGCAGGCTACGTACCGGACGCTGATCGGCCTCCTGGCGACAACCGGCATGCGGGTCGGCGAGGCGATCGGCCTCGACGATGCCGACTTCGACGCAGTTCATGGTATACTGACGATCCGCAAAGGCAAATTCGGCAAGTCCCGCGAATTGCCGTTGCACCCGACGGCCGTCGCAGCCCTGGGCAACTACCTGCGCCGCGACGATCGCTCCCGCCAGGCGGGCACGTCGGCCCTGCTGACCAGTTCGGCCGACAGACGACTGCGCTACAAAAACGTGCAGTGGACGTTCCAGAAACTGCTGCATCATTGCGGCATCGTGCCGCACTCGGCGACGTGCCGGCCCAGGATCCACGATCTGCGGCACAGCTTCGCCGTCAGCACCATTGTCGACGATTACCGGATGGGCGACCCCGGCTCCCGTCTCGCGATCCTGTCCACCTATCTCGGCCATGCCGATCCCGGCGACACCTACTGGTACCTGTCCGCTGCGCCGGAACTGCTGGGTCTGGCGGGCGACCGGCTCGAGCGCTACTTGGCGGGTGACGCATGAGTGCGCTCGCCACGACCCTGCAGGCGTTCTTCACCGACCGCCTCATCCGCCAGTGCCATGTCAGTTCGAACACGGTGCAATCCTATCGCGATACGCTGCGGCTGCTCCTGATCTTCGCGTCGGAGCGGCACGGCAAGGCGCCGGGAAAGCTCGACATCGACGATCTCGATGCGCCCCTGATCGGCGCCTTCCTCGACCATCTGGAGCACGAACGACAGAACGGCGTGCGCACCCGCAACGCCCGACTGGCCGCGATCAGGTCGCTGTTCCGGTATCCTGTCCGCCGCCTGCGCCCGCGAGGGTGGAGAGGTCCTGCCGCTGCCGGCTCATATCAAGGGGGGAGCGGTCACCAAGGTGATCGCCAGTCTTGCCGCCAAGGGGATGGTCGAAGAGGACGGTGCCGGTGCGCTGGTGGTCACCGCCACCGCCTTCGCGGCGCTGGGCCTCGAAGTCCCCGGCACGAAGGCCGTCCGCAAGGCCCGCGTCGGCACCAAGCAGGAAGCGCTGATCGCCCTGCTGAGGCGGCCCGAGGGCGCCAGTATCGCGGAGATCATGGAAGCGGCGAACTGGCAGGCGCATTATGCCGATTCCCGGATTATGCCGATGTCGGTTCGGAACCTGTTGTTTTTGGGGGAAACCGCTGCGAAGGGGTCGGCATAATCAGAGGGCTTCGAGGAAGGCGAGGAGTTTGTCGGTCGGTCGGAAGCGGCCGGGTTTGGTCGTGATCGGGGCTGTCCTCTCGAGGGCGCGTTCCTTGATCCGGAGATCCGCGTGCAGGTAGATATGGGTCGTTTCGATCTGTTCGTGACCGAGCCAGAGCGCGATCACCGCCGTGTCGATACCGGCCTGCAGCAGGCGCATGGCTGCTGAATGCCGGAGAACGTGCATGCTCACCCGCTTTCGCGCGAGGGACGGGTATCGGGCAGTTGCGTCTACGGCATATCCGGCCAGCCGACGTTCGAGCGCGTCGCGACTGAGGGCACGTCCGGTCCGTGTCGGGAACAGCGGTTCCGCTGGCAGACCTCCACGCTCGGCGAGCCATGCCCGCAGGGTCGCGACGGTACCGGATGTGAGCGGCGTGATCCGTTGCTTTCGCCCTTTGCCGGTGCAACTGACATGCGCACCGGCCCCAAGATGGACATCGGCGCAGTTCAGCCCGATCAGTTCGGAGGCCCGAAGGCCCGTCTGGACGGCGAGACCGAACAGCGCCGTGTCGCGCCGCCCGGTCCAGGTCGCCCGGTCCGGCGCAGCCAGCAGGACATCGATCTCTGCCTCGGTCAACCAGGTCACGAGCCGCCGTTCGAAGCGCTTCGGCGGAATGGCCAGAACGCGCTCGATGGTGGCGGCATGTTCGGGATGGCGCAGGGCGGCATAGCGCGTTGGGAATCGGAAAGTTGGATCATGGTGATTTCCTCGGGTTGGCGGCGTGGCGGTTCCACGCCTGTACCACCCCGGGCCCCGCCGGATGGACCCGGTCGGGGTGTTGAGGAAACCGGGGCGTCAGGTGATCAGGCTGGCGTGTTCCGATGCAGGGCCAGTGCCGCCCCGTGCAGTGCGGCCGCATCCGCCAGCATGCGGTCGAGATCGATGATGGTACCAATGGCAGCGTTTCGCTGGCCGTCGCGGACATAGCCGGTGGCTTCGTCCATGCGCGAGGTTATGTCGCGCAAGAGAGCTGCCAGGGCGTCGATATTGGCGGCAATGGCCGTTTCGGCGATGTGCTTGCTCATGATGGCCTCCTCTGTTCGTGGGACCATCCATCGCTCTGATCGCCGGACACATCAACGACTATCAACGATCACGCGGAGCCGCCGCCATGCGTCATTCTCCCCGCCCCCCCTTGTACCCGAAGAGATCGCGGCAATCTCCCTCGTGGTGGGTTTGGTGGGAGTAGTGGGTTTGCCCTCGCTCCTTCCTTATATTTGTCATGCATATATTTTTTCCCTCACATGACATGCATCTCTCTTTGTAAAAATATTTATCGTCTGACAGTTTCCTACGGGGTATGGCAGCAAACCCACCATGTCCACCAAACCCACCACGGTCACGGCACCAAATGGGACGGGCCGAAGCGGATGGAGCTCCCACCGCAGATTCCCGAGGGGGTCACCCTGCGCCGGAAAAACACGGGTCCTCCCTGGCACTTTCGCTATACGGGGGGCAACAGCGCGCCATTTCGCTAGCGACAGCCCAAAATTCTGGGTTACCACCCGTACCACCAGAAACGTCAGGTATTATGCGGTGTTGATGGTGGTAGCCGGGGTGGAAACCATGGTGGTAACTACCCGCTGGAAACTACCCAAAAGCAGCCCGAATGGGTGGTTCTGTGGTAACTGCCCGAATGGGTAGTTGGACTGAACGGCTTCGCCGAGGGGAGCAGGCTTACAGGTCGTCGTTCGCCGTGATTGGCGGTATTCCTTCTGAACCGGGATTTTCCCGGACTGCATCAACATCAGAAGGAAGTATTCGATGTCGAGATTGCGCGAACGCATGATCGAGGACATGACTCTGGCGGGAATGGCGCCGGAAAGCCAGCGAGCCTACTTACGGTCGGTTCGCCAACTGGCGGCCTACTACCGGCGCTCCCCGGATCATCTCGGTGAAGATGATGTCAGGACCTATCTTGTCGGCTTGGTCGACAAGGGCGTGGCCCGCGGTACCTTCAAGACGGCCCTGTTCGGCATCAAGTTCTTCTTCACGAGGACGCTCGATGTGGATTGGGATCTTTTTAAAAAAGACGATTTCGGCTTCCGCAACAGAAGCGGCTGCCGGATGCCGTTCCCGATGAGCACGTCCGCCGTCTGCTGGGCTGCATAAGAAGCCCCATCCACAGAACCTGCTTCGAGGTCATGTATTCGTGCGGCCTGCGGATCAGCGAGGACGGCTACGCCCTGCTTCGTCCGCCATGTCTTCTTCGGCCTGCCCGCCGATGTGGAGGCCGCCCACTATCTCTATGACCTGATCGAGGTCGCCTTCGCCACCGAAACCCGGCATTTCAAAGCCGGGGCGGTCTATGCCGACCTTGAGCCCGGTGAACGGCGCAGCGGCACCAACTCGTTCCAGATCGGCCTAG
>NZ_AONQ01000033.1 GCF_000342045.1 Paramagnetospirillum caucaseum | reverse complement strand
GAGCGCGGGCGTCCCGCCCGTAACTCACGCCACCACGCCGATCTCGGCCAGCAGCAGACCGAGCAGTTCGATCTCGGCATTGCGGGTCGACACCCACCGCTCGCCGCTCCAGCCGAAATGATGGGCGCCGCTTTTCGGCGACGACAGCCAGATTTCGCGGTTGGGGGAATGCTTGTTGATCACGTACTGGCCGATGCCCGGCAGGGTGAGCGTCAGGATGCCCGCGTGCAGGTCGGCCTCGGAATCGTCGATGGCATCCTCGACCGCATCGGCGATGCGCTCCAGCAACGGGTCGGCAAGGCTGGCGAAACGGCTTTCATCGAGACTCATCGGGCATCTCCAGGGGTTGGGGCGGCGATGCTAACCCGAATTCCTCTCCGGGGTGAAGGACCGCTTGCGCACCGCCCCGGTATTGGCTATATACGCGCCTTCGATTTGCGGAGCTTCAGGCTATGAAGGACAACATTCATCCCGACTACCACGAGATCAACGTGGTGATGACGGACGGCACCGAGTACAAGACCCGGTCCACCATGGGTAAGGCTGGCGACACTCTGCGCCTGGATATCGACCCCAAGTCGCACCCGGCCTGGACCGGCGTGCACCGTATGGTCGATACGGCCGGCCAGTTGGCCAAGTTCAAGAAGCGCTTCGACGGCTTCGGCATCAAGTCGACCAATTCCTAAGAGGGATTGGCGATGCCGGATTGGCCTCGGCCGTCCGGCATCCGCCTGCGCCAAATTATCGGACTGCACGATCGGCCGGCTTTAACGCCGGCCGAAAGTGTTTGCTGTGGACTTCTTGACGTCCAGCGGGTAGAGCAAATTTTTAACAAGGGAGCTGTCATACTCCCTGGCCGATTTGTAATTGAAGCCAGACGGTGATTGGGCGGACATGATCATCGTTCATTTTGAAGTTTACGTCATGGAAGGCCGGGGGTGGATGCTGCACGCACGCTTCCCGCGGCTGGAGCGTGACGAGGCTGTCCGCGAGGCCAAGGAGCTGGAAAGCACCCTTGGCGTGCGCACCAAGGTGCTGCGCGAGACCTACAACACCGACACCAACGTGTTCGACGAGGCCGAGGTCTACCTGTCCGGCCGCAACGTCCAGACCAAGAAGAGCCCCGCCGGAGCCGGCGGCGGCGGGGGTGGCGGCGGCAAAGGCGGCGGCAAGGACGGGGACGCCGGCAAGGGCGGCTCCGCCAGGGTGGCCGCCGCCAAGAAGGCGGCCAAGGCCGCCCGGGCACGCTCCGGCGGCCCCAGCATCGGCGCCGGCGCCACCATCCTGCGCCTGACCGTCATTCTGCTGGTGGCGTCGGGAATGGGGCTGGGAGCCCTTCGTCTGGTGCCCTCGGGTATCGTCTTCCTCTACGATTACGGCTACCGCATCACCCCCGACGCCTATGGCCAGATGCTGGTCGCCGTGTTCGGCCTGGTGTTCCTGGGCACCGCCGTGCCGCTGGGCCTGCGCTTCATGCCACGCAACGCCAATTTCCAGTTCAACCGCGGGGCCGCCGCCGCCCCGCCGCCGCCGCCCCGCCCCCAGCCGTCCGAGGCGGTGAAGAAGTCGCTGAACAAGCTGGCCAAGAAGGCCGAGGCCGAGATGATCCCCGAGACCTGGGGCGACGACCCCGAACCGGAACCCGCCGAGGCCACCCCGCCGCCCGAGGCCGAGCCGCCGCCCCTGGCCGGCCCGGCCGGGGAGCCTTCGGCCACCGCTGCCGCCGTGGACGCCATCCCCTCCACCCCGGTACTGGAAGCCACCAGGAAGGTCACCGACCGCTTCGTAGACAAGTCCATGGAGATCGTCCGCCAGACGGCGCCCAGCACCGACAAATACACCACCTTCGGCCTCAACCTGTTCATGGCCGGCGCCGTCCAGTCCATCGCCCGTGCCCAGAAGCTGGATTCGGCCGGCCAGCGCAAGCTGCTGAAATCCATCATCGAGAAGCTGGGCACTCCCGGCGACCTGGCCGCCGTCTTCTACGACAAGGTGCCGGAATACATGGGCGAGCAGCGCTATGCCCGCATGTTCGAAGCCGGCAAGTCCTCCATGGAATCCTGGGCGGAGGGTGATGAAGGCACGCCGATGATCAAGCTCCAGACCTCGCTCAAGGACTGGAACAAGCCGGCCACCGAAAAGAAGCAATCGGCCCTCATGACGGTGATGTTCACCGACATGGTGGGCTCCACCGACCTGACCCAGGCGCGCGGCGACCAGGCGGCCCAGGAGATCGTGCGCAAGCACAACGCCATCGTCCGCACCGCGCTGACCCAGTTCGCCGGGCGCGAGGTCAAGCACACCGGCGACGGCATCATGGCCTCGTTCGCCTCGGCCGCCAACGCGGTGGAGGCCACCGTCCAGATCCAGCGCCAGGTCACCACCCACAACGAGAAACAGCCCAACCTGCCGCTGCATCTGCGCATCGGGCTGAATGCCGGCGAGCCCATCCAGGAAGAGGACGACCTGTTCGGCTCCACCGTCCAGCTGGCGGCCCGTGTCTGCGCCGCCACGGATTCGGATCAGACCCTGTGCACCCAGGTGGTCAAGGACCTCGCCGCCGGCAAGGGCGCGTTCCAGGACGGCGGCATGCACGCCCTGAAGGGGTTCCGCGACAAGTTCCAGCTGTGGGAAGTGGTCTGGCGCTGAAGCTGCCTAATGCAGCACCCGCTGTATCAGCATCTCCTCCAGCCGCGCCACCCGGACGTACAGGCGGTACGAACGGTCCATCAGGCTGCGCAGGTGATTGGGCAGGGTCTCGTCGCCGCTGAAGCTCTCGTCCAGGCAGACGTCGGCCCCCGACAGGCGGCATTCGTCGCGCAGCGCCTCCTCGGCCTCCACCTCGCCCTCCTGGACGGCGCGCTGGAGCATCAGCCAGGCCATCACCTGGGTCAGGCGGGAGGTGACCCGCATGGCCTCGCAGCTCATGCGCAGGCCGACCATGCCGCCGACCCGCTCGCGCTCGCGGCGCTCGGCGAATGTCAGGTAGTTGCGGGCCTCGACCATCAAGGTCATGGTCTCGTCATAGGTCCTGCGAAAAAAAGCGGGCTGGGGCATGCGCTTTTCTCCATACCGTCGCCCGTTCGTCGCCGCGGAAACAGCGACCCGCGAACTCGGCCCATACCCCCTAAGGTGACACTTCCGCCGCCCGACTTCAACCGTTGCCGTGCCGAAATCACTTTCCGTTACAGAGGATTCCCGGCAAACGGATAGGGTTATTGTCACCGAAAATTGATTCGACACAGTGTAAATTTACATAAAATTTTATATGTGAAGCCCATCACTGAAATATGAATAATATTATAATAGGATAAAGCCAGTTGTTCACTTTACATACGGCTGGTCATCATGCGCTACGTCATCAACGAATCATTCGACAAGAGTGAAATCAACCGTTGCTTCGAGGCGGACATCTGCCCGACCATCGGCAAGGCTCTCAGGACCCGAAGCGGCAAATGGTATCGAATCCAAGATGTCGCCTGGTACCGCGACCCGTTCGACCACCACCCCAACATCCGCGTCCTGCTGCAGCGGATCCAGTAAGACACGGGAATCCAAAGGGCGGCATCCCCGGCCAGCCGCGGGGATGCCGCCCTTTTCGTTCGAGGGGGCTCACAATCCCGGCGGCCGCACCTTGGCTCCGGCGTTGGCGAAGAACAGCGGCGCCCCGTATTCCGCCCGTCCGAACCGGGCGATCAGGGCCTGCGCCTCGTCGCCCACCAGCCAGTCGGCGAAGCGCTGGGCCCCGGCGGCGTTGGCCTTGGGGAAACGTTCGGGATTGGTGCGGATCACGGCGATGAAGTTGAACAGATCGGGATGGCCCTCCACCAGCAGGGCCAGGGACAGCCTGGCCTTGAGCACCAGCCAGGTGGCGCGGTCCATCAGCACGTAGGCGCCGCGCTCGTCGGCGTGCTTCAGGGTCGGGCCGTTACCGCCGGCCCCCTTCTCGAACACCTCGTACCAGGCCCCCTGGGGCTGGAGGCCGGCCTTGTCCCACAGGGCCTTTTCCGCCACGTGGGTGCCGGAATTGTCGCCCCGCGTCACGAAGCGGGCCCCGGCCTCGGCAATGCGCCGCAGCGCCGCCTTGGGGTCGGCCATGCCCTTGATGCCGGCGGGATCGGAGGCCGGCCCCAGCAGGACGAAGTCATTGTACATGACGTCGCGGCGGTCGACGCCGAAGCCGTCGGCCATGAACTTCTTTTCCAGGGACAAGGCGTGGACCATCACCAGATCAAATTCGCCCCGCTTGGACATTTCCAGGGTGGCGCCGGTCCCCGCGCCGACGAAGCGCACCACCATGCCGGTGCGGGCGTGGAAGGCCTGGGCCAAAGCGGGCACGATGCCGGCGTCGATGGGACCGATGGTGCTGGCCAGCAGCACCACCTCGGACGGCTCCGCCGCCGCCGCCATCGCCGCGACACCCGCGCTGCCGAGCGCGCCGCCGAGAAAAGCTCTGCGATTCATGGTCCGGCCCTCCCTATCTGGCATCGCCGAAAAACAACTGCTCGCCGCCGATCTTGAAGGCGGCGATGGCCGCCTGGCCCTTGGGGCCGCTCAGCCATAGGTGCCAGGCCTTGGAATCGGCGGCCTTCACCGCCTTGTGCTTCTCGGGATTGACCAGGATCGAGCCGTAGGGATTGAACAGGGCGCGGTCGCCCTCCACCACGATGGCCAGGGACTGGCGGTTCTTGAAGCTGGCCCAGGTGCCGCGATCGGCCAGGGCGTAGGCGTTCATGCCGGCCGCCGTATTGAGCGTCGGCCCCATGCCCGAGCCCAGTTCGCGATACCACTCGCCGCCGGCCTTGACGTCCACCCCGGCCTTCTTCCACAGGCGCAGTTCACTGCGGTGGGTGCCGGAATCGTCGCCGCGGGACGCGAAGGGCGCCTTGGCGGCGGCGATCTTCTTGAACGCCTCGGCGGCGTCCTTGCCGCCCTTGACGCCGGCCGGATCGGCCGACGGCCCCACCACCACGAAGTCGTTGTACATCACGTCGCGGCGGTCCAGTCCAAAGCCCTCGGCCACGAACTTGTCCTCGCCGGCCCGGTCGTGGACCAGCAGGGCGTCGGCGTCGCCGCGCTCGCCCAGCTTCAGCGCTTGGCCGGTGCCCACCGCCACCACGCGGACCTCGATGCCGGTCTCCGCCTTGAACAGCGGCAGCAGATGGCCGAACAGCCCCGACTGCTCGGTCGAGGTGGTCGACGCCAGGGTGATGAAGCGGTCCTCGGCCCCGGCGGGGGCGGCGGCCAGCGAAAATACCGCCAGGACGGCAAGCAGCAGACGTTTCATGGGATGGTTCCTCCTCAGCAAACCAGTTCGCCGGCCAGAAAGGCGCGGGCTTGGGGCGATGCCGGCCCCTTGAAGAATTCCACCGCCGGGGCAAGCTCCACCAGGCGGCCGCGGGACAGGAACACCACCTCGTCGGCCAGACGGCGGGCCTGCCCCAGATCATGGGTGGTCATGACGATCTTGGTGCCCGAGGCGTGGAACTCCTGCACCGCCATCTCCACCGACAGGGCGGCGGCGGGGTCGAGCGCCGAGGTCGGCTCGTCCAGGAACAGCACGTCCGGCCCGGCGGCCCAGGCCCGGGCCAGGGCGAGGCGTTGCTGCTCGCCGCCCGACAGCACGCGGGCCGGGCGCTGGGCCAGGGCGGCGAGGCCGAAACGCTCCAGCGCCTCCATGGCCAGTGCGCCGCGGCGGCGCCACGGCACGCCGCCCAGGGCCAGGACATAGCGGACATTGGCGACGGCCGAGCGGCGCAGCAGTACCGGACGCTGGAACACCATGGCCTGACGGCGGCGCACCGGCTCGCCCGCCATGGCGCCATGCCAGCGGACGCTGCCGTCGCTGGGCGCCAGCAGGCCGTGGCACAGGCGCAGCAGCAGGCTTTTGCCCGCCCCGTTGGGGCCGAGAATGATGGTCCGCACCCCCGCCTCGAGGCGCAAGGTGATGTCGTCCAGCAGGGGGCGCCCGCCGACGGCGAAGCCGACCCGCTCCAGTTCCAGCGGCAGGATGGTGTCGGGCGCCCTCATCCCATCCTCCGCCGCGCCCATTGCCCGACCAGGAAGACCGCCGCGTTCACCCCCGTCACCAGGGCGATGAGGATCAGCCCCAGCCCCAGGGCCAGGGCCAGATCGCCCTTGCTGGTTTCCAGGGCGATGGTGGTGGTCATGGTCCGCGTCACCCCCTTGATGTTGCCGCCGACGATCATCACCGCCCCCACCTCGGCGGCGGCACGGCCGAACCCGGCCAGCACGGCGGTCAGCAGGCTGAAACGCCCGTCCCACAGCAAGGTGGCCATCCGCCCCAATCCCGACACGCCCAGCGAGCGCAGCTGTTCACCGTATTCCTCCCACAGATCGGCCACCACCTGGCGGGACAGGGCGGCGACGATGGGCAGGACCAGCAGGGTCTGAGCCACAACCATGGCGGCGGGAGTGAACAGCAGCCCGGCCTCGCCCAGCGGCCCGGCGCGGGACAGCAGCAGATAGACGCCAAGGCCCACCACCACCGGCGGCAGGCCCATGAAGGCGTTGAGCATCACCACCAGCGCGCCGCGCCCGGGAAAGGCCGACAGCGCCAGCACCGCCCCCAGCGGCAGGCCGATCAGTGCGGCCAGCAGCACCGCCGATCCCGACACCAGCACCGACAGCCGCAC
The DNA here is from genome assembly GCF_000342045.1 of Paramagnetospirillum caucaseum. Taxonomy (GTDB): domain Bacteria; phylum Pseudomonadota; class Alphaproteobacteria; order Rhodospirillales; family Magnetospirillaceae; genus Phaeospirillum; species Phaeospirillum caucaseum. The sequence continues at coordinate 42,787 of NZ_AONQ01000033.1, read as the reverse complement.
GATGCCCAGCATCTGCGGATCAAGGGTGACGACAAGCTCGAGGGCCAGAGACAGGGCCTGGGACAGATCGGACATTTCGCGCCTTTCCTGTCCCATTGTGCATTCTTTCCGCAATCTTGTTAAGAAACGAATGTCATTGCAGGAATTAGGGAAATCGCGGCGCAAGGCTTGCTTTTCGGTGCCGATTCCCGCTAAGTCACGGCGAATTTCACAGACAAGCGCGGCTCCTTCCATGTCTCAGGCGAATCCCAAGGTCGGCATCGTCAGCCTCGGCTGCTCCAAGGCCCTGGTGGATTCCGAGCGCATCCTGACCAAGCTCAGGGCCGAGGGCTACGACATCTCGGGCAGCTATGACGGCGCCGACGTGGTGATCGTCAACACCTGCGGCTTCCTGGATTCCGCCCGCGCCGAATCCCTGGAGGCCATCGGCGAGGCCCTGGCCGAGAACGGCAAGGTCATCGTCACCGGCTGCATGGGCGGCGACGAGAAGGCCATCCGGGCCGCCCATCCGTCGGTGCTGGCGGTCAGCGGACCGCACCAGTACCAGGCGGTGGTCGAGGCGGTGCACGCCGCCGTGCCGCCGCTGCACGATCCCAAGCTGTCGCTGGTGCCGCCCGAAGGCCTGCACCTGACGCCGCACCACTACGCCTACCTGAAGATTTCCGAGGGCTGCAACAACAGCTGCTCGTTCTGCATCATCCCCGACATCCGCGGCCCGCTGATGAGCCGCCCGGCCGCCGACGTGCTGGGCGAAGCCGAGCGTCTGGCCGAGGCCGGGGTGCGGGAATTGCTGGTCATCTCCCAGGACACCAGCGCCTACGGCCTGGACCTGCGCCACGCCGAAAGCTCCTGGCGCGGCCGGCCGGTGCGCGCCCACCTCACCGACCTGGCCGGTGCCCTGGGCGAACTGGGCATCTGGATCCGCCTGCACTACGTCTATCCCTACCCCCATGTGGACGAGATCATTCCGCTGATGGCCGAGGGCAAGATCCTTCCCTACCTGGACATCCCCTTCCAGCACGCCAGCCCCAACGTGCTGAAAGCCATGCGCCGCCCCGCCAACCAGGAGAAGGTGCTGGGCCGCATCCGCTCGTGGCGCGAGACCTGCCCCGAGCTGACATTGCGCTCCACCTTCATCGTCGGCTTCCCCGGCGAGACGGAGGAGGATTTCGATTCCCTGCTGGGCTGGCTGGAAGAGGCCCAGCTGGATCGGGTGGGCTGCTTCAAGTACGAGGATATCAAGGGCGCACCCGCCAACGCCCTGGACGACCAGGTCGACGAGGACGTCAAGGAGGAGCGCCACCAGCGCTTCATGGAGGCGGCCCGCCAGATCGCCGACGAGCGCGGCGCGCGCAAGGAAGGCACCCGCATCGAGGTGATCGTCGACGAAGTGGACGAGGAAGGCGCCATCGGCCGCTCCAAGGCCGACAGCCCCGAGGTGGACGGCGCGGTGTTCATGAACGGCGAAACCGACCTGGAACCCGGCGATCTGGTGATCGTCGAGGTGGAGGCGGCCGAGGATTACGACCTGTGGGGCGACGTGGTCGAGCGCCTGCCGCCGCCCCGCCCGCGCCGCTGAGTCCGGCGGGGCTAAATTATACCTTATTCACGTTCGTGAATTTATCGCGCCATGCGATAATTGGTGATCGCGCTATGGGGATCGCCGATTTTGACGCACGCCGCGCATTACACCTTCGCCAATTCGCCACGCGCCCTGGCGGTCCTGGGACCGGACGGCAATCTGGCCCATGTGGGTGATACGCTGTGCCGGGCGCTGGGCATGGCGGAGGCCCGGCTGGCCGGCACCCGCCCCGGCTGGGTGGACGGTCCCGATTGCACCCAGACCCCCCTGCCCGGCGGACAGGTCCTGGTGGAACTGGCCCCCGAGGCGGAAGCCCGGCTGCGCGACAGCCTGCGCGTCAATGTCGAGATGCGGGCCATCATCGAGAACACCTTCGAGTTCATCGGCCTGCTGTCGCCCGACGGACGGCTTCTGGACGCCAACCGCACCGCGCTGGCCTTCATCGGCCTGGACTCCATCGCCCCGGTCCTCGGCGCCCACTTCGCCGAAACCCCCTGGTGGGAGCATTCCCCCGACGAACGCGCCATGCTGCGCGACGCCATCGGGCGGGCGGCGGCGGGCGAGTTCGTGCGGTTCGAAACCACCCATGTGGATTCCAGCGGCGGCATCGCCTATGTGGATTTCTCCCTGAAGCCGGTCCCCGACCACGACGGCAACATCCTGTTCCTGGTGCCGGAAGGGCGCGACATCACCCAGCGCAAGCGGTCCGAGGCCGCCCTGGTCTCCGCCAAGCAGGAGGCCGAGGCCGCCAACCGCGCCAAGTCGCAGTTCCTCGCCACGGTGAGCCATGAACTGCGCACCCCGCTCAACGCGGTGATCGGCTTTTCCGAGGCGGCCCTGTCCGGGGCGGTCGGCGTCATGGATCTCGACCGCTACCTGGAATACCTGGACCTCATCCATTCCGCCGGCCTACACCTGCGCGCCCTGATCGAGGACATCCTCGACGTGTCGCGCATCGAGGCGGGGCGCACCGAACTGGACGAGGAGGAGGTCGATCTGGCCGACCTGATCCGCACCGTCATCCGGTTGCTGGAGCACAAGGCCGCCGTCAACGCCATCGAACTGCCGGTGGAGATCGATCCCGCCCTGCCGCGCATGCGCCTCGACGCCCGGCGCATGCGACAGATCCTGCTCAATCTGGCGGGCAACGCCCTGAAATTCACCCCCGCCCTGGGCCGGGTGACCATTTCCGCCCACCTGCGGCCCGAGGGCGTCGAGATGGCGGTGACCGATACCGGCATCGGCATCGCCCCGGAGCACCACGCCAAGGTCTGGCAGGCCTTCTATCAGGCGGATTCCTCCCTGTCGCGCCGCCATCAGGGCTCCGGCCTCGGGCTGGCCATCGTGCGGCATTTCGTCGAGGCCCACGGCGGAACCGTCTCCCTCGACAGCATTCCGGGCCAGGGAACCCGCGTCGCGGTGCTGCTGCCCGGCAGCTGCATCGTCGCCTAACCAAAGTCAAATACCAAACTCTGCGGCTTGGTTATTCTCCCTGAGCAACAGCCGTTCAGAGGAGACGCACATGCGCAATTCCGACAATTCCACTAAGGTTTTCTCCGTCCGCCTGTGGCGCGGCGCGGCCCAGGCCGCCTACCTGCTGGCGGTGGGGGTGAGCTTCACCCTGGCCCTGGCCGCCGGCATCACGCTGCTGGAAGGATAAGCATCCCGGCCGTTGGGAATGCGGGCGAGACGCCCCCCCCACCGGTCAGAGCGGCATGTACATCCAGCGGCCGAAGGCGTAGCCGACGCAGCCGCCCAGCAGGATCAGCATGATGGCGACGCCGATCTTCCAGCGCAGGTCGGAGACTTCGGGCATGACGTCCACCGTCTCGGCCAGCTGATCGTCCCAGTTGGGACCGGGGGCCGGCCCCGGCTCCAGGGGCGGAGACTGGCGGACGGGGGGCAGTTCCTCGTCTTCTCCCTCCGACGGCCCGCCGGCCGCCGGCGCCTTGGCCGGCGGGGCGCCGCGCGGCTCCAGCATGTGGGCATCGACGAAATCGGCCAGATGGACATAGGCCTTGGCCGCCGGGCTGTCCGGGTCGAGGATGACCAGCGGCAGGTCGCGGGCCGCCGCTTCCACCACCTTGAGGTCGCGGGGCACCCGCACCGGCAGCACCCGCCCGCCGAACGAGGCGGTGACGGCGTCGCTGATGCGGTGCATGACGTCGCTGTCCTCGGTCATGGTGAACAGGATGCCCATGGTCTCGAGGTTGCGGTTGAAATGGGTGCGCACCCGCTGGATGTTCCACCACGCCTTGTGCAGGCCGTCCAGGGCCAGCGGGGCCGGCACCACCGGCAGGATCACCACGTCGGCGGCCACCGCCGCGTTGACCGACAGGATGCCGAAGGCCGGCGGGCAATCGACCACCACCACGTCCACGTCGGCCGGCGTGCTTTCCAGGGCGCGTTCCAGCACGTATTGCGGCTCGGGCTTGACGGCGATCTCCACATCGGCCCACGACAGATCGTCGGAGCCGGCGACCAGGCGCAGATTGGGATAGGGCGTGGCGCGCGAGGCGTGGGCCACGTCCACCTCGCCGCGCAGCAGCTGGTAGGCGCCGGTGGCCGCCGGCGCGGTCAACCCGACGCTGGTCGAGGCATTGCTCTGGGCGTCCAGGTCGACCAGGACGACCTTGCGCCCCAGTTCGGCCAGGCAGACCGCCAGATTGACGCTGGTGGTGGTCTTGCCGATGCCGCCCTTCTGGTTGAACACCACCACGATCCTGGGCTTGGCGCTCACCGTCACTCCTCCCGCAAAATCCGCAAGGGACAATAGCCGCCTCCCGGGGCGGGCCGCAACCATAGCTCGGGAATAGCCTGTTGTCGCGGCAAGGGAATGCCCCTATACTCCGCCCCCGTGAGCCAGCCATACTTCGACATAATTCGCTTGATCGAGCGCCTGCACAGACATTTCCTGGATGTCTTGCGTACGGAGTTGCGTCGATTGAGCATCGAAGACATCAATGCCGTCCAGGCCTTGCTGCTCTACAACATCGGTGAGAACGAAGTGGTGATCCGCGACCTCAAGGATCGCGGTTACTATCAGGGCTCCAATGTTTCCTACAACATCAAGGCGCTGACCGAGTGCGGCTACTTGATGCAGGAACGTTCCACCCATGACCGCCGTTCGGTTCGCCTCAAGCTGACCGACAAGGGCCTGTCCCTGTGCAATTCCATCCGCAAGCTGCAGGACGACCTGTCCGGAGTGCTGGGCGGTGACGATAAGACGGCGGCCCAGCTGGACACCACCCTGGAGACCATGCAGCGCCTGGAACGCACCTGGACAGACTTCGTCCATTACGGACGCATCCGCGGCCTTTAATCCCGGCCCTCTTCGTGGTATCTCCCCCTCCTCGATTGCTTGAGGAGGCCTCGCGCCATGATCCCCCGCTATTCCCGCGCCGAAATGACCAAGATCTGGGAGCCGGAAAACCGCTTCCGCATCTGGTTCGAGATCGAGGCCCATGCCTGCGACGCCCTGGCCGAGATCGGGGTGATCCCCAAGGAATCGGCCCGCACCATCTGGGAGAAGGGCGACAAGCCCTATACCCCGGCGCGGTCGGCGCGCATCGACGAGATCGAGGCGGAGACCAAGCACGACGTCATCGCCTTCCTCACCGAGCTGGCCGAGCATATCGGCCCCGAATCCCGTTTCGTGCACCAGGGCATGACCTCGTCGGACGTGCTGGACACCTGCCTCAACGTGCAGCTGACCCAGGCCGCCGACATCCTGATCGCCGATCTGGACCGGGTGCTGGCGGCGCTGGAGAAGCGGGCCTTCGAGCTGAAGGACGTGGTGTGCATGGGCCGCTCCCACGGCATCCACGCCGAGCCGGTGACCATGGGCCTGAAATTCGCCACCTTCCATGCCGAGTTCCAGCGCAACCGCCGCCGCCTGAAATCGGCGCGGGAAGACATCGCCACCTGCGCCATCTCGGGCGCGGTGGGCACCTTCGCCAACATCGACCCCCGGGTCGAGGAGCATGTGGCGGCCAAGCTGGGCCTGAAGCCCGAGCCGGTCTCCACCCAGGTGATCCCGCGCGACCGCCACGCCCAGTTCTTCGCCACGCTCGGCGTCGTCGCCAGCTCGGTGGAGCATCTGGCCATCGAGATCCGCCACCTGCAGCGCACCGAAGTGCGGGAAGCCGAGGAATACTTCTCGCCCGGCCAGAAGGGCAGCTCGGCCATGCCGCACAAGCGCAATCCGGTGCTGACCGAGAACCTCACCGGACTGGCCCGCATCGTGCGCGGCATGGTGATCCCCGCCATGGAGAACGTCGCCCTGTGGCACGAGCGCGACATCTCCCATTCCTCGGTGGAGCGGATGATCGGCCCCGACGCCACCGTAACCCTGGACTTCGCCCTCAACCGCCTGGCCGGCGTGGTCGAGAAGCTGGTGGTCTATCCCGACGCCGTCGAGAAGAACCTCAACCAGCTGGGCGGGCTGGTGTTCTCGCAGCGCGTCCTGCTGGCGCTGACCCAGGCCGGCATGAGCCGCGAGGACTCTTACAAGGCGGTGCAGCGCAACGCCATGAAGGTCTGGCTGGAATCCGCCAACTTCCTCGACCTGCTCAAGGCCGATGCCGAGGTGGCCGCCAGGATTCCGGCCAAGACCCTGGAAGAGCTGTTCGACCTGGGCTACCACACCAAGCATGTGGACACCATTTTCAAGCGCGTGTTCGGCCGCGCCTGACGCCGGCCCGGCCATGCCGTCCCCGACCCCGGGAACGGCATGGCCGCAGCGCAATGCAAGCCTGAGCTTTTCGCCTCCGTCACCCCCATGGACAGAGTGCGGCCTCTGGGCTAATAATCCAGATAGTATTCAAGGGATTCAAACGGCACCCGCCGCCACCGCTCCACCTCGCCCGCTCCCTACCGACGCTCCCGCGTGGGCGATGGGGCGCGCCGTGAGGAACGGCAGGCCCCCACGGACAGCCGCCCCTGCAACTCGATACGGGTACCCTGCGCATCATGCGTCTTTCCGGCTTCGTGGTTCTGCTCCTGATCGTTCTGGGCAATCTCGGCTTCTGGGCGATGATGAATCGTCCCCAGAGCGGCCTGCCCTGGTCCGGCACCCTCAACAGCGTCTCGTTCAGCCCCGGACGCGCCGACGACGACCCGACCATCGTGCGCAAGCTGCCCTACATGGACGAGTGGCTGCTGCCGACACGGGCCGAAATGGACGAGGACCTGGCCCTGCTGGCCGGCAAGGTTCATCAAGTCCGCACCTACTCCACCCTGGAAGGCCTTGATCAGGTCCCCGAACTGGCCGCCAAGTATGGCCTGAAGGCCCTGCCCGGCGCCTGGCTGGACGAGCGCCTGGGCCGCAACGAGGTGGAAATCGCCAATATCGTCCGTATGGTGCGGGACAATCCCAACATCGACCGGGTGATCATCGGCAACGAGAACCTGACGCTGCACCGCCTGAGCCCGGAGCAGATGATCCGCTACCTGCGCAAGGTGCGCGCCCTGCTGCCCGAGCGGGTCAAGATCAGCACCGCCGAGGCCTGGGCCATCTGGCTCGACTATCCCGAGCTGGCCCGCGAAGTGGACTTCCTCACCATCCACACCCTGCCCTTCTGGGAGCCCGGCGGCGTTCCCATCGATAACGCCCTGGACTTCTCCAAGCGCATGGTGAGGGACGTCAAGGCCCAGTACCCCGACAAGCCCATCTTCATCGGCGAGGTCGGCTGGCCGTCGGCCGGGCGCAATTACGGCCTGTCGGAGCCGTCGCTGGTCAATCAGGCGCTGTTCCTCAGAAACTTCGTCAACTGGGCCCACGAGGAGAACCTCGACTACAACATCGTCGAAGCCTTCGACCAGCCGTGGAAGGTCAACCTGGACAATACGGCGAGTGAAAAGCACTGGGGCATCTACACCGTCGACCGCAAGCCCAAGTTCAGCTGGATCAATCCGGTGCTGGAATTCGAGGAATGGCCGGTCCAGGCCATCACCGCCACCCTGATCGCCCTGCTGCCCGTGGTGTGGTTCCTGGGCAAGTGGAAGACGCTGCGCCTGCCGGGCAAGATCTTCTTTGCGCTGCTGGTCCAGTTCGCGTCGACCCTGCTGATCTGGACCATGTCGACGCCCGTCATCCGCGACGTGTCGCCCGGAACGGGTCTGATGCTAGGACTGATGCTGCCCGCCCAGCTCTTGCTGCTGATCGTCGTGCTGATCGCCGGCATCGAGGTGACCGAGCTGACCTGGGCCAGCAAGTTCAAGCGCCGCTTCACGGCGCTGCCGCCCGACCACATCAAGCGCTTCCCCAAGGTCTCCATCCACCTGCCGTGCTACAACGAGCCGCCGGCCATGGTGAAGCTGACCATCGACAGCCTGATGGCGCTGGACTACCCCGATTTCGAGATCATCGTCCTCGACAACAACACCAAGGACCCCAAGGTCTGGGAGCCGGTGAAGGAATATTGCGAGTCCTTGGGGGAAAAGGTGAAGTTCTATCACCTCGCCCCCTGGCCGGGCGCCAAGGCGGGCGCCCTGAACTTCGGGCTGACCGTCACCCACCCCGACGCCGAGATCATCGGCGTGGTGGATTCCGACTACATCGTCGACAAGAACTGGCTGCGGGGCCTGGTGCCCTATTTCGAGGACCCAAAGGTCGGCCACGTCCAGGCTCCCCAGGACCACCGCGAATGGGAACACGACCTGTTCAAGGAAATGATCAACTGGGAATACGCCGGGTTCTTCGACATCGGCATGGTGTTCCGCAACGAGGCCGACGCCATCATCCAGCACGGCACCATGACCATGGTGCGCAAGAAGACGCTGGAGGATGCCGGCCGCTGGGGCGAGTGGTGCATCGTCGAGGACGCCGAGCTGGGCCTGCGCATGATGAAGGCCGGCTACCAGTCGGTCTACGTCCAGGACCGCCTGGGCCACGGGCTGGTGCCCGATTCCTTCATGGCCTACAAGAAGCAGCGCTTCCGCTGGGCCTATGGCGCGGTGCAGATTCTCAAGGCCCACTGGCGCTCGCTGATTCCGTTCAAGCAGACCGGCCTGACCACCGGACAGAAATACCACTTCGTCGCCGGCTGGCTGCCGTGGTTCGCCGACGCCTTCTACCTGCTGTTCGCCGTGGCCTCGCTGGCTTGGTCGCTGGGCATGATCGTGGCGCCGCGCTACTTCAGCACGCCGCTGCCCTTCTTCACCCTGCCCACCGTCGGCGTGTTCGTGGCGAAGATCTTCCACCACTTCTTCCTCTACACCACGCGGGTCGATTGCGGCCTGAAACGCCGTTCCCTGGCGGCCATCGCCGGCATGGGGCTGACCTATTCCATCGCCTGGGCCATGTGGCAGGGCATCTTCACCAAATCCACGCCTTTCATGCGCACGCCCAAGATGGCCAACAAGGCGGCCTTCACCCAGGGCTTCCTGATGGCGTCGGAAGAGGCCACCCTGGCCCTGCTGCACTACGTCGCCGCCATCGCCGTGCTGATCCCGCGCAACAACTTCACCGACCCGGACGTCCGCATCTGGTCGCTGACCCTGGTGGTGCAGGCCATGCCGTTCCTGGCGGCACTGGTGGCCTCGCTGATCAGCGTCATGCCGTCCGGTGGACCGCCCCAGCCGGTCCACAGCCACAGCAACGCCAAGCCGGAAGCGGCGCAATAGCGCTTCCACCGTCCGGCCAACGGTCAAGGAGCCCGCGCATGACGCGGGCTCCTTTCTTTGTCAACGCTACATTTTGCGATGCACCCTGACATTTCGCGGGATGGTGCCGCACCGCAGCATCATGCTATGCGTAGGTATTGGTGCGTATGAACATTAGGTGTATCCCACATGATTGTATCCTTCCGCCGCCGTATCGCCACCATGGGCATCGTTCCCCGGATCATGGCCCTGGCCGTGTCCGGCGTTCTGCTGCTGGGGCTGAGCGTCACCCTGCTCAGCCGGTCGCTGCTGCACGCCAGCGCCGCCGACGCGGCGCGCGAGCGGGTGGACACCAACATGAAGGTGGCCTGGGACGCCCTGAAGGCCAAGGGAACCGCCTTCGCCGTCGCCGACGGCAAGATGATGGCCGGCGACCACGTGCTCAACGGCAATTTCGAGGTGGTGGACAAGGTCAAGGTACTGGTGGGCGGCACCGCCACCGTGTTCATGGGCGACACCCGCATCACCACCAACGTCATCAAGGCCGACGGCGGCCGGGCGGTGGGGACCCAGCTGGCCAGGACCGCCGCCTACGATGCGGTGTTCAACAAGAAGGCGCCGTTCCGCGGCGAGGTGGAAATCCTGGGCGAGCCCTACATGACCGCCTACGACCCGATTCTGGACGCGGGCGGCAACGTCATCGGCGTGCTGTACGTGGGCATCAAGAAGGCGGAGTTCCTGACCGCCGCCAACAGCACCCTGCGGATGATGGTGGGAGCCACGGTGCTGGTCGGCCTGCTGAGCATCCTGCTCAGCTGGACCATCGCCAGACGCAGCCTCGCCCTGCCGCTCAAGCGCAGCATTTCCGCCATGCGGGAACTGGCCGACGGCAATCTCGACGTGGAGATCCGCCAGACCACCCGCCAGGACGAGATCGGCGAGATGATCCGCGCCCTGGAGGTGTTCAAGGAGAACGGGCAGGCCCGCAAGCGCCTCGAGGCGGCCCAGGCCGCCGAACAGACCGCCCGCAACCGCCGGCAGGAAGCCGTCGAGCGCCTGACCGCCGATTTCAACACCAGCGTGTTCGCCGTGCTGCAGGGCGTCACCGCCTCGGCGCACCAGTTGCGCGATTCGGCCCAGTCCATGACCTCGGTGGCCGAGGACACCTCGCGCCAGTCCACCGTGGTGGCCGCCGCCGCCGAGCAGGCCTCGGTCAACGTCGAGACGGTGGCCGCCGCCGCCGAGCAGCTGGCCGCCTCCGAGCAGGAGATCGCCCGCCAGGTCGCCACCTCCAGCGAGATTTCACGCCGCGCCGCCGAGGAGGCCGGGCGGGTCAACGGCATCGTACTGTCCCTGTCGGAAGCCACCAGCCGCATCGGCGCGGTGGTGACGCTGATCAACGACATCGCGTCGCAGACCAATCTGCTGGCGCTCAACGCCACCATCGAGGCGGCACGGGCCGGCGACGCCGGAAAAGGCTTCGCCGTGGTCGCCAACGAGGTCAAGAACCTGGCTACCCAGACGGCGCGGGCCACCGAGGACATCGTCACCCAGATCAACTCGGTGCAGGCGGTGACCCGCGACGCGGTCAGCGCCATCGGCGGTATCGGCCACACCATCTCCAGCATCACCGAAAGCGCCTCGGCCATCGCCGCCGCTGTGGAAGAGCAGACCGCCGCCACCGGCGAGATCGCCCGCAACGTCCAGGAGGCGTCCAGCGGCACCCGCGAGGTCACCGCCTCCATCACCCTGGTCAACGAGGGTGCCGCCACCACCGGCGGCGCCGCCCATCAGCTGCTGGGCACCGCCGACGAACTGTCGCGGCAATCGGACCAGCTGGCCACCGAGGTGTCGGACTTCCTCTCCGCCATCAAGACGGCCGGCGACCGCCGCCACAGCCAGCGCCGCCAGTGCCGGACGCCCGTCCTGGTCCAGGCCGGCGCCGCGCCACGCGCCACCGTCACCATGGTGGACGTGTCCAGCGACGGCTGCCGCATCGAGGCCACGCTGCCGCAGCCGGTGGGAACCCAGGTGGAAATCACCATCGACGCCATCCCGGTGCGGGCCCGCATCATCGGTGCGGAAAACAACGTCACCCGCCTCCAGTTCGCCCTGGATGCCGCCACCCAGAGCCGTCTGGAGGGAACCCTGACCAAGCTGGCCGCCTGAACGCTCAGCGCAGCCGGAACGCCACCGTCACATCGAAGGCCAGCCGCAATTCACCGCCGCCCCCCCGGGGCGGCGGGTCGAACGGCGCGGCGCTTTCGATGGCCCGCCGGGCCGCCTGGGTCAACTGGGCCGAGGCCTCGGCCAGGCTGAGGATATCCACCAGGCTGCCGTCGCCGGCCAGCAGGATGCGCAGCCGCACGTCGCCCTCCTCGCGCCGGCGCATGGCCTGGGGCGGATAGACCCGGTGCCGGGCGATACGCTCGTGCAAAATTCCCACATAGGCTCCGTAATCCACCGGGACGGCCGCCGCCACGGGCGAAGCGGCTTGAACCGGCGGTGCCGCCGGAGCCGCCGTCGCCCCGGGCTCGGGGGGCGCGACGGCGGAAACCACGGACGGCATGGCAGGCATGGCGACCTGGACGGATCGGGGCTTGGACGGCAATGCCTCGCGCGCCGCCGGCTTGGCCGGAGCCGGTGGCGATACCGCCGGAGCCGGCGGGACATCGGCCGGCACGGACGGCGACGGCACCTCCAGGATGATCTCGACGGGCAGGGTCTCCGGCATCTCGTCGGGCCGGGGAACCGCCTGGACGGCGATCAGCAGGACCACCGCCACCCCATGCAGCAGGACGGACAACAGGGCGGCCCCGCAACCCGACCGGTCCCGGGGGAGTATGCCGCCGCCATCCGCCTGAGCCATGAGCAAGGCAGGAACCTCCCGTGATACCCGCCGAGGATGGCACGGCGCCCAAGGGCGGCGGAATTCGACTTAGGTCGCGAATGGGAGGAGACGCCACAGTGGACCTATTGCCAATAGGCGCTCCGGGGGCCGCTTTCCATAATCGCCCCACTGCCGATTCCCGGCGGAGGACGCAAGGAAGGTCATGCTGGTTCTGGTCGCCGACCGCCACCCCCTGTTCCGCGAGGTGCTGCGGGCCCTGATCGAGGAGGCCCTGCCCACCGCCCGCTGCCTGGAGGCCGCCGCCATCGCCGACGTCGTCGACCTGCTGGCGGCGGGCAACGGGGTGCGGCTGATGCTGATCGACCAGTCCCTGGCCGATTCCGACGGGCTGACCGGTCTGGTGCGGCTGTCCATCGCCGCCCCCGACGTGCCGATCATCCTGTTTTCCGGGGCGGACTCCCGGGTGGTGGCCTTCCACGCCCAGGTGTGCGGCGCGGCGGGCTTCATTCCCAAATCCCTGACCCGCGACGCCATGCTGGCCGCCATCGCCGTCGTCCTGGACGGCGGCATCTATCCGCCCCTGGTGGACGCCAGGGGTCGCCGCCGCCCCGAATCCGTCGAGCGGGTCGATGCGCTGACGGTGCGCGAGCGCATGGTGCTGGAAGCCCTGGTGCGCGGCTGCTCCAACAAGCAGATCGCCTACGAACTGCAGGTGTCGGACACCACGGTGAAGGTCCATGTCTCCTCGGTGCTGCGCAAGCTGCGAGTCCATTCGCGCACCCAGGCGGTAATCAAGACCAAGCGCACCGAGGAGGAAGAGGGCGCCGCCCACACGGCCATGGGGTGAATGCGGACGGAACGCCCGCGTCAATCACCGCGCCAGATGGGAGATCAAGGCGCGCAGGCGGGCCGGCTGAACCGGCTTGGGCAGCATGGCCAGGCCCTTTTCCTTCAATCCGGCCCTGAGGCCGGGGGTACGGTCGCTGGTCACCACGAAGGCGGCCAGATCGGCGCCGAAATGGGCGCGCAATTCCTCGATCAGCATGACGCCGTTGCTGCCGTCGCCCAGGTGATAGTCGGCCACCACGATGCGCGGCGCATCGGGCTTGGCCTCCAGCCAGTCCCGCAGTTCGGCGCGGGAGCGGATCGGCGTCACCCGGCACTTCCAGGCAGTCAGCAGGGCGGTGATGGCCTCCAGCCCGCTGGGATCGTCGTCGATGGCCAGCACCGGCAGGCCGTTCATGGCATCGCGGTCGGCGGCCGGTGCCGCCCCCGGCCCCGGCACCGCCCCGGCGGTGACCCGCTCGGCCAGGGGCACGGCGATGGCGAAGCTGGACCCCGCCCCCAGGCGCGAGCGCACCTCCAGCGGATGGTCGAGCAGGCGGGCGATGCGTTCGACGATGGCCAGCCCCAGGCCCATGCCCTTCTCGCGCCGCCGACCGGGCAGGGCGATCTGCTGGAACTCCTGGAAGATGTCGCCCATCTTCTCCTCGGGAATGCCGATGCCGCTGTCCCACACCCCGATCAGCAGTCTGTTGCCCCGCCGCCGGCAGCCCAGCAGGATGCGGCCCCGCTCGGTATAGCGCAGCGCGTTGGACAGGAAATTGCGCAGCACCCGGCCCAGCAGGCGGGGATCGCTCTGGATCACCGCCCGGCAGGGCATAACCCTGAGGTCGATGCCCGCCTCGCGCGCCTGGGGCAGGTATTCCTTGCGCAGCTGGTCGAGCAGCGGCCCAACCTCGAAGCCGGCCAGTTCGGCGGTCATCACCCCGGCATCCAGCTTGGAGATGTCGAACAGGGCGCGCAGCAGGCCGTCGATGGCTTCCAGCGCGTTGTCGATGCTGACCACCAAATCGCGGTTGCTCTTGTCCATGGCGTCCTGCTCGGCCAGGGCGGCGACGAACAGGCGGGCGGCGTTGAGCGGCTGGTGCAGGTCGTGGCTGGCGGCGGCCAGGAACTTGGTCTTGGAGGCGTTGGCGAGCTCGGCGGCGATCTTGGCCAGATGCAGCGCCTGGTTGGCGGCGGAGAGTTCGGCGGTGCGCTGGTCCACCCGGCGTTCCAGGGATTCGTTGGCCAGTTGCAGGTCGCGGGCGGCGGCCTTCAGGCGGCTTTCCGAATCGCGCAGGCGGGTATCAGCCAGCTTGCGCTCGGTGATGTCGCTGTAGGTGCTGACGAAGCCGCCGTCGGGCATGCGATTGCTGGCCACGTCGACGATGGTGCCGGCCGACAGGCGGCGCTCGAAGGCGCGTGGCAGGCGGGCGAGCGCGGTGGAGACCCGCTCGGCCACATGCCGGTCGGGATTGCCCGGCCCGTACTCGCCGCGCTCGGCGTTGAGGCGCAGCACCTCGGAATAATGGGTGCCCTCGCGGATCAGTCCCGACGGAAAATGGTGGAGATCCACATAGCGCTGGTTCCACGCCACCAGCCGCAGGTGGCTGTTGAACACCGCCACCCCCTGGGACAGGCTTTCCAGGGTGGCCTGCAGCAGTTCCGACTTTTCCGCCAGTTCCCGCTCGCGCCGCTTTTCCTCCATGTCCTTGATGTCGGTGATATCGGTGTAGAGCGAGACGGTGCCGCCATCGTCGGTGCGGCGCTCGTTGACCTGAACCCAGCGGCCGTCGCTGAGGCGATAGACGAAGGAGCGGCCGGGGTGATGGTGATAGGCGATGCGCTCGGCGGTCCACTCCTCCTCGCGCCCCTGGGCGTCGCGGATGGCGCCGTTGGCCACGGCGTTGCGGATCACCTCGACGAAGGGGGTACCGACCCGGACGCTCTGGCCGAGAACCTTGATCAGGCTGACGTAATTGCTGTTCCACAGCACCAGCCGGTCGTCGGCGTCGAACAGGGCGAAGCCCTCGGAAATGGTCTCGATGGCGTCATGCAGGCGGCGCTGGGCCTGTTCCGCCGCTTCCTTGGCCCGCGACAGGTCGCTGTTGACCGATTCCAGCTGGCGCAGCGCCGCTTCCAGCTGGATGGTGCGCTCCTCCACCCGCCCTTCCAGCACGATGGAGGCCTGGAACAGCGAGAAGGCGTTGCCCTGCCAGTCGGTGGCGCGTTCCACCCGGTCCATCAGGACCTTGTTGATCTTGCGCAGCTTTTCGTTCTCGGCCTTCAACCGTCCCAGTTCATCGGACCCGGCGCCGGTCTCCGTCATTGCCGCCGCGCCCCCAGGGCGACGCCGGTGAAGGTCTGGTTGACGTGCATGGCGTTGAACTGTTCGCCATAGGTGTTGAAGCCCACCACGTTGTTGGCGATCAGCAGATCGCTCATGCGCTGCTTCATCTGGGTGCGCTCCATCTCCAGCGAGCGCAACACGCATTCACAGCCGATGATCAACTGCGGCGGGCCGATCTCGGCGCGGATATCCTCGAACACCTGGGCGAGATTGGCGTAGGGGTCCACCGTGCTGGCCACCGACAGCACCAGCCCCTCGTCGATGGCGCAGAAGAACGACAGCGAGCCGTCGGGATTGACCTTCTGGATGGACCGCACGTAATCGGCCCCGCCCACCCGCACCACCACCGGGTGGGTGGCGAAGATCATCGGGGTGAGTTCGGCCACCTCCATGCCCAGCATGCGGGCGAATTCCCGCCCGGCCGGCTCGGCGTTGATCTCGGTGACGATGCGGCGCAGGGGATCGGCGCCGGTGATCACCATCTTGGTGTCCGAGCCGACGAAATGCTGGGTCTTGAACACCCGGAAGGGAAACGGCGTGTGCACCAGCACCAGCGCCGCCATGTCGGAATGGAAACGCCCGTCGCGGTAGACCCAGGTGCGGCGGAAATTGAGGTCGTCGCCGGCCGAGCCGCCGAACAGCGGGATTTCTCCCAACCCGGCATGCAGGGCCGACAGCACCGAATCCTCGGCGCTGGACATACCGTCGATCATCAGCATGGCGAAGGTGCCCTGGGTGAAGTCCGGCCCCTCGGTCTCGGCCATGCGGGCCAGTCCCTGGCGCACCGAATCGAGCCCGTGGCTGAAGGCGAATTCCGACAGCTGGTCGATATAGACCGCGTCGGCGTGGCAGATGTCGCCGCTCATGGACAGGCCGGTCAGCGAGCCGGTGCAATAGCCCATGGGGGTGATCTCCCCCGCCGTCGAGCAGCCCAGCGTCAGGGTGTCGGGGAAGGCGTCGCGCATGGCGCGGCCCAGTTCCTCCAGATCGAAGGCGGGCGAGCAGAAGAACAGCACGACCGCCATGTCGGACTGGTGGATCTGGTCGCGCAATTCGGCCACGGCGGCCCTGGCGTCGGCAGCCTGGCTGAACCCGCGCTTGATTCCATCGCCGGCGGAAGTCACCTCCGCGCGCACTCCCTCTATCCACCTGTTCGAATGCGGTGGTTGCGGCAAGTATACCTTGCCCTGACGCAGAATGGTATTTCCCCGGTTGCGCGGGGGACGGGCATCCATGGGCATGGCCGGCTCAGTCGATCAGCAGGCCATGGGCGCCCGCCACCATCAGGAACAGCAGCGGAATGGACAGCATGGTGTTGACCCGCGCCGACAGGAAGGTGACGCGCGAGCACCTTGCCCGCTCCGCCATGGGCGCCGGGACGAAGCCCAGGACCTTCTTCTGATGGGGCCACAGCACCAGCCACAGATTCAGCACCATCACCGTACCGATCCAGAAGCCCAGGCCGATGGGCGCCGCCGCCCCCTTGAGGGCCAGGGCGTCGGCCACCAGCCCGGCGCGGGCCAGCATGGCCAGCCCGGTGAGCCACACCAGGACGGAGGCCCAGCGGAAGGTGCCGTGCTCGCGCGACAGGCGGGCCTGGAAATCGTTGCCGGAGGGATCGGCCGGCGCCGCCTCGCCGGCGAAGGGGACGAAATGCGGGCGCGAGATGAAATTGGCGTAGTTGTGACCGATCCACACCAGGGCGCCGCCCACATGGGCCCAGCGCAGCAGGCCGTCGATCAGGCCGTCGGTCATCAGGGATGCCCCAGCGCCAGCAGGCGGGCCAGCAGGGCGACGGCCAGGGTCAGGACAAGGCCGCAGGCGAAGGTGCCGCCGACCGAGTCGAAAGGAGTGCGCCGGTATCCGGGCGGAAGCGCCATGGAAAGCTCTCTCGGGAAGGGTGCGGGAAGGGGGCCGCCAGCGGCCCCCTTCCCGCCGATGGTCAGCGCACGAAGACGTACGCGGTGACTTCGAAGCCCATACGCAGGTCGCAATAGGCCGGCTTTTCCCACTTCATGACAGGTTCCTCGCTGTTAGAGAGAGAGATACACGCAAGCAGCCTACGCCCCAGGCCGCCAGCGTCGAAATTGCCAATAGGTCTAAGATGCCCCGGCCTGGCGCATCACCAGGGGCCGGGAGTTGCGCAGCGGCCGGTGCGCCTCGACGATCGCCTGGCCGATCTTGTGATGGAAGGGCGATTTCGAGCAGGCGGGATCGGGGTTGGCGGCGTCGCCGGTCAGCAGATAGGCCTGGCAGCGGCAGCCGCCGAAATCCTTTTCCTTCTCGTCGCAGGAGCGGCAGGGCTCCTTCATCCAGTCGTCGCCGCGATAGGTCTTGAAGGCGGGGGAATCCTTCCAGATCCATTCCACCGAATGGTCGCGCACCGAGGGGAAGTCGAGGCCCTCGAGGAGGCGCGCCTCCTGGCAGGGCAGCGCCAGGCCGTCGGGGGCGATGGTCATGATGATCGAGCCCCAGCCGTTCATGCAGGCCTTGGGGCGACCGTTGAAATAGTCGGGGATGACGAAGTAGATGGTCATCCGCTTGCCGATCCGGGCGCGGAAGGCGTTGATGGCCGCCTCGGACTCCCGCAACTCCTCCAGGGTCGGCATCAGTTCGTCGCGGTTGACCAGGGCCCAGTTGTAGTACTGGACGTTGGCGAACTCGACGTAATCGACCCCCAGTTCCAGGGCCAATTCCAGATAGGCCGTGGTATGGGCGATGTTCTGGCGCACCACCGGGATGTTCAGCACCACCGGAAAGCCCTGGGCCTTGATCTCGCGGATCATGTCGATCTTGTGCTGGTGCACCGGCGCCCCCACCAGGGTGTTGGTGGTGTCGGCGTCGTGGGATTGCAGGCTGACCTGGATCTGCTTCAGGCCCGCCGCCTTGAGACGGCCCAGCCGCTCGGCATCCATGCCCACCGTCGAGGTGATCAGGTTGGTGTAGAAGCCCAGCCGGTCGGCCTCGGCCACCAGTTCCTCCAGGTCCTTGCGCACCAGCGGCTCGCCGCCGGTGAAGCCCAGTTGCAGGCTGCCGAGCGCGCGGGACTCGCGCAGCACCCGCTTCCACTCCTCGGTGGACAGTTCATCGCGGATGGAGCCGAATTCCAGCGGGTTGTTGCACCACGGGCATTTCAGCGGGCACTTGTAGGTCAGTTCGCAGACCAGCCAGAGCGGCTTGCCCTGTCCGTCAAGCCTGAGCGGCCTTGCGGGTCCATCCTTTGTCATTGGCTATCTCCAGGAAGGCCAGGATGTCGGCGGCGATGTCCTCGTCCGGGCACAGCGCCGACAATTCGGCGACCACCTCGGCCACCAGACGCCCGCCGACAAAACGCTTGAGTATTTCCCCTGCAGATGAGTTGAGCTTCACAATTCCTTCCGGGTACAGAAGGATATGCGCCTGCTCAGACTCCTCCCAGCGCAGCATGTACATGGGATGAATCTCAATAAAATCCGCATCATTGACTTCATCAACACCAGACATACCGCCCTCGCATTGGCATTGTACTTTATATTTATTGATGAACAGGCTCTGAGACCATATCATTCGCCGTTGCATCCGGCCACATTGTGTTGACCGGGGGCTCGGCGCGGCAATTGGCAATAGGTCTAATCCCAATGTTCCAGGCAGTGCTGTTGGCCGCCCTGGCCCATGCCGTGATCGAGGCGTGGCTGGCGGGACGCGCCCTGGCCTGGCTGCGCGCTCACGCCGAAGGCCGGACCCTGATCCAGGAGGCCGCGCGGGTCCGCCTGCTGGCGGCGCGCGGCCTGGGCCAGTCCGGGCTGGCGGTCCTGGCCGCGCTGGGCGGCGGCGCATTCCTGGTGAAGCTGTGCGGTCCGTGGGGCGCCCTGCCCGCCGCCCTGCTGATCCGCGCCCTGTTCGACCAGCCCTTCGCCGCCTGGGGCCGCCGCCTGGGCGGCGCGTGGAATGCCCGGAACGTCCTGGCCGAACAGGCGCGGCGCCTGGGCCGGGAGTTGCCCCCCGCGCTTCCCCTGGCCGTGGTGGCGGGGCATGGCTGGGCTGCCGCCTGGGTGGCCCTGGCCACCTTGCTGCTGTGGCGGGAGATCGCCCCGCCATCGGGCCGGCACCTCGCCCCGGCCCCCGCCGGCCTTCACGCCCCGGTGCCGGTCTGGGTCTCGGACGAGGGCAGCCGCAGCGGCCAACTCAACGCCCGCGCCGAAGGCATCGGCCCCTGGCGGCGCATCGTCCTCAACGACACCCTGGTCCAGGCCCTGTCCCCCGGCGAGGCGGCGGCGGTGCTGGCCCACGAGGCCGGGCACCTGGCCCACCGCCACCGGGAATGGTTCCTGGCCTGGCGCCTGCTGCTGGCCGCCCTGCTGCTGGCCCTGGCGTGGGGGGCGGGGGAGGACATGACCTCCACCCTGGCCCTGCTGGTGCTGGCCGCGCCGGTCCTGGCCCTGCCGGTACGGCCGCTGGAATCCCGCCTGATCCGCCGCTGGGAGGAGCAGGCCGACCGTCATGCCGCCGCCCGGGCCGGAGCCGAGCCCTTCGCCCGCGCCCTGGAGCGCCTGTACGGCACCAATGCCCAGGCCCCCGAGCCGGAAAAACTGTGGGCCGCCTTCCACCATCCCCACCCGCCGCCCCGCCAGCGGCTGGCGCGGCTGCGGGGCGAGGCTTGTCCCTAGGTCTAATGGCCGGGGCCGGGGGTGGGTGCTAGCCTCCCCGCCCATCGAGACCGTCGGGGGAGACCTGGACCCATGAAACGCCTGCCTGCCGCCCTGCTGGGCACCGCCCTGCTGACCGCCGCCCTGCCCGCCGGCGCCGCCACCGTCGAGGAGATCGCCGGCAGCCACGTCTTCGAGCGCTGCAAGGCCTGCCATTCCGCCGAGAGCGGCAAGCAGGGCTTCGGCCCCAACCTGCACGGCGTGGTGGGGCGCCCGGCGGCCTCGCTGCCCACCTTCATGTATTCCGAAGCGCTGAAGGCCGCCAACATCGTGTGGACCGAGGACAACCTGCGCGCCTGGATCGCCGGCAACGACAAGGTGGTGCCCGGCACCCGCATGCGCCATGTGGCGGTCACCGACCGCGCCGAGCAGGACTACCTGATCGCCTATCTCAAGACCTTCGGCGACAGCATGGGACCGGAACAGGCCCGCGTGCTGCTGGAGCGCGCCGTGGGCAAGCTCAGGAGCGACGGGCCGGACAAGGCCTTCCCCGCCTTCAACGACCCCAAGGGCGGCTTCATCGCCCGCGACCTCTACGTCTTCGTCTTCGACATGAACGGCAGGTACATGGCGTCGGGCGGCAATCCCAGGCTGACCGGCAGCGACGCCGCCAACCTGCACGACGCCGAGGGCAAGGCCATCGTCCGCGAGATGATCAACATCGCCAATGCCGCCGGCAAGGGCGAGGTGGACTACATGTGGCTGAACCGGGTCGACAACCGGGTGGAAAAGAAGCGCTCCATGATCCAGCGGGTCGGTGATCACATCGTCGGCGTCGGGTATTACTTTCACTGATACTGACCTGCGTTGAGTGAAACTCATCGCAGGTCGGATAGGCCCAAGGGGCCGCGCGGCTCCTTCACGGGCCGCGCGGGTCCACCCGCTCCAGCGGCAAGCCGGCGAAGGCCCAGCCGTCCGAGCCGTCCGGGTACCAGTAGACGCGGCGATGGCCCAGCGACAACGCCCGCCGGGCGGCGTTCCAGCTCATCCAGCAATCGATGATGCAGAAGAACAGCAGCGGACGGGCCGTGTCGCCGCCGCTCAGCCGATTCAACTGCCCGGCGAACCACGCCTCCATGGCGGGCGGCAGATCGCCGTAGCCGGCATTGGCCAGCCATACCGCGCCGGGCAGGCTGAGGCGCGGCTTGGGAACCAGCCAGGCACCGTCGGCGGCGCGGCGCGGCGCGGGCAGCACGTCGATGACCACCACCCCACCCCCGGCCAGCAGGTCGCGGGCCTCGTCGGTGTCGAGGGTGACGGCGCCCTCCAGTTCCAGCGGCACCGGGGCGCGATAATCGCCCGTGCGGTATCCGTCGTCGGCCCAGGCCGGGAGAGCAAGCAACAGCAGGGCGAGGACAAGGCGCTTCATGCCGCCATCATCCGGCTGCCGCTTCACCCGGCCCATTGGCAATAGGTCCAATACCCCAGCCCCCCGCGCCTTCCTAGACTGGCCGCAATGGAGGGAGCCGCCCATGCGCCTTGCGCCGTTGCTGATCGTGTTGCTGTCGGCCCTGCCGGCCGCCGCCGCCGAGCCCATCCGGCTCGGCCTGCTGGCCTTCGGCACCGCCCAATGGGAGATCGAGACCATGCGCTCGCACCGGCTGGATGATGTCCACGGCATCCAGGTGCGGCCCCAGGAACTGGCCGGCAAGGATTCGGCGGCGGTGGCGCTGCTGGGCGGCACGGTGGACGCGGTGGTCGGCGACTGGCTGTGGGTGTCGCGCCAGCGGGCCATGGGCCACGACCTGACCTTTGTTCCCTGGGTGGGCATGACCGGCGCCCTGCTGGTCCCCGAGGCCTCGCCCGTCAGGACCCTGGCCGATCTGGCCGGGCGCAAGCTGGGCGTGGCCGGCGGGCCGCTGGACAAGAGCTGGCTGCTGTTGCGCGCCCTGGCCGCCAGGCGTCACGGCATGGACCTCGACCGCGCCGTGAACAAGAGTTACGGTGCTCCGCCGCTGCTGGCCCAGCAGTTGGAGGCCGGGCGCCTGGACGCCCTGCTGACCTTCTGGCCCTCGGCGGTGCCGCTGGAGGCCAAGGGCTTCCGCCGCCTGTTGGACGTGGCGGCCATTCCCGCCGAACTGGGACTGGAGACGCCACCGCCGCTGATCGGCTGGATCTTCCACAGCGGATGGGCGGCATCCCACCGCGCCGAGATCGAAGCCTTCCGCCGGGCCGAGGCCGAGACCCGCACCCTGATGTGCGCCCCCGGCTTCGACTGGACGGGTCTCGACCGCCTGACGCGGGCCAACGATGCCCGCACCCGCGAAGGCTACCGCGCCGGGTTCTGCGCCGGCATGCCCGGCATGGCCGACCTGGATTCCGCCCGGCGGCTCTACGCCCTGTTGGCCGAACTGGGCGGCGAGGAACTGGTCGGACCGTCGCCCGTTCTCCAGCCGGGCACCTTCTGGTGACGGGACAGCGCATCGCCTGGCAGGCCCTGTCCCTGATCCTGCTGCTGGCGGCGTGGCAGGCGGGCTCCCTGATCGCCCCCGCCGCCACCCTGCCGCCGCCCGGACTGGTGCTGGCGGCCCTGGTCAAGGCGGCGGGCCAGGGCGACCTGCTCCACCATCTGGGCGTGACCCTGGCCCGCGTCGCGGCCTCCTTCGCCCTGGCCCTGACCGTGGGGTCGGTCCTCGGCGTCGCGCTGGGGCGGGTGGCGGCGCTCGACCGGCTGTTCGACGGCTGGGTGGTGTTCTTCCTCAACCTGCCCGCCCTGGTCACCGCCATCCTGTGCTTCGTGTGGTTCGGCCTGACCGAGGGCGCCGCCCTGGCCGCCGTGGCGCTCAACAAGATTCCCGGCGTGGTGGTCACCTTGCGCGAAGGCGCCCGCACCCTCGACCCCTTGTATGGCGATCTGGCGCGGGTCTACCGCCTGGGACGCTGGGCGGCGCTGCGCCATGTGGCGCTGCCGCAACTGATGCCTTACCTGATGGTGGCGGCGCGCTCGGGCCTGGCGCTGATCTGGAAGATCGTCCTGGTGGTGGAATTGCTCGGCCGCAGCGACGGCATCGGCTTCAAGCTACATCTGTTCTTCCAGGGCTTCGACGTGGCCGGCATCCTGGCCTATTCCCTGGCCTTCATCCTGGTGATCCAGGCCATCGAGCTGGCTCTCCTCGCCCCCATCGAGCGCCGGGCGGCGCACTGGCGTGATTAGGGCCCATGTGGCGGAAAAGCGCTTCGGCCAGCGGGTGGTGCTGGCCGGTTTCCGCCTCGACGTGGCGCCGGGCGAGGCGGTGGCGGTGACCGGTCCCTCGGGATGCGGCAAGTCCACCCTGCTGCGCATCCTGGCCGGTCTCGATCATGCCTTCACCGGCTGGGCCGAGCGACCGGAGCGCCTGGGCATGGTGTTCCAGGAGCCGCGCCTGCTGCCCTGGATGAGTGCTTCCGCCAACATCGCCCTGGTCGCCCCTTTCCTGTCGCCCGCCGGGATCGAGGCCGCCCTGGCGGCGGTGGGGCTGGCGGGGGAAGGCCACAAGCTGCCCGGCCGCCTGTCGCTCGGCATGGCGCGCCGGGTGGCGGTGGCCCGCGCCCTGGCGGTCCGCCCCGCCGCCCTGCTGCTGGACGAGCCCTTCGTGTCGCTGGACGAGGACAGCGCCCGGGCGACCCGCGCGGCGGTCATGGCCTATTGCGCCGAACACCGCCCGGCCCTGGTGATGGTCAGCCACAACCCCGCCGATCTGGACGGACTGGTCCAGAGGGTGGTCCCTATTCCATGACCCGGCGCGCCAGGAAGCCGCGCGACGGATCGTAGCCCCACACCGCCAGACCGAAGAACACCGCCAGACCACCCAGCACCCAGGCCAGGGACAGGGGCGCCACATCCAGGTACAGGGCGAAGCGGATGGCCTCCACCGCGTGGGTGAAGGGGTTGAACTGGGCGAGGCGGGCCAGCAGCGGGCTGGTCTCGGCCACCTTCCACAGGGGGTACAGCGCCGAAGACAGGAAAAAGGCCGGGAAGATCACGAAGTTCATCACCCCGGCGAAGTTCTCCAACTGGCGGATGGCCGAGGACAGGAACAGCCCGGCCGCGCCGAGCATCAGCCCGGTGAGCAGCAGCACCGGCAACGCCGCCAGCAGGCCCCACGGCGGCACCTCCACCCCGAAAGCCAGGGCGGCGGCCAGGAAGGCGTAGACCTGGACCAGCGACACCAGGGCGCCGGCCAGCAGCTTGCAGGCCAGCAGCCACCAGCGCGGCAGCGGCGCGGTCAGCAGCACCCGCATGGAGCCGGTCTCGCGGTCGTAGACCATGGACAGCGAGGTCTGCATGCCGTTGAACAACTGCACCATGCCCATCAGGCCGGGCAGGATGTAGACCTCGTAGGTGATGTAGGATTCGTAGGGGGGCGTGATGGCGACGCCCAGCGCCGCCCGGAAGCCGGCGGCGAAGATCACCAGCCACAGCATGGGGCGCAGCAGGGCCGAGATCATACGCTCGCGCTGCCCCAGGAAGCGCAGTCCCTCGCGCAGCAGAATGGCCCACAGGGCGACCAGGGCGGTTCTCATGGCCCCGCCTCCGCCAGCAGGGCCTGGAAGGCGCCTTCCAGCCCCGGCGCGCCGGTGCGCCGCACCAGCTCCCCGGCCAATCCCGCAGCCCGCACCCGTCCGGCCTCGAGCAGCACCACCGGGTCGGCCTCCTCCACCTCGTCCATCAGGTGGGTGGCCCACAGCACCGCCAGCCCCTCCTCCCGGCACAGGAGGCGGAGATGGGCGAGCAGCGCCCGGCGCGACGGCGTGTCGAGGCCAACCGTCGCCTCGTCGCAGACCAGGACGGCGGGCTTGTGGGCCAGGGCGCGGGCCAATTCCAGCTTGCGGCGGTTGCCGCCCGACAGGGCGCGGGCCGGCTGCCGGCGCGCCCCCTCCAGCCCGAAGCGGGCAAGGCCATCCTCGATCGACCGGTCAGCCCCTCCCCCCCCACAGCCCGTGCAGGGCGGCGCCGTAGCGCAGGTTGCGCTCCACCGACAGGTCGAGGTCCAGGGTGGATTGCTGGAACACCACCCCCAGGCGGGCCAGGGCCTTGCCCGGCGCGGCCGCCAGGTCGTGGCCGCCGATGAACACGCCGCCGGTTTCGGGGGAGTAAAGACGGGTCACCAGATTGACCAGGGTGCTCTTGCCCGCCCCGTTGGGGCCGAGCAGAACGGTGAAGGCCCCGGCTTCGGTGGTGAAGTCCACGCCATCCAGGGCGAAGCCGGAACGGTAGCGGTAGCCCAGGCCGGTGACCGTCAGCGCGCTGCTCAT
The DNA here is from genome assembly GCF_000342045.1 of Paramagnetospirillum caucaseum. Lineage (GTDB taxonomy): Bacteria > Pseudomonadota > Alphaproteobacteria > Rhodospirillales > Magnetospirillaceae > Phaeospirillum > Phaeospirillum caucaseum. Next base: position 17,654 of record NZ_AONQ01000033.1, on the reverse strand, counting down.
GGTTTGACGGCCACCCCCCAGGGATAGCGGCCCACCGCGATGGTCTTGACCACCGCCAGCGTCCTGGCGTCGATCACCGAGACATCGCCGGAAATCCCGTTGGTGGCCAGCAGCCTCGCCCCGTCCGGGGTCAGTTCCAGGTGCCAGACCCGGCGCCCCACCAGGATGTATTTCACCACCTTGAGGCTCTGGACATCGATCACCGCCACATGGTTGGCCGGCCCCAGCGCCACGAAGGCCAGCCGCCCGTCCGCCGAGAATTTCAGCCCCACCGGCTGGATCTTGTCCTTGGGCACGCCGGGGATGGCGAAGGAGAGAACATGACGCTCGGCCCGGCTCGCCGCATCGATGACGTGAACCGTTCCGCCGATCTCGGCGGTGACCCACAGGCGCCTGCCCGACGCTTCGAAAGCGGCGTGGCGCGGCCGCGCCCCCACCGGCGTGTTGTCGATCAGCGCCAGGCTGTCGGCATCCAGCCAATGGGCCATGTTGGTGGTTTCCGAGGTGTTGACCACCACGCGTCCGTCCGGGCTGGCCGCCATGCCTTCCGGCTCGATGCCCACGTCGGCCTGGCCGATCACCCGCCGCGTCCTGGTGTCGATCACCGTCACCACGTTGCCGTCCTCGTTGGCGACGTAGAGCCGCACCCCGTCGGGATGCAGGACGAACTGCTCGGGGTCCTCGCCCGAGGGCAGGTCGTGCAGCACTTTCAGCGTCGCGGTGTCCATCACCTGGATGGCGTCGCTGTCCGAGGCGCAGATGTAGAGATGCTTGAAATCGGGCGACAGCGTGATGCCGCGCGGCCGCCGCCCCACCTTGACCGTGTTGGCCACCGTCATGGCCTTCACGTCGATCACCGAGATGGAATCGTCCTTCTCGTTGGAGACGAAGGCGGTCTGGGCGGCGGCGGTGCCGCCCCAAAAAATCGCGGCGGCGACAGTCAGCGCGACACGCATGCGTTCTCTCCCTTGTCGGTGCCCAGGGTGTCCAGATCGGTGACCGGATGGAGGAATCCCTCCTGCGGCGCCGTCGTCACCACGTTGCGGGCCCAGCCCACCAGCATGGGCTGGCGCAGTTGGCCGTCCCAGGAGCGGAACCCGGCGGTGCGGCCCTTGTAGACCGGCAGGGCGAAATCCGGGCTGCGCAGCATGGCGGCGATGCGCGAGGGCTCGACCGATCTGGCCCGCATGGCCGCCTCGCCCACCGCGCGGCCCGCCACCCAGGCGGCGAAATCCTTCTCGGCCATGGCGCGGCCGGCCTGGGCGCGGAAGCGGCTCTGCGCCTGGGCGGCCCCCCACTGGTCATGGGCCGGATGCCAGGCCGTGGCGGCCAGCCCCTGGGTGCCGGCCACCGGACGCGGGTCAAAGGTGTTGAACGGCGCGGTGTCGCCGAACTCGTTGGTCTCGTCGGCAACCATCAGCACATCGTAGGACCAGTCGCGGGTGACGGCCGCCACCTCGCCCTCGGCCCCGCGTTGGGCGTCGCGAGTATAGGTCCAGGGCCTCTCGGCGACGATCCGCGCCCCGAACTTGCGGGCGGCGCGGCGGATGGCGGCGGCACGGGCCTGATCCTCGGGCGCCGGACCGACCAGCATGGCCCATTTCTTCCAGTTGCGCCGCACCAGCACCTGGGCCAGGGCATCGGCCTGCATGGCGCGGCTGGGCACGGTGTGCAGCAGGTTGGCGCGACACTCCGCCTCGCGCAGGATGTCATCCTCGGCCCCGGCGTTGATCAGCACCAGCCCCGAATCCCTGGCGGCATCGGCGAGGCGCAGCAGTTCCGCCGCCGGCAGGTCGGCCACAGCGAAGCGGATTCCCTCCTTGGCCAGCCGCTCCGCCACGCCGGCGCCGGGCTCCATCTCGGCCAGCCGGAATGACTGCCCGACGAAGCGCCCGCCGGCATTGTTGTCGGCCAGGGCGAGGCGCAGCCCGGCCAGCCCCAGATCGCGGGGCGGCGGCCCGTCCAGCACGCTGGGAGCGCGCCCGACAGCCGCGGGCATGGACAGCCAGGCGATGCGGATCTCCCCGGCCCGGACGGCGGACGGCGGGAGCAGCAGGACAAGCGCCATCAGGAAACTCAGTCTGGACAAGGGCATTCCTCGCCATGCCGTGGGCCGGAACGCCAAGTCTAGAAGGGGGGGGCGACCGGCAAAATTGGACCTTTGTCCAATGCCTCCGCCCCGGTCAAACGCCCGGAATCCCCCCGAAATTGTGCCAAGGTCCAATACAGCCCCGCTCCCCTCGCCGCTACCATCGCCGCCCAGCGTAGTTTTGCTGCGAAGGACGGAGCGATGCGTAGTTTGATCGGACGAATCGGGCTGGCGGCCCTGCTGGTGGTGAGCGGCGTCGGGGCCGCCCAGGCCCATGGCGACGTCACCCCCCAGGCGGTCAAGACCGACGGCCTGAAGAAGCTGGGCGACAAGTGGTTGCCGGAGAATCCCTATCGCGGCAACAAGCGCGCCATCGAGATCGGCGATTCCGCCTACAACCAGAACTGCGCCCGCTGCCACGGCCTGGGCGCCATCTCGGGCGGCATCGCGCCGGACCTGCGCTACCTGCCCGAGGGGCTGGAGGGCGACGAATGGTTCCTGGAGCGCATCCGCAACGGCGCGGTGCGCGACGGCCGCGTCTACATGCCCAAGTTCGAGGGCGTCATGAGCCAGGAGGCCATGTGGGCCATCCGCGCCTGGCTGGAAACCGTGCGGGAGAAATAGGCCGGTGAAGACGGTCCTCGCCCTCCTGCTGGCCATCCTCGCGGCGTCGCTCCCCTGGAACGGCGCCGCCCGGGCCGACGGCCTGGACGACATCAGGGCCCGGGGCAACCTGGTGGTGGCTCTCTACCGCGACTTTCCGCCCTTCTCGTCGAAAAAAGACGGCGAGGTCGTCGGAATCGACGTGGACATCGCCAAGGCCCTGGCCGGGCGCCTCGGCCTCAAGCCCTCGATCATGGAGCTGACGGCGGGCGAGACGGTGGATGACGACCTGCGCAACGGGGTGTGGAAGGGCCATTACCTGGAACGCCGGGTGGCCGACGTGATGCTGCATGTGCCCACCGACCGCATGTTCATGCTGCGCAACCCCAACGCGGTGATCTTCGCCCCCTATTTCCGGGAAAGGGTGGTGGTGGCCCGCCACCCCGAACGGGTGGTGAGGAACGACGACATCACCATCTTCGAGCGGGAAAAGGTCGGCGTCGAACTGGCCACCCTGGCCGACGCCTATCTCACCGCCCAGCTGGGACCGGCCCATGTGGCCAACGTGGTGCACTATTCCACCGTCGCCCTGGCGGTCGAGGCCCTGAGGACGGGCGGGGTGGCGGCGGTGATGGGCACCGAATCCGAGATCCTGGCGGCGCTGGGCTCCGACCTGAAGCGCTTCCCCACCGCCCCCATGCCCGCCGCCGGCCTGACCAAGACGTGGTGGGAACTGGGCCTGGCGGTCAAGGACGGCAACCGCCCGCTGTCGCACGTGCTGGACGACGCCATGGCCGCCCTGCTCAAGGACGGCACCATCGCGGCCATCTTCAAGCGCCACGGCGTGGCCCACCGCCCCCCGGAGGAATGACATGCGGCGCCTCGTCCTCGCCCTGCTGATCCTGCTGCCGGCCGCCGCCGGCCGGGCCGAGGACATGGCCGACCCGCTGGGCTCGCCCCTGTGGCCCGATATCCGCGCCCAGGTGCTGGGCAAGGACGCTTACGTCTTCGACGCCCGCGTCGAGGTTACCGCCCCGGCCTCGGCCGAGAATTCCGCCCAACTGCCGGTGGCGGTGCGGGTCCATGGACTATCGGTGCGCCAGATCGTGCTGTTCGCCGATTACAACCCGATCCCCAGAATCCTGGCGTTGCGGCCCCTGGACGCCGAGCCTTATGTCGCCACCCGCTTCAAGATCAACATGGCCAGCCCGGTGCGCGCCGCCGCCCTGGCCGAAGACGGTCTCTGGCATGTGGGCGGAGTGTGGGTGGACGCCGCCGGCGGCGGCTGCACCGTGGCCTCGGCGGCCTCGGCCGATGCCGCCTGGCAGAGCCGCCTGGGCGAGACGGCCTCCCGCGCCTGGGCCAAGGGCAAGGGTAGCCGGGTGCGGCTGCACATGATCCATCCCATGGATACCGGGCTGGCGGCGGGCATTCCCGCCTTCTACCTGGAAAAGTCGCGGATCAGCGCCGCCGACGGCAAGGTGCTGGCCGAACTGGAGACCTTCGAGCCGGTATCCGAGAACCCCATCCTCACCCTGGAGGTAAGGGGCCGGGCCGGACCCGGGGGCTTCCGCTTCGAGGGCCGCGACAACAACGGCAACCTTTTCCAGAGCCGTATCCAGGAGGGCGGGCCGGGATGAAGCGCCTCGTCCTCGCCGTCCTGCTGCTGCTGACCGCCGCCGCCCAGGCCGCCGAGCCCCGGCGCTACGGCCTGGAGCCGGAGAAGGTGGCGCCCGATACCTATGTCTTCGTCGGCAAGACCGAGAACTTCTCCCCCGCCAACGGCGGCAACATCGTCAATACCGGCTTCATCGTCACCAAGGCCGGGGTGGTGGTGATCGACACCGGTCCCTCGCTGCTCTACGGCCGCGAGATGAGGCAAGCCATCGCCAAGGTGACGCCGCTGCCGGTGGTGCGCGTCATCAACACCCATCTGCACCCCGACCACATCTTCGGCAACCAGGCCTTCGCCGACGTGGGCATCGAGGCCCTGCCCGCCACCATCCGCGGCGAGGAGGCCCACGGAAAGGCCTTCGCCGACAACATGTACCGCATGGTCGGCGCCTGGATGCAGGGCACCGAACTCCATCCCCCGTCCCGCCAGCTTCCCCGCGCCGTCCAGACGGTGGGCGGCCACCGGCTGGAGATGATCGCCGTCCAGGGCCACACCGACGCCGACCTGATGGTGCTGGACCATGCGACGGGCGTGCTGTTCGCCTCGGACATGGCCTTCCTCGACCGCGCCCCCACCACGCCCCACGCCGAACCGGCGGCCTGGGTGGCGGCGCTGGACGAAATGGCCAAGCTGCCCTTCACAGTGCTGATCCCCGGCCATGGCCGCCCCGACAAGGAGCGCCGCGCCATCCGCCAGACCCGCGACTGGCTGGCCTGGCTGGACGCGACGTTGCGCCGCGTCGCCGAGGACGGCCTGGAGATGACCGAGGCCATGGCCCAGCCCATTCCCGAACGCTTCGCCGGAATGGCCCTGGCGCGGGAAGAATTCGTCCGGTCCGTCTCCCACCTCTACCCCCGCCTGGAACAGGCCAGCCTGAGGAGAACCGGGCCATGATGCGCATTCTTGTCCTGGGGGCCGGCGCCGGCGGCGGCTTTCCCCAATGGAATTGCGGCTGCCGCCTGTGCCGGCGGGCCCTGGGCGGCGACGCGGCAACGCCGTCGCGCACCCAATCGTCGCTGGCGGTCAGCGCCGATGACGGAAGAAGCTGGGTGCTGCTCAACGCCTCGCCCGATCTGGCCGCCCAGATCAAGGCCAATCCCGCCCTGCATCCGCCCGAGGGCAGGCGCGGCTCGCCCATCGCGGCCGCCGTGCTGACCAATGCCGACGTGGACCATGTGGCCGGACTGCTGACGCTCCGCGAAGGCCACCGCTTCGCCATCCACGCCACCTCGCGCGTGGTCGGCGTGCTGAAGGCCAACGCCATCTTCAACGTGGTCAATCCCGCCCTGGCGCCGCGCGTCCCCCTGGCGCTCGACACCGAGACCGCCATCCAGGACGGCGATGGCCACCCCACCGGTCTTTACGTCACCGCCTTTTCCGTGCCGGGCAAGATCGCCCTGTGGCTGGAAGACCCCCGCCTGCCCGATTTCGGCAGCGTGCCCGAGGACACCGTGGGGCTGCATGTGCGCAACGGAACGGGCAAGGGCTTCTTCTACATCCCCGGCTGCGCCGCGCTGCCCCCCGAACTGACCCGGCGCCTGTCGGGCGCGGAACTGGTGGTGTTCGACGGCACCACCTGGACCGACGACGAGATGATCACGGCGGGCTTTTCCGACAAGACGGCGTCGCGCATGGGCCACATGGCCATGAGCGGTGCCCTCGGCACCATCGCCGCCTTCGCCCCCCTGGGGGTGAAGCGCCGGGTATTCGTCCACATCAACAACACCAACCCGGTCCTCGCCGCCGACACGCCCGAGCGGCGACAGGCCGAGGCGGAAGGTTGGGAAATCGGCTTCGACGGAATGGAGATCGACCTATGACCCCTATGAGCCCCGACGAGTTGGAGCGCCACCTGCGCGGCATGGGCGCCGAGCGCTACCATAACCTGCACCCCTTCCACCGGATGCTGCACGGCGGCACGGCGACGCCGGGTCAGGTGCGGGCCTGGGCGCTGAACCGCTACTACTACCAGGCCATCATCCCCATCAAGGATGCGGTGATCCTGTCACGCATCGCCGACCCGGAAATCCGCCGCATCTGGCGCCAGCGCATCGTTGACCACGACGGCGAAGCCCCGGGCGAGGGCGGCATCGCCCGCTGGCTGAATTTGTGCGAGCAGTTGGGCCTCAACCGCGATTACGTGGTGTCCACCGAGGGGCTGCTGCCCGCCACCCGCTACGCCTGCGACGCCTATGTGAACTACGTGCGCGACAATCCGGTGCTGGCGGCCATCGCCTCGTCGCTGACCGAGCTGTTCGCCCCCGACATCCACAAGGAACGCATCGCCGGCTTCCTGCAGCACTACGACTTCGCCAACGACGTCACCCTGGCCTATTTCAGGAAGCGCCTGGACGAGGCGCCGCGCGACGTGCGCTTCGGCCTAGCCTGGGTCAAGGAGAACGCCCGCACCGTCGAGCAGCAACGCCAGGTGATCCACGCCCTGTCCTTCAAGCTGGACATGCTGTGGGCCCAACTGGACGCCCTGCACCAGGCCTATGTGACTCCCGGCATGATTCCCCCCGGCGCCTATGTGCCGGAATGAGGCATTGGACCTTTAGGTAATTGCGCCACTGTCGCCGTCAAATAGTATTCACGTACCATACGGCAAGTCATAGGCCCCACAATAAAGGCGCCGGCTTGATTTCGTGGTCTCGACAAATATTCGTCCAGCCCATTACTTGGGCCGACCGGGGAGGACTCGACATTATGAGCTTCAAACGACATCTTGCCGGCGCCATCAGTGCCGTCGCGCTGCTGGCCACCGCCGGAGCCCAGGCCAGGCCGGTGACCGACGCCGACCTTGCCAACGATCCCAACAACACCTCCGAGGTGTTGAGCTACGGCATCGGCACCCAGGGCCAGCGCTTCAGCAAGCTGGACAAGCTTAATCCCGACACGGTGTCCAAGCTGGTGCCGGTCTGGGCCTATTCCTTCGGCGGCGAAAAGATGCGCGGCCAGGAAAGCCAGCCGCTGATTCAGGACGGCACCATCTACGTCACCGGCTCGTACTCGCGCCTGTTCGCCCTGGACGCCAAGACCGGCAAGCAGAAGTGGACCTACGAGGCCCGCCTGCCCGACGGCATCATGCCGTGCTGCGACGTGATCAATCGCGGCGCCGCCCTCTATGACGAACTGGTGATCTTCGGCACCCTGGACGCCAAGCTGGTGGCGCTGAACAAGGAGACCGGCAAGGTCGTCTGGAAGAAGGACCTGGAGGACTACAAGGCCGGCTACTCGTTCTCGGCCGCGCCGATGATCGTCAAGGGCAAGGTTATCACCGGCGTGTCGGGCGGCGAGTTCGGCGTCATCGGCAAGGTCGAGGCTCGCGACGCCAAGACCGGCGAGCTGATCTGGTCGCGGCCCACCGTCGAGGGCCACATGGGCACCCTCAACGGCAAGGACAACGGCATCACCGGCACCACCAACGCCAGTTGGCCGGGCGACATGTGGAAGTCGGGCGGCGCCGCCACCTGGCTGGGCGGCACCTACGACCCCGAAACCAACCTGATCTTCTACGGCACCGGCAACCCGGCGCCGTGGAACAGCCACACCCGGCCCGGCGACAACCTGTACAGCGCCTCGACCCTGGCCATCGACCCCGATACCGGCAAGATCGTCTGGCACTACCAGACCACGCCCCATGACGGCTGGGATTTCGACGGCGTCAACGAACTGGTATCGTTCGACCTGAAGAAGGACGGCAAGACCATCAAGGCCGGCGCCAAGGCCGACCGCAACGGCTATTTCTTCGTGCTGGACCGCACCAACGGCAAATTCATCAGCGCCACGCCGTTCGTGACCAAGACCAGCTGGGCCACCGGCTTCGATTCCGCCGGCAAACCCAAGCTCGTCCCGGAAAACCGCCCCGGCGCCCCGGTCGGCGAGGGCAAGGGCAAGGTGGTGTTCTCGGCCCCCTCCTTCCTGGGCGGCAAGAACTGGATGCCCATGGCCTACAACCCCGACACCGACCTGTTCTACGTCCCGGCCAACGAATGGGGCATGGACATCTGGAACGAGCCGGTGACCTACAAGAAGGGCGCCGCCTATCTGGGCGCCGGCTTCACCATCAAGCCGCTCTACGACGACTATATCGGCGCGCTGCGCGCCATCGACCCCAAGAGTGGCAAGATCGTCTGGGAATACAAGAACCCGGCGCCCTTGTGGGGCGGCGTGCTGACCACCAAGGGCAACCTGGTGTTCACCGGCACCCCCGAGGGTTTCCTCAAGGCCTTCGACGCCAAGACCGGCCAGGAAGTGTGGAAGTTCCAGACCGGCTCGGGCGTGGTGGGCGTGCCCGTCACCTGGGAGATGGACGGCGAGCAGTATGTGGCCGTCGCCTCGGGCTGGGGCGGCGCCGTGCCGCTGTGGGGCGGCGAGGTCGCCAAGAAGATCAAGGACATCCCCCAGGGCGGCATGCTCTGGGTGTTCAAGCTGCCCAAGTCCTGAAGATCCTCCCCCAAGGGGCGGCCCGTTCCGGCGGACCGCCCCGCGGGGGGAGATCGGGCATGTTCCGCGCTGATGGTGCCCCCGCATCCCGGAGGTTCAAATGGAATCGAAATATGACGATGCGAATTTCCGAAGCGGGAGCGCCAATGTTATGATCCTCCCGTCGACTGGGGTCGGGCCCGCGCCCGACCCCGCTTTCTCCGGAGGGCTTTCCGTGCGGGTCCTGATCGCCGACGACCATCCGCTGTTCCGCGACGCGCTTCGCCATGTGGTCGGCCAGTCGTTCGACGCCGCCGAATGCCTGGAAGCCTGCGACTTCAACCAGATCGGCGCAGCGCTCGCCGACGACGAGCCGCTAGACCTGATCCTGCTCGACCTCAACATGCCGGGCATGGACGGCTTCACCGGCCTGCTCCGCCTGCGCGAAGACCTGCCCGACACCCCGATCATCGTGGTTTCGGCCAGCGAGGACGTGGAGGTCATCGAGCAGGCCCTGGCCTGCGGCGCCGCCGGCTTCATCCCCAAATCCTCGCCCAAGGAACGCATGTGCGAGGCGGTGGGCCTAGTGATGAACGGTGAGATCTTCCGGCCCGAGGAAATCCTGGGCACCAAGACCCGCACCATCGATCCTCTGCTGGAGGAAAAGCTGGGCTCGCTGACCCACCGCCAGCGCATGGTGCTGCAATTGCTGGCCCGGGGAAAATCCAACAAGCAGATCGCCTACGAGCTGGACGTCACCAACACCACGGTGAAGGCGCACATGACCGCCATCCTGCGCAAGCTGAAGGTCACCAGCCGTACCCAGGCGGTCATCGTGGCGCGCCAGATCGGCCGCTTCTGACCTCTCCCCCATCTATCAGCCTCCAGGGCGCCCGGCCATTGCCGCGGCGCCATTCTTGATTCCACAATGCATAGATAAAATTAAATAGATACACCTTTAGCGTAATACAAAATAACATCACAATAAAAATTGTGCACAGCACAATACATTGTCTGTTTGTATTACGACCATTACCTATCTTATTCACCAACTTAACATGACATAGCATCGCCCCGATTTTGCCACTCGCCAGTGAGCGATATAGGGGGTTTGCCATGCGCAGAATTTCTTTGTTCTTAACGACGGCGCTGTGTTCGATTGGGGCGGTCTCTGCGCTTTCCCCGTCGGCACGGGCCGAAATCGTCCTGATGGGCAATGATCCCGCCGGCTGGGTGTTCTCGGTCGACGGCTTCCTGAACGTCTTCGTCACCAATTCCACCAGCGAGTCCGCGCCGTCCAAGACCAACCGGACCTACCGCAACGTCGCCTATTCCATCGGCTCGGGCTCGGCCAACGCCGGCAACGGCATGCACGTCATCTCGGGCTTCGTCCCCGAGACCTTCGGCTTCAACGTCAAGTCGCCCGACCTGGACGGCAACAAGCTGACGGCGCGCCTGTCGCTGCAGACCAGCGTCAACAACCCGGCCAGCCATAACTGGGACGGCGACGGCGCCTCGGGCGGCAATATCGGCCTGATCCGCGAGGCCTTCGCCACCTACGGCGGCAAGTGGGGCGAGGTCCAGGGCGGCAAGTCGCTGGGTATCTTCGGCGGCCAGGCCATCCTCAACGACATGTACATCTTCGGCGTCGGCGCCGGCCTCAATTCCAAGGGCCAGGGCTACAACGCGCTGAACACCACGGTGGGCGGCATCGGCTACGGCTACACCTATGCCGGCTGGAACGGCAACCTGCGCTACACCACGCCGGCCTTCGCCGGCGGCTTCAAGGCCACCGCCGGCATCTTCGAGCCCAACTCCATCGGCTCGGACGCCTCCAACGCCGTGTCGGGGGCCAAGACCACCGTGCCGCGCTTCGAAGGCGGCATGAACTGGGCCGGCAAGCTGGGCACCGCCCCCTCGGCGCTGTATGCCAACGCCACTTGGCAGCAGGCCGGCCTGACCGGCACGCCGACCCTGATCACCGGCCAGACCTATAACGGCAACGCCAAGAACGTCCATGTCTACGGCGGCGAAGTCGGCGGCAAGGTCTCCATCGGCAGCGTCGACCTGGTCGCCCACGGCTATTACGGCGAAGGCATGGGCCTGTCGGGCGCCCAGCTGTCCTTCGACAGCATCGACGCCAAGGGCGAGACCAAGACCGGCTACGGCTTCTATGCCCAGGCCGGCTACACTTTCGGCCAGGGCACCATACTGAGCGCCCGCTACGGCTCCTCCTACGTGGACCAGACCGCCTACGAGAAGGCCGAGAGCCAGGCCACCGCCAGCACCGTCACCTACACCATGACCAGCAAGGACATGGCCGGCGTCCAGCTGCGCCACGAGATCAACAAGTGGATCCGGGTGGTCGGCGAATACAACTACCTGACCAACAACTGGTCCGACGGCGCCAGCCAGAAGGAACAGATCGGCGCCGTCGGCCTCGTGGTCACCTACTAAGTCCTATCCCAAAGGAGGTCAGCATGTCCCGGAACCTACGTAGCCCAATCTATGCCCTGGTTCTGGGATGTGCGGTGCTCATCGGGTCCCCGCCGCCTTCCGCCTCGGCGGAAACGGCGGGGACCACCCTCTGGGAGGCCCGTTGGCAGCACGTCCGCCTGGTGCCGCGCGACGGCGGCGGCGCCAACGGCCACCCCGTCAATCTGGCCAAGGCGGACATCCGCAACGGCCTGGCCCAACTGCGCCTCGACAGCGGCAACGGCGAGCCGGTGGAAATGCTCACCGCCGACGAACGCGCCTTCGTGGCCGAACAATTATCCAAGGCCCTGGCCAAGGCCGGGCCGGACCAGGACGTCAGCATCGCCACCATCGGCATGCGCAAGACCATCCTGGGCCTCAACGAACCCCGGCTGACCACCCTGCGCGCCTTCATGGGAACCGACGGTCTCAACCTCATCGTCGGCGAGGCGCTGAGCGAGCCGCCCAACGACACCGGCACCTACCAGAAGGTCGATCCCCGGCTGGTCTCCTTCCAGGAAGGTCGCCGCTCCGCCCCCGCCAAGGCCGAGGCCCGCTGGAAGATCCTGGCGGCGGACAAATCCGCCGTGACGCTGCGCCGCTCCGACTGGGCCGCCATTCCCGCCACCGCCATGGCGGTGCCGGAACCGGGCTCGGAAGAGGCGCAGAAGCAGGCCCAGGGCCAGATGGAACAGATGCAGCAGCAGATGCGCCAGATGCAGCAGCAGATGCAGCAGCCCCAGAAGCCGGCCGCCGCGCCGGCTGCTCCCCCCGCCGCCCCGCCTCCGGCGGTGGAGGACCGGCTGCGCACCCTCGACCAGTTGAAGGCCAAGGGCCTGATCAGCCAGAAGGAATATGCCGCAAAGCGCAGGCAGATCATCGATTCCTTCTAATAAATCAGTCCCTTGGACCAAGGTCGAATTGCCCGCCCCCGGTCCCGTTGCCCAAGATCGCTCCATGTGAATGGAGGCAGCGATGAGCAGGAAGACGATCCTGGTGTGCGGTACGGCTCTTTGGGTTCTGGCCCAGGGGGCCGCCTGGGGCGAGGAGGCCGTCAAGGTTCCCCAGGTGGACGTCATCGGAATCACCCCGGTTCCCGGCCTGGGCATCGACCGCGACCGGATGCCGGCCAACGTGCAGAGCCTGGGCGGCGAGGTTCTCGACCGCGGCAAGGGCGCCACCGTCTCCGACCTGCTGGAGCGCCGCCTGGGCTCGGTGTCGCTGTCCGACACCGGCGGCAACGCCTTCCAGCCCAGCCTGTCGTTCCGCGGCTTCAACGCCTCGCACCTGATGGGCGAGCCCCAGGGCCTGGCGGTCTATCAGAACGGCATGCGGGTCAACGAAAGCTTCGGCGATCTGGTCAACTGGGAGATGGTGCCCTCCTTCGCCGTCAACCGCGCCGACATCCTGCCCGGCGCCAATCCGGTGTTCGGCCTCAACGCCCTGGGCGGCGCCATGGTCATGGACATGAAGACCGGCTTTTCCTATGCCGGCACCGAGGTCATGGCGGCCGGCGGCTCGTTCGGGCGGCGCAAGGCGATGGCCCAGCACGGCGCCAGGGTCGGCAATGTGGGCTTCTACGGCGGCGTCGGCCACAGCGGCGAGGACGGCTGGCGGCAGCGCTCGCCCTCCCTGGTCACCCAGGCGTTCGGTGACCTGGAATACCGGGGCGAGCGCGGCAGCGGCGGCTTGAGCGTCGGCTTCGGCGATTCCAAGCTGACCGGCAACGGCCCCAGCCCCGTGGAGCTGCTGCACAACAGCCGCAGCGCCGTCTTCACCTCGCCCGACCAGTCCCTCAACCGCCAGATCAGCGTCTCGGGGCGTGGCAACCTGGAGATCAGCGACAGCCTGTCGCTGCAGGGCTCCGCCTATTTCCGCCATGTCAGCCACCGCACGCTGAACGGCGATTCCGGCAGTTTCGGCCCCTGCCAGAACGTCGCCCCGGCCACCCAGCTGTGCTCGGACCCCGGCGAGGGCGACGAGGCGGCGCTGACCGATATCAACGGCAACGCCATACTGGCCAGCGCCGGCGGCACCGGCATGCTCAACCGCACCGAGACCGCCACCACCTCGCTGGGGGCCAGCCTGCAGGCCAGCCTGGACCGGCCGGTCTGGGGTCTGGGCAACACCCTGGTGCTCGGACTGTCCGAGGACGAGGGCCGTACCCGCTATCACAGCGAAAGCGAGGTAGGCTCCCTGCTCGCCGACCGCAGCGTCGGCGGCGGCGGGGCGATCCTCGGCACCTCCACCTACTGGACCGAGCTGCGCAGCCTCAACCGTACGGTCGGCGTCTATTTCAGCGATTCCCTGTCGCTGACCGACCGCCTGACCCTGACCCTGTCGGGACGCTACAACGCCGCCCAGGTGGTGCTGGCGGACCGCTTCGGCACCGAACTCAACGGCGACCACATGTTCGAGCGCGTCAACCCGGCGGCGGGCCTGGCCTATCAGGTGATGCCGGAACTGACCGCCTTCGCCGGCTATGGCGAGGCCAACCGGGCGCCCACCGCCGCCGAACTGTCCTGCGCCAATCCCGCCAAGCCCTGCCGCTTCCCCAACGCCTTCCTCTCCGACCCGCCGCTGAAGCAGGTGGTGTCGCGCTCGGTGGAGATGGGCCTGCGCGGACGCGCCCAGGCGGCGGACGGATCGTGGTCGCACAGCTGGTCGCTGGCCGGCTTCGGCACCCAGAACCAGGACGACATCATCTTCGTCGCCTCGGGCCAGGGCACCGGCACGGGATACTTCCGCAACGCCGGCCGCACCCTGCGGGTCGGCTTCGAGGCCGCCGACCAGGGCCGGATCGGGCCGGTGGGCTGGTTCGTCAATTACGCGCTGGTGCGCGCCACCTTCGACAACGACGTCACCCTGCACAGCCCGGAAAATCCCGGCGCCAACGCCGACGGCGACATCCTGGTGCGGAGCGGATCGCCCATGGCCGGCATTCCCATGCACAGCCTGAAGCTGGGCGGCAGCTACGAGATCTCCGACGAATGGCAGGTGGAGATGGACGCCGCCTTCTATTCCTCGCGCCGCCTGCGGGGCGACGATTCCGGGCTGGGCCGCCGGCTGGGCGGCTACGAGGTGGTCAACGCCGAGACCGAGTACAAGCTGGCCGGGTTCGCCTCGGCCTTCCTCAGGGTCGACAACCTCCTGGACCGCCGCTACGAGAGCTTCGGCCTCTACGGCGAAGCCGCCAGCGTGTTCCCCACCTTCTCCGACAACCAGTTCCGCACGCCGGGTGCGCCGCGTTCCTTCTGGGCGGGCCTGCGGGCCAAGTTCTGAGGGATGCGGGCGTCTCGCCCACATCCCTTCCCCGGTCAACCGAACGGCCCCACCGGCGGCGGCCCCAGGCGGTCCAGTGCGGCCATCTCGTCGTCGGTGAACACCCGCGAGCGGGTATGGAAGGCCTTGCCCTCCGGCCCTTCCAGCGAGAACGTGCCGCCATGGCCGTCGATGACGTCGATGATCAGCTGGGTGTGCCTCCAGTACTCGAACTGGGCCTTGCCCATGTAGAACCGGCAGCCGCCGATCTCGCCCAGCAGAACGTCGCCCGCCCCCAGGGTCAGTTCGCCGGGCAGGAAGCAATTGGCGGCGCTGTTGTCGCAGCAACCACCCGACTGGTGAAAGAACAACGCCCCGTGCCGGGCCTTGAGACGCTCGATCAGTTCCAGGGCGGCAGGGGTGGCGGTGACGCGGTCAACCATGGGAACCTCCAAGAAAAAAGCGCCCGGCCGAAGCCGGGCGCGTCAAGGCGTCAAAGGGGGGAAGCACGCCCGGCGATCAGAAGAAGCCGAGCTTGCTCTCCGAGTAGCTGACCAGCAGGTTCTTGGTCTGCTGGTAGTGATCGAGCATGACCTTGTGGGTCTCGCGGCCGATGCCCGATTCCTTGTAGCCGCCGAACGCCGCGTGGGCGGGATAGGCGTGGTAGCAATTGGTCCACACCCGGCCGGCCTTGATGGCGCGGCCCATGCGGTAGGCGACGTTGCCGTTGCGGCTCCACACGCCAGCGCCCAGGCCGTAGAGGGTATCGTTGGCGATGGCCAGGGCGTCCGCCTCGTCCTTGAAGGTGGTCACCGCCAGGACGGGGCCGAAGATCTCTTCCTGGAAGATGCGCATCTTGTTGTGGCCCTTGAACAGGGTCGGCTGGATGTAATAGCCGTCGCTCAGCTCGCCGCCCAGATAGGCGCGCTCGCCGCCGCACAGCAGCTGGGCGCCTTCCTGCTTGCCCAGGTCCAGGTAGGACATGATCTTGGTCACCTGCTCCTTGGAGGCCTGGGCGCCGATCATGGTGTCGGTGTCCAGCGGGCTGCCCTGCTTGATGGCGGCGATGCGCGGCAGGGCGCGTTCCATCACCTTGTCGTAGATGGATTCGTGGATCAGGGCGCGCGACGGGCAGGTGCAGACCTCGCCCTGATTGAAGGCGAACAGCACCAGCCCCTCGATGGCCTTGTCGAAGAAGCCGTCATCGGCGGCGGCCACGTCGGGGAAGAAGATGTTGGGCGACTTGCCGCCCAGTTCCAGGGTCGCCGGAATCAGGTTGTTGGCCGCCGCCTGGGCGATAACCCGGCCGGTGGTGGTGGAGCCGGTGAAGGCGATCTTGGCGATGCGCTTGCTGGTGGCCAGCGGCATCCCCGCCTCGCGGCCATAGCCGTTGACGATGTTCAGCACGCCGGGCGGCAGCAGGTCGGCGATCAGCTCGGCCAGAATCAGGATGCTGACCGGGGTGGATTCGGCGGGCTTCAGGATCACGCAATTGCCGGCGCCCAGGGCCGGGGCCAGCTTCCAGGCCGCCATCAGGATGGGGAAGTTCCAGGGAATGATCTGGCCGACCACGCCCAGCGGCTCATGGAAGTGATAGGCGACGGTATTCTCGTCGATGTCGCTCATGCCGCCTTCCTGGGCCCGCAGGCAGCCGGCGAAATAGCGGAAGTGATCGACGGACAGGGGAATGTCGGCGGCCAGGGTCTCGCGGATCGGCTTGCCGTTGTCCACCGTCTCGGCATAGGCCAGGAGTTCGAGGTTGGCCTCCAGCCGGTCGGCGATCCTGAGCAGGACGTTGGCCCGCTCGGCGGCGGGCACCTTGCCCCAGGCATCGGCGGCGGCATGGGCGGCGTCGAGCGCCAGCTCGATGTCCTCGGCCCCCGAGCGGGCGGCCTTGGTATAGGGCTTGCCGGTGATGGGGGTGATGACGTCGAAGTATTCGCCCTTCAAGGGGGCAACCCACTTGCCGCCGATGAAATTGTCATACCGGGCCTTGTATTGGATCTTGGCACCCGGAGTGTTGGGAGAGGCGTAAAGCATGGTGGCTCCTTCCTGGACCGTGCAATGGCAACACGCCAGGAATAGCGCGGGGGCCGCCGCCGTTCCATGCGACCTTGGTCGAATTTTCAGTTATCCAATTGAGAAATATCGCTTTTTATCGGGTCTTTTTCAACCTTCGCCGGGAAGCGGGGAAAAGTCGGACCGGGTCCGTCCGGCCAGGCGTCCGCCTGCGATGGTAATAGCCACCCTCTATGGTCGGATTATGAATTGGAGTATAATCCTCTCGGCATAAGCGGAGGCTGCCATGCGGGGACGTCGGATCGGGACTTGAACGGCATTCCTTATTTTCCTAATGCTCGCGCCGCCCCCGTCCCCGGCGGCGCCGATACGCGCCGATCAGGCCATGGAGCAAGCCATGGCGCTGATCGATGCCGAGCAGTACCAGACCGCCATCGCCGTCCTGCGCGCCATGGACCCGCAATCGGACGCCGAGGCGGCCGAGGTCGACCGGGCACTGGGCCGCATCTATCTCGGCCTGGGCAAGGCGGGCAAGGCAGCCGAGTTCTTCGAGCACGCCCTGACCACCTCGCTGGATTCCGAGGCCGAGGCCTATCTCGGCCTGGCCGAGGCCAAGATGGCCCTGGGGCAGTTGGCCCAGGCGCGGCGCCACGCCGAGACCGTGCTGAAGACCGATCCCGATCAACTCCACGCCCATCTGGTGCTGGCCCGCATCGACCAGCGCCTGGGCCGCGAGGCCGAGGCCACCCGCCGGTTGGAGACCCTGGCCCGCCAGCGCGCCGACAGCGAGGAGGTGGCGGTGATGCTGGCCCGCTACACGGCGCGCGTCAAATCGGCGGCCACGGCGGCCGAGCGCCTGGGGCTGTTCCTGCGCCAGCACCCTGATTCCGCCGAAGCCTCGGACATGCTGGGCCAGCTCTACTGGGAGATGGGCCGCAAGGCCGACGCGGTGAAGTACCGCATCAAGGCCGGCCGGCTGTTCCTGGAGCGCGGCCGCGACGGCCGCGCCGCCGCCATCGCCCAGTGGCTGCAGAACGTCGATCCCGAAGGCAGGCTCATCCCCCGGTCCGAGGCCGACGCGCCGCCGGCCTCCCTGCCGCCGCCCCC
>NZ_AONQ01000032.1 GCF_000342045.1 Paramagnetospirillum caucaseum | reverse complement strand
GAAAAGAACAAGGATGTTCTTTTCCGTAAGCGGGCTCTTTGCCGCTCTCGCCGGATGAGCGCCAAGCCCCCAGAAGAGGGCCAGAAGCACCAGAGAGATGCGCGTCAGCCGCCCCATCACGCCTCCCCAGCGTCTCCCATCGCCGATTGAACCGCCGCGAGCAATTCTTCCCTGGAAAACGGCTTGGTCAGAACCGACCGTGCCCCCAGCCGGGCCATGATATCAGTAAATGGAATGACATGCCCCCTCATGCCTCCGGTCATGCCGATGACCGGAAGATGGGTGTTCCGGTCCCGAATCGCCGCCATCAACTGGAAGCCGTCCAGGGCGGGCATGAAGACGTCGGTCACCACCAGGTCGATATCGCCGTCCTGAAGCCGGTTGAGGCACGCCTTGCCGTCGGTTACCGCCACGACCTCATGGCCGGCCCGTTCAAGAATGGTCGAGACCAGTTCCAGGTGGGTGGGTTCGTCGTCCGCAACGATGATCCTGGCCATTGGCGCCGCCTGTTCAGGACACATATTCCGTCATAATCCTGCGGCAGGCCGGCAGGTCTGCGCCATGCGGCGAATGGCTACGGAGGGCCGCAAAGGTATATTGCGGGCATCTTTTGGCCTCGGCGTCCATGGGTGTTACTGTTATTGTGCAAGGAACCGGGATGATGCAGAATTATACATCTGATCCGCGTGGGGCTCCTGCATGCATGTCCTTATCGCCGATGATCACCCTCTTTATCTGAGTGCCGTCCGCGAACAGGTCGAGCGGCTGTTCCCCGGGGGGACGACCGAGGTCGCCGCCACCCTTGGGGATGCCTTGACGATTCTGAACGGGCCTCGGGGATTCGACCTCCTGCTGATCGACTATTCCATGCCGGGGATGAATGGCCAGAGCGGCGTCCAGACCATCGTGGCCCGATCCCGGGGAATGCCGGTGGTGGTGATGTCCGGGGTGGCCCTGGCGTCGGAAGTCAGCGCCTGTATCGGCGCCGGGGCCCGGGGCTTCCTGCCCAAGACCCTGGACAGCAAGGTTTTTTCCTCGGCTTTGAACGTGATCCTGGCAGGGGGGTCCTATCTGCCGGCCGAAATGTTCGGCACGCCGTGCCAGCCGCCGCCGCCGCCGTCCGGCGAGACCGGTGGGGGGGATGTGGAATTCGCCGAACGCGAGAAAACCATCATGGCCATGGTGGTGGAGGGCAAGTCCAACAAGGAAATCGCCCGCCTGCTCAACCTGCGGGAGGTCACCGTCAAGGTCCAGCTCACCCGCATCTACAGGAAACTGGGCGCCAAGAACCGGGCTCAGGCCGCGACGCTGATGGCCCAGGGACACGTCCTCGGCTGATATACCTTTGCCGCCCGCCGGTACCCGTTCGCGGCCTCACCTTTCGCCCATGAGTTTGGCTACCCTGGATCAACCCAATCTGGAGGCCCCCATGGCGAAGACAATTCTCAGCGTCGATGATTCCGCCAGCGTGCGGCAAATGGTCAAGCTGACCCTTTCCGGCGCGGGATACGACATTCTTGAGGCCTGCGACGGCAAGGACGCCCTCGCCAAGGCCGGATCGGCCGAGATCCACATGGTGGTGACCGACCTCAACATGCCCAACATGGATGGGCTGTCGCTGATCAAGGAATTGCGCAAGCTCCCGGCCTACAAGGGGGTTCCCATCGTCTTCCTGACCACCGAGTCCGACGAGGGCAAGAAGGCCGAGGCCAAGCAATCCGGCGCCACCGCCTGGATCACCAAGCCGTTCAAGCAGGAACAGCTGCTGGCCATCGTCAAGAAGGTCCTCGGCTAACCCTCCGCGCGGGAGGCGGGAGATGGGAACAGGTGGAGCGGCTCGGATGGCTGAATTCGACGGAGGCCTTGGTCGCATCGACAACGCCGACTTCGAACGGATCGCGTCCTTCATTCTGTCGGCCACCGGCATCAAGCTGACCGCCGCCAAGAAGACCATGGTCGAGGGGCGCCTGTATCGCCGGGTCCGGGCTCTCGGCCTCAGCAGCATCTCCGATTACATCGCCGCGGTGTTCGATTGCGGTGATTGCGACGATGAGGTGATCAACCTGATCGACGCCATCACCACCAACAAGACCGATTTCTTCCGCGAGCCGGCCCATTTCAACTTCCTCACCCGGGTCGCGTTGCCGGAGCTGGCCGGAACCGGCCACGTCGCCCGGTTCTGGAGCGCGGCCTGCTCCATCGGGGCCGAGCCCTACACCCTGGCCATGGTGCTGAGCGACTTCGCCTGCGCCGAGCCCGAGTGGCGGTTCTCGATCCTGGCCAGCGATATTTCCACCGAGGTGCTGGCCACCGCCGCGCGGGCGGTCTTTCCCGAGGAAATGGTCGAGCCGGTGCCGGTGTCCATGCGCCAGCGCTATCTGCTGCGCTCCAGCAATCCGGCCAACAAGCTGGTCCGGATGGCGCCGGAAATCCGCAGTCTCGTCCGCTTCGCCCGTATCAATCTGGTCGAAGACCGCTATCCGGTCGAGCGCGACATGGATGTGATCTTCTGCCGCAACCTTCTGATCTATTTCGACCGGGAGACGCAGGAGGCCGTGGTGCGGCAGCTGACGTCGCATCTGCGCCCCGGGGGCTACCTCATATTGGGCCACACCGACAGCATCACCGGAATGGTGGTGCCGCTGGAGCCTCTGGGACACTCCATCTTCAGGCGGACGTGATATGCAGAAGATCAAGGTTTTGATCGTCGATGATTCCGCAAGCGTCCGCCAGACCCTGGCCGACATCCTGAGCCGTGACCCGGCCATCGAGGTCATGGCGACCGCCACAGATCCCTATGCCGCCGCCCGCGAGATCGCCCACGAAACCCCGGACGTCATCACCCTGGACATCGAGATGCCGCGCATGGACGGCATTACCTTCCTGCGCAAGATCATGAGCCAGCGCCCGATTCCGGTGGTGATCTGCTCGTCGCTGCCCGAGGAGGGCTCCGACACGCTGATGCAGGCCCTGGAAGCCGGGGCCGTGGACGTCATCCTCAAGCCCAAGATGGGAACCCGCGAATTCCTGCGGGAATCCGCCGAGGCGATCTGCGATGCGGTCAAGGCGGCGGCCCAGGCCCGCCTGCAGAAACTGCCCGCCCGGCATGTGGATCGCGGCGGCCACGTCCTGGGATCGGCCAAGAAGCTGTCCGCCGACGTCATGATGCCGCCCCCCGGCAACCGGGCCATGGCGCGCACCACCGAAAAGGTGGTGTGCATCGGGGCCTCCACCGGCGGGACCGAATCCCTGCGCGAGGTGCTGGTCGCCCTGCCCATGGACTGCCCCGGCATCGTCGTGGTCCAGCACATGCCGGAACTGTTCACCGCCGCCTTCGCGCGGCGTCTCGACAGCTTGTGTCAGGTGACGGTCAAGGAGGCCGCCGACGGCGACCCGGTCCTGCGCGGCCACGTGCTGATCGCGCCGGGCAACCGCCACGCCATGCTCCAGCGCAGCGGCGCCCGCTATCACGTCAGCGTCAAGGACGGCCCCCTGGTATCGCGCCACCGCCCCTCGGTGGACGTGCTGTTCCGCTCCGCCGCCCAGTTCGCCGGCGGCAACGCGGTGGGCATCATCATGACCGGCATGGGCGACGACGGCGCCAACGGCCTACTGGAGATGCGCAACGCCGGCGCGCTGACCATCGCCCAGAACGAGGAGACCTGCGTCGTCTTCGGCATGCCCAAGGAGGCCATCGACCGGGGCGCCGCCGAAAAGGTGGTGCCGCTTGGGTTGCTGGCCGCCGAAATCCGCAGGGCGGACACGCCATGAATTCCCTCCGCCTCCCCAGCACGAACCAGCGGGCGGTGGTCATCGACGACAGCGCCAGCGCCGTGGCGCTGATGCTCCAGTTGCTGCAGACCATCGAAGGCTGCGAGCCCATCGGCTTCACCAATTCGGCCGAGGCGTTGCGGTGGTGTCTGGCCAACGACATCGACCTGCTGATCGTCGATTACGAGATGCCGGCGCCCGACGGTCTGGCCATCATCGAAGCCTTTCGCAACGACCGGGGCCGGGCGGCCATCCCGGTGGTGATGGTTACCTCCACCGAGGACGTGGATGTCCGCTACATGGCCTTGCAGATCGGCGCCACCGACTTTCTGGCCAAGCCCATCGACCATGTGGAATTCGCGGCCAGGATGCGCAACCTGCTGGCCTCGTGCCGGGCGCACAAGACCCTGGCCGAGGTCTCGCTGTGGCTGACCGAAGAGGTCCGCAAGACCTCCATGGTGGTCCGCCAGAGCCCGGCTTCCGTGGTGATCACCGACAGTGACGGCATCATCGAATACGTCAATCCCAAGTTCACCGAAACCACCGGCTATCGCCCGGAGGAGGTGATCGGCCAAAGACCCAGCCTGCTCAAGTCGGGCTATTCGACGCCGGAAATGTATCGGGAATTGTGGGACACCATCACCGGGGGCAACGAGTGGCGCGGCACCTTCCAGAACCGCCGCAAGGACGGCAGCATGTTGTGGGAGCAGGCGCTGATCTCGCCGATCCGGGATGAAACCGGCGCGATCACCAACTTCGTGGCCATCAAGGAAGACATCACGCTGCGCAAGGAATACGAGGCGCGGCTGGAATGGCAGGCCAATTACGATTCGCTGACCGGCCTGCCCAACCGCATGCTGGTGCTTGACCGCCTCGGCCAGGCCATCGCCCTGGCCGGCCGCAACAGCGACCAGGTGGCGGTGATGCTGGTGGACCTCGACCGTTTCAAGGCGGTCAACGACACCATGGGCCATGATGCCGGCGATGAAATCCTGCGCCAGGTCGCCCAGCGCCTGCGGATCGAGCAGCGTCAGGCCGATACCGTGGCGCGGGTCGGCAACGACGAGTTCGTCATGGTGCTGACCGATCTGGGGGAAGCCCACGCGCCACAGGCGGTGGCGGCGCGGATCTGCGCCAGGCTGGAGGCGCCGTTCCAGGTCGGCGACGCCGAAATCTTCATCTCCGCCAGTATCGGCATCGCCCTCTTTCCCGAGAACGGGAGCACCGCCCAGGACTTGCTGCGCAGCGCCACCGCCGCCATGCCGGTCGCCGAGACGGAAGGGCGGGGCAACTGGCGGTTCTTCACCCCCGAACTGGACGCCAGCGCCCGCAAGCGCCTGGCCATCGAGGCCAGCCTGCGCCACGCCCTGGAGCGGGGCGAATTTCAGGTGCACTACCATCCGTTGGTGGAGGTGGCCAGCGGACACATCCTGGCGGCCGAGGCTCTGCTGCGCTGGACCAATCCGGATCTGGGCCCGGTGGCGCCCGATCTGTTCATTCCCATCGCCGAGGAAACCGGCCTGATCGTCCCCATCGGCGCCTGGGTGGTCGAGACCGTCTGCCGCGACATCGCCCGGTGGGCCGGACAGGGGCTGCCGCCCATACGGGTGGCCGTCAACGTATCGTCGCGCCAGCTGGCCGACCGCGCCCTGCTGGAGGTCATCGCCCGGGCCCTGGCCGGCCAGGGTGTCGCCGCCGGACTGGTGGAGATCGAGGTGACCGAGCGCCTGCTGCTCGACCAGTCGCCCCATACCCTGACCCTGCTCAACGACCTGAAGGACATGGGGTTGCGCTTCTCCATCGACGATTTCGGGACCGGCTATTCATCCATGAGCTACCTGACCTCGTTTCCCTTCGATGTGCTGAAGATCGACCGCTCCTTCATCTCCAAGGTGACCGAGCGCGGCCAGGACAAGGCCCTGACCCAGGCCATCATCGCCATGGCCCACAGCCTCGACCTGGAGGTCGTCGCCGAAGGCGTCGAAACCCATGCGCAGCTGGAATTCCTGCGCCGGAGCGGCTGTGATTTCGCCCAAGGCTACCTGTTCACCCGCCCGGTCTCCGCCGCCGCCTTCGCCGAGGTGCTGAACGGGGGCGGCAAATATACCTTTGCCGCGATGGCTTAGCCGTTCCTCCTCCTCCTCAATATACCGACCAAGCGCCTACCCTGTTGTTCATAGATGTCCCCAAGGAGGTTGGGCATGGCACGCGCACCCACCGTCGTCATCGGCTTTACCGGCGCCGCCACCATCCGCCAGGCCGATGACATCGCCCGGCAACTGAAGCAGGCCCTGGAGTCGTCCGACCGTATCGAGGTGGATTGCTCCGGCCTTACCGAGGTGGATGTCGCCTTCATCCAGTTGATCCTCGCCGCCTGCAAGAGTGCCGAAGCCGCCGGCAAGGTTCTGAGCCTCAGTGCCCCGGCCGGCGGCGCGCTGCTGGAGATCTTGACCATCTGCGGCGCCCAGGATGGCTCCCGGGCCCAATTCTGGCTCGAGGGGAGGACCGCCTGATGTCCACCGCCATCGACCCGGTCGAAACATTCCGCGCCGAGGCGAGGGAGTTGTTCGAGCAGTTGGAAACCACCCTGCTCGACATCGAGGCCGATCCTTCGGACAAGGATCTGATCGACACGGCGTTCCGGGCCTTGCACACCATCAAGGGGTCGGGGGCGATGTTCGGCTTCGACGCCGCCTCGGCGTTCACCCACCATGTGGAAAACGCCTTCGATCTGGTCCGCAAGGGCAAGCTCGCCGCGACCAAGGAACTGGTCGAGGTGGCTTTGGCCGCCAAGGACCACATGCGCGTCCTGATCGAACAGCCCGAGGCCGCGCCGCCGGGGCGCAGCGAGGCCCTTCTCGCCCAATTGGCCGGAATCATCGGGATCGGGCCGGTGGTGAGCGTGTCGAGCAACGACGCCCATCCACCCGAACCGCCGCCCGAGCGCACCACCTACCGCCTGCATTTCAGGCTTGCCCGGAACGCCATGGCCATGGGCGCCAATCCGCTGCTGCTGCTGAAGGAGCTGCGCGAACTGGGCGACTGCACCATGGTGACCGACACCGACGGCATTCCCATGCTGGAGGAGATGGACCCCAGCGGCTGCTATCTGGCTTGGGACGGCCTGTTGTCCACCGACCAGCCGCGCTCGGCCATCGACGATGTTTTCATGTTCGTCATCGACGACATGGAGCTTTCCGTCGAGGTGGTCGAGCCCGAGGCCAAGCGCCTGGGGGAAATCCTGGTGGAACGCCATGCGGTCTCGGCCGATGCCCTGGACAAGGCCCTCGACCAGCAGCCCCGGCTGGGGGCCATGCTGGTCAAGGAGGGGCTGGTCAGCACCGACAAGGTCGCGGCCGCCCTGGCCGAGCAGAAGCATCTGAAAGGCGAGGTCGAGAAGGTCGCCAAGGCGGATGCCGCCGACATCCGGGTGCAGGCCAGCCGTCTCGACGAATTGATGGATCAGGTCGGCGAACTGGTCATCGCCCAGGCCCGCCTGCGGCAATTGGCCAATGCCGGCAACGACCCCCATCTGAAGTCGCTGGTCGAGGAGATCGAACGGCTGTCGTCGGAACTGCGCGATACCACCATGGGCATCCGCATGGTCCCCATCGGCTCGCTGTTCGGCCGCTTCCGCCGGCTGGTGCGCGATCTGTCGAAGGAATTGGGCAAGGAGATCGCCCTGACCACCTCGGGCGAGGAGACCGAGTTGGACAAGACGGTGATCGAACGCCTGCACGATCCCCTGGTCCACCTGATCCGCAACAGCCTCGACCATGGCGTCGAGGCCCCCGATATCCGGGAATCCAAGGGCAAGCCGCGCCAGGGCACCATCCACCTGTCTGCCATCCATTCCGGCGCCCAGGTGCTGATCAAGATCACCGACGACGGCGCCGGCATCGACCCCGTGCGGGTCCGCGCCAAGGCCGAGGAGAACGGCCTGATCCCGCCCGGTGCCGAACTGAGCGAGCCGGAGATCTTCCAGTTGATCCTGCAGCCGGGTTTCTCCACCGCCGCCAAGGTCACCAGCGTGTCGGGGCGTGGCGTCGGCATGGATGTGGTCAAGCGCGCCATCGACCAGTTGCGCGGCACCATCGACATCGACAGCACCCTGGGCTCCGGCTCCACCATGACGCTGCGGCTGCCGCTGACCCTGGCCATCATCGACGGGTTGCTGGTCCGGGTCGGCGAGGGGCGTTACGTCATCCCGCTGTCGGCGGTGGAGGAATGCGTCGAGTTGAGCGCCGAGGACGACCGGCGCGCTTCCGGCCGCGACTTCCTCAACATCCGCGACGAGACCGTGCCGTTCCTGCGGCTCAAGGCACTGTTCAACGTCGTCACCGATCCCGAGCCCTATCAGAAGGTGGTGATCGTCTCGACCGGCGACGCCCGGGTGGGGCTGGTGGTGGATCAGATCATCGGCGACTACCAGACGGTCATCAAGTCGCTGTCCAAGATCCACAGCACGGTCCAGACCTTCTCCGGGGCGACCATTCTCGGTGACGGCACCGTGGCGCTGATCATCGACGTGCCGCGCCTGATCGATTTCGGCCAAGCCTCCGAGTCCCAGAAGAAGGCGTCCTAAAGATGGGAAATGTCCACACACTCTCCCGTCCGGTCGAGATTCTCACCCTGGCCTTGTCCGGGGAGGCGTTCGCCCTGGAGGCCACCATCGTCCGCGAGATTCTCGACCTGGTGCCGATCACCACCGTTCCCAATGCGCCCCGCTACGCCACCGGGCTGATCAACGTGCGCGGCAAGGTGGTGCCGCTGGTGGATCTCAGGGTGCGTCTCGGCATGACGGTGGAACCCCGCACCATCGATACCCGCATCGTGGTGATCGAGGCCACCCTGGATGGCGAGCTGACCATGGTCGGCCTGCTGGCCGACAAGGTCTACGAGGTCGCCGAGATCAACATGCAGTCCATCGAATCCACGCCCAAGGTCGGCATGCGCTGGCCGCCGGAATTTATTCGGGGGATCGGCCGCCGCAACGGCGGTTTCCTCATCATCCTTGATATCGACCGGGTCTTTGCCTCCGAGCCTGCTCGCGAGGACCGGCTCCACGGGTCCTGAACAGGAGACTGACAATGTTCGCCAACATGAAGATCAATGCCCGGTTGACGATCCTGCTCGTCGTCATGATCCTGCCCATGGCCATCATCACCTATCTGGGCGACCGGGGTATGGGCTTGATGCACGCCTCGCTCAAGACCGTCTACGAGGATCGGGCGGTTTGCCTGGTGCAACTGGCCAAGATTATCGACAACATCGGCCGCGTCCGCGGCAGATTGCTGGAAAGCATCATGGCCGCGACTCCCGAGGAACGGCGGAACAGTGTCTCCAGGGTTGCCGAGCTTAGGCATGAGATCGCCAAGGAGTGGTCGGACTATCTCTCCACCTATCTCGCTCCGGAGGAAAAGGAGATCGCCGAGCGCATCCAGAAGAGCCTGGACAGCTACAACAAGGGGGTCGACAACGTTGTCGCCCTGCTGTCCGCCAATGCGGACAACAGGGCGCAGGTCTCGGCCATCATGACCGGCGAGATGCGTCAGACGGTCATCGTTCTGAACAAGAATTTGCGCGATAACCTCGCCCTGCAGGAGCGGGTGGCCAAGTCCGAGTACGAGAAGGGCGGCGAAACCTTCACCAGCACCCGCATCCAGAATCTCTCCGCCGTGGCCATCGGCCTGCTGGCCGCCATCGCCCTGGCGGTGATGATCGTGCGCTCCATCACCGTTTCCATCGCCACCATGGTCAAGGCCCTGGGGGCGGTCGCCGAGCGGCGCATGAGCACCGTCATCGAAGGGCAGACCCGCAAGGACGAGATCGGCGAGATGGCCCGCGCGCTGCACACCGTCAACGAGAACCAGCGCGACATCGCCGGCATCGCCGATCAGTTGGCCGGGGGGGACCTGACCGTCACGGTCACCCCCCTATGCGACGAGGACGCCCTGGGCATCGCCTTGAAGACCATGGTCGAAAAGCTGAGCAGCGTGGTGGGCGAAACCGTCAACGCCGTCCAGAACGTGGCGGCCGGCAGCGAGCAATTGTCCTCGGGCGCCGAGGAACTGAGCCAGGGCGCCACCGAGCAGGCCTCGGCCACCGAACAGGCCGCCTCGTCCATGGAGGAGATGGCGGCCAACATCAAGCAGACCGCCGACAATGCCAGCCAGACCGAGAAGATCGCCCGTCAGTCGGCCAAGGACGCCCAGGCCTCGGGCGAGGCGGTGGGGCGGGCGGTCAGCGCCATGCAGACCATCGCCGAGAAGATCGGCATCGTCCAGGAAATCGCCCGCCAGACCGACCTTCTGGCGTTGAACGCGGCGGTGGAGGCGGCCCGGGCCGGCGAGCACGGCCGTGGTTTCGCCGTGGTGGCCTCCGAGGTCCGCAAGCTGGCCGAGCGCAGCCAGGCGGCGGCCGGCGAGATCAACGCCCTATCCACCGAAACGGTCAAGGTCGCCCAGGACGCCGGCCAGATGCTGAGCAAGCTGGTGCCGGACATCAAGCGGACCGCCGAATTGGTGGAGGAGATCACGGCGGCCTGCCGCGAACAGGATGTGGGCGCCAATCAGGTCAATCTGGCCATCCAGCAATTGGACAAGGTAACCCAGCAGAACGCCGCCGGCGCCGAGGAAATGTCCTCGACCTCGGTGGAACTGGCCTCCCAGGCCGAGCAGCTCCAGAACACCATCGACTATTTCCGGACCACCCAGAGCACGGCCAAGCCGGCGGCGGCCAAGCCCGTCGCCCGGCATGCCCAGATCGCCCATATGCCGGCCGGCAAGGCCAAACCGGCGGCGCGCCCCGCCGCCAAGACCGAGCCGGCCGCCAAGAAAGGGGCGGGCAGCGGCACGATCATCGAAATGGATGCCGAGGATGCCGAGTTTCAGCGCTACTGAGGCAAGGGCTTCGACAGGAAGGACCGGACCATGAGCCAAATCGCCACATCGGACAGGGCCGCCCAGTACGTCACCCTCGGCATCGACAAGGAGATCTTCGCGGTGGAGGTCGAGAGGGTGCATGAAATCCTCGACCTCTGCCCCATCTCCCGCATTCCCAACGCGCCGCCCTACCTGATGGGGATGATCGATGTCCGCCGCTGCACCGTGCCGGTGGTCGATCTGCGGGTGAAGCTGGGCTTGCCGGCGGCCCCGCCCACGCCCAGCACCCGCATCATCGTTCTCGATGTGGCGACCGGGGGGCGGAACGTGGTCATGGGCCTGGTGGCGGATCGGGTCTACGAGGTCACCGGCCTCGCCGATCATCCCATGGAGGCGGCGCCCAATATCGGCATCCGCTGGAACTCGCAGTTCATCAAGGCGGTCGGGCGGCGTGGCGACGCCTTCGTCATCGTCCTCGATATCGGCTACCTGTTCAGCGGCGACGAAACCGCCCTGATCGCCATGCCGGACCGTGCGCCACAGACCTCGGGTGAACCATGCTGACCCCTCCCGGCGCCGTCGCTCCCGCCGAGGCGCAGCGCATCCGCGCCGCCCTGGCCGATCTGGATGCGGCCCTCGGCCGCCTGACCGGGTCGGCCGACCAGGATTTCCTGCGGCTCGGCAACAGTCTGGGGCATGCGGTGGAGGTGTTCGCCCGGCTGGGCGGCAATCTTGCCGGATTGGCGGAGCAACTGCACAGCCCGGAGGCGCATGATGCCGTCTCCGGCCTGGAACGGGCCGTCCAGGGCATCAGCCGGATGTCGGGAGGAGAGGCGAACCGGTCCGGTTCGATCCTGCTCCAGCTGGAGGAGGGCGCCACCGAGGTGGCCACGCGGCTCGACCAGTTGCAGCGGATCATCGGCGAAGTGGGGGCGCTGGCCATCAACGGCAAGATCCAGGCTGCCCTGGTGACGGCGGCGGGGGTTGATTTCTCGGTCTTCACCAAGGAGATCGGCCGGTTGGGAAACCTGGCCGCCACATCCATCGAGCAGGCCGGGGGCCGTCTCGGCACGGTTCGGGGCGCGGTGGCCTCGGCACGGCAGGCCGAGGCCGATTTCGAGCGTAACGAGGCCAAGGAACTGGAGGCGGTGCGTGCCCGCATCGATGCCAGCCTTTCCGTTCTGGCCGAGCGCCGCCATCGCGTCGCCCACACCGCCGATTCGGTGGCGGACAAGTCCAGGCGTATCGCCCAGCGGATCGGCGCGACGGTGGCAGAGCTTCAGATCAACGACAGCGTCTGCCAGCGAATCGAACACGTGCGCACCGCGCTGCGGGCCATGGTCTCCTTGGCGGCCGGCGAGCCCGTCACCGAACCCGGTTGCCAGTGGCTGGGCGATGAAATCGGGGAGGAACGCCGGGCGCTGATGGTCGGTGGGGTTCTTCACCTCCAGGCGGCCCAGTTGGACGGCGGGGCCGGCGATTACCGGGGCGAGGTCGAGGGATTGGCCCGCAACCTGTCCGCCCTGGCCGGGGAGGCCGCGGAAATCCTCGCCGAGGCGGAAGACGCCTTCGGCGGCGGCGGCGGCGGGGGATTGTTCGTGGCCGAGATCGAAAGCGACATCCGGCGGGCCAGCGAACTGCTCACCGCCTATGCCGAGGCCCGCAGCCGGGCCGGGTCGGTGGTCGGGGCGGTTTCCAGCGGCTTTCGCGCCATGGCCGCCGATCTCGCCGCCATCCAGTCCATCGACGCCGACATGCGGGTGATGGGGCTCAACGCCACCTTGAAATGCGGCCGCCTCGGCAATGACGGGCGGGCGCTGGGCGTCGTGGCCCACGAGTTGCGCGCCTGCAGCAAGCGGACAGAGGATTGTTCGCACTCCATCGCCGAACTGCTGAAGGTGGTCCTCGGCCTTGCCGACGATCTGGCCGTCGCCGCGGCCGAGGGCGACGGCGGCGAGGCGGGCGATCCCGTGGCGGTCATGGCCGAGTCCATGGCGGCGCTGTCGCGCGTGGGCGTGTCCATGTCCGACGCCCTGGCGGAGTTGCGGGCCGATGCCGGCGGCGTTTCAACGGCCCTGACCGAGACCGCAGCCGGAATTGAAATTCATCATCGGGTGGGAGCGGTCGCCAAGGATGGCGTGGCCCGATTATCGGCGATCGCCGCCGGCCTCGCCGCCGAAACCGACCTCGACGAGGCGCTCCACAAGGACATCCACCGCCTGATGCAGCCCTGTTACACCATGGACGCCGAACGCTTCATCCATCAGGCCTTCGCCAAGGACGATTCGGCGGCAAAGGCGATGCAATCGAAGGCCAAGGATGCCGAGGACGATCTTGATGGCATGTTCCTGTAATCGGAACCGGTCAACGCCCTGCCGTCAATATGCCCTGCAGGCCATGGAGATGTGGGAAAATCACGAACTTTTCCGCTAATTCAATGTAGTGCCGGAAATCTGCTGCGGCTGGAAATGTCGAAAAGCCGGGCCCTCCTGGCGTGGGAATGTCGTGGCGCCAGCGCTGGATCGAATCCTTCCTTTCCGATGAGTGGGCGGACATTCCTTCCAACGGAGATTGCGCGTGCGGCATTTGGTGTCTGAGCGGGAAGGTGTCATGGAGGCTCATCCTTGATCATTAAGGGTGAGATTAGACAGCGCAGGGTAAATACACTAGGTATAGTGTCGTATAAATTTTATTCTTTTCGGTTGTGCTGCGATTGAGTCATGATGGTTGGAGGATTCACCGGAAGTCGGGTTGCCCCCTTGGGGCATCTCTATTTTGGGGGTTGGGGTGGCGACCAAACCATCACCTCCGTCAGCGTCAGACAGGGCGCCGCCCGCCGGACAGGGACCGGATTTCCGCGCCCTGTTCGAAGCGATCCCCGGCCTGTATCTCGCCCTTGATCCCGACCTTCGTATCGTGGCGGTCAGTGATGCCTATGCCCTGGCCACCATGACCAGGCGCCAGGATATCGTCGGCCGCAAGATTTTCGATATCTTTCCGGATAATCCGGATGATGCCAATGCCGATGGCGTCCGCAATCTGAAAGCCTCGCTGGAGCGGGTCCTGGAGACGCGGGCTGTCGATACGATGGCGGTCCAGAAATACGATATCCGCAAACCCGAGGCGGAGGGGGGAGGCTTCGAAGTCCGCTACTGGAGCCCGATCAACTCACCTATCGTGGAGCCGGGTGGGACCCTGACGCATATCATTCACCGTGTCGAGGATGTGACGGACTTCGTCCAACTCCAGCAGCGCGAGGCCGAACGGACGAAACTCGCCGAGAGCCTTCGCGAACGTTCGGGGCAGATGGAGGCCGAGATTTATGCCCGTGCCCGGGAAGTGGCCGACATCAATTTCAAGCTCAAGCAAGCCAATGGGGAACTGGCCCGGCTTTATGAAAAAACCAGGGAACTGGACGAGTTGAAATCCCAGTTCTTCGCCAATGTCAGTCACGAATTGCGCACCCCGCTGGCCTTGATCCTCGGCCTGGTTGCCCGGAGAACGGCCGATCCCAACCTTGCCGATCCCGCGCGGCGAGACCTGGACGGTATCCATCGCAACGCCCGCCTGCTTTACCGCCATGTCAGCAACCTGCTGGATATTTCCAAGCTCGAAGCGGGACGGATGCTGATCCATTACGTCCAGGTTGATCTGGCCCGGGAAATCCGCCTGATCGCTTCTCATTTCGAATCGCTGGCCGAGGGGCGGCGTATTCAGTACGGGGTTCGGGGGCTAAGCGAATTGCCGGCCCAGGTCGACCAGGAGATGGTTGAGCGTATCCTGCTCAATCTGTTGGCCAATGCCTTCCGCCATACTCCCGATGGCGGCAGCGTCGCCGTTTCGCTGCAGGAACGGTCGGGGTGTGCCGTCATCCAGGTTCAAGACAACGGCCCCGGCGTTCCAGCGGCACTGCACGATACCATCTTTGAACGCTTCCGGCAGGGTGAGCGCCGGTCCGGCGGCACCGGATTGGGGCTGGCGATTGTCCTGGAATTCTGCCGTCTTCACGGCGGAAGTGTCGTCGTTTCCGATTCCCCTGGCGGTGGGGCCCTGTTCACGGTCACCCTGCCGCTTATGGCTCCAGCCGGAGCGGAGGTCGTTTCCTCCGCCTCCGTGCCCATGGACCCCAACCTCCTTCCCCAGGCGGTGGACCTTCAACCGCAACCGGCGGCGCCGCATTCCAAGGTCCTGATCGGTGCGCCCCTGGTCCTGGTTGTCGAAGACAATCCCGACATGCGGGTCTTCCTGGCCGAGGCCCTGGCATCCCATTACCGGGTTGCCGTGGCCTGCGACGGCCAGGACGGGTTGGAGATGGCCCTGGAGGTGCGCCCGGACCTCGTCATCAGCGACGTCATGATGCCGCGGATGAACGGTGATGAAATGGTCGTGGCCCTGCGTGCCCAACCTGGCATGGAGGACGTTCCCATCATCATGCTGACCGCCAAGGCCGATGATGAATTGCGGATCAAGCTGCTGCGCGACGCCGTGCAGGATTACGTTTACAAGCCATTCTTGCTGGAGGAACTTCTCGCCCGGGCCGGGCGGCTAATCGATGAGCGCTGGAAGAAGTTGGCGGTGCTGCGCGAAAATGAAGTTCGATTCCGGGCGACATTCGAGCAGGCGGCGGTCGGCATCGCCCTCCTTGCTCCCAATGGCCATTTCCTGCGGGTCAACGCCAGGCTTTGCTCCATTCTTGGCCTCGACCAACTGGACCTGCTGTCGTGCGCCCTCCGTGATGTCACTCATCCCGACGACGTGGATTTGGATGTGGCCGAGGCCCGCTCCCTGATTGAGGGGCATATCCAGACCTACACCGTCGAGAAGCGCGGTATGGGAAACGGGGCGCGGATCATATGGCTCAGCCTGACCGTGTCATTGGTCCGCAATGCGCTCGGCGCTCCCTATTATTTCATCGTGGTGGTCGAAGACATTCAGCGTCGCAAGGAGGCTGAAAACGACGTTCTGCGCCTCAACGCCGGCCTGGAGCAGCGGGTCCGTGAGCGAACCAGCCAGTTACAGGCCGCCAATGAGGAACTGGAAAGCTTTTCCTACGCCGTATCCCACGATCTTCGCGCCCCCTTGCGTGCCATGACCGGGTTCAGCCAGGCCCTGGTGGAGGATTTCGGCGATTCGCTGGAGGGTGAGGCCCGCAATTACCTCGACGAGATCGTCCGGGGCGGCAAGCACATGGCCGAACTGATCGATGGCCTGCTTCAACTGGCCCGAAGCACCCGTGGTGAATTGCGGCGTGATCGTGTGGACCTGTCCGCGCTGGCGCGGGCCATCCGGGACGAACATTCCCGCGCCAAGCCAAGATACAGACGCCGGGTGACGTGGCGGATCGCTGGTGGGCTGGCCACCCGGGGGGATTCCAGGATGATCGACGTCGTCATGCGCAATCTGCTGGGCAATGCCTGGAAATACACGTCCAACACCGAAGAGGCGGTAATTTCGCTCTATGTCGAGAATGACGGCACCGGTCCGGTGTTCTGCGTCGCCGACAACGGGGCCGGCTTTGATCCCAAGCATGCCGAAAAGCTGTTCAAGCCGTTTTCCCGCCTGCACCGCCAGGATGAATTCCCCGGCATCGGAATCGGGCTGGCCACCGTCCAGCGGATCATCCGCCGTCATGGCGGAACCATTCAGGCCGTTGCGTCGCCGGGGAAGGGGGCGGTCTTCCGCTTCACCTTGCCCGAGGCCGGGCCGGATGGGGACGACAGCGAAGGAGATTGGAATGGTCGGCAAGTCGATTCTCCTGGTTGAGGACAACCGCCAGGACGAGATGTTGATCATGCGGGCCCTGCGCAAGATCAATCTGGCCAACACGGTCGATGTCGTCCGGGATGGGCAGCAGGCCCTCGACTATCTTTTCCGCGAGGCTGAATTCGCCGGGCGCCCGGCAAGCGATCCCGCCGTGATTCTGCTCGACATCAACCTGCCGCGGATCAACGGGCTGGACGTTCTCAGGCGATTGCGCGCCGACAGTCGCACCGGTCTGCTGCCGATCGTGCTGCTGACTTCGTCGGACGAGGAGAAGGATCGGCTGACCGGTTATGAGGAGGGAGCCAACAGCTTCGTTCGCAAGCCCCTGGATTTCACCGAATTCGCCGAAACCGCAGCCCGTCTCGGCGTGTACTGGTTGCTGACCAACGAACCTCCTGTGAAGTGACGATCCCATGGAAACGTCGATCAATATTTTGATTATCGAGGATGTGAGGGCCGACTTCCTGATGGTGGAGCGCCATCTGCACCGTAACGGGCTTGCGGCCCGATGCAGCTGGGCGGTCAATGCCGTCGAGATCGCCGCCGCCCTGGAGCGGGGAAAGTGGGACCTTGTCCTCTCCGACTACAATGTTCCCGGGCTCGATTTTCACGAGAACCTGGCCCATATCCGGGGCCGCTTTCCCAACCTGCCGGTTCTCCTCGTTTCGGGAAGCGTCGGCGAGGAGGAGGCGGTCGAACTCCTCAAGATCGGCACCTGGGATTTCGTTTTGAAGGACAATCTGACCCGGCTGGTGCCTTCGGTCCGCCGGGCCTTGGCCGAAGCCGCCGAGCGCGAGGCCCTGCGTCTTGCCGAGGAAGGCCTGCGCCTCAGCGAGGAGCGCTTCCAACTGGCCATGCGCGGTGCCAATGATGGGCTATGGGACTGGAACCTGAAATCCAACCAGGTCTATTTCTCTCCCCGCTGGAAAGGCATGCTCGGCTACGGGGAGGGCGAATTGGAGGCCTCTCCCTTCACCTGGGTCAACCTGCTCCACCCCGACGACCGCCTGCCGACCCAGGCGCGGATGGGCGAATTCCTCAAGGGCGGGGATGACCGGATCGAACTCCAATTCCGGATGCGCCACAAGGGCGGCGGCGACCGTTACATCCGGGCCCCGGCCTTTCTGACCCGGGATGCGCAGGGACGGCCCGAACGACTGGTCGGCACGCATATCGACATTACCGAGGCCAAGGAAGCCGAGACCAGCCTGCGTCAGGCGGCGGCGGTTTTCACCTCGACCCTGGAGGCGGTCTTCGTGATCGGCCTCGGCGGGGGCATTCTTGCCGTTAACCCGGCCTTCTCCACCATTTCGGAATACCCCGAGGGCGAAGTCCTGTCGCGGGGGATGGATTTCCTGCTGGCGAACCAGGACGATCGGGCCTTTCATCAGGCCATATGGCAGGCAGTCCGGGAAAATGGAGCCTGGCAGGGCGAAGTATCGTTCCGGCGCCGGGGAGGGGATGCCTTCCCCGCCTGGCTGGGCATCACCTCGGTCGGCGACGAGAAGGGAGAACCGATCAATTATGTGGGGGTCTTCACCGATCTTTCCCGGCTCAAGCATTCCGAAGCCAAGCTGCAGCATCTCGCCCATCACGACCCCCTGACCGGTCTTCCCAACCGGGTTCTGCTGCAATTGCGACTGGAACATGCCCTTGACCGGTCGCGGCGGGACGGCCGCCGGTGCGCGGTGCTGTTTCTCGACCTGGATCACTTCAAGGTGGTCAACGACAGCCTGGGCCATGATGCCGGCGACGAGGTGCTGCAGGTGATCGGCCACCGGCTGCGGGACCAGATGGGAGAGGCCGATACCCTGGCCCGTTTGGGGGGAGACGAGTTCGTGATGGTGGTGGAGACCGTTGCGCAGGCGGAGGATGCCGCCAGTATCGCCCAGGCGATGATCGACGTCGTCGGCACCCCTTATCGCCTGAACGATAGTCACGAGGTCAGCCTCAGGGCCAGTGTCGGCGTCAGCCTCTTTCCCGATGATGGCGAGGGCGCCGACCAACTGATCCAGAATGCGGATACGGCGGTGCATCAGGCGAAACAGGAAGGCCGTAACGGCTATCGCTTCTACACCCGGTCCCTGACCGAGAAGGCCAACCGGCGTCTGGAGATGGAGGCCGGTCTGAGACGGGCGCTGGACCTGCGCGAATTCGTATTGCACTACCAACCGCTGATCTCGTTGACCGGCGGCCGGGTGGAAGGGGTCGAGGCCCTGGTGAGGTGGCAGCCGCCGGGACGGGAGATTATTTCTCCCTATCACTTCATCCCCCTGGCCGAGGAGACGGGGCTTATCGTCGCCTTGGGCGACTGGGTGCTGCAGGAGGCCTGCACCCAGATGAAATCCTGGCTTGATCTTGGGCTGCGCCTGGACAAGGTGGCGGTCAATCTCTCCGCGCAGCAATTCCGACTTTCCTACCTGCAAGAGCGCATTCGCGACATCCTGAGCGAAAGTGGGCTGCCGCCATGCCGTCTTGAGCTGGAACTGACCGAAACAACCATCATGGCGCGCGGGGATGAGGCCGGAATTCAAATGGCGGCCCTCAAGGACCAAGGCGTGCATTTGTCGATCGACGATTTTGGAACCGGGTATTCCTCACTCGCCTATCTTCGCCGTTTTCCCCTGGATAAGCTGAAGATCGACCAAAGTTTTGTCCGAGACATCCCCCACGACGAGGGCGCCGCCGAAATTACGTCGACGATTATCGCCATGGCCAAGAACCTGAAGCTTTCCGTTCTGGCCGAAGGTGTCGAAACCCCGGAGCAATTGGATTTCCTGACCGGCAGGGGCTGCGATTCCTGCCAAGGCTTTTTCTTCAGCCGACCGCTGGCCGCCGACGATTTCAGGCATTGGATGGACCGCGCCGCCGGCCCCTGACGATGGCGATGCTTGACTTGGCCGGCGGGCAAGACGCCGCCCTACCGCGATGTTCGCGGGTCCGAATGGATCGAAATTCGCCTCGGGTAACGCCCGCTTATTGGACGAGTCTTGGATAAGTTTTGGACGGTTATAATTTTATTCAATGAAGTCAGATGGTTGCCGTCAATGCACCGTGCAGACCATGGAGCCTGGGATGCGCCAGGATTTCAACTGGAAAATCAATTGGTTGGATCCAATGGGCAGGCTGTAGAGACGGTGCGAAACGTAGCGATCTGCGCCAATGGAATTAAATAGTTAGCGGGTAATTTTACAAAGGAGCCGCTGGTCGTTTGACCTGCTCTGGAACATTCATCGGACAAAAAGTCGAGGCGCGGCAGGGGAGGCCGGAAAAGAGCCATTCCACCCGATTTATTCCGACCCACGCGTCATACCCATCGGCTTTGTTCCAACCACCAGCGCCAGAAGCCCGACGGCAATGAACTGAAAGATCAGGACCAGCAATCCGGAATCCTCGGGATGGGCCAGCGACAGCCCGCCATGGGCCAGGGCCGCCGCCGCCAGCCCGCCCAGCATCACCGGCAGCCGGGGCTCGAAGCAGGCACCGCGCCGCAGCATCAACAGCAGGACCACCGTGGGAATGGCGGTGATCACCGCGATGTCCGGCAGGCAGTGGAGGTGGGGGCCGTTCAGCAGTTCCCCCGATTGCGGGGACAGCCATTCCAGGAAGCATTGGCGGCCGAATCCGCCCAGCCACACCAGCATGGGCGGGATCGGCAGCAGCGCCCAGACCTTGGGCGTTCCCGGAACGGTCAGCGCGAGGCCGGCGATGGCGGCGCAGAATGCGGTCAGGCCACAGGCGATCAGCTGGATCACGAAGGCCGGTTCGGCCATGCGCAATCCCAGATCGGCCCGCAATCCCAAGGTCAAGGCGATGGCCGCTACCACCGGAACCGCCAGGGCGAACCAACCCAGCGCCCGCCGGGTTGGCGGGGGCAAACGCCGGACCGGCCGCGCGTCTTGGCTCAGGGAAAGGATCAGGTCGTCGGTCCGCATCATCGCTCCTTTCCTGTCATGGCGGCGCGCAGGGCCTTGAGCCCACGATGAACCGCCACCTTCAACGCGCCGACACTCATGCCGGTTTCTACCGCCGCCTCCTTCAACGAGCGTTCCTCCAACTTCAGCAGTTCGACGGCGCGACGCTGGCCTTCGGGCAGGTTGGCGATGGCGCGGCGCAGGAGCTGAGGGTCGCCCTGTGGCTCGTCGGGTTCATCGGCCGCCACATCGGGCAGCCCGAACTCGAAGCTCCATTCCGGCCGCTCGTGGATGTTCCGGCGCGCTGATTTGCGGGCGGCATCGGCGACACGGAACTGGGCGATGGCCATCAACCAGGGCATGAATGGCCGTTGCGGGTCATAGGTATGACGGACGCGATGAAGCGAGATCAGAACCTCCTGAACGATATCCTCGCAATCCGTATCGCCCCACCGGCGCCGAACAATCCGACGCAGCATCGGGGTGATTTCGGCCAGCAAGCGGCCATAGGCGGCACCGTCGCCATCCTGGGCGGCCGCCATCAGGGCACCCCAAGCGGTGCCGGGCTCCCTCTGCTCGCCGCTGGTCACGGCTTGGCCACCCTTGCTTTCAATCAAACCCGACAATGCCTCGAATGGGGGATTGGCCGCAATATCCATGGCGGAACAGGCCTTTGTATTCAGCGGGAGCCTGATGGGAATTCGCCGCGAAGGGGGCACAGGTTACAGTCCCTTTCCCGCTCGCTGCGCTTCCCGGCCGCGGCTCGGCCCGCGACTGTCGGAGGCAGCGGGAAACCTTTTCCCCTCTCCCGACGAATAGGGATCAGCACAAGCTGATCGGGAGGGCGCCATGGGACGGAATGCGCACATCATTGGCGTGGCGCTTGGCCTTGCCGGCCCGCTGCTGCTGGGCGCCGCCGCCGGGGCGGAGCCCATGCCGGTAGTGGTCGAGCTTTTCACCTCGCAAGGGTGCAGTTCCTGCCCGCCGGCCGATCGCCTGCTGGGTGAATTGGCCAAACGGCCGGGAATCATCACTCTGGCCTATCACATCGACTATTGGGACCGTCTCGGCTGGAAGGATCCGTTCAGCCTGAAGTCCGCCACGGCACGTCAGAACGCCTATGTGGCGGCCATGGGCCTCAAGACCCTCTATACCCCCCAGATGGTGATCAACGGTACCACCGACGTGGTGGGCTTCGACCGCCCCGCCGTGCTGGCGGCGCTGGACGCCACGCGCGACGGAATGCCCGTCCACCTGTCGCGGGCCGACGGTACCCTGACCATCGAACTGGGGGCGGGGGCGCCGGCCGAGGTCTCCCTGGTCGCTTATAGCGGCGAGACTGAGACCAGGGTGACGCGGGGCGAGAATGCCGGTCGGATTCTGAAGGACACCTCCATCGTCCGCGCTGTTCATCCCCTGGGGCGTTGGGACGGAACGCCCAAGGCCATCCGCTTCGATCTGTCGGCGCTTCCGGACAGCGCCAGCACTGTCGCCGTGCTGGTCCAGGGGCCGGGCCTGGGACGGATTCTGGGCGCCGCGACGATCCCCCTGCGCTAGGCTTGCCGCATGGCGGCGAGGAACGCCTCCACCTTGGTCTTCACTTCCCATGTCTGCCGGGCAAGTCCGTTGGCGTCGCGCACCGTTTCAATGTTTTCCGACACATCGCCGGTCCGCTGGGCGGCCTGATCGACGCTGCGGGCGATTTCCTGGGAGGCCTGTTCATGGGTGATCTCCTGACGCGGTAGGGCGCCCGATTTCGCTGGTGAACAGGCTGTAGACGGTGGATCGGGTGCGGGTATCGGCCTCGGCGATCAACCGGGCCGCCGCGCCGCCTTGCGGCAGGTCGCGGCGCAGTTGGGCATAGGTGACCGCGTGGTAGAACTCGTCCGGCCGCACCTCCAGCCAGACACGCGCCCGCTCGGCGTCCTTCCAGGTAATTTCCACCGATGCGGTCTGTCCCGGCAGCAATCGGGTGTCGGAAATTTCGTGCCAATCGGCCCCGTCGTGCTCGACCCGGCGCTGGATGACGTAGGTCACTTCCGAGCCTTGCTTCGGCTTGCCCGCCTCATCGAGCAAGATGGCGTGCAGGATGACCTTGGGTGTCACGTAGGTGGGAAAGGCATGTCCCACGCCCGTCGAAGTCACGGCGAAGCGGGCCTTATCACGGTCGGCGGAGATTCTGGGCGTCAATCCGGCTGCGGTGGTGGCGGGGTCGTGGATGCCGCGCCACAGATGTTTGCGGTCGGGCATGTGGCAGGACTGGCAGGTCTGGCCCGCGGCGGCCTGGGGGCTGGACCGCCATTCCTCGACGGTGTTTTCCAGCGGCTTGCCGTTGATGGCCTGATCGGCAGGGAACTGGTGGCAGGCGGCACAGAATTCAGGACTCTGGAAAGAGGTGCTGCCGGTAAAGCCGCCATGGGGCAGGTCTCCAGCGATGCGGCCCACCGCCCCGGTCCCCCGCTGCGGTGGGCCGAAGCGTTGATGACCGCGCAGGTGGCAGCCTCCGCAGGAATTGCCTGCCGCCGCCAGCCCCTGGGCCTCGGGCAGATGGCCCTTGCCCTTCTTGCGGGCGGCCTCGAAGGCCGCCGCCTGCTCGGCCAGGGGCGCATGGCAGTTGAGGCATTCTTGGGTGTCTTCCCTCGAGAAGGTCAGCAACTGGCCGACCAGACCGGGGGAGAAGGCCTTGGCGTGCAGCGATCCGCTCCATTCCGCCAACTTGTCGGGGTGGCAGGCGCCGCAGGATTGCGGGTCCAATGACGATTCCAGTTCGGACCACGCCGCCGGAGCCTTGCCTTGAGGCTTGAGCGGCCGCGACCAGTACTCCTCGGCTTGGGCGCCAAAGGTGAGCAAAAGAGTGCAGAATACCGTGACCCAGCCGCGAACATCCTTCATTGACCCGGCCCCAGGCCGAGCTTGCCTTCGGCCTTGATGCGCCCTGCGACGGTTTGATCGTGGCGGAACCATTCTTCGGCTTGCGGGGAATCGGGCTTGAGCTTATGGGCCTTGGCCCAATCGCGGACGAAACCGTTGGCGGCGATCCACTCACCGCCGGGGGGCTTGACCCGCTGCAGGGCAAAGGCGCGCACCCCCTCATTGCTTGTGAATAGCCCATCCACCGTGATCGACTTACCGCAGAAGGGCAGCAGGTCGCGGGTGGCACCGGCGAAGGGATCGGCATTCTTCATGGCCAGGATCAGGGCGCCATCCTTTTTCAGCAGGCCAAGCTGGCGACGGCCGGCGCCGCAATCCTTGGGGCAATCCTTGGTCAGCACGCATTGGACATCGACCACCTTGCCGTCGAAGCTGGCCGCCTCCTCACCCGGGAGGCCCCAGGATTCCGCCGCCCAGCCGGGGCTGGCGATCAGCAGGGGAAGAATGAGCAAGAGCTTGCGCATGGGAGTTACTCCCCGAACGGCTGGATACCGCTATCGGCATGGGTCTGATTGATGATGCCGTGATCGTCCATCACCTGGTCGATCAGCAGATAGCGCAGGCCGTCACGCTCGATAAGATCGCCTTCCACCGAAACCTCATGGGTCTGAAGCCGGAGAAGGCGCGGGTTGGCCACGTTCGCCTTGTCCTTGTCGACCCTGAGGATGGTGTAGAGGGTTCCATCACTGGTCCGCAGGCCCACGGGAATACCGCCGACGGCGCACCAAATGGCGCATTGGTGGTGGGCGGTGCCCAGGGCAACCATGATGCCGGTGGTCTGGCACCAGGAATCGATCACCTCGCCGGTCAGCTTAACCCGGTGACCGGCGCCCCGGCTGGGCGGAATGGCAACGACGGCCAAGGCCAGACCGGCCAGGACCACCATCCATCGCTTGGAGGATATTGCGCTCAAGATCGCCTCCTCGGGCGAAAGCCGGTCGGCCAGGACAAGGCCCGGCCGGCCAGCGACCCAAACCTACATCTTCTTGGCGGCACAAGGGTTGGCAGGCTTGGCGGCGCAAGGGTTGGCGGGTTTCTTGTCCATCATGGCCTTGTCGTCCATGGCCTTCTTGGCTGCGCAAGGGTTCGCGGCCTGGGCATAGGCCCCGGCGCTGCCCAGGGCCACGAAGCTGCCGACGGCGACGGTGAAGGCGAGGGTTCGAATAGACGTGAGCATGCGAGTCTCCATGATTAAAGACCAAACGCGTTAGAACCGCGCGGTCAGGTTCACCAGCCAAGGCGGCATGGTGTCGGCGAGCCGGGTCTCAACCACCTTGTCGAGTCCGGAATGGATCAGAAGGCCGCCCAGCGGGATGGGCCGCAGCGGGAGCACGCAGCGCGACAGCGAACCGGCCTCGACGCCGAAAGAGAGGTTGGCGGCATTCATAGCCCCTTGCTCACCATGTCGGTGAAGGCCTTGGCGTCGTAGGAGTGCCTGGCTTCGACTGCCAAGGGCAGGGCGAAAAGAGTGGCGGCAGCCATCATCAACCGGGATTTTTCAATCGACATCGGCGGCACGGCGGCTCTCCCCGAGTTTCCCGAGGACAGGGATCGCTTGTCCAAGGGGGCGTCTGTCCCGGTTTCGCCGACGGCTGTGCAAAGGTTACGGGGGGAGGGAGAATTTATGGGAGTCTATCAAGACCTCCAGCCCATCCCGTCTGCCGGGGATCACCATCATCTCGCCACAATCGATCTTTCAAATAACAGCGTTCAGAAAGATTGATAGAAGGAGGCAGGCATGCATTTGAGCTGCCAGGACCATCCGGAAAGCCATCGGAATACTGAGAGGGCACGGGCCGACGAAGTAGCCCCTGCCGCCTCCCCGTTAGCTCGGCACCCCGACGTGAGCCGTTCCGGTCGGATTTTCGTCATACCCCAGCGGTAGCGGAGGGCGCCATGTGGCTGGAATTCATGACGATGTGGCAGAGAGACCGAGTGGGAGATCGCCGGGTTGCAAGGCGCATCGCTATGAGCGTCCTGGCCGTCTCGGTGATGATGGCGACCGGTGGAGCGTCGGCGAAAGAAGCGGCCTGCCCTCCTTCGACGGCCCCCCAAGCGAATGTTCAACCCCGCGCCATGGCGTTGAAGGATATTCAGGCGCTGGCGAACAAGCCCAACCCGAAGGTTGAGGGCTCCGTCATCGTGACCGAGGGATATCTCATCCGCGCAATTTCGGTCCGTCCGACGGTATCGCGATGCGGAGCCCGGGTCGAGCGCAGCTACCGGCTCCGATTGCTTCCCAAGAAGCCGACGTCCCTAAAGGGGCGCTTCAGCTTTCGTCACGCTGTCGTGGCGACGGTGCCAGCCAGACTGGTGGAAGGTCGAATGGACGCGGACGGGGCGCCTGTCGCATTGGTGGGCGAGCGGGTTCGCCTTTCCGGCATGCTGACCTTTGCCGCGATGAGCCGGGAGAGATTGAACAAGACCCAAGGCAGCCTGTGGGAACTGGTCGCAGTGACCGATGTAACCCCCTGTTCTGCGGAAACATGCCCTGCCGCCGGACCATAGAGGAGAACATCCATGCGAATGGCAATCCGGTTCGTCCTCCCGCTCTTGCTGGTTCTGGGTGGCATCGCCTGGGGGGGCGCCCCACTGGTTGGTTCGCTGGTGGAACGCTGGTTCCGGACCGATGTGGAGATGCGCTCGCAGCTGGTGTTCAACTCAATTCAGGAATCTGTGACGGGGCTGGTTCTGGCCAAGGCCGACCGCAAGATCGACGCCCTGTTCAAGCACATCACCCAGGACGAGCGCCTGCTGGCCCTGGGCCTGTGCACGCCCGACGGGCACTTGACCCAGCGGTCCACGGCATGGCCGAAAGCCCTGGCCTGTCCTCCGGCGCCCGCCTTGGACCACGCCTTCACCGTCCAGCACATCGACGGCGGACCGGTTCTGGTCGCCACCTTCGCCCTGGCCGCCGACAATACCTATCTCGGTCGTCTGGTCATTCTCCACGACCTGCGCTTCATCGAACGCCGCAGCGACAGCGCCGAGCTCTATCTCGCGGGCTTTCTCGCCTTGCTGGGATTGGGAGCGGCGGGGGTGACCGTGGTGGTCGCCCGCCTGACCCTGCGCGGCTGGATCAAGGCAGTGCGCAAGGGACTGGCGGGGGGAAGCGACGGCAGGGACGATTCCGCACTTTCTCCCGACGTGGAACCGCTGGTGCGCGAGATGCGCAAGATCCTGCGGAATCTCGATGCGCCGCGCGTCCTGGCGGAAGCCATCCGGTTGGATTGGGGGCCC
This sequence comes from Paramagnetospirillum caucaseum, assembly GCF_000342045.1. GTDB lineage: Bacteria > Pseudomonadota > Alphaproteobacteria > Rhodospirillales > Magnetospirillaceae > Phaeospirillum > Phaeospirillum caucaseum. The sequence goes on along the minus strand of NZ_AONQ01000032.1, from coordinate 23,687 downwards.
GACAGCCTACGCAGCGTCTTGCGCGACGAACTGCCTGGGGCCGAGGTCATGGTTATTTCCAACCGCGAGCCCTACATCCATAACCTCGAGGACGGCAAGGTGATGCTGCAGCGCCCGGCCAGCGGACTGGTGACGGCGCTGGAGCCGATCATGCGGGCCTGCGGCGGCACCTGGATCGCCCATGGCAGCGGCTCGGCCGATCAGTCCATGGTGGACGAGAACGACCATCTCCAGGTGCCGCCGGAGGCTCCCGCCTACACGCTTCGCCGCCTGTGGCTATCGGACGAGGAGCAGGACGGCTATTACTACGGGTTCGCCAATGAAGGGATGTGGCCTCTGTGCCACATCGCCTTCGTCCGCCCCACGTTCCGGGCTTCGGACTGGGAGCAGTACGTGGCGGTCAACCGGAAATTCGCCGACGCCATCATCGCCGAAGCCCGTACCCCCAATCCGGTGGTCCTGGTCCAGGATTACCACTTCGCTCTGTTGCCCAAGATGGTGCGCGAGCGTCTGCCCGAGGCGACCATCATCACCTTCTGGCATATCCCCTGGCCCAATCCCGAGGTCTTCAGCATCTGTCCCTGGAAGGAAGAGATCCTGTCGGGACTGCTTGGATCGTCCATCCTGGGTTTCCACACCCAGTTCCACTGTATCAACTTCCTGGATTCGGTGGATCGTTTCCTGGAAAGCCATATCGACCGCGAGCACAGTACCGTTCGCGCCGGAAACAGTACCACGCTGGTGCGGCCCTATCCCATTTCCATCGAATGGCCGCCCACCGCCCTGGCAAGTCAACCGCCAGCCGATGAATGCTGCGAGAGCGTGCGGCGGAAATACGGCATACCGATCGGCACGAAATTGGCCGTGGGTGTCGAGCGGTTCGATTACACCAAGGGCATCGCCGACCGTTTCCATGCGGTGGGAAGCTTGCTGGAGGCTCATCCCGAATGGATCGGGCGCTTCACGCTGCTTCAGGTCGCCGCGCCCACCCGTTCACGCCTTGCGGCCTACCGCGAGACCCAGGTCGAGGCGGAAACGGCCGCGGCCGCCGTCAACGAACGCTTCGGCCGCAACGGTTGGGTCCCCATCATCCTGGTGCCCAAGCATCACGAGCCCGAGGACGTGTTCACCCTGTTCCGCGCCGCCGATGTCTGCCTGGTGTCCAGCCTGCATGACGGCATGAATCTGGTGGCCAAGGAATTCGTCGCCTCTCGCGACGACGAGGACGGAGTCCTGGTGCTGTCCACTTTCGCGGGGGCCTCCCGCGAGTTACAGGAAGCCTTGATCGTCAATCCCTATGACATCAGGTCCATGGGGGAGGCTCTGCATATGGGGCTTTCCATGCCCGCCGAGCAGCGCCGCGAACGCATGCGCCTGATGCGCGAGATGGTCAGCGAGCACAACATCTACTTCTGGGCCGGGCGGATGCTGTTGGATGCCGCCCGCATGCGCAAGCGCCGCAACATCGAATATAGCATCGAGGCGATGACCCGAAGCGCCATCAAGGCGGGGGATTCATGATGCGCACGGGTTCCCCTCCCTTGGCTGACCGGACCAACTGGGCCTTGTTCATGGATATCGACGGCACCTTGCTCGACTTGGCGCCGACCCCCGATGGGGTGATCATCCCCAAGGGCTTGCCGCAATTGCTGGACTCCCTGGCCCGCGCCTTGGGGGGGGCTCTGGCCCTGGTCAGCGGCCGTTCTCTCGATAGTATCGACAGACTCTTTCCCGGCCTATGGGATGCCGTGGGCTGCCACGGCACGGAATGGCGCCTTGGCGGCCAGACATTCACCCCTCAGCCGTCCTGGTCCGATGGCCTGGTCGCCGGGATCGAGGCCGCCAGGCGCAGGCTTCCCGGCGTCGTGCTGGAGCGCAAAAGCGTGTCCCTTGCCCTGCATTTCCGTGCCGCTCCCGAGCAGGGGGCCGCCGTCCGCGCCCTGGCCGAAGCTGCCGTCGCAACGGACCCGCGCCGCTTCGGCCTGCTGGAGGGAAAATCAGTGATGGAGATCATTCCCGCCGGAAACAGCAAAGGCTCGGCCATTGAACGCTTCATGCGGGTCCCGCCCTATGCCGGCCGGCGGCCGGTCTTTGCCGGCGACGATGTGACCGATGAAAGCGGCTTCACGGCCGTCAACGGGATGGGCGGGCATTCCATTCATGTGGGCGACAGCCCCGTGAGCAAGGCCCATTTCTGCTTTCCCGATCCCTTGGCCATGCGCCATTGGCTATACGGGCTCAATAACGCATTGGGAGGAGACCAAGACCATGAGCACCCTTGATCTCGGCGTCATTGGCAATTGCAATATCGCGGCCCTGGTGGACGCCCAAGCGGCTATCGTCTGGGGGTGCTTCCCCCGCATTGACGGCGACGCGGTATTCCACGCCCTGCTCAACGACACGGCGTCACAGGGCAAGTTCTCCGTCGAGCTGGTCGACCAGCTTCATTCGGAGCAGGCCTATCTGCCCAATTCGGCCATCCTGCGCACCACCCTCTACGACCATCATGGCGGCATAGCCGAGGTGGTGGATTTCGCGCCCCGCTTCGCCCTCTACGAGCGCATCTTCCGCCCGCCGATGATCATTCGGCGGATCAAGGCGGTTCAAGGCCGCCCGCGCGTGCTGGTGCGGCTGCGGCCCGGTTTTGAGAACGGCGGACTGAAGCCGCAACTGACCAGGGGCAGCAACCATCTTCGCTATGTCTCGCCGGCCCAGACCCTTCGCCTGACCACCAACGCCCCGGTCTCCTACATCACCGAGGAGCGGCCCTTCGTCCTGGATCGCCCCATCGACCTGCTGCTGGGCAGCGACGAAAGCCTTCAGGCCGGTGTTGAAACCACGGCGCGCGATCTGTTCGAGCGAACACTCGACCATTGGCGCAGCTGGGTCCGCTCGCTGTCGATTCCGTTCGAGTGGCAAGACGCGGTGATCCGCGCCGCCATCACTCTGAAGCTGTGTAATTTCGAAGAAACCGGAGCCATCGTCGCGGCGCTCACCACCTCTATTCCGGAAGCCCCGGAGACCGAGCGGAATTGGGATTACCGCTTCTGCTGGCTGCGCGACGCCTATTTCGTCATTCACGCCCTGAACCGTCTGGGCGTCACCCGGACCATGGAGGACTATCTGCGCTTCATCAACGACATCGTCGAGGAAGCCCAGGACGGTGAGTTGCGGCCGGTCTACGGCATCACCCGCGACACCTCCATCGACGAGGTCGCCATTCCCCATCTGATGGGGTATCGCGGCTTCGGCCCGGTCCGGGTGGGCAATCAGGCGCATGTGCAGATTCAGAATGACGTCTATGGCAGCGTGGTCCTGGCCTCGACCCATGCCTTCTTCGACCGACGCCTCGCCCATCCCGGCAATATGGCCCTGTTCGAGCAGTTGGAGCGCCTGGGCAATCGGGCCGTCGCCGTGTTCGACAAGCCCGATGCCGGGCCGTGGGAACTGCGCACCATCGCGTCGGTTCACACCTTCTCGTCCGTGATGTGCTGGGCCGCCTGCGACCGTCTGGCCAAGATCGCGCGCCAGATCGGCCAGACCGACCGTGCCATCTATTGGCGCCGGGAGGCAGATCGCCTACACGCCATAATTTGCGAGCGAGCCTGGAGCGATAAACGGGGCTGCTTCGTCTCGACCTTCGGTGGCGACGAGTTGGACGCGACCTTGCTGCTGCTCCATGAAGTGGATTTCCTGGCCACCGACGATCCGCGCTTCGCAGCCACGGTCGATGCCGTCGCGGCCAATCTGCGGACCGGCGACTTCCTCTATCGCTATGTGGCCGAGGACGACTTCGGCCGTCCGGCCACCGCCTTTCTCATCTGTGTCTTCTGGTACATCGACGCACTGGCCGCGCTGGGACGGCGGGACGAGGCCCGCGCCCTGTTCGAGACCGTTCTGGGGCGTCGCAATCCGCTAGGGCTTCTGTCCGAGGACATTGACCCTCGCAATGGCGAGTTGTGGGGCAACTTCCCTCAGACCTATTCCATGGTCGGGTTGATCAATTGCGCGATGCGCCTGTCACGGAACTGGGAGGAAGCCTTCTGATGCCGCCGGTCGGGCTCGAATATCTCTATGTCAGCCTGACGCACGAAACTGCCGACGGCGAGGGTCCAGAGTGGCATGAGTATGACGCCCGCTTATTGGACGAGTTTTGGATAAGTTTTAGACGTTTATAGTTTTATCCAATGAAATCAGCGCATTGACTTCAATGCACCGTGCAGACCATGGCGGTGCGGGAGACTGGGGGATTCTTTCGTGAAGCCAATGAGGTGGCGAAAATTTGTAGCAGCCGGAAACGTTAGGAAATAGCGTTTTTCGCTTCAATAAAATCGGATGGTTTTGGACGGGTCTGGGAGATGGCTTTTGCCGAAAAGCCCTTATTAAGGGCGTAGTGCCCATCTGAAATTCCCGCCTTATTGATATCCGTCGGCCTTGCCGCTATCCTTCGAGCCCGAGGAGGGGCTGATCGGCGAGGACGACAAGATCGATCCTCATGTGCCGCCCTCGGCCCAAATCCACGTCATGGATGCCGACAGCTCCCAGACCCTGGCCATCGAGGAGGTGCGCCGCGGGCGCAATCTGGTGATCCAGGGGCCGCCCGGCACCGGCAAGTCCCAGACCATCGCCAATCTGATCGCCGGTGCGGTGGCCGGCGGGCGCAAGGTGCTGTTCGTCGCGGAGAAGATGGCGGCGCTGGACGTGGTGAAGCGTCGCCTCGACGCCATCGGACTGGGCGCCGTTTGCCTGGAATTGCACAGCAACAAGGCCAACAAGCGCGCCGTGCTGGATGAGCTGCGCCGCACCAAGGAATTGGGACGGCCCCTATACGCCGTCGTGTACGGGCCATAACGCTCGGGAAGATCACGCCATGGCGAGCCAGTTCGCAGAATGTAAAAGATGCCGTTCAAGACACGACGGTCATCCGTCCGGGCAACGCCGCGCGGCTTGTTGGGCAGCAGCGGCAAGATGAGGTCCCATTCCTTGTCCGAAAGATCGAAGCGGGCCATGAACAAACTCCCTTCCGTTTGGGAGTTTGAATCACAACCCGGCCTCAATGGGAATCCTGTTTATGGGTACAGAACCTAGGCCAAACAGCCCTTCCCGGCGTCATGCCGGGCAGGGTTGCCTGCTCAGGTCCCGATTCTCTGAACCCAGAACTGGTACATGCTGCGGAAGATGTCGGGATTCTCGATCTCGAGAACCTGCCATTGCCGCAGGTCGGTGGCCGCCGGATCATCGGGAAAGCGCCGGCGGTAGCTGTCGAGCACCGGCCTTTCCACGACGAAGCCCATGAAGCGCAGGCCGTTGGCGTCGAGAAAGCGTTTGATGGCCTCCAGGGTCAGGCGGTGTTCCTGAACATGAAACAGAAGGTCCCGGCAGGGACTGGTGCCGAAGAAATCGCTGAAGCCCGCGAGGGACGCGAAATCGGCGCCGTCGCCGGCCTCGATCAAGTCTTGGCGGCAACGCCGGATTTCCTCCGGGCTTGATCCGTATCCTCCGGCGGCGATGAAGTCGCGCGCCCGCACCACGTCCCGACGGGCCAGCTCGCTGTACAGGCCGATCCGCATCGCGCCGCCCGGCCGCAACAACCCCAGCAACGTCCGCCATCCCTCCATGGGATCGGCCAGATGGTGCAGCACTCCCACCGCCTCGATCACGTCGAACCGCCGGTCGAGACCCGACAGCCGGGTGATGTCGGCCTGGGCGAACTCGATGGCGTCCAGGCCGAGTTCGGCGGCCTTCCGCTTGGCATAGCAAAGGCTGGACACGCTGAGGTCGATGGCCAGCAACCGGGCCGCCGGATAGGTCTGGGCCGTACAGATGGGGTGCTGTCCGGTGCCGCAGCCGGCCACCAGGACATCGACGCCGTCCCCCGTGTCCAGGGGATCGAACCGCGCCAGGGGAAAGGTCCGGCGCAGCACGTCGTCGATGGAGCGGGGTTCGTCGATCACCGAGACCTTGACCCAGCGGGGATAGGGATTGGCCTCGTACAGCGCCGCCACCTGCAACGACACCTCGTCGTCGATGGGCGTCAGGCGGGAAATGGTCGGGCGGTATCCGAATTCGGCCAGTGGCTCCTCCACCTGGGAGACCAGCATCGCCCGCGCCTCCCCGGGCCATGTCCTGTCCAGCAGGCGCTGGGCGTCCGGCAGCGTGTGGAGCGGGAAATAGCTCGCCACGGCCGGCAGCCACTGCACCGGAATGGCGGCATCGTTGTCCAGCGCCGCCACCAGCCGGCCGCGCAGGGCGGCGGCCGCCTCGAGCTCATCCACGGCACAATCGTGGATGTATTCGGTGATGAAGCATTGCTGGGCCAGGGCACAGTGGAAGGCCAGGAGGTCGCCGGCCTGCTTTCGCTCCGGGGCGGTTCCCTCGACGGCGGCCAGCAGGGCGTGGCGGGCCGAGGTCAGGAAGCGCTCGAAGTCCAGGTCCTGGATCGGCGCCGTCACCAGGGCCGCGTGCAGGAGAGCATCACAGGACGCCGCCGCGATAGCGGAGGGAGGGAGCAATTCCGACAGGGATGGCCGGCGGGACCGGGCTTTCCTCGCGCCGAGGATGCAATCCTCGATTCCGGGGGCCAGCCGGATCATGGCGACGGCGACGGGGATCAGCTCGGCCGGCATGCCCCATGGCTCGGACAGGGCGCGCACCAGGAGAGCCCGAACCCGGCCGTCGTCGCGGGTCGGACGAAGGCCCCTGATGCAATTGACGAACAGCATCCGGGATGCCCGGGTCTCGTCGGCGGCCATGGCGGACAGGCAGCACCCCAAAGCCTCGGCCGCACGGCCCAGTTCCAGAAGCGTGATGCCGAGATTGAGGTGGGCCTCGGCAAGGCCCGGCTTGAGCTCGAGGACCCGGCGCCACGCCTCGACGGCCTCCTCCCGCCGGCCCAGCTTGTAAAGCGTGTCGGCGAGGGCGTAGTGGGCTTCGGCGAGGTCCGGGGCGGCCTTTGCCGCCCGGCGATGACTGGCCATGGCTTCCGGCAGGCGCCCCAATCCGGCCAGGACCAGTCCCAGGTTGTAATGCCCCGCCGCGAGGTCGGGCATGATCTCCACGGCGTGGCGGCAGACGGTCTCCGCCTCGTCCAGCCGCCCCGATTGACGCAGGATATTGCCGAGATTGTTGGCCGCCATGGCGTTGCCAGGGCGGATCTCCAGCAGCCGGCAATAACAGTCTCCCGCCTGCTCCAGCCGGCCGAGGCCGTAGAGGGCCACGCCCTGGTTGGCGAGGGCATCCTCCAGATCGGGATTGAGATCCAAGGTCCGGCGGTATTCCGCGACGGCCTCTTCCAGCCGTCCGGCGGCGTGCAGGGCGACGGCGGCGGCATATGCCGCACCGCCTCGCATGCTGGCGTCTGCCCAGGCGACCAGCGCCAGGAACCGGGGATCGGAAGGCTGCGCCTCGAGGGCGGCGCGCAGATAGGGCAGCGCCTGTTCCGGCCGCCCGGCCCCCAGCGACAGCAATCCGAGATTGTGGTTGGCCTCGGGATGATCGGGCCTGACCCGGAGGATGGCGCGGTAAAGCCGTTCGGCCTCGGACAGCCGTCCGGATTGCTGGCATCGGATAGCCTGCGCCAGGGTGCTGGCGATGGGCGCGGATTTGGTCATTGGCGGCTCCCCCTGCCTTGATGATCGAAGTGCGGGTGTCGCTGCGGCGACGCCATATGATGGAACGGGACCGATGATTGGGCGGTGCCGACAAAGGCCCGCACCAACACCGCCAGGGTGATGGCGCCGGCCAGATAGAGCAGGGCGCGCCCGACGACTTCCTGCTGATCGACCAGGTAGTAGACGCAAACCCGGACGGGAGCGGCCAGGTACAGCCAGCCGACGATGCCCAGCATGGAGACGGCGTTGGCGACGACGAAGCCCTGGCCGAGCATGGGCAGGCGGGACCAGCAGCGGCGGAGCGGCACTCCCACCAGCAAGGGCAGCGAGATGAACTTGGCGGCTTCGAAGGCGGCCGAGGCGATGGTGTTGTCCAGGGTGCGCGGCAGCATCCAATAGGCCGCCACCAGATTGGCGGTCAGGATGCCGACGATGCCGTGACGGTCCCAGGCCCCCGCTAGGTTTCGGCCGGTGGCGGGGGAGGGGGCGCACAACCAGCCGCACAGGGCCAGCAGGGGAATCTGCACCAGCATGTGCCGGGCCATATCGCTCTCCATGGCCTCGCGCAGGGGCGGCAGGGCCAGCAGGCCCAGCAATCCCGCCCCCAGGACGATCCGGCTCCGGCGGGTGGACGGCGTCAGGAGGCCAGCCATGGCGTCACCTCGTCGATCAGGGCGGACAGCGGCTCGAAATCGAGGACGCGGACCAGCCGCCCCCGGTCATCCACCAGATGGACCGCGGCATTGTGCTGATAGCCACCCCATGAATCGGGGATCACCACCACACCGGCGGTATCCAGCAATTCCCGCAGGTCGCCGCCGCTGGTCGGGCGGACCACCCGCCAGCGGTCGCCGTCGGCGCCGTGACGAAGGGCGTAGTCCTTCAGCTCGGCCCGCCCGTCGTGCTCCATGTCGAAGCTGATGCTGAGCAGCGCCACGCCGGGCAGGGCCTGGGACAGGCGGCCGAACACCTCGCCCAGGGTCGAGCACAGGGTGGGGCAGCGGGTGTAGACGAACTCGACCAGCACCACCCGGCCCCGCAGCCATTCGGGGCCGACCCGGCGGCCGTCCTGATCCTCCAGGACGACCGCCGGAAGGGGGCGCGGCGATCGCGCCACGTCCAGACGCCGAGCCCCCTCGGTGGTGAAGACCCGGAAGCCCTCGGTCGCCGACCAGAACGCCGCCACGGCGACGATGATCACCGCCATGGCGGCCGCCAGGCTGCGGGCCATGTCAGCGGGCCCCGCCGGCCGGGCCGCTTCCGGCCACCAGCCGAGCCATCAGCATGGTGGTCCCCAGGATCACCAGCGCCGCCGACAGGGCGCCGATGCGGGCCTGGCCGATCCATTCCGGCAGGTACTCGGCGAAGCGGCGCGGCACGCTGGCATGGCCGGAATACAGGAACGACTGGGTCAGGCCGATGCCTCCCGCCACGAAGATCCAGAAGGCGGCGATGCCGAAGCGGCTCGGCATCCGCGCCCCGGCGGCCCGGCCCAGCCAGGAGGCGAAGCCCAGCAGCATGCCCACCTGCCCCAGCAGCAGGTAGCTGTGGAAATGTCCGGGAACCCACAGGGTGTTGTGCATCACCGAGTTGACGATGATGGTGGCGTCGATGATGGCGGGAATCACCCCGGCCGCCCAGCCGAAGACGCCGATGAACAGCAAGCCCGCCGGCAGGTCCCAGCGCAGCCCCGAACGGTAGACGATCATCAGGGCTCCGAAGGCGGTGACCACCAGGATCGGCAGGCCGCTGACATAGGAGAGGATCTGCCCGAGGATCAGCAGCCAGCGCGGCATGCCGAAATCCATCAGCAGGTGGTGGGGATAGGCCGCCAGCACCAGGATGGTGGACATGGTCCAGGCCGCCAGGAACGGCCGGTTGGGCTTCCACGGCCGCCCGGTATATTCCGGCAGCAGCTCATACACGGCGATCACCGCCATATAGATGGTGGCGTTGATGAACACGTGGCCGAAGAAGTAGATCATGTTCTTGGCGACCATGGCGTCGATGGCGAATTGCGGCACCATCAGGTTCACCAGGCTGATCACCAGCACCGAGGCGCCGAACACCAGTCCCAGGGTATTGGCGATGGCCACCATGGTGCTGGCCACCACGGTCGGCGGCGGCGGCTCGGGATCGCTGCCGAACAGGCTGGGCCAGCCGAGCGCCCGGGTCAGGCTGCCGTAGCGGCCGAGAATGGCCCGCACGGTGTCCAGATGGAACAGCAGGAAGCCGGTGCCGATCAGCAGCAGGCCGCCCAGATGGACCGCCGCGGCCCACGGCTCCCACTGCCCTCCGGCCTTGGCCGGCAGGGGGAACAGGAAGGTCCAGGCGGCGGCGAAGCCACCGATGAAGTCGGCGGCCATGATCATGCCCGCCCCGACCACGAAGGTGAGCAGGTTAAGGACGAACACCCAGGTGGTCAGGCGGACATGGCGGCCGAGGAAATACCACAGCACGGCGGCACCTCCGACGCCGGCGACCCCGACCATGCCGGTGCCGTGCACGGTCATGCTCTGGTAGAAGAACTCGGCGGGCAGGGTCACCAGCCCGCCCTGGTTGAGGCGCATGAGCAGTCCCAGCACCATCATCAGCAGGAGCACCGCGCCGAACACCACCAGATAGGCGGCGACCGCCTGCCGGGCGCCCCGGGTCGGAACAAGATTCGATTGGATGATCATCGCCGGTTTCCTTCAGTGGCTGGTGACGGTGAATTCGCCCATCATTCCGTGATGGGCGACGCCGCAATATTCGAGGCAGAGCAGGTGATAGGTTCCCGGCCGCTGGAAGGTGTAGGTCAGGACGTTGGTGTATCCCGGCATGGCCTGGGTCTGGGCCAGCAGATGCATCGCGTCGTCGTAGATGCCGAAGCCGTGGGTCACGTCGGTGGACGTGACCCGGAACTGGACCGGTCGGCCGGCGACGATCTGTCCGGGTGAAAGCTCCCATTGCCAGCGGCTTCCCACCGCCTCGACCACCTGGGCCGGCCGGAACGTTCCCTCGTGGGGCGTCCCGTAGGAGGCGGTGGCATAGGGCAGTTCCCCCAGCGTGAGGACGCTGACACCGCCCGATACCACCAGCAAGACCACGAACAGCACCTTACGGAGGCGATAGGCTCTTTCGACGATGCCGGGATATTCGGCGAACTCGCCCGCTCTGGCCGCGACCCAAAGGAAGCTGAGGGCAACCGCCCCCATGGCGATCAGGGTGATCACCCAGGCAACGTGCTGAACCATTTTGCGCTCCTAGTCAGGTAAATCGGTACCAAATTGCGTGTTTCTCGGCGAAAGAGGCGCCCCCCGGCCAGCCTCAGCGGGGATGTCCGCCCACTCCCATGGCCGGGAACGGCTGCTGGCTGCCGAGCAGGGTCTGCCAGTCGGCCACGTCCGCGCGGCGCCGTTCCTCGATGCGGGCGTTATTGGCGGCGTGAGCCTCGGAAGCGGGGTGGGGATTGCCGATTGCCATGGTCGACGTGCTCACCGACAGGGATTGCGGCGATTTCTGGGTTGCCATGGTGGGAGCGGCGAGGCCGATGACAGCGACAGCCGACAAAAGCAGAGTATGAAGCTTAGACATTTAGCCCTCCATTCGTAGATCTCTATAGATGCATGGCGTATGCATGTTTGTAGCGAACCAAACCAGAGCGCGGAAGTCAACCATGTTGATCGTAGGGAATTGCTGCGAAAGGCCAGGGGGCTTTTATCTATCTGATTGAAAAACATCGATATTAATACGTATCGCAGACCTATTAAAATATAGCATTAGATTTTATAATGCCGTTTGTTGAGTTTTTTATACAAAGGCATATGGGCTGGATCGGCTGTCGCAGGTGGGAAAATTACCCAAGTACTTTAGTCGGCTAACCAACGTCAATGTCAGGAAGAAGGGTGTTCGACACCATGAAGCCCGGGTGTCGATCATCGCCTGCCTCGGCACTCAGTCCGTTGACCGCTTACTTGCCGGCCGGTGATCCCCGGTTCGTTTCCTGGAGTCGGCCCCTCGATGCCCCTATCCCGTTCCACTCCCGCCGCCACCGACAGCTTCCGGCGTCATCATCACCAGATGCGGGAGATGATGGAGCGGATCCACGGAATGCTGGAGGTGACGCGGGTCGAGCGTGATCCGGGAGCGGTGGCCACCATCCTGCGTGAACTGTTCGGCAAGTTTTCCATCCACCTGGCGCTGGAAGACCGCCTGCTTTATCCCAAGCTGCGCGGCTGGCCGGTGCCCCACCTTCAGGCCGTCGCCGATCGCTTCCAGAGCGAAATGGGGGGCATGAAGGCCGAATTCGACACCTATCGCCGGACCTGGCCCGGCCCCCAGGCCATCAGCGCCGATCCCGGCCGTTTCGTCGCCGAGACCCTTTCGGTTCTGGGGGCCCTGGGGCAGCGGATCAGCAGCGAGGATCTCGACCTCTACCCTTCCTTCGAGGCGACCGCCTGTTCTCCCGCGGCCCAGTTCGGGCCGTTCCGGGCGGATGGGGACGACTGGCCGGTTCCCGGCGACGATCAACTGGCCCGGGCGCTGCCCCGGGCCATCGAGGACGGCCGCATCGTTCCGTTCTTTCAGCCGAAATTCGACATTTTCCGCAAGCGGATCACCGGGTTCGAAGCCCTGGCCCGCTGGCCGGACCCCGATTGGGGGATGATCGCCCCCATCCGCTTCATTCCGGCCGCCGAGGAGGCCGGCCTCATCCTGGCCCTGGGCGAGGCCATGCTGGCCGCCTCATGCCGCGCGGCCGTCGGCTGGGCCGCCGGCGGCCATGCCGCCTCCATCGCCGTCAACGTCTCTCCGCATCAATTGAGCCTCGGGGGCGATTTCGTCGGGATGGTGTCCGGGGTTCTGGCGGAGACCGGATTGCCGCCCGCCCGGCTGGAGCTGGAAATCACCGAAAGCGTGATGATGGAGCCGACGCTCCGGGGGGTGATCGACGCCCTGACCGCCATGGGGATCGGCATCGCCATCGACGACTTCGGAACCGGCTATTCGTCCCTGGCCTATCTGAAGCGGTTCAGCGCCTCCACCGTCAAGATCGACAAAAGCTTCATCGACGACATGCCGGCGGCCCTCGACAGCTGCATCCTGGTCGACGCCATCATCCGGCTGGGCCACGGCCTGGGCATGACCGTCGTCGCCGAAGGCGTGGAAAACGTCGAGCAGGTCGAGGCCCTGGAATTGGCCGGGTGCGACATCATCCAGGGATATGCCATCGCTCCGGCCCTGGCCGGGCCGCAGGCGTTCGGATTGCTGGCCAACCAGGGAAGCGCCGAGCATCCCCCCACCGGGATCGGAGGCTAGCCATGGGTGGCCCGGGCGAGATCATGATCACCGCCCTGCTGTCGGCCCTGCTCGCCGCCGGAGGGGTCATGGTCCTGTGGCTGCGCTCGCGCCGGCGGGGCGATAACGGGGGGGCCCGCTTCGCCTCCCTGACCGCCGTGGCGGCCGATGCCGTGGTGACCATCGACCAGAACAGCATGATCCTGTCTTGGAACCGGGGAGCCGAGGCTATTTTCGGCCATGACGAGGCGTCGATGATCGGGCGGCCGCTGCACACGATCATCCCCGAACGATACCGGACGGGTCACGATGCCGGCGTCGCCCGGCTGTGCCGGGGCAGCGAATCGCCGTTCGGGGGCAAGACCCGGGAATTGTACGCCTTGCGCGCCGACGGCAGCGAATTTCCCATCGAACTGACCGTATCCACATGGTCCGGCCCGCAGGGGCGGCTGTTTATCGGGATCATCCGCGACATCACCGAACGCCGCCGGGTCGATGACGCCCTGAGGCAGGCCAAGGTCGAGGCGGAGCAGAACGCGCGCGCAAAGTCCGAATTGCTGGCCATGATGAGTCACGAGATCCGCACGCCGCTCAACGGGATCATCGGCATGCTGCAGCCGCTGCGGCGCAGCCACCTCGACGCCGACCAGAGCGATTGGGTCGAGACCATCCACTATTCCAGTCAGGCGTTGCTGACCATCGTCGACGACACTCTCAGCTTCTCCAAACTGGATTCGGGGCGGCTGGAGCTTGAGCGGGTGGAATTCGACCTCTGGCGCCTGGGCTCGAGCATCACCTCGCTGATGGCGTCGCGCGCCGAGGAAAAGGGCCTGACCCTGTCCATACAGGCCGGCGAGACCGTGCCGCGCCGCCTGAAGGGAGACCCGACCCGGCTGCGTCAGGTTCTGCTCAATCTGGTCGGCAACGCCATCAAGTTCACCGAGCACGGCAGCATCAGCGTGACGGTCACCGTCGTGCGGCGGAACGCCGACGACGTCCTTCTCCACTTCTCGGTCGCCGACACGGGAATCGGTGTTCCGGCCGAGGCCAGGCCCAGCCTGTTCACCGCCTATGCCCAGGCGGACGCCTCCATCACCCGCCGGTTCGGCGGGACCGGGCTCGGCCTGGCCATCTGCAAGAAGATCGCCGACGCCATGGGCGGGCGGATCGGCATGGACAGCCACGAGGGCGAGGGCAGCGTCTTCTGGTTCGAGGCGCCCTTCGAATATCCCGGCCAAGCCTCGGAGGCGGCCCCCGTTCCGCCCGCCGCCGGGTCTCCCGATCTCGACATGGTGCCGGCCCATATCCTGGTGGTCGAGGACGATCCCATCAATCAGAAGGTGGCCGACACGCTGCTGCGGGCCATGGGCCTCAGCGTCGCCGTCGCCGGGAACGGCCGGCTGGCGGTGGCGGCCGTCCTGGGCGGGGAGAAGAACTTCGACGCGATCCTGATGGACGTCGACATGCCCGAGATGGGCGGCCTGGAGGCCACCCGCCTGATCCGAAAAGGGATCGGTGGCGATTATTTGCCGATCATCGGGCTGACCGCCCTGACAGGCGACGAGGATGCCAGGGCATGCCGGGAATCCGGCATGGACGAGGTCATCACCAAGCCGATCGACGCCTTTGCCCTCCACGAGGTTTTGAAATCCCGTCTGCGGGTCTCGCCGTCGACCACCAGCCGGCCGGTTCCGCCGGCGGGTGGCCCGGATCTGCCCGCCGAGCTGCCGCCGTTTGACCTGTCCGCGGCGCTCCGGCGCGTCGATGGCAACCGGGCGCTGCTACGGGACATGATCGTCGGCTTTCACCGGCACCACTCCCAGGCGGCGACCGAGATCCGCCGCCTGCTCGGCAGTGGACGCCGCGACGAGGCGCGGCGCCTGGCCCACTCGCTTCGCGGCGTGGCCGGCGCGCTGGAGGCACCGGCGCTCGCCGCCGCCGCCGGGGAGCTGGAAGCGGCCATTCATCCCGGTTGCCGCGACGTGGACGAGGAAATCGCCGGCCTTGAGGCGGCCTTGCGGCCCGCCCTGGCCAGCGCTGCCTCGGTCGTCGCGGCGGAAGCCGAGCGATGCCCGGCGCCCGTCAATGCCGGCGCCCGGGACACCACGATCCTCATCATCGATGACGATCCCCTGAACGTCCTGATGCTGCGCGAGATTCTCGGGGCGGAGTACGAGACCGTCGTGGCCCCGGACGGCGCCAGGGCGCTTGAGCTGGCCCGCAGCGCCAATCCCGACCTGATCCTGCTCGACATCATGATGCCGGGAATGGACGGCTACGAGGTCTGCGCCCATCTCAAGGCCAACATCGCCACCGCCCATGTTCCGGTGATCTTCATCACCTCCCTGGGCGATGAGGATGCCGAGAGACGGGGATTGGAGGCTGGAGCCGCCGATTATGTCTCCAAGCCCATTTCGGCGCCGATCATCCGGATGCGCATCCGCAATCAGATCGAGTTGAAGAAGGCCCGCGACGGCCTGACCATCCTGGCCGAGGTCGACAGCCTCACCGGGCTCGAGAACCGCCGGCGGCTGGACGAGGTGCTCGACACCGAATTGCGGCGGCTGCGCCGGTCGCAGGGCCTGCTGTCGCTGATCCTGCTGGATGTCGACCATTTCAAGGCCTTCAACGACACCTATGGCCATGTCGCCGGCGACGATTGCCTGCGGCAGATCGGCAGCGCCATCCGGGGGATCGTCAACCGCTCGTCCGACCACGCCGCCCGCTATGGCGGAGAGGAATTCTGCATCGTCCTGCCCGAAACCGACCACCTCGGCGCCATGGCGCTGGCCGAACGTATCCGCGTCGGCGTGACCGGCCTTCGCATCCCGCACCGCGCCTCCTCGGCCGCCGACCACGTGACCGTCAGCCTGGGAGTTCTGACCGTCAAGTGTCGCCTGGGCCACACCGCCAAGGAACTGCTGTCCATGGTCGACGCCCAGCTTTACCGGGCAAAGAGCGAAGGCCGGAATTGCATTGCGGCGGAGCACCGGGCCGCCGGGCCGATCCTCCAGCCCGCGCATTCCCCTTGAAGACCCGGCCGGCCTCGCCCTCGATGGGCGGGTTCGAATGGATCGAAATTCGCCCTCGGTGACGCCCGCTTATTGGACGAGTTTTCGGCGTTTGCAATTTTATTAAATGAAATCAATGCGTTGCCGTCAATGCACCGTGCAGACCATGGCGGCGCGGGTCTGTTCTGTATTGTGGCGTGAATTCAATGGGTTGGTGGAAATTCGGGGCGGTCGGAAATGTCGGGAATCCGCACCGTCGTTCGACCGCCCGGCACCCCTCACTTCCCCAGCAATGTCTTGAGCATCCGCTCGAACCGGGCACCGGCCAGGTGGACGTTGTCCAGCACGTTGAGGTCGAGTTCACCGTCCAGTTCGGTGTCCTCGTCCAGGCTGGCGCCGGTGTCGCCGTAGCCCAGGCGCTGGACGGTGCCGCGCAGGCGGTCGGACAGGAAGGTGGCGATGGCTTTGTAGAAGCGAGCGGCGAAGCCGACGTCGCTTTCCAACCGCGCGGTCAGGGTACTCCGGGGAATGCGCAGCACCAGGCAGTCGCTTTCGGCCGTGATCGAGGCCGATGGGGGGCGCGAGTCCACCAGCGACATCTCGCCCATGATCTCGCCCGAGGACAAGGTGGCCACGTTGCCGATGCCTTTCAGCGACACCGTCATCTTGCCGTCCAGCAGGATGTACATGGAATCGATGGAATGCCCCTCCTCGATCAGCACCTTGCCCCTCTGGATTCGGTCGCGGCTGCCGGTCTTGGACAGCCATTCCACATCGTCGTCGCTGAGTTGGCCCAGAATGAACAGAACCTTGCGCATGACGCATCTCCCCTCGTGTCTCAGGTCAGTTGGCGGCGGGCCAGTTCGCTGAATAATCCATTCTTCGCCATCAGATCGTCGTAATTGCCGGCCTCGATCACCCGGCCGTCCTTCAGCACGTAGATGCGGTCGGCGTCCTTCACCGTGCTGAGGCGATGGGCGATGGCGATGCGGGTCACCGACAGCTTGGACAGGCTTTCGGTGACGATGGCCTGGGTGCGGTTGTCCAGCGCGCTGGTCGCCTCGTCGAAGAGCAGTAGGCGCGGCTTGGACACCACGGCGCGGGCGATCAGCATGCGCTGCACCTGTCCGCCCGACAGGGCGGCGGAGCCTTCGGTCAGCATGGTGTGCATGCCCATGGGCATGGCGCGGATATCGTCCTCCAACCCGGCCATGCGGGCCGCTTCCCAGCAATCGTCCACGGTGGCGTCGGCGGCGCCCTTGATGTTCTCGTAGATGGAGCCGGGCATTACCCGGCCCGCTTGCAGCACGACGCCCACCTGTCGGCGCACCGCCTGGACGTCCAGGGTGCGCAAATCGTGGCCGTCGAGGAAGATGCCGCCGGCTTCGGGTCGTTCGAAACCCAGCAGCAGCTTCATCAAGGTGGATTTGCCGCAGCCCGACGGCCCAACCAGGGCGATGAACTCGCCGGGACGCACTTGCAGGGTCAGGCCGTTGAGCACCCGGGGGCTTTCGTGGTCATAGCGGAAATAGACGTTGTTGACCTCGATGTCACCGGACAGACGGCCCGGGTCCTCCTTGGTGGCATCTACTTCCGGCACCGCTTCCAGCAAAGGCTTGGTGCGGTCGATCATCGGCTTGACGTTGAAGCACTGGATCACCGCCCGCGAGACCTGGGTGAGCGAGCCCATGAACAGGGTGAAGGCGGCGATGAAGGCCAGGAACTGCCCTGTTTCCAGCTTGGCCCCCGCCGCGATGCTCACCACCAGGAAGACCACGGCGAGCGACAGGATGTCCCATCCCGCCATCACCGTGGCGTGCAGGTTGGCGATGCGGCGGCTCTTGGCGGTGCGGGTGCGAAGCTCGGCGAAATTCCTTCCCCACAGCACGAAGGCCCGGTCCTCGGCACCCGCCACCCGCAGCTTCTGGATGCTGGAGATCAGCTGCAGCACCAAACTGACGATGTTGCCCGACAGGGCTTCGCCCTCGAACAGGGTGGCCAGCTGCCGGGCGCCGACCCAGACCGAGAAGCCCAGCATGAGCAGCAACAGCAGCAGTGCCACCAGCGCCGTCATGGGCTGGTAGTAGAACAGCAGGCCCAGGCTGAAGATGGAGAACACACCCGCCAGGAAGGACGACAGGACAAGGCCCGTCATGGCCTTGCGGACCATTTCCACGGTCAGCGTCCGCTGGGCCAGGTCGCCGGTGGAATAGGCGGCGAAGAAGCTGGACGGCAGGCGCAACAGCCGGTCGATGATCCCCGCCTGGAGATGGCCGGCGATGCGTCCCTCGATGCGCAGCAGGGCGACATCGCCGGTGATCTTGAAGATGGTGGAGGCTGCCGCCGCCATGACCAGGGCAAGTCCCACCTGGATGAGTTGGCTGGTGTGGTGGCCGGGAATGATGGTCTGGAACACCGACGAGGTGGCGATGGGCAGCATCATGCCCATGAAGCCGCCCAAGGCACCGGCGGCAAGGGCCACGGCGACATCGCGTTTCTGGTGCCGGAGACCGAGTCGCAGCAGATCCATGGCCGAAAGCGGGCCGTCTGGCAACGGGGCGTAGAAGGTCCAGGCCATGGGGGAAAGGGACACGGCTGTGGCCTCGTCCAGATCGGCCTCCGTGGCCTGGGCGGGATCATGCAGGCGATATCCGCTCTTGGGATCGGGGACCACGGCCAGGGGGCGGCCGTCATCTCCGGAAAAGGCCACCAGCGGCCCCAGATCCTCGCGCCACCACTCGCCGCGCAAGGCCACATGCCGGGCACGGATACGGGCGGCCCGCGCCACTTCCTCCACCGTCAAAGGCCGGTCATCGCCCCGGCGGCGGATCAGTTGCGGCGATTGCTCGATGGTGATGCCGAGCGGGCGGCAGGCAATGGCACAGGCCGAAGCCAGAGCATTGTCGGGGCCAGCGCCGCCCGTCGTGTCGGTCGAGACGCCCACCAGGCGGGCGAAACGGCCGAAGGTGGTGCCCAAGGCATCGGCGATCTTGTCCGCCCGCTTTTCCAGCCGCCAGCCTTCCATCTTGCGCTGGTTGTCCAGGCTGAGGCCGAGGCAAAGCAGATAGGCGTCATGGAACGTCTGGACGTGGCGCCACCAGTTCGACGTGCTGAGCAGGCCAGGGCTGCCATAGCCCGCCACGGCCAATCCGTCCACCGGGGCCAGCCAGGTCTCCGGCGACAGCGGGATCATGGAGATTCCGTCCGCCGCCATGTCAGCGATCCCCATGTAGCGCCCGCTTCCCGCCGCCAGATGAGCCCAGGTCACGCCCTTGTGTCCGGCCACCACCGAGCCTTCCGTCGGCGTCACGTTCGCTCCGGCGATCAAGGGAAGGGGGTGGGCCGAGCGGGGGGCGAAATTGCGGACCAGTCCCGTTCCCATGCCCTCGATCCAGCGATCCAGCAGCCAGGCCAGAGGCAGCTGGGTCGCCGCCGAGGCCGGCGCGGCTGCCAACGTGCTGCCATCCAGGACGGTGGCCGTCGCGCCCCGGCTGACGGCCAGGATTTCCACGTCGGCATGGGCCGAGGCCTGGCCCAGCCCCGCCAGCAATCCTGGCCCCGTGACCGTGTGCAGATGATGGCGGCGCCCCAGTCGGTCGCCTTCGCCCTTCTCGACGGCAAAGACATCGATGGTTCCCGCCTCCACCAGCCATAGCCGCGTCTCCAGGGTCAGCGGTAGTATGCCGTTGCAGACCAGGGACTCGCGCCGTCCCATGGACGTCAGAATCGCCATGGCGTCATTCCAGGCCGAGCGTGCGTTGGGGGCGACGTTCACGTCCATCAACTTTCAATCAGTTTCTTGTAGGGGCCATCGGTCCCGATCATCTGGTCATGGGTGCCGCGCTGGACGATCCGTCCGCGATCGAGGACCAGGATCTCGTCGCAGTCGCGGATGGTGGACAGGCGGTGGGCAATGATGATGCAGGTGCAGCCCCGCCGTCGCAGGTTCTCCACCACTTCCAACTCGGTGGCGGCATCCAGCGCGCTGGTGGCCTCGTCCAGGATCAGGACGGACGGCAGCGCGGCCAAAGCGCGGGCGATCTCCACCCTTTGCCGCTGGCCGCCGGAGAAGTTCCGCCCCCCTTCCGAGACATGGGAATCATAGCCCTTGGGCCGGGCCGCGATGACGTCGTGGATGGCGGCATCCTTGGCGGCGCGCACCAGGCGCTCGTCGGGAATGGTCTCGTCCCACAAGGACAGATTGTCGCGGATGGAGCCTTCGAATAGGGCGATGTCCTGATCGACGATGGCGACGGAGGAGCGGAAGATGTCGCGGGGGATGCCCTGGGGCTGCCGTCCGTCGAACAGGATCTCGCCAGACCAGGGCTGGTAAAGCCCCGACAGCAGCTTGCCCACCGTGGACTTGCCTGATCCAGACCCGCCGACCAGGGCAAGGCGGGAGCCGGGTTCCAGCGTCAGGGAAAAGCCTTCCACCAGCGGCGGGTCGAGCGGTGAGAAGCCGAACACCAGATCGCGAATCTCAATGCGGCCGGACAGGCGCGTTTCCCCATCCATGGTGGCGGCATCCGCGTTCCCGTCGAATTCGGCATCGCGGCGATGGCGCAGAACGTCGTCCAAGCGGTTGATGTTGCCCTCGGCCTCCTGCAGGCTGCCGCCCAGGGCCACCAGGCTTGTCACCGGCGCCTGGAAATTGGCCATCAGCATCTGGAAGGCGATCAGCATGCCGATGGACAAGGCGCCGTCCATCACCTCCATGCCGCCCACCGTCAGGATGGCGGCCGAGCCGATGCCGCCCAGCAGCAGCGGCACCGTGGACAGGAACAGCCGGGCCCGGGCCAGTTCCTGTTCGGCGGTGACCACCTTGGCGTGGTAGGCGGCGATGCGCGAGAAGAACAGCCCCTCCATCCCCGCCGCCTTGAAACTGTCGATGATGCCGATGTTCTGGGTGGTGATGCCGGTCAGCTTGCCGCGATCCAGCATCAGCTTCTGGTTGGCGTCGGACAGGCGCCGCGACACCAGGGCCAGCGCCGCCAGATTGCCGACGGCGAAGGCGATGCCCAGAAGGGTCAGGACGATGCTGTACTGAAACATCAGCAGGGCGAAGATCACCATGGTCAGCATGTTGAGCACTGACGTGGCCAGATCGCCGGAAATCAGCTGGGCCACCCGGTCGTTCATCTGTACGCGGGTGCCGATCTCACCGCCGAAGCGCTGGGCGAAGAAGCCCACCGGCAGGCGCAGCACATGCCACATGAACCGGGATGAGCCCTCCACCGACAGCTTGGTTTGGAGCTTCAGCAGATGCTCCTGCTGAATCCAGGTGATGGCCATGCGCAAAAGCGCGGTGGCCACCATGGCGCCCAGCAGCGGCCATAGCCAGGTTTCCAGCTTCTGGATCAGGTAGTAGTCGATGAACACCCGCGAAAAGGACGGCATCAGCAGTGACGGGATCGACAGGCCCAGGCTGATCAGGATGATATAGGCCAGGGCGGCGCGCACCCCCGGCAGGCGGGATTTGAGGCTGCCCACCGCGCCGGGGCGGCTGCCGCCGGGGGCGAAGTCGGGGCCGGGCTCGAAGGCCAGGGCGACGCCGGTGAAGCTTTCGTCGAATTCCACGTCCGAGACCACGCGGGGACCGGTGGCGGGGTCGTTGAGGAAAACCCGGCCTTCGCCGAATCCCTCGACCACGATGAAGTGGTTGAAGTTCCAGAATACCACCAGGGGCAAAGGCAGCTTGCGCAAGCCTTCGGGCTCCATCTTGAAGCCCTTGCCTTTCAATCCGAAATTGCGTGCCGCCTTGACGATGTTGCTGGCCTTGGACCCGTCGCGGGTCACGCCGCAGGCGTAGCGCAGTTCCTCCAGCGGGACGAAGCGCCCATGGTAGCCCAGCACCATGGCCAGGCAGGCGGCCCCGCACTCCACCACCTCCATCTGCAGGACGGTGGGGGTGCGCACGCGCGTTCCCTCCTCCTTGCGCCACAGCCGGCGCACACCATTCAGTGCCTGGCGCAAGGTGGCGTTCATCGGTCGAGCAAGGCCTCCAGCGGGGGAATGGCGAGGCTGATGAGGTGGATGCTGCGCACCGTGATCGTCGAATCCGCCAGGGTGCTGGTGTTGATTTCCGCCTCGGGGCCACGGGATGACGACCACTTGAAGCCGGTGGGCGTGGCCGGATCGCGCTCCAGTTCCACCACCACCTCGAAGGGGGCGCCGCCGCCCGACAGCGATGTTACCAACTGCTGGTTCTTCAGGATGCGCATCATGCCCTCGGAGGTGGAGGGAATCTCGGCCACCGCCTTTACGTGGCCCATGATGAAGCCGTATTCCTCGCGCTTGACCGTGCTGGGCGCCACCTGCACCGGCATGCCGGGACGGACCTTCTTGCCGTCGTTGGGATTGACGTAGACCACCGCGATGAGGTCGCCCCCCTTGGCCTGGGCGGCGCTCTCGCTGCGGGCGGGCAACAGGCTGAACAGCGCCTTGCCTTTGTCGACCACCTCGCCCTGGTTGACCTTGAACTCGACGATATCGCCGGAATAAGGGCTGATCACCGTCGATTGCCGGGCCAGACGCTCTTCCAGCGCCTCGATCTTGCGGCTGGCGGCTCCGATCAGCATTTCCTTGTCGAGCAATTCGCGCTCCTTGCCGATGGACAGGGTGGTCTCGTCGCGTTCCACCTGCTTCAACTCGTTGGCGGCCTTGGAGCGGGCCTCGACGGCGCTGTTCAATTCGATCTTGGTGTTGATGTAGCGGTTGCGATCGATGTACTGCTTGGCCAGAAGTCCGGCCTCGTTGCGCTCGCGCTCGCTCAGCCAGTGGATGCGGTCACCCAGGTGGCGCAAGGTCTCCTGGATATCCTTCTTCTTCTGGGCCAGCAGGGCGATCTGTACCTTGTTGTCGCGGCCCTGGAACTCGATGATCTGTTGGCGCTGGCGGTGCAATTCACCCAGTTCGGCCTTGGCTGTGTCCAGATCCTGCCGCACGTCGGGCTGCTCCAACCGGGCGACCAATTGTCCGACCGAAACTCGTTGCCCCGAGCGCACAAGCAATTCGGTGATCCGGCCGCCATGCTCGGACGAGACGGTCAGCACGCCGCCGGGGCTGATCAGGATCCCCTGGGCGGAAACCTTGACGGGAATTGTTGCCACCAGGCTCCAGATGAGCGCCGTGACGATCAGGACGGCGACCGAGCCGGCCATCAGCCAGGACAGGGGCGAGGTTACCCGCATGACCTGATCCAGTTGTTCCGGCGTGGAGAGTCGCTCCAGCGCTACCTGCCGAAAGATAGACTGATTGGTCGACATGCCCGAGCCCCATAACGTTATCAAAAATTTATCAAATTTGAGTTTGTAACGATATGTGTCCTTGTGCAAACATACTTACAGCTTATGCCTCGGTGGGCAAGCGCAACGAGATTTTTTACTATATCGCGCAACGCTTCAATTGCGCCGCAATATTAGAGTTACAGGAACAAACAGGATACGGGAAACACCCTAGTCTTTGGAGAGGCAAAATGTCGAGCAAGCCAATGGGGACGGAAATTTCGGACAAGGACCTGGATCAGGTCGTTGGCGGGTCTGGAGATGTGCCGCAGGAACAAGCGCCCATGGATGCCGCTAATTTCGTCGAAGCGCCGCCGCCGGCTGGCGCTCCGAATATGGCGCCGCCGCCCGATGGCTTCGCGCCGCCGCCCGGTGGGATTGAGGGACCGCCCCCGGCGAGTGGCCCCGATACGGCGCCCCCCATGGAGCAGGTTGGGGGATTCAATAATGTCGAACCTCCAGTTGGAGCTCCTCCCGCGCTGAACGATCCTTCCGGTGACGATGCT
>NZ_AONQ01000031.1 GCF_000342045.1 Paramagnetospirillum caucaseum | reverse complement strand
GGGCCGGGGATACAATAGCGGCTTGCCACTGCGAGATTGTTACCATCTCGCACGACGTCGATCGCCAAAAGCGAACGCAACTCCCTATTTGGGCTTGCCCCAATCGAGATTCTTCCGCCCCTCCCCGCCCGCCACCGAATAGAGGGCGTTGGGGGCGTTGCGGGTCGCCTGGAACTGCTCCAGCGTCTCGCCGCGCATGGCGGCGTAGATATGGAGGTTGGAGACGCCGACCACGGCGCCCAGCTTTTCCAGCATGAAGAAGATCACGCCGTAGCGGATCAGCCCGTCCCAATCGCGGCGGCGCACCAGATCCCTTTCCTCCTCGCTCAGCTCCCAGGCGGCGAACGCCTCCTCGGGGCTTTCCAGGAAACGGCGGCGATGGCCGGGATCGATCATCCGGTGGAGGAACTTGTTGAGGCGGTAGGCCTTGACGCTGGCCGCCAGGGTGAAGGGATGGGTGCCGGGGATGGCCTCGACCCCGGCCAGTTGGCGGCCCATATGGGCGCGATGCTCCGCCGCCGTGTCCCTGGGCAGGGGCTGGTCCATGTTCTCGTACACCGCCGCGACGATGCCGGTCATGGACGGCAGGTAGTAGGATTGGTGCAGCACCCTGACATTGGCCGACAGGGCGCCGCGCATGATCAGCCACATGATCACCTCGGCCCCCTCGACGCCGCCCAGTTCGGCGTAATCGGCGACGGTGAGGCGGGTCAGGGCCTCCGGGTCCTTCTCGAACAGCTCCAGGAACGCATGGTCCCACCCGGTATTGTTGAAGCCGGCCCGCGCCCCGTGCACCTGATGGGACAGACCGCCGGTGGCGACGATCGCCACGTCCATGTCCTCGGGATAGCTCTCGATGGCCCGGCGCAGCGCCTTGCCCAGCTTCCAGCAGCGCAGGGCCGAGGGAATCGGGAATTGCAGCACCCCCACCGCCAGGGGCACGATGGGAACGGGCCAGCCCCCGGCGCCGTGGTCGCACAGCATGGAAAGCGGCGACAGGCCACCGTGATCCAGGCGCTTGTCCTGGAAGAACGCCATGTCGAACTCGTCGGCGACCAGCGAGGCGCCGATATGCTGCGCCAGGGCGGCGTGCCCCTTCACCGCCGGCAGGTCCCGTTCGCCGCCGCCCTCGTCGGCGACGCCGTATTCCGTGCCGATGCCCAGGGCGAAGGCCGAGTAGTGGTCGAAGAAGAACGACGTCACATGGTCGTTGAAGATCATGAACAGGGCGTCAGGTTTCTTTTCCCGCAGCCAGCGCCGCGCCGGCTCGAAGCCTTCGAAGATGGGGGCCCAGACCGGATCGTCGCGCTTGTTCCCGTCCACCGCGAAGCCGATGGTGGGGGTATGGGAACAGGCGATGCCGCCGATGATGCGCGCCATTGCTTTCCTCCTGGACCCGCGGCATGCCGATAGGGTGATGTTGACTATAAGCGGGGGAGAAGCGTCAGGGGCATTGCCCATTCGTGAAGATGCGTTCTAATTTTGTGATGTTCTATTCTATTTCCCCGCCGTTCGGCGCTACACTCCGGCCATGCCGCCCGTCCGGGATGGGGCCGGGCAACAAAATTGCATCCGCGGGGACAGCGAGAGTCCGATGGGCAGCGCCGGCATGGACATCATCGATCCGGAACAGGGGCTGTCCCATCTGCGCGCCTTCCTGTCGGTGGCCATGACCGGCAGCATCGCCAAATCCTCCGACGACATCCTCAAGGCGTCGTCGGCCATCACCCGTTCCATCCGGGAACTGGAGGGCGCGCTTGGCGTTGCCCTGTTCGAACGCAGGCCGCGCGGCATGCTGATCAACGCCTACGGCAACGCCGTGCTGCTGCGCGCCGTCCGCATCCACGACCAGGCGGAGCAGGTCGCCGATGAACTGTGCCGCTCCAAGTCCCTGGGTGCCATTTCCCGCAACGTGGTCTTCAACCTGATGTTCAGCGGACGGAAGCTGCAATTGCTGGAGCAGCTCTCCGAACTGCGCCACCTGTCGGCCGCCGCTGCCAAGCTCGGCGTCTCCCAGGCGGGGGCCAGCATGTCGCTGTCGCGGATCGAGAGTTCCGTCGGGCAGCCGCTGTTCCATCGCATGCTCCAGGGCATGATGGCCACCGACACCGCCGACAAGCTGGTGGCGGCGGGCAAGCGGGTCTTCGCGGAGCTTCGCCACATGGAAGCCGACATCTCGGCCATCGCCGGCACCCAGCAGGGCACGGTGATCATCGGCGCCCTGCCGCTGGGCCGTACCTACATCCTGCCCACCGCCATCGCCCACGCCTTGAAGAGCCTGCCCAACATCCGGGTGAAGATGGTCGAGGCCCCCTACGACGTCCTGGTCTCGGGGCTGCGCACCGGCGACATCGACCTGATCTTCGGCGCCCTGCGCCCCGAAGTGCTGTGCCGGGGGTTGATCACCGAGCCGCTGTTCAGCGACCGGATCGGCATCCTGGCCCGGACCGGACACCCGCTGGCCGGCCTGTCCGGCATCCCCCTGGGCGATCTGCTCAACGAGCAATGGATTCTGCCCCGTTCCGATGCCCCCGGCCGCCGCCTGATCGACGATTCCTTCGCCGAACTCGGCCTGTCGCTCCCCAAGGCCTCGGTGGAGAGCGGCGACCTGGCCATCGTCCGCCAGTTGCTGCGCAGCAGCGACATGCTGACCGCCATGTCGCCCCGCCAGATGCGGGTGGAAATCGAGAGCGGCATGCTGGTGGAACTGCCGGTGGCCCTGGGCCAGACCACCCGACGGATCGGCCTGACCCTGCGCGACGGCGCCCGGCTGCCGCCCATCGCCCATTCCATCCTGGACAGCATCCGGCTCCATGCCCGCGACCATTCCGGCAAGACCGGAGCCCCCGGTCATGGATGATTCCGGAAAGGTCTCGCCCCTCTCCCTTCTGGTCCTCTTCACCCGGCTGGCGCTGATCGGCTTCGGCGGCGTCCTGCCGTGGGCGCGGCGCAGCCTGGTCGAGACGCGGAAAATCATGACGGCGGAGGAATTCGCCGAGGTGCTCGCCCTCGCCCAACTGATCCCCGGCCCCACCATCTGCAACCTGGCCATCATCATCGGTCACCGCCGGAGCGGCGTTGCCGGCGCCTGCGCCGCCCTGTGCGGGCTGGTCGTCCCGCCCTCGGCCGTGGTCCTGGCCCTGGGATACGGCTATGGCCGGGTGGGGGATATTCCGCTGATCCAGGACGCGTTGCGCGGCATGTCCGTGGTCTCCGCCGCCCTGATCGCCGCCATGGCGGTCCAGATGGCCCGCGCCCTGCCCATCGCCATCGGACCGCTGCTGTTCGCCTCGGCCATGTTCGCCGGAGTCGGATTGCTCCACTGGCCGCTGCTCGCCGTCATGGCCGGGCTGTTCGTCCTGTCGCTGGCCGTTGGATCATGGAGGCCGAAATCATGAACTCGGACATGGAGATTTCCTCGGCGATCTTCCTGCACTTCGCCCTGCTGTCCATGATGGCCATCGGCGGCGGGGTGATCGCCCTGGCCCCCGACATGCTGCGCTTCGTGGTCGAGACCCATGGCTGGATGAACGCCGAGACCTTCGTGCGCTGCTTCACCCTGGCCCAGATCGCCCCCGGCCCCAATTTCCTGTTCGCCACCCTGGTGGGAATGCAGGCGGCCGGACTGGCCGGGGCCGCGGCGGCCACCGTGGCCCTGGTGGTTCCCCCCGCCGGGCTGGCCATCCTGTCCCTGCATTTCGGGTCGAAGATCCGCTGGGGCGGCCGGGGACGGGCCTTGCGGGCGGCGGTCCTGCCCCTGTCCATCGGCATGGTCGGCACCACCGCATGGTCCCTGGGGACCATGACCGTCCATTCCACCGGGCAGGGCCTGCTGTTCCTGGCGGCGACCGGCGTGCTGCTCAAGACCCGCCTCAACCCCCTTTGGCTGATCGCCGCCGGAGCCGCCGCCGGCGCGGCCGGCTGGGTCTAGCCCCCCGCATTTGGAAGAAGGAGAAGGACGATGACCGACGAACAGGCCATGGCCGCCGTGCTGGCCGCGACCGCCAAGGCGCGCTCCATGGGATTGCGGATCACCGCCGTGGCGGTGGATGCCGGCGGCCACCCCAAGGCCCTGGTGCGCATGGACGGCGCCCCGTTCCACGGCGTGGTGATCTCCACCGACAAGGCGAAGACGGCGGCGGGCTTCGGCATCCCCACCGCCGCCTGGAAGGCGCGGATCGGCGAACGCCCCCATGTGCTGGAGGGACTGAACGGCCGCGCCGGCTTCATCCCCATCGGCGGCGGCGTCCCGGTCCTGGCGAATGGAGAACTGATCGGCGCCCTGGGCATTTCCGGCGCCCACGAGGACCAGGATTGCGAAATCGCCGCGGCGGGCGTCGCGGCGATCCCCGGCCCATAGCCACCGGAAGAGTCAAGGCGGCGAACAATGCCCCGTCGCGCACCGGATCGGCGCCACATCCATTTGGCGTTAAAATTGTTAATAGAACAACTATCGATAATCGCCACTCATAATTCGCGCATTTTTAAGAGAAATAATCAAACAAGAGGCCATTCCCACCCCACGAAAAACACCCCGCGTCCGATACGAAGCACGAACATGCTTGCTTTTGATCGACAATCGACCAAGACTGTCCGAGTCGATCATGCCATGAGCAAAATTCAGAGATGGTCGGCATCTGATGCAGGCCGCGAAGCGCGTGGCTTGTCTATCTCAATTTCGGAGAAATCTTCATGCCGAATGGCAGCGTCAAGTGGTTCAACAGCACCAAGGGTTTTGGCTTTATCGCTCCGGACAATGGTGGTCCCGACGTGTTTGTGCACATCTCTGCCGTCGAGCGGGCGGGCCTCTCTGGGCTGAATGACGGCCAGAAGGTTTCCTTCGAAGAAGAGCGCGACCCCCGCAAGGGCAAGACCTCCGCGGTCAATTTGAAGGTCCTCTAGCCTTCCAATGGCACGGCCGGCATCAATACGCATGCCGGCCGTGTTCATGGAAGAATGGGGAACCCGCCTGGGCGCACCCCGCCCCTACTGATCCCCGAAACTCATATAGCGGGTATCGTCCTGGACAAATCCGCCCGCCATCTTCATGAAGGCTTCGGCGGTCAGGACAGCATCAAGCAGAGCCCCATGATGTTCGAACCGGTCGGACCGGTCGACCCACAGACGATCGCACAGCACGTCCAGTGATCCGGGGACGCCGGGAAAGAACTGCCGGGAAAGGTCCTGGGTGCAGACGAAATCCGTGGCGCCGAAGATCATCTCGTCGAATCCGCAACGCCCTGCCCTTGCATACTCGAAATTGAGAAACTCCATCTCGTTCTCGGCACTGTGGGCAAGCAGCACGTCCTGACCGATAAAGGCCTCAAATTCATCCAGGACATCGCGGAATGATGGGGCGTTCTTCAGTTCCGCGGGATTAATCCCATGGACATCGATCGACGCCTTGGAAACCGGTCCACCTGGCTGGATACGGCGCTGCCAGCTTTCGCCGGCCTTCCATCCGTCATCACCATTCCGCAGCAATTCGAGACAGCCGATCTCGATGACAACGCCGGGCAGGCGCAGCCCCTTTGGCATCTTCTTGATCTCGGCAGGGGATGGAACCCTGAACCCCGTCGTCTCCGCATCGATGGCGACGATCCGCTCGATGGAGGTCAAATCTTCAAGGGACAGCATGGCAGCTTATTCCTGAGGGCTGTGGATGGAATGCAAAGCCGGCCCCCGCCGCACGACTGGAAATCGCGGCCGGCCTTGTCAGGCCAGAACCTCGACATGAACCGCGGGCGTGAAGAACCGGGGGTCGGTCAGCGCGGAAACGGAGATGATCCGGGTCTCCCCCTGATGGAGGAAACTCTCCATCCGGACGTGCGGAATACCGTCAACCGTCTCCCAAACCCGGGACACCACCCAGACCTTGTTGGGTTGGTCCCCGATCTTGACAAACCGGTCTCCCGGCTTAACGGGAGGGGGGGTGCGCTTAAACCAGGACATTTGTCGGCTCCATCCGAACAACATACCACGTTGGAGCAGCAAGGAGTGCTATCTGACTGCCCCGCTTTCCGGATCTTCAATCCGGCAGACGGCGGCAAGGCCCCAGATCGAGGCGCGCCTGGGGGCGGTCGTGGATTGATGGGCCGGGCTGTAGTGCCGCCCCTCACCTCCCGCCCCGGAGCCATGCGTGGCGAATGTCTCCACGAAATATTTGAAGAGCTAAGGGTAGCCGGCCGAGAAATCACGGTAGCAATGGACGGCTAGCCCAGCCACTTGTCCCGCAGGGATTGCCGTTCCAGCGTCAGCCACTGGATGGCCAGCACCGCCATGGCGTTGTTGATGCGTCCGTCGCGGCACATGGCCAGGGCCTCGGCGGGATCGACGACGAACACCCGGATGTCCTCGCCCTCGTGGGCCAGTCCGTGGGTGCCGGCGATGGTCGACGCATCGACCCTCGCGCAATAGAGGCGGCAGCTTTCCGACGACCCGCCGGCGGTCACCAGATAATCGCCCACATGGACCATGTCGGTGGGGTCCGAGCCCGCTTCCTCGCGGGTTTCGCGCCTTGCCACATCCTCGGGATGCTCGCCCTCCTCGATGATGCCGGCCACGCATTCGATCAGCCAGGGATGCCAGCCGGCGGCATAGGCGCCGGGCCGGAACTGCTCGATCAGCGCGATCCGGTCGCGGTCGGGATCATAGAGCAGCACCACCACGGCGTGGCCGCGCTCGAACACCTCGCGCATCATCTCCTCGGTCCAGCCGCCGGCGAAGGTGCGGTGGCGCAGACGGTAGCGGTCCACCTGGAAATAGCCCTTGAAGACCGTCTCCCTGGAGATGATCTCCACGTCCTTGTCGCGATCCATGGCCATCACGCCCCCAGGAGCGAGCCGGCCACCCCGACCACGATGCTGAGCAGGCCGAGGATCAGGTTGACGGTGACGATGTGGCGGATGCGGACCTGATATCCGGCGGCCTTGGGGAAATCGCCATCGGCGAAGGCCCGCTTGAAGCCCTGCCAGGGTCCGAAGAACAGCTGGAAATACAGGGCGATCATCACCAGCCCGATCAGCTGCATGATGTCCACATGGCCGGGACCGCCGGTAAAGCCGGCCTTGAAGCCCAGCAACAGGGTGGAATAGCCGGTGGCCAGCAGCACGGCGATGCTGATCCACACCCAGAAGAAGAAGCGCGGGAACACCCCGCGCCATACCGCCAGCCGCTCGGCCGCCGCCCGCTCGGCCAGCACCGGACGCAGGATCAGATGGGCGAAGAACATGCCGCCCACCCAGACCACCGCCGCCAGGGTGTGCAGCGCCATGGCGATGGCGTAGGCATGGTCGGAAAGCATGGCGGCGAAGTCGCTCATGATGTCAATCCAGTCCCAGGATGCCGGCGATCTCGTCGGCCAGCGCCTTGATCTCCTTGGTGGCGGTATGGCTGGGATTGCTTTCCACCACGCCCTTGCCCTCCATCATGGAGGCGGCGAAGGCCACTCGGTTGCCCAGCACCGTCTGGGCCACCGGCACCTCGGAATCCTTGATCTTCTTGCGCACCGCGTCCACCAGCTTGCCGCGCGACGGCGTGCGGTTGAACACCATCAGGGCCGGCGATTTCTCCTTGCGCGCCATGTCCAGCGTCGGGCCGGTGGCCCACAGATCCATGGGCGAGGGCTGCATGGGGACCAGGATCAGGTCGGCGGCGCGTACCGCGATGCGCACTTCGGTCTCGGCGTGAGGCGGCGAATCGATCAGCACCAGATCCACGTCGCGCTTCAGGCGTTCCAGTTCGGTGGACAGCCGCCAGCCCGAGGCCTGGACGAAGGTGATGCCGCCGCCCGTTTCCTCGACCAGCGCCTTGCGGATGTCGTACCAGGCGGCCAGCGAGCCCTGGGGATCGATGTCCAGCAGCCCGACCCGGCGCCCGGCGCGGGCGAAGGCCACCGCCAGTTGCGCGGCGATGGTGGTCTTTCCGGCGCCGCCCTTCTGCTGGGCGATGGTTACGGCCTTGGCCGCCATGATGTCCCCCTCGTCACGATTGCTGGCAAGAAGGCTATCCCTTTGGCCTCATTTTGCAAGGGGGGTTGAGCCGTCGCAGCGGATTCCCAGGGTAAAGACGGTTTCCTCACCCGCCTCGCAGCGGTCGTCCGGAGCGAACCTTCCCAGTTCGCGGTTCGCCCAGGTTGGCAGCCGGTGCCCCTGGCTGCCGCGGAACACCGTGCAGGGCCAGGCGGCCACCACCTCGGCCACGCTCATGGGCTTGTTCCACTGCATGAAGCCGCTGCCCCACCAGGAATGCTCGTTGATGAACCAGGTGTAGTGGTCCTTGGGCATGAACTCGGCCAGCCGGGGCGAATAGCGGCCCTGGGAATTCATGTCGCCGCGCTGCAGGGCGTAGGGCAGGCTGGACGCCGAATCGTAGTCGATCTTGGCGCAGGCCTTGAACCGGCTCATGTCGAAGGCCTGGGTCTCGGCGGTCCAGCGGGCCAGTTCGGCATATTGCTTCCACGAGGCCTGGGCGCTGACCGCCACCAGGACGAGGCCGAGCACGCCCCACGCCCGCAGATGAGGCCGGGACGGAAACACCTTGGCCGACAGAACGAACAGAATGGCGAGGCTGGGCCCGGTCAGCAGCAGGGCCGGCACCAGGTAATGGGCGGCGGGCTGCTTGGCCACCGCCAGGATGGTGAACACCTCGGCCGCCACCAGACCGGCCAGCAGACCGGCCAGCCTGTCGGCCTTGATCAGGCCGCGCCGGCGCAGCCGGACATAGCCGCCCAGAGCGAACAGCGACAGCCCCACCACCATGGTGAAGATGATCTTCGAGCCGAACAGGCCGACCACCGCCTTGCCGTAGCGGCCGGACTGGACCATTCCTGCCTCGCCGGCGCCATAGGCGCCGCTGTGGGTCAGCACCTTGGCCCACCAGCCCAGGAAGATGTCCAGCGACGGCAGGGCGGGCGAAAAGAAGATCAGGAACCCGGCGATGGTGGAGAGCGGCAGCACCAGGAACAGCCGGCGGCGGTCAAGGATGAACAGCGGCACCAGCCCCAGCGCCACGAACTGAATCTTGCAGGCGATGCCGAAGCCCAGCGCCAGCCCCAGCCACCCCACCTGGCGGTCGGTCGGCGTCCCGGCCCTCGCCACCTTCAGCGCGGCGACCAGCACCCAGCAGACGGCGATGATCAGGAAGCCCTCGGGCTTGGGATGCAGGCCGAACTTGGGGATGATCATGGACAGGAACGGCGCGCCCTGGGCCAGCAGGGCCGGGGCCAGCCGGCCGGTGGCCGAGCGGAAGCCGTGGCCCAGCGCCACCAGCGACAGGCCGATCAGCAGGTACATGGCATAGGAGACCATGGCCAGATGGCGCTCGGGGTCGCGCAACACCGCGTCGACGATGGCCCCGGTGGGCTCGCCCACATGCATCAGCCGGAAGACCAGGGCGAAGAACACATGTACCGGCGTGCCGGGATGGCCCATGTCGGTGGGAGCCAGCCCCTCGACCAGCAGCAGGCCGTTGGTCAGGTAATAGTAGTCGGGGTCCAGGTTGAACACCTGCCAGAACGGCTGCGAGGCGATCCCCATGGCGAACAGCAGGGCGGTGAACAGGGCGGGCAGGACCAGGAGGGCAAGGTTACGGTTCACGGCTTCACCTGCAGGACGGCGATCAGGTTGGCGCTCCAGATCTCGGGCGGATTGAGCAGGGCCCAGGACAGCAGCCTGCCGACCACGGCGTCGGTGAAACGCCGCCGGGCCGAGCCCTGGCGCTGGCCGTAGAGCAACGGCGCGGCGAAGCCGGCGGCGTCGGCCAGCTGGCGCACGGAAATGGGGGCGAAGGCGGTGCGGTGGGTGAGATCGCCGTACTGGTAGGGCAGCCCCCAGGGCGAACCGGCATTGGGTACCTTGAGGATCACCCGCCCGTCCTCGGCGAGGCGTCCGCGCAGGGATTGCAGCAGACGCAGCGCGTCGGAAGCCTCGAAATGCTCCAGCACGTCCAGCAGGACGATGCGGTCGAAACGGCCCAGGGAATCGTCGGCCAGCACCTCCCACACGTCGCGGCAGAGGAAATCGTCACGCGCCGCCTCGGGCATCACCTTGGCCAGGGCCGGATCATGGTCGATGCCCAGGACGCGGCGCACTCCCTTGCCGCGCAGATAGGCGAGGAAGCCGCCGGTGCCGCAGCCGATCTCCAGAAAGGAATGGGACGACGCGCATCGGGCCGGCTCCCAGATTTCGGCGTCGAAGCGCCTGACCTGCTTCGGGCCGATCTCGGGCGTCGCATAGCCCTTGTGGCTGGCATAGGTGCCGTAGAATCCCGGCGCACGCTGGTTCAAACCGGCCTCCCCTGTCTGTGCGTTGGGTGTAACGGATCAAGGCGGCCTTGGGCAAGCCGGCGATTTGGCCCTATAGTGCATGCTCCAACCGCGCGCGAGGACCCCATGCCCGGCAAACCCGCGTCCCCCGGCAAGACGAAAGCCCCCGCTCTCCTCTTTCTCACCGTCAACGGCGCCGAGCGCAACGCGGCCATAGCCGACGGCGACATGCCGCTGATCTACTGGCTGCGCGGCGAACTGGAGCTTACCGGCACCCATCTCGGCTGCGGCAAGGGCGAGTGCGGCGCCTGCACCGTGCTGATCGACGGCCAGCCGGCCCGCGCCTGCCAGATTCCCGTGGCGGCGGCGGCGGGCCGGTCGGTGACCACCATCGAAGGCCTGGGCACCCCCCTGGCGCCCCATCCGCTGCAGGCGGCGTTCATCGCCGAACAGGCCGCCCAGTGCGGCTGGTGCACCCCCGGCATGGTGATGGAAGGCGCCGCCCTGCTGGCCCGCGACGCCCAGCCCGGCCGGGACGAGGTCAAGGCGGCGCTGGACGGCCATCTGTGCCGCTGCGGCAGCCATCACCGGGTGCTGCGCGCCGTGCTGCGCGCCGCCGGGGGAGCCAAGCCATGAACCCGGCCCTGTCGCGCCGCGCCCTGCTGCGGGCCGGGGCAGCCCTGACGGTGGCCTTCGCCCTGCCCCGCCCGGCCAGGGCCGCCGCGGCCAAGACCAACGACCCGGGCGAGGTGGACGGCTTCCTGAGCATCGGCGCCGACGGCCGGGTGACGGTCTATTGCGGCAAGGTCGATCTCGGCCAGGGCCTGCGGGTGGCCATCCGCCAGATGGCCGCCGAGGAGTTGGGACTGGGCATGGACGCCATCACCCTGGTGGAGGGCGACACCCTGCTCACCCCCGACCAGGGCCCCACCGCCGGCTCCACCGGGGTGGCCCGGGGCGGCGTGCAGATCCGGCAGGCCGCCGCCACGGCGCGCCACGCCCTGATCCGTCTGGCCGCCGCCCGGCTGGACCGCCCGCCCCAGGACCTGGACCTCAGGGACGGCGTGGTCGCCCCGGCGGATGGCGGGCGCTCCATCGCCATGGGCGATCTGATAGGCGAGGCGGGTTTCGCGCTCAAGCTCGATCCCCAGGCCAGATTGCGCGATCCGGCGGAATACCGGTTGGTGGGCAAGCCGCTGCCCCGTCCCGACCTGCCGGCCAAGGTCTACGGCAGTCACACCTATGTCCACGACGTCAAGCTGCCCGGCATGCTGCACGCAAGGGTGATCCGCCCGCCCGTAGTGGGGGCCACGCTGCTCAAGGTGGACGAATCCTCCATCAAGGCGGTCAAGGGCGCCCGCGTGGTGCGCCTCAAGGATTTCCTGGCGGTGGTGGCCGGCCGCGAATGGGAGGCCGTGCGCGCCGCCGCCCTGCTGAAGGCCGTCTGGTCGGATTCCGCCCCGCTGATGGGGCACGGGGCGGTGCGCGGCTGGCTCAAGGCCGGCCCCTTCGCCGCCGAGGAGGTGCTGAAGGCCAAGGGCGACGCCACGGCCCGCCTGGCCGACGCCCCACCCCCGGTGGAGTATTACTGGCCGGTGCAATCCCACGCCTCGCTGGGGCCGAGCTGCGCCGTGGCCCAGGTGGGGAGCGGCGCCGCCACCATCTGGACCGCCTCGCAGGCCACCCACCGCTTCCGCCCCGCCTTCGCCGCCATGCTGGGGCTGCCGGTGGACAAGGTGCGGCTGATCTATCTCGACGGCTCGGGCTGCTACGGCATGAACGGCCACGACGACGCCGCCGCCGACGCCGCCCTGCTGGCCAAGACGGTCGGCAAACCGGTGCGCGTCGCCTGGAGCCGCGACGACGAGTTGGGCTGGGACCCCAAGGGACCGCCCCAGCTGATCGCCATGCGCGGCGCCATGTCACCGGCCGGACAGGTGCTGGGCTGGAGTACCGAGATGTGGCTGCCCAAGGCCACCGCCGGCCTGTCCCATGTGCCGCTGCTCGCCCCCGAGGCGGCGGGCATCGCCCAGCCCAGAGGCCTGGTCACCGGCCTGCTGGCCCAGAACGGCGATCCGCCCTATGCCGCCGTCGACCTGGAGGTCAAGGTCCACTGGCTGGCCGACGCCCCCTTGCGCCCCAGCAACATCCGGGCGCCGGGCAAGATCGCCAACAGCTTCGCGGTGGAAAGCTTCTTCGACGAGCTGTGCGCCCGCGTCGGGCTGGACCCGCTGGTCACCCGCCTGATCGGGCTGCGCGACCTGAGGGGCGTCGCGGTGCTGACCAAGGCGGCGTCCATGATGGCCTGGGCGCCGCGCCCCATCCCCAATCCCCGGCGCGACGGCACCGGGCGCGGCATCGCCTATGTCCACTACAAGCACTCGGAAACCTACGTGGCCATCGCCATGGAGGTGGCCGTCGACGCCGAGGCCGGGCGCATCGCCGTAAAGCGGGTGACCTGCGCCCATGATTGCGGGCTGGTGATCAATCCCGACGCCCTGAGGATGCAGATCGAGGGCTGCATCCTGCAGACCCTGTCGCGCACCCTGCTGGAGGAAACCACCTTCGACCGCGCCCGCGTCACCGCCACCGACCAGTCGGGCTATCCGATCCTCGGCTTCCTGGGTGTCCCCGACATCGCCGTCGAGTTGATCGACCGGCCCGGCCAGCCGCCCATGGGCGGCGGCGAGGCGGCGGCCACCCCGGTGCCCGCCGCCCTGGCCAACGCGGTGTTCGACGCGGCGGGACTCCGCCTGCGGACGGTGCCGTTCACCCCGGTGCGGGTGAGGGAGGCGTCACAAGCCTTGTAGTTCGCTATCCGGCTAGCTACATTATTGCTATGGTAATTATACGGAAACTACACCAGCCATGACGGACATTCGCGACGGCTTCCTCGACTCCATCGGCAACACCCCCCTGATCCGCCTCAAGCGCGCCTCGGAGGAGACAGGCTGCGAGATCCTGGGCAAGGCCGAGTTCCTCAATCCCGGCGGTTCGGTCAAGGACCGCGCCGCCCTGGCCATCATCCGGGACGCCGAGGCCAGGGGTCTTCTGAAGCCCGGCGGGGTGATCGTCGAGGGTACGGCGGGCAATACCGGCATCGGCCTGGCCCTGGTGGCCAACGCCCTGGGCTACCGTACCGTCATCGTCATGCCCGAGACCCAAAGCCAGGAAAAGAAGGACATGCTGCGGCTGGTGGGCGCCGATTTGCGCCTCGTCCCGGCGGTGCCCTATGCCAATCCCGGCAATTACGTGCGCTATTCCGAGACCCTGGCGGGCGAGTTGGCCAAGACCGAGCCGGCCGGCGTGCTGTGGGCCAACCAGTTCGACAACGTCGCCAACCGCATGGGCCATTTCCACACCACCGGCCAGGAAATCTGGCGCCAGACCGACGGCAAGGTGGACGCCTTCACCTGCGCGGTGGGCACCGGCGGCACCCTGGCCGGCACCGGCATGGCGCTGAAGGAGCACAACAGGAACGTCAAGGTGGTGCTGGCCGACCCCCTGGGCTCGGCGCTCTACAACCACTACGCCCACGGCGAGCTGAAGGCCGAGGGCACCTCCATCACCGAAGGCATCGGCCAGGGCCGCATCACCAAGAATCTGGAGGATGCCCCCATCGACGATCAGGTCCAGGTCACCGACCACGAGGCGCTGCCGCTGATCTTCAACCTGGTCAGGCAGGAAGGCCTCGTCCTGGGCGGATCGAGCGGAATCAACGTGATGGCCGCCATCAAGGTGGCGCGCATACTCGGTCCCGGACACACGGTGGTGACAGTGCTGGCCGATTATGGTACCCGCTATCAAAGCAAGCTGTTCAATCCGGCCTTCCTGCGCGAGCGCGGTCTGCCGGTGCCCGATTGGCTGGACTGAGCGGCGACCAAACAAGAGCAAGCCCGCAAGGGGGGAAGCAAGCATGACCTATCCCAATCCGGACGCCCTCGTCAGCACCGAGTGGCTGGCCTCGCACCTCGCCGCGCCCGACGTCCGCGTCGTGGATGCCAGCTGGTACACGCCGGCCCAGAACCGCAACGCCCGCGAGGAATACGACGCCGAGCACATTCCCGGCGCCGTGTTCTTCGACATCGACGAGATCGCCGATACGGATTCCACCCTGCCCCACATGCTGCCCGCGCCGGAGAAGTTCTCCAGCAAGGTGCGCAAACTCGGCCTGGGTAACGGCAACAAGATCGTGATCTACGACGGCTCGGGCTTCACCAGCGCCGCGGCGCGCGCCTGGTGGATGTTCCGCACCTTCGGCCACCGCGATGTTTCGGTGCTGGACGGCGGCTTCCCCAAGTGGCTGCGCGAGGGCTTGGCCGTCGAGGACCTGCCGCCCGTGCCGCGCACGCGGCACTTCATCAGCCACTACAACCACCTGCTGGTCCGCGACCTGGACCACATGAAGGCCAACCTGGAGAACAAGCGCGAGCTGGTACTCGACGCCCGCGCCCGCGCCCGCTTCAAGGGCGAGGCGGCCGAGCCGCGCCCCACCAAGCACCAGGGTCACATTCCCGGCTCGGTCAACGTGCCCTTCGCCGACCTGATCGACGAAAAGACCCGCTGCATGCTCCCCGCCGACCAGTTGAAGGCCCGCTTCGACGCCGCCGGCATCGAGCCCAAGCAGCCGGTGGCCATCACCTGCGGCTCGGGCGTCACCGCCTGTACCGTGGCGCTGGCGCTGGACCTGCTGGGCCACAAGGACGTGGCGGTCTATGACGGCTCGTGGGCCGAATGGGGCAACCGCGACGACACCCCCGTCGAGAAGTAATTCCCCCCTGCCATCCCTCCCCCCCGAAGCCACACCGGCGGCTTCGGGGGGGATGCCTATTCCGGGCTCCACTCCCCCATCACCGCCATCATCTGTGCCACCGTCG
Source organism: Paramagnetospirillum caucaseum (assembly GCF_000342045.1). GTDB lineage: Bacteria > Pseudomonadota > Alphaproteobacteria > Rhodospirillales > Magnetospirillaceae > Phaeospirillum > Phaeospirillum caucaseum. The sequence goes on along the minus strand of NZ_AONQ01000031.1, from coordinate 35,127 downwards.
CCTCGTCCAGGTCGACGATGGTGAAGCGGGCGCGCCCTTCCTTGATGCGCATCCTCAAGATGCGCAGGCCGCTTTCGTGCTCCACGGCGGAAAAGGAAATCTCGCGGCTCCACGGTGCCGCCAGGGTGGCGAGCGGAGTGACGGCTTCCTTGGCGAATTCGGGATCGTCGGTGGTCACGGCCGGTCCTTTCAGGTTTCCACCACCCGCTGGTGATAGCGCGCCCGGTAGAGCAGACGCGGCATGGCGGGATCATCGCGGAAGGGTTCACGGGTATGGAGGGGGTTGTTGGAGACCAGCCCCTGGCCGGGCTCCAGCACATGCTCGAAGACATGGGGCGACGGCCCGTCCAGCAGGCGCCGGATGGAAGCCGCCGCCGGGGCGGCGCGCTCCGACCAGATCACGTGGCGCGAGCGCGCCGTGTAGCGCATGTGGAGCGAGCCGTCCGGGCCGACCGAAAACACCGGCCCCACCGTCGCCGGGCGGGCCAGGCCTTCCTCGTCGTTGCCGGGAATGGTCATGGCATCGGGCGCCATCAGCGCCCGGACCAGTTCCGGGTCCTCGTCCCGGAGCAGGATGTACAGAATATCGTGGTCCATCAGCCGGTTGGCCCCGCCGTCCGCCGCCTTTCCGGCGCAATGGAGCAGCAGCGCCCGCACATTGCGGTCCGGCGGATTGTAGTAGCCGTCGGTATGCCAGGCGATGGGCCGCTCGGTATAGGGGATGTAGCGGGAACGCGCGCCCTCGCGGTGCACCGTCAGCGGCGTGATGCCGTCGTCGTCGGCCAGGGCGTTGGCGTCCAGCGAGACCAACCCCAACCGTTCCCCCAAGGCCTTCAACGCCGCCTTGTGGTCGCGTCCCGGCTTCGGCCCCTCGGCATAGACCGCCATGTTGGACCGGCGCAGGCGCTCCAGCAACGCCCGGTGCTCGGCCGGGGTCAGCGCCGTGATGTCGCCCACCTCGACCACCAGACCGGCGACGCAAGTGGGGGCGGCGGCCAGCCGCCCGTCCCGCCAGCGTCCATAAGCCTCCCGGTCGTCCATACGGAAACAGCCTGGAATCATTGAAGCTTTTCCTCCCTCGCCATTTTCATGCGAATTCGCTAAAGAATCCACTTGGATCGATGCCTTCCGTAATATTATCATCCTCGAATGTAATCGGCCGCATAGAACGGCCGGACGAATCAGGAGAGGTCCGGGAGCAACGCTTCCCAACGGATCGCACAATTCATCCAGCGTATTGCCGCGCCGCCTTGGCGTGCGTGCGGGCGCATAGTGACGACGGCGAGGGAGCGAGAAGCAATGACCAAGAAGATGCCGCCCACCCCCATGCTCGACCAGTTGGAAAGCGGTCCCTGGCCCAGCTTCGTGACCGGCCTGAAGCGCCTGGCCGAAGGCGACGAGGGCAAGGCCCATTCCGGCATCATGAAGAGCCTGCTGGGCCAGCTGGAGCACAGCTACCAGACCCGCAAGGGCTATTGGAAGGGCGGCACGGTGGGCGTGTTCGGCTATGGCGCCGGCGTCATCCCGCGCTTTTCCGAGGTGGCCGAGCAATATCCGGAAAGCTCGGAATTCCACACGCTGCGCATCATGCCGGCGCCGGGCTTCTTCTACGACACCAAGACGCTGCGCCAGATGTGCGACATCTGGGAAGAGCACGGCTCGGGCCTGATCGCCTTGCACGGCCAAAGCGGCGACATCATGTTCCAGGGCTGCCGCACCGATCAGGTCCAGCCCGCCTGGGACAAGCTCAACGAGATGGGCTTCGACATGGGCGGCGCCGGGGCCGGCGTGCGCACCGCCGCCTCCTGCGTCGGCCCGGCCCGCTGCGAGCAGGCCTGCTTCGATACCCTGGAAGCCCACCGGACCATCATCAACGACTTCACCGACGACATTCACCGGCCCTCGCTGCCCTACAAGCTGAAATTCAAGTTCTCGGGCTGCGCCAACGACTGCGCCAACGCCACCCAGCGGGCCGACGTGGCCATCCTGGGCACCTGGAAGGACGACATGCAGGTCGACCAGACGGAGGTGCAGGCCAAGGTGCGCCAGTTGGGCCGCAAGGAATTCATCAACCAGGTGATCCGCATGTGCCCGACCCAGGCGCTGGGGCTCAACGACGACGACACGCTCGACATCGACAACAAGTCCTGCGTGCGCTGCATGCACTGCATCAACGTCTGCACCAAGGCCCTGGAGCCGGGCAAGGACAGAGGCATCTGCATCCTGGTGGGCGGCAAGCGCACCCTGAAGATCGGCGACCTGATGGGCACCGTGGTGATCCCCTTCATGAAGCTGGAGAGCGAGGAGGATTACGAAAAGCTCCTGGAACTGGCCCACAACATGCTCGACTTCTTCGCCGACAACGCGCTCGAGCACGAGCGCACCGGCGAGATGATCGAGCGCATCGGGCTGGTCAATTACCTGGAGGCCCTGGGCCTGCCGCTCGACGTCAACATGATCAACCAGCCGCGCACCAACTCCTACATCCGCACCGACGGATGGGAAGAGGAGGCCCGCAAGTGGGCCGGGCGCAAGACCTCAGCCGCCGAGTAGGAGACAACGACCATGAGCGAACTTCGTCGTCCCATCGAAAGCGGCGTGCCGGATTCCAAGCAATTCATGCATCCGGCCCTGGTCAGGAATTACGGCAAGTGGGCCTTCCACGACCGGCCGCGCCCCGGCGTGCTGCGCCACGTCTCCGACACCGGCGAAGCGGTGTTCACCGTCAAGGCCGGCACCCAGCGCCAGCTGGACGTCTTCACCATCCGCAAGCTGTGCGACATCGCCGACGCGTTCTGCGACGGCCATGTGCGCTTCACCATCCGCTCCTCGGTGGAGTTCATGACCACCGACGAGTCCAAGGTCCAGCCGCTGATCGACCGCCTGGAGGCCGACGGCTTCCCGGTGGGCGGCACCGGCAATTCGGTGGGCTTCATCAGCCATACCCAGGGCTGGCTGCACTGCGACATCCCCGGCACCGACGCCTCGGGCGTGGTCAAGGCGCTGATGGACGAACTGGTCGACGAGTTCAAGTCCGAGGAGATGCCCAACCGCGTCAAGATCACCACGTCATGCTGCCAGATCAATTGCGGCGGCCAGGGCGACATCGCCATCAACGTCCAGCACACCAAGCCGCCGGTGATCAACCACGCGCTGGTGGCCGGCGTCTGCGAGCGCCCGGCGGTGATCGCACGCTGTCCGGTGGCGGCCATCCGCCCCGCTTTGGTGGACGGCAAGCCCTCGCTGGAAGTGGACGAGAAGAAGTGCGTGTGCTGCGGCGCCTGCTATCCGCCCTGCCCGCCCATGCAGATCAACGACCCCGTCCATTCCAAGATCGCCATCTGGGTGGGCGGCAAGCATTCCTCCACCCGCTCCAAGCCCATGTTCCACAAGCTGGTGGCCGCCGGCCTGCCCAACAACGCGCCGCGTTGGCCGGAAGTGGCCGAGGTGGTGAAGAAGATCCTCAGCGTCTACAAGGCCGACGCGCGGGCCTGGGAGCGCATGGGCGAGTGGATCGAGCGCATCGGCTGGCCGCGCTTCTTCGAACTGACCGAACTGCCGTTCACCAAGTACCATGTGGACAACTGGCGCGGCGGAAGGGCCAATCTCAACGCCTCGGCGCACCTGCACTTCTAGGAGGACGGAGCATGAAGTTCGCCGTTCTGGTCAATGAAGGCCCCTACAACCACCAGGCCGCCGATTCCGCCTTGCAATTCTGCAAGGCGGCGGTGGACAAGGGACACGAGATCTTCCGGGTATTCTTCTATTACGACGGGGTCAACAACGCGACCAAACTGGGTGAGCCGCCCAGCGACGACCGCAACGTGACGAGGAACTGGCAGAAGCTGGCCGAGGACCACAAGGTCGATCTGGTGGTCTGCGTCGCCGCCGGCCTGCGCCGCGGCATCACCGAATCCAACCTCGCGCCGGGCTTCCGCATCTCGGGCCTGGGACAGCTGATCGAGGCAGGCATCCATGCCGACCGCCTCGTGACTTTCGGGGATTAAAGCCATGGACGATATGGAAAGCGGCATCGTCAAGAAGTTCATGTTCGTCAACCGCAAGGCCCCCCATGGCACGGTCTACGCCCTGGAAGTCCTCGAGATGGTGCTGATCTCGGCGGCCTTCGACCAGGATGTCCATCTGGCCTTCCTCGACGACGGCGTGCTGCAGATCAAGAAGGGCCAGACCCCCGCCGGCATCGGCGTCAAGAACTTCTCGCCCACCTACCGGGCGCTGGAGGGCTACGACATCGAGAAGCTGTACGTGGAGGCGGAAAGCCTGGCAGAGCGCGGCCTGACCGAGGACGATCTGCTGGTCCCCGTCGAGGTTCTCAGCCGCGCCGAGATGGGCAAGCTGATGGCCGGGATGGACGTGGTTCTGACGGCGTAACTCCGAGGGGCGCAGGCCCCGAGGCAAGGGCAAGGCCCGCCGCGCCTTATGGCGCGAGAGCCAAGGGTTTCGCGAGAAACCCGCCCGACGATTGAGGGCAAAAAGGAATCTTGCAATGAGCACGCTGCACACCGTCAACAAGTCGCCCTTCGAGCGGTCCTGCCTGGATGCCTGCCTGGGCCACGCCCAGCCGGGCGACGCCATCCTGCTGATCGAGGACGCCGTCATCGCCGCCCTGTCCGGCACCGCCTTCGAGGGCAAGATGGCCGATGCCGCCAAGACCCTGAAGCTGAATGTCCTGGGTCCCGATCTCGCCGCGCGCGGGCTGGACCCGGCCAAGGTGATTAAGGGCACCCACGTTGTCGATTACGCCGGATTCGTCGATCTGGCGGCCGGGACCAGGGCGACCAACGCCTGGCTGTAACTCAAGAAGAGACCTTAGGAGAGGAACACATGGCTTATACCAGCAACGGCGCCGCCATCGAGGCCGATGAAGAGGGCTACCTCACCGATATCAACCAGTGGAACGAGGACCTCGCCGGGCAGATCGCCAAGGACGAGGGCATCACCATGACGCCCGAGCACTGGGAAGTGGTCAACTTCCTGCGCGAGTACTATTCCGAGTACCAGATCGCCCCGGCGGTGCGCGTGCTGACCAAGGCCATCGCCAAGAAGATGGGACCCGACAAGGGCAACAACAAATACCTCTACGAGCTGTTCCCCTACGGTCCGGGCAAGCAGGCGTGCAAGATCGCCGGCCTGCCCAAGCCCACCGGCTGCGTATAGCAAAAATCCCCGGAGCGCGGGCGTCCCGCCCGCCTCCTTTCCGGGACCTGCGGGCGGGACGCCCGCGCTCCGACGAAAGGGCCGTCGTGACGATCTTTTTCGCCATCCTCTTCAGCGTCTCGACCCTGGTCTTCGTCGCCGGGCTGGCGATGAAGATCGCCCAATACGCCCGCACGCCGGCGCCCTTGAAGATTCCCACCACGCCGGCCCCGCTGACCAAGGGCGGCGTGGCGCTCCGCCTGGGCCGCGAGGCCTTGCTGTTCGAAAGCCTGTTCCGCGGCGACAAGCTGCTGTGGTTGTTCGCATTCGTCTTCCACCTGGGCCTCGCCGTGGTGCTGGTCCGCCACGCCCGCTATTTCCAGGGCGAGGCCGGGCCGCTGGTCGCCCTGGTCCAGCCCCTGGCCCAGCCGGCCGGGCTGGCCATGGTGGCGGGCCTTACCCTGCTGCTGGCGCGGCGCTTCGTGATCGAGCGGGTGCGTTACGTCACCGGCCCCTCGGACATCCTGATGCTGGCGCTACTGCTGGCCATCGGGGTGACCGGCATGCTGATGAAATGCGTCATCCACACCGACATCGTCATGGTGAAGGCTTTCTTCACCGGTCTGATGGGATTCGAGCTGCGCCCCCTGCCCGCCGACCCGCTGCTGGGCCTTCACCTCCTGCTGGTCTGCCTGCTGATGATCGTCTTCCCGTTCTCCAAGCTGCTGCACGCGCCGGGCCTGTTCTTCAGCCCGACCCGCAACCAGACCGACAACCCGCGCGAGGTGCGCCATCTGGCCCCCTGGGCCGCCAAGCTGGACGAAGGGCAATAAGCATGGCCGCCGCTCCCTTCGACATCCCCGCCTTGGGCGACCCGGCCGAACATCCCGTTCCGGCCTTGAAGCCCGGCGCCATGGCCGCCTCCAAGCCCTATGTGGCCGCCGAGGCGCACCAGCAGCCCCTGGGCTTTCCCGGCGAGTTGGCCGAGGGCTGGGAGAAGCGCGCCATCGATCACATGGGCGGCTTGCTGTCCAAGTACCGCTCGCTCCAGGTGTTCATGGACATCTGCGTCAAGTGCGGCGCCTGCACCGACAAGTGCCACTACTTCCTGGGGACAGGCGACCCCAAGAACATGCCGGTGGCCCGCGCCGACCTGTTCCGCAGCGTCTACCGCCGCTATTTCACGCCCGTGGGCAAGATCGCGCCCGGTCTGGTGGGGGCGCGCGACATGACGAGGGAGGTGCTGGACGAGTGGTACAGCTACTTCCACCAGTGCTCGCAATGCCGCCGCTGCTCGGTGTTCTGCCCCTACGGCATCGACACCGCCGAGATTTCCATGGCGGCCCGCGACATCATGGATTCCATCGGCCAGGGCCAGAAGTACTGCAACGAGATCATCGGCAAGGTCCACAGGATCGGCAACAATCTCGGCCTGCCCGCCCCGGCCCTGCTGGATACGCTGGAGGGGCTGGAGGAGGACATCCTCGACGAGACCGGCGTGCCGGTGAAGCTGCCCGTCGACGTGGCGGGCGCCGAGGTGCTGCTGGTCACCCCCTCGGCCGACTTCTTCGCCGAGCCGCATGTGCTGGGCCTGATCGGCTATGCCAAGGTCTTCCATGCCGCCGGCGTGTCGTGGACACTGTCGACCAAGGCCTCGGAAGCCGGCAATTTCGGCATGTTCATCGGCAATTACGAGCAGATGAAGAAGATTTCCATGCGCATCCGCGAGGCGGCGCGGGAACTGGGCGTCAAGCGCATCATCTTCGGCGAATGCGGCCATGCCTGGCGCGTCGCCTATTCCTTCCTCAACACCCTGGCCGGGCCCTGGGACTTCCTCGATTCCCGCTATCCAGTGCCCCAGCACATCCTGGAATTCACCAGTGACCTCATCCGCCGCAAGGGCATCAGGCTCGACAAGTCGGGCAATGACGGCATGGTGCTGACCGTCCACGATTCCTGCAATGTGGCGCGCGGCGCCCGCATGGGGACCGAGCCCGGCGGCCAGTTCACCATCCCGCGCGCGGTGATCGCCGCATCGGTCCCCAAGCTGGTGGACATGCACCCCGACACCATCTGCGACAAGACCTTCTGCTGTGGCGGCGGCGGCGGATTGCTCACCGACGAGCTGATCGAGCTGCGCGTCAAGGGCGCCAGCCCCCGCATGGAAGCCCTCAAGGACGTGGTAGACAAGCAAGGCGTCACCCACATGGCTGCCATGTGCGCCATCTGCAAGGCCCAGTTCACCAAGATCCTGCCCTATTACGACTTCGACCGGGAAATGGTGGTCAGCGTTCACCAGTTGGTGAGCAACGCCATCGTGCTCGGCGACAACGACTAAAAATCATTCGGGGAGACGACCCATGGCCGCCAGGACCAGCGCCGAGACCATCACCGAGGGACGGAACTACCGCCGCTACCAGGACGGCGATTTCAAGCCCAGCCAATGGCAGGACGAGATCTTCAAGGCCGGCTGGTCGCACAAATGCCCGACCTATGTGCTGAGGACGCCGCCCTGCTCGGGCTCGTGCCCGTCGGGCCACGACATCCGCGGCTGGCTGGACATCGTGCGCGGCGTGGAGAAGCCCCCGGCCGGCATGGCGTGGCAGGAATACGCCTTCCGCCGCATGGTCGAGGCCAACCCCTTTCCCGCCGTGATGGGCCGTGTCTGCCCGGCACCGTGCGAAAGTGGCTGCAACCGCAACATGGTCGAGGAACACGTCGGCATCAATTCGGTGGAGCACCATATCGGTGACTGGGCTATCGCCAACAAGCTGACCTTCCCCAAGCCGGAGCATGAGACCGGCCGCCACGTGGCGGTGGTGGGCGGCGGCCCGGCCGGCCTGTCGGCGGCCTATCAGTTGCGCCGCGCCGGCCACGCCGTCACCGTCTTCGAGGAAAAGGCCGAGCTGGGCGGCTATGTCCGCTACGGCATCCCCGGCTACCGCACGCCGCGCGAGGTGCTGGACGCCGAGATCAACCGCATTATCGATATGGGCATCACGGTGCGCGCCAGGTGCCGCATCGGCACCGACATCACCGTCTCGGAACTGGAAGAGAAGTTCGACGCCATCTTCTGGGGCATCGGTACCCATGCGGGCCGAGGCCTGCCCATTCCCGGCTGGAAGGACACCGTCAACTGCGTGTCGGGCGTCGCCTTCCTGAAGGCCTTCAACGAGGGCCGGTTGCAGCACGTTCCCGGCCGCATCATCGTTGTGGGCGGCGGCGACACCTCCATCGACGTAGCCTCGGTGGCGCGGCGCCTGGGCCATATCGACACGGTGTCCGAGCAGGACCGCGCCGACAACGTCATCCTCGGCCACGTGGCCCACGACGTGGCGGCCACGGCCCGGCGCGAAGGCGCCAACGTAACGCTGACCTCGCTGTTCGCGGTGGAGAAGATGTTCGCCGCCCAGCGCGAGATCGACGACGCCAAGCGCGAAGGCGTCGACATCCGGGGCGGCATCATGCCGCTGGAGGTGATCCTGAGCGCGGGCGGCCGCGCCACCGGCCTCAAGCTCTGCCGCTGCACCATGGAGGGCATGGTTCCCAAGCCCATAGAGGGCACCGAATTCATCCTGGACGCCGACCTGATCGTCTCGGCCATCGGCCAGAGCGGCGACTTGGCCGACCTGCCGGAGATGGATAACGGCAAGGGCTTCATCAACGCCGACAAGGCCTATCGCGTGCCGGGCAGGCCCAAGCACTTCGTGGGCGGCGACGTGGTCAAGCCGCATCTGCTGACCACCGCCATCGGCCATGGAAGGGTGGCCTCGGCCGGCATCAGCGAATTCCTCGAGCACGGCGACGTGGCCAAGCGGCCCAAGGTGGACGTCCATCACTTCAACCTGCTGGCCAAGCTGCACGAAAGCAACCTGGACCCCGCCCCCTACGCGGCTGGTCCGGTGCGCGGCACCGATGAAGCCAAGTTCGCTGTCCACAATTTCGAAAACCGCGCCGCCGCCGAGATCATTCCCCATGACGACCTGTTCCTGGGCCACTTCACCCGCACGGCGCGGCACCACCGCCACGAGGTGCACATCGACGCCGACAAGGTGATCGGCAATTTCGACGAGCGCCTGCTCCTGCTCACCGACCAGGAGGTGGTGGACGAGGCCAAGCGCTGCATGTCGTGCGGCCTGTGCTTCGAGTGCGACAATTGCGTGGTGTTCTGCCCGCAGACCGCCGTCAGCCGGGTGCCCAAGACCGAGCGCACCACCGGGCGCTACGTGGAGACCGATTATTCCAAGTGCATCGGCTGCCACATCTGCAAGGACGTCTGCCCCACCGGCTACATCCAGATGGGGCTGGGGGAATAGGGATGCTGACGCCGAGAACCCCCACCCCGCCCCTCCCCCAGGCAAGCTGGAGGAGGGGGATCATCGCCTCCCTCCCCCGCCTTTGGTGGGGGAGGGTCGGGGTGGGGGCCTTGGCCGTCCTTATCACGCTGCTTGCCCTGCCCGCCTTCGCCGCCGACCTGCCCCAATGGCCCAAGGCCAAGGGCGAGGCCTGCATCGCCGCCAATGACGTGATGCGCCGCGAGCATCCCGACATGCTGAAGCACCAGCGCGACGACACACTGCGTCTGGGAATTCGGGGTGCCAAGGCCTCGCTGAAGGCCTGTGTCGAGTGCCACGCCGCCACCTCCGCCGATGGACATGCGGTGCCGGTCGACGCTCCCGGCCAGTTCTGCCAGTCCTGCCATTCCTACGTGGCGGTGAAGCCCGACTGCTTCGAGTGCCACGCCACGACGCCCAAGGCGACCGTCCGGGAGGCGTCGCGATGATCAACCGCCGCCACATGATCCTCGCCTCCGGCGCGATGCTGGTCGCCGCCCCCGCCACCGCGCGGCAGGCCGGGCAGCCCGCCTCCGCCGCCCAGCGCTGGGGTCTGCTGATCGACACCAGTAAGTGCGGCGTCGAATGCACTGTGTGCGTCGAGGCCTGCAAGGCCGAAATGGGACTTTCCGGCCACGACCGGCCCCGCACCGACGCCCAGTACGTCCGCAAGGTCAATGTCCGCGATCCCGCCACCGGGGCGGCCCATTCCGTGCCGGTGATGTGCCAGCACTGCGCCAAGCCGCCCTGCGTCGACGTCTGCCCCACCGGCGCCTCCATGAAGCGGGCCGACGGCATCGTGCTGGTCGACCGTCACATCTGCATCGGCTGCCGCTACTGCATGATGGCCTGCCCCTACAAGGCGCGCTCCTTCGCCCACGAGGATCAGAGCGGCCAGCAGCCGCACCTGCCGCGCGGCAAGGGCACGGTGGAGGGCTGCACGCTGTGCGTCCACCGCATCGACGAGGGCAAGCCCCCCGCCTGTGTCGAGGCCTGCGCCGCCAGGGCCAGGGGCGCCATGCTGTTCGGCGACCTGAACGACCCGAAATCGGAAATCGCACAAAAGGTGGCGCGCGAGGCCACCACCCGCATCCGCGCCGACCTGGGGCTGGAGCCCGGCGTGCGTTACCAGGGGATCTGAGCCATGAGCGCCATCACCAGCTACACCCAGGTGCGCCCCTACACGCGGGGCTGGCTGGCCCTGATGGCGGGATTGGGCGCGGTGATCGCCGTGGCGCTGGGCGCCGTCTGGCATATGGAGCACCAGGGCCACTGGGTCACCGGCATGACCAATCAGGTGGTGTGGGGTCTGCCCCACGTCTTCGCCGTGTTCCTGATCGTCGCCGCCTCGGGGGCGCTCAACGTCGCCTCCATGGGGTCGGTGTTCGGGCGGGTGGGGTACCAGCCGCTGGGCCGCCTGTCCGCCCTGCTGGCGGTGGCGCTGCTGGCCGGCGGCCTTGCCGTGCTGGTCCTCGACCTGGGCCGGCCCGACCGTCTGTCCGTCGCCATGACCCACTTCAACTTCAAATCCATCTTCGCCTGGAACGTCATCCTCTATTCCGGCTTCATGGCCGTGGTGGCCGCCTACCTGTGGACCATGATGGACTGGCGGGCGAAGCGCTTCTACAAGCCGGCGGCGCTGGCCGCCTTTGGCTGGCGGCTCATTCTCACCACCGGCACCGGCTGCATCTTCGGTTTCCTGGCGGCGCGCGAAGCCTATGGCGCGGCGGTGATGGCGCCGCTGTTCATCGCCATGTCCTTCGCCTACGGCCTGGCGGCATTCATCCTGGTGCTGTCGCTGTCGTTCAAGATGACCCGGCGGAGCATGGGCGACGCCCTGCCGGCCCGGCTGGTGCGGCTGCTCGGGCTGTTCGTCGCCGCCAACCTCTACTTCACCGCGTTGCATCATGTCACCCAGCTGTATTTCGCCGGCCGCTCCGGGGTCGAGGCGTTCATCCTGTGGAACGGCGGCATCCACACCGCCCTGTTCTGGGGGGGCCAGGTGGGGCTGGGCGGCATCCTGCCCCTGGCCGTCGCCTATGGCGGCTGCGGCCACGCGCCGCGCAAGCGGGCCATGATGGCCTCGGTCATGGTGGTGCTGGGCGGGCTGGCCCAGGTCTGGGTCATCGTCATCGGCGGCCAGGCCTGGCCGCTGGACCTGTTCCCCGGCATGGAGGCGTCCTCCACCTTCGCCGACGGACATGTCCACGACTATGCCCCCAGCGCCTGGGAGGTCATGCTGGGCCTGGGCGGCATCGCCATCGCCCTGGTCGTCACCACCCTGGGAATCACCGCCTTGCGTCTGCTGCCGGCCCATCTGGGGGAAGCAACCGGATCGTGCCGCTCGCCCGATTAGGACACATATGACGCGCCACCAACTGAAGTATGGTTCCGTTAACAATTTATTGATGTTTGCGCCACTCCATGTCCATCCTTGCCGTAGGGTTATGGGCAAATAACCATCACTTCCCGGGGGGGAGAGTGTGACCGCAAGCATCAACACCCGCAAAGGGTCTGCAGCGCAGCAGCAGGATGATGGATTGGACGCGGTGCGCAATACGCTGCGCACCCAGGTCTCCGACATCCTTCGCATCAATATCGGACAACTTTCCGCGGTTCCGCAGCATGAGGTCTACGACCACGTCCTGAACACGCCGGGCCTGCTGCACGAATGCTTCCAGGTGTTCCGCAGCCAGCCGGACCTGTTCCGCAAGGTGGTGCTCCGCAAGGACAAGCGCCCGGCGACCGAAGGCGGCGAGGAACTGTGGTGCGGCCGCACCCTGGACCATGTGGTGGCGCTGGTGGTGCGGGCCTCGGCCAAGCGCTACTTCCGCGATGCCATGCCGGCCCCCGAGGCGCCGCCGCCCGTCGCGGTCCAGGCGCCGTCCCTGCTGCACAAGACCGCCATCAAGCTGGGCATCAAGAAGCCCATCCACCGCGCCCCCTACGTGGCGGCCAAGGGACCGGGCGACAAGCTCTACGAGGTTTTCCGCGACAACCTGCGCTATGAATGGCAGGCCCAGTTGATCCCCAGCTACTCGGCGCTGCATCCCAGCACCGTGCGCGTCCTGGGGCCGCGCATCCTCAAGCTGCGGGAATCCGCCCAGATCGACATCCTGGCGGCCGAGGGGCTGGGCCCCGACGGGCGCCTGCCCCTGCTGCTGGAGGACGCGCGCCGCCTGCGCGCCGTGGATGGCAGCATCGATTCCAACGCCCTGATGGAGGCCTTCACCAAGCAGGGCCTGGAGGCCGTATTCCCCGAGTTGGACGAAGTGGCGCTGCGCAAGGCGGTGTCGCAGATCGCCGTCATGGAGACCAAGACGGTGGACATGATCTTCCCCGCCCTGGAATTCGCGCTGAAGCCGGTGACGGTGTTCCTGTTCGCCGCCTACACCAAGCTGGAGATGAAGGGTTTCCGCCAGGCCTTCGGCCCCCACTGCGCCCTGTGGGCGGTGCAGAAATTGGGCAAGCACCTGGAGACCCAGCGGCCCTGGCCGCGCTCCATGCCCGGCATGAAGGCGGCCTCCCTGGCCGCCATGGCCCACGCCATCGACCTGGACAGCGGCATGCCGGCCAGCGCCACGGTCCGGCCGCCGCCGAAATCGGTGACCGGCGTGCCCAGCAACGCCGCGGTGCCGTCCATGGCCTCGGCCCCGCCGCCCCTGCCGCCTTCGCTCAAGCCCTCGGGCACCGCGGCCAACAACAGCGGCCTGGAGCGCGCCTCGCGCCGCGCCAAGCCGCTGTCCAGCGCCGGGGCGCGATAGTTCACCCCCAGCCCCGGTCGTGCCCGCCGCATGACCGGGGTCAAGGCTTCCCCCGCCGATTCCGCCAAGCATTCCCGCCGTGCAGCGGTCGTCATTGACACCGCGTGGCGGGCGGTGCTGTTGTTTGCCGCGAGAAGGCTCGAGGAAGACATCATGGCGTGGATCAAGGCGGCATTGACGGCGGCCCTGCTGCTGACCGGAATTGCGGCGCAGGCGGCGGAACCGGGCGGCTCGGACTGGGCGTCCAGCGAATCCGGCAAGGTCCGCCTGATCTCCGCCACCACCGGCATCGGTGAAAAGGGGGCCGGCGAGGCCGGTCCGCTGCGTCTCGGCCTGCATTTCAAGCTGGAACCGGGCTGGAAGATCTATTGGCGCACCCCCGGCGACGCCGGCTATCCGCCCAAGCTGGACTGGACCGGCTCGGCCAACCTGGACAATCCCCTGCCGCGCTGGCCGGCGCCGCACCGCTTCGTGCTGGCCGGGCTGCAGAACTACGGCTACATGGACGAGGTGATCCTGCCGCTGGACGCCACGGCCGCCGACGCCTCGCGCCCGGTGGCGGCGCGGCTGTCGGTGGACTTCCTGGCCTGCGCCCAGATCTGCGTGCCGCAAAAGGTCGACCTCGCCCTCGACCTGTCGCCCGGCCCGGCCGCGCCCTCGTCCTTCGCCCACGACATCGGCCGCTTCACCGCCCTGGTGCCCGGCGACGGGCGCCGCCACGGCCTCGCCCTGGATTCCGCCGAGGCCCTGGGCGGCGGCGACACCGCCGCCCTGCGGCTGGCGGTATCCTCCATGGAGCCGTTCACCGACCCCGACGCCTTCGTCGAGGCCGAGGAGGTGGCGGCCTTCGGCCAGCCGCGCGTCAGCCTGTCCGCCGACCGCCGCCGCGCCGTGTTCGAGATTCCGGTGCCGCCCGGCGGGCTGCTGAAGCCGCTGGCCGGCGCCGCCATGACCGTCACCGTCACCGACGGGTTGCGCGCCTTCGAGACCTCCATGATTCCGGTGCCCGGCAGCGCCGCCCCCATGGCGGCGGGCGATGCCCCCGGCCTGGGCGGGATGCTGCTGATCGCGCTGCTGGGCGGGCTGATCCTCAACCTGATGCCCTGCGTCCTGCCGGTGCTGTCCATCAAGGTGCTGGGCGTGCTGGGCCATGGCGGCGGCGAGCGCCGCCATGTGCGGGCCAGCTTCATCGCCTCGGGGGCCGGCATCGTCGTGTCGTTCCTGGCCCTGGCGCTGCTGGCCATCGGGCTGAAACAGGCCGGGGCGGCGGTGGGCTGGGGCATCCAATTCCAGCAGCCGGGCTTCCTGGCCGTGATGGTGGTGCTGCTGGCCCTGTTCGCCGCCAATCTGTGGGGAATGTTCGAGATTCCCATGCCCGCCGTCCTGTTCAGCCGGGGCGGCGGCGCGGCCCACCACACCGTGCTGGGCCACTTCCTGTCGGGGGCCTTCGCCACCTTGCTGGCCACCCCGTGCTCGGCGCCCTTCCTCGGCACCGCCATCGGCTTCGCCCTGGCGCGCGGCCCCGTCGAGATCGCCCTGATCTTCACCGCCCTGGGGCTGGGCATGGCCGCCCCCTATCTGGCGGTGGCGGTCTGGCCGGACGCCGCCCTGAAGCTGCCCAGGCCGGGGCGCTGGATGGTCACCGTGCGCAAGCTGCTGGGTCTCGCCCTGGCCGGGACCGGGCTGTGGCTGCTCACCGTGCTGATGGTGCAGGCGGGGACGCTGGCCGCCCTGGTCACCGGCGGCGCCATGGCCTGCGCCGTGGCCGTTCTCGGCCTGCGGCACCGGCTGCCGGCGGCGGCGCGGCCGGCGGTGACCGCCTGCGTGGTGGCCCTGGCCGGCCTGGCCCTGGCCGCCCCCTTCCACGGCTCGGCCGACGGCGAAAGCGGCGGCGAGACCGGCGGCGCGGTGGCCTGGGGCCGCTTCGACAGCCAGACGCTGGCCCGGCTGGTGTCGGACGGCAAGGTGGTGTTCGTGGACGTCACCGCCGACTGGTGCATCACCTGCAAGGTCAACAAGGCGGCGGTGATCGAGCGGGGCGAGGTGGCTAGCCGCCTGTCGTCGCCCGGCGTGGTGGCGCTGCGTGCCGACTGGACCCGGCCCGACGAGGGTATTTCCCGCTATCTGGCGTCGTTCGGGCGCTACGGCATCCCCTTCAACGCCGTCTACGGCCCCAGCGCCCCGGACGGCATCGCCCTGCCGGAACTGCTGAGCGAGGCCGAGGTGCTGGCGGCGCTCGACAAGGCGCGTTAGATCCGGAACGGCATGGGCTACCGCGCCGGAACCGCCGCCGGTGGTGGCTTGGGCTTGGCCGGGACGGTGGGGGCCGGGGCCGGAAGCTTCGGCTTGGGCGGCTGGCCCGCCGGCTGAGCCGCCGGGGGCGTGCCGGGCTTGGCGGCGACGCCGGGGGTGGTTTCCTCGACCCAGCGCATGGGGCACAGGCCGGCATCGCGGCTGTGCCAGTCCTTGATCAGGGTCGAGCGCAATTCCTCGGTGGGGCGGCCCTTGGCGTCGCGGGTGGTGCGGCGCAGATAGACGCTGACCGAGGGGAAATGGTTGGAATCGAAGCGGAAACTTCCGCGTACCGAGGGGAATTCGGCGCGGCGCAGGGCGTTGCGCACCGCCTCGCGGTCGTTGGTGCGCCCCCCCGTGGCGCGCAATGCGGCGTCCAGCATCTGGGCGGTATCGTAGCCCTGAGCCACCCAGCCGGTCACCGGGCGGCCGAATTCCTGCTCGAAATCCGAGATCAGGCGCTTGCCCAGCGGCGTGTCGAGATCGGGGCTCCACGGCGCCACGTTGAGCACCTCCATGCCGGAATCGGTCATGGCGGGCAGCAGGGGACGCTCCCAGCCTTGCCACACGCCGATCATGGGAATGTCGGTCTTCAGCCCGGCGGCGGCGTATTCGCGGGCGAAGGCGCCGCCCATGCCGCCGGTCAGCAGGTTGATCACCGCGTCGGGGGCGGCGTGGCGCATGGCGGCGATCTCGTCGGGAAAGCGGGTGGCGCCGTGGCGGGGGCGCAGCACCTCGGCCACCTCGCCCGGCCAGGCGCGGCGGATGGTGGCCACCGCCTGGTCGGTGGCGGGGGCGTCGGTGCCGATGATCACCACGCGGCGCATCTTCTCGGCGGCCAGATGGATGCCGATGGCCTCGTGCACCGCCTGGACCGGCGTCGCCACCTGGAAGAACCAGGGCGAGCAGCCGGCCCCGGCCAGGCTGGCCGGGGCGGCGTCCAGATTGAGGACGAAGGTGCGGGACTCGGTCAGCGTCCTGACCATGGCCGACATGGAGGGCAACGGCACCGCCGTCACCACGAAGTCGACCTTTTCGCGCTCCAGCAGCTTGCGCGCCACCGCCAGGGCGGTATCGGGCGAGCCCCTGTCGTCCTGGACGACAACCCGCACCTCCTGGTTGGCGAAGCGGCCGCCCAGGTGGCGCATGGCGGTGGTGAAGCCGTCGACGCTGTCCTGCCCGGCCATGGCGCCGGGCCCCGACAGCGAGGCGATCACCGCCACCACGATGGTGGGATTGGACACGCCGGTCGCCGACGGCAGGGCAAGGGCGGCGGAGGAGGACAACAGCAGCAGAAGGACGGCGAGGGCGGCGCGGACGCGGCGCATTTACGGCCTCAGCCGCTCGGCCACCCGCTCGAAGCTCTCCACCTTGCCCAGGGGGCCGATGGCGGCGAAGGTGGGGGTGCCTGCGAACAGGCGCCGCGCCACCCGGGCGCAATCCTCGGCGGTGATGGCCTCCACCTTCTCGACCACCTCGGCGACGGGCACGGGGCGGCCATAGACCACCACCTGGCGGGCCAGCTGCTCGCAGCGCGACGTGGTGCTTTCCAGGCTCATCAGGATCGAGGCCTTGAGCTGGGCGCGGGCGCGCTGCACCTCGGCCTCATTGACGCCGCCGCACACCTTGACGATCTCGTCGCACATGACGGGAATCAACTCGGCCACCTCGTCCTCGCCGGTGCCGGCATAGACGCCGAACAGGCCGCCGTCGTTATAGGACGAGGCGAAGGAATAGATGGAATAGACCAGACCGCGCTTCTCGCGCACCTCCTGGAACAGACGGCTCGACATGCCGCCGCCCAGCAGGGTGGACAGCACCGAGGCCGAGTAATAATCGGGGTCGTCATAGGCGACGCCGTTGAAGCCCACCACCACGTGGACCTGCTCCAGCTCGCTCCGCTCCTCGCGGAAATCGCCGCCCACGTAGCGGGCCTGATCGGTCACCGCCGCCTGATGGGGCGGCAGTTGCGAGAAGGCCGCCGCCGCCGTGGCCACCAGATGGTCGTGGTCGATGCGGCCCGAGGCCGACAACACCATGCGCGGCGCCGAATAATTGCCGCGCAGGTAGCCCATCACCTGGTCGCGGCTCATGGAGCGCACCAGTTCCTCGCTGCCCAGCACCGGGCGGCCCAGGGGCTGGTCGGGATAGGCGGTGGACTGGAAGTGGTCGAAGATGATGTCGTCGGGGGTGTCGATGGCCTGGTTGATCTCCTGGACCACCACCGCCTGCTCGCGGGCCAGTTCCTCGGATTCCAGGGTCGAGTGCTGCAGGATGTCGGCGATGATGTCGAGCGCCAGCCCGGCATCCTCCTTCAGCACCTTGGCGTAATAGGCGGTATGGTCGCGGGCGGTGTAGGCGTTGAGGTGGCCGCCCACCGCGTCCATCTCCTCGGCGATGTCGAGCGCCGAGCGCCGCGCCGTGCCCTTGAAGGCCATGTGTTCGAGCAGATGGCTGACGCCGTTGATCTCGGCCGGCTCGTGCCGTGTCCCGGCATCGACCCAGACGCCCAGCGACGCCGTCTCCACCGTGTCCATGGGATCGGTGACGATCTTCAGCCCGGAAGGCAGCCGGGTCTCGCGGATGGTGCTCATGCGCTTGTCCGTCCGGCGAAAGTCCGGACATAGCCCTTCAGGGCCTCGGCATCGTTGCCCAGGCGGTCCAGGCGCTCGGTCCGCGAGAACAGGTCGGCCATGTGGGGCGGCAGGCCGGGGCGCACGCCCGTGGCCTTCTCCACCGCGTCGGGGAACTTGGCGGGATGGGCGGTGGCCAGGGCCACCATGGCGCAATCCTTGGCGGCATGGGCCTTCAGCGCGGCGGCAACGCCGATCACCGAATGGGGGTCGAGCGTCTCGCCGGTGGAGCGCTTGAGCGAGCGCATGGCGGCCAGGGTCGCCTCGTCGTCGAAGCAATAGGCCTCGAAGACCTCGCGCATGGCATTCCAGGCGCCCTGGGGCATGACCATGGCGCCGTTCTTGCGGAAGTCGTCCATCAGCTTGGCCACGGCGGCGCCGTCGCCGCCCAGGGACAGGAACATCAGCCGCTCGAAGTTGGAGGAAACCTGGATGTCCATGCTGGGCGACAGCGTCGGCACCACGCCGTCGGTCTTCATGATTCCACCCTCGAAGAAGCGGGTCAGGATGTCGTTGGTGTTGGAGCCGACGACCAGCCTGTCCACCGGCAGGCCCATCAGCCGGGCGGCATAGCCGGCGAAGACGTTGCCGAAATTGCCGGTGGGCACCGAAAAGCTCATGGGCACGTCGGGCGCCCCCAGCGCCACCCCGGCGGCGAAGTAATAGACGATCTGGGCCATGACGCGGGCCCAGTTGATGGAGTTGACCGCCGACAGGTTCATCTCGTCGCGGAAGGCCGCGTCGTTGAACAGCGCCTTCACCAGATCCTGGCAATCGTCGAAGGTGCCATCCACCGCCACGTTGCGCACGTTGGCGGACAGCACGGTGGTCATCTGGCGGCGCTGCACCTCGGAGACGCGGCCGAAGGGATGCAGGATGACGATGTCGACGGCGGCGCGGTCGCGGCAGGCCTCGATGGCCGCCGAGCCGGTGTCGCCCGAGGTGGCGCCGACGATGGTGACCTTCTGGCCCTTCTTCTTCAGGACGTGGTCGAACAGGCGGCCGACCAGTTGCAGGGCATAGTCCTTGAAGGCCAGCGTCGGGCCGTGGAACAGCTCCATGACCCACTGGTTATGGCCCAGCTGCTTCAAGGGCGCCACCGCCGGATGGCTGAAGGCGCCGTAGGATTCGGCGCACAACCGGGTCAGCTCTGCATCGCTCAGGCAGCCCTCGACGAAGGGGCGCATGACCCGCGCCGCCAGTTCGGCATAGGACAGGCCCCGCATGGCGCGGATTTCGGCGGCCGAGAACACCGGCCAGCTTTGCGGCAGGTAAAGGCCGCCGTCACGGGCCAGACCGGCCAGCAGGACGTCGTCGAAATCAAGGACCGGCGCGGCGCCGCGGGTGCTCACATACTTCAAGGGAAGCCTCGTCAAGGGCGAAATGCAAAAGTGGGATACACTAGCGATGCCGGAACGGCGGAGCAAGCATGCCGCTGTCCGGGGGGTAAACCCAAAGCGCAAAGGAATAAGCCTGAACTTTCAGGTTGATACGGGTTTCACCTGACCATACTCTACGAATAGACATATTTCGCTACATTTCGTTTCAGCGGGGTCGGGAAGCGGTGGTGGCTGGCATAACGGCGAGAAGCGAGGGGATGGACGCCGTGGGATCAGGCGAAAACCGCTTTCGGGACAATATGGTGCGACGGTTGGCGACCATGCCGCTGAACGTCCTGTTCGTAGGCGGAAGCGTGTTCGCCGTGGTGGTCGCCGAACTGGTCGCCGCCTCGGTCAGTCTGATGATGATCGGCCATGTACCGCCGGTGGTCTGGGTGGGAGCCTTCTTCGCCCCCTTGGTGGTGGCGCCCGCCGAACTGGCGGTGCTGGTGGCGGTGATCGGCCGCCTGCGCGACGAGACAACCCGCCGGCGTCAGGCCGAGCGCGACCTGCTCGACGATTCCTCCCGCCGCCGTCAGGTGGAGGCGGAACTCCATGCCAACGAGGCGAAGCTGCGCGCCATGTTCGAGATGTCGCCGCTGGGCATGGTGCGGACCACCCCGGACGGCGCCTTTCTCGAGGCCAATCCGGCCTTTCTCGGCATGGTCGGCTACAGCCTGGAGGATCTGCGCGCCCTGAGCTATTGGGATCTCACTCCGGTCCGCTTCGCCGAGGATGCGGTCCGCCTGCTGGACAGCCTGGAGAGAGAGGGGCATTTCGGTCCCTACGAGAAGGAGTACATCCACAAGGACGGCCGGCGGATTCCCGTCCGCCTGTCCGGGGTGCTGATCACCGGCGGCGACGGCGAGGGCTACGTCTGGTCGATTATCGAGAACATCACCGAATCCCGCATGGTGGAACGGACCCTGACCGCCAAATCCGAGGAACTGGCCCGTTCCAATGCCGACCTCGAACAGTTCGCCTTCATCGCGTCCCACGACCTGCGCGAGCCGCTGCGCATGGTCAGCGCCTATATGGGCCTGCTGGAGCGGCATTTCGGCCCGATGGTCGGCGCCGAGGGCGCCGAATACATCGCCTACGCCAAGGAAGGCGCCCAGCGTATGGACCGCCTGGTCCTCGACCTGCTGGAATTCTCCCGCGTCGGCCGCATGGAGGAAGCGCCGGAACCCGTCCCCCTGGACGAGGTGCTGGACGGCGTGCTCGCCAACCTCTCTCCCACCCTGGCGGAATGTGGCGCCCAGGTGGGGCGTCCGGCCCCGCTGCCCGCCATTCCGGCCGTACGGGGCGAGATGGCGCAGGTGCTCCAGAACCTGATCGGCAACGCCGTCAAGTACCGCGACCCGTCCCGCCCCCTGGTGATCGAGGTTTCCGCCCGCCAGGAGCCGGGGCAATGGGTGGTGGCGGTGGCCGACAACGGCATCGGCATCGCCCCGGAATACCGCGAGCGCATCTTCCGCATCTTCCAGCGCCTGCATACCCGCGAGCGCTTCGAGGGGACCGGCGTCGGGCTGGCCATCTGCAAGCGCATCGTCGAGCGGCACGGCGGCCGCATCTGGGTGGATTCGGTGCCGGGCGAAGGCGCGATCTTCAGCTTCTCCCTGCCCGCCTGAGCGGTTGCCGGCCAAGAATACAGACGGCCTGCGGAAGACGGGCTTGACAGGAAAGCGCCCCTAAATCACGTCCGCCAGGGTCTTGCCGTCGAACACCGCCAGGAAGGCGGCCAGGGCGTTATCGACCAGGGAGCGCAGCCGGCACTCGGCGATGGGGCAGGTGTCGCAGGGCTCGTGACAGGGCAGCAGGGCCAGGTTCTCCTGCTGGCGGAACAGCCGGCCCAGATCGATGGCCTCGGGCTCACGGCCCAGGCGCAGGCCGCCATGCTTGCCCCGCACCGTCTGGATATGCCCCTGCTCGGCCAGGGAGCGGACGATCTTCTTCAGATGCTCGGCGGAGATGGCGTAGTACTCGGCCACCTCGCGCACCGTCACCACCCGGTCGCGATGGCGCGACAGGTAGATCAGCAGGCGGATGGAAAAGTCGGTGAACTGGGTGATCTTCATCGTGATTCCGCCTGGGGATAGGGCCCCATGGTGCTACAGGCGGCCGACCCGTTCAACGACCTTGGCGACCAGACGGGTGATTTCGCCGCCGTCGCCCAGGGGGGCCAGGGCCTCCAGATCGCCCAGCAGGGTATAAAGCACCTCTTCCCCGAACATGCCGCATTTGCCGCGCATGGCATGGGCGTGGTCGGCCAGGGCGCCGCGGTCGCGGCCCTCGGCCAGGGCGCGCAGCATCTGCTGGTCCTTCAGCATCTCGGCCATGAAGGCGGGCAGCAGATGCTCGAGGCCGGCGGGAATGTTGATCCCCGCCGCCAAGCCCGCGTCGAGCGGGGCAGCGTCGATATCGGCGGGCGGCAGCATCTCGGCCATGGCGGCCAGCAGATCCGAGCGGGCGATGGGCTTGGACAGGAAGCGATCGAAACCGGCGTCGCGCGCCCGCGCCCGGCTGGCGTCGGAATCGTCCACGGTCAGGGCGATCAGCGGAACCGGGGTCAGACCGTGGCTGGCCTCGAACAGGCGGATGGCCTTGGCGGCCTCGAAGCCGTCCACCCCGGGCATGCAGAGGTCGAGCACCACCAACTGGTGGCGGTTGCCGCCATCGGGGCGTATGGCGGTGGCCTTGGCGATGGCCTCCGCCCCGTCGGCGGCCTCGTCGACGATGCAGCCGGTGCCGTCGAGGAAGTCGCGGAACACCAGGCGCACCAGTTCCATGTCGTCGGCGAACAGCACCCTGACCCCGTGGGGCGCCACCCCGGGCATACCCTCCGGCTCGGGCAGGCCCAGGCGGTCGATCACGAATTCGCGGAAGCGCGGGCCGGAAAGCGGCGGCGAGAAGAAATAACCCTGGGCCACGTCGCAGCCCCGCGACGCGATGAAAGCCAGTTGCTCCTCGGTCTCCACTCCCTCGGCCACCACCTCCAGGTGGAGGGAATGGCCGAGCGCGATGATCGCCTCGACCATGGTGGCGTCGTCACCGTTCACCCCCATGTCGGAGATGAACGAGCGGTCGATCTTCAGCACGTCCACCGGGAAGCTCTTCAGATAGGACAGCGAGGAATAGCCGGTGCCGAAATCGTCCACCGACAGGCTGACGCCCAGGGCGCGGATGGCCTCCATCTTGGCCAGGATCTCCTCGCCGTTGGACAGCAGCAGGCCCTCGGTGATCTCGATGGTCAGCAGCCAGGGCGGCAGGCGGGTGTCGTCCAGGGCGCGGCGGATGATGCCGACGATGTCGCCCTGCTGGAACTGCCGGGGCGAGATGTTGACGGCGATGTTGATCTCGCCCAGCCCCATGCCCTGCCAGACCAGCGCCTCGCGGCAGGCCGCCGTCAGCAGCCATTCGCCGATGGGACGGATCAGGCCGATCTCCTCGGCCAGGGGCACGAACTGGTCGGGACTGACCACGCCGAGATAGCGGTTGTGCCAGCGCAGCAGCGCCTCGGCCGCGTTCACCTTGCCGGTCTTCACGTCGACCAGCGGCTGGAACACCAGATGGAATTCACCCTGGGCCAGGGCGCCCGACAGCTCGTCGGCCAGCTTGGAGCGCGCCTGGGCGCGGGCGTCCATGGCCGGGGTGAAGAAGCGGAAGGTGTTGCGCCCGGCCTGCTTGGCCTGCTGCAGCGCCGCCGTGGCGTTGCGCATCAGCGCCTCCACGTCCTCGCCGTCGCCCGGCCACAGGCAGACGCCGATGGAACACGAGATCAGGATGTGGTGGTGCTCGACCACGAAGGGTTCCTGCAGCGCCTCGAGCACGGCGCGGACCACGCCCTCGACCTCCGAGGTGGCGCGGACCCCGGACAGCACCACGGTGAACTCGTCGCCGCCGAAGCGCGCCGCCGTGTCGCCCTGGCGCAGGCAGGTCTGGAAGCGCCGCGACGCCTCCTGCAGCACCTTGTCGCCGATCCAGTGGCCGAGGGAATCGTTGATATTCTTGAAGCCGTCCAGGCCGATGAACAGCATGGCCGCCTTGGCCCCCTCGCGCCCGGCCAGGACCAGGGCCTGCAGCAGGCGGTCGAGAAACAGGTTGCGGTTGGGCAGTTCGGTCAGCGGGTCGAAATTGTTGCGCTGCCAAAGCTGTTCCGCCGTCTCGCGCGCCTCGGTGATGTCGCGGAACACCGCGATGCGCCGGGTCGCCTGCCCCTCGGTGCCGCGCTGG
This sequence comes from Paramagnetospirillum caucaseum, assembly GCF_000342045.1. Taxonomy (GTDB): domain Bacteria; phylum Pseudomonadota; class Alphaproteobacteria; order Rhodospirillales; family Magnetospirillaceae; genus Phaeospirillum; species Phaeospirillum caucaseum. Next base: position 11,335 of record NZ_AONQ01000031.1, on the reverse strand, counting down.
GTGGTGATGGACAGCATCAGGCGCACCGGCCGCCCGTCCTTGTGCCGGTCGATGATCTCGCCCAGCCATTGGCCGGTGGTGGAGATCTGGCGCCACATCTCCTCGTAGAAGGCGCGGTCGTGGAACCCCGAGCTGAGCATATGGGGGTCGTTGCCGATGGCTTCATCGACGGAATAGCCGGTGATGGCGGTGAAGGCCGGATTGACGGCGATGATCCGATTGGTGGAATCGGTGGCGAACATGCCCTCGAAGGCGTTGTCGAACACCGCCTGGTAGAGCGAGAGACGCTCCACCTGCTGCGTCAGTTCCTCGACCCGCCGCTGCGGCGACTTACCCTTACCCTCGACCACGGTGCCCCCAGAAATCGGCTGGTGAGAGCATGGCCCCGAACAATCTTCAACGCAAGAGGGCTACCCCAGCAACAGCGAAGAAAGCTGGCGGAAGTCGTCGACGATCCAGTCGGCGCCAAGCTCGGCCACCGGCCCGTGGCAATAGCCGAAGGACAGCGCCACGCTCCTCACCCCGGCGCGGCGGGCCGACAGGATGTCGTTGGCAGAATCGCCCACCATCACGGCGGAAGCGGCCGGCACCCCCAGGCGGTCGAGGATGCAGGTGACATGGGCCGGGTCGGGCTTGATGGAAGGCGCGTCATCGGCGCCGACCACCAGATCGAACCAGCGCTCCAGGTCCAGCGCCGCCAGGATTTCGGCGGTGGCGCGGCTGGGCTTGTTGGTACACACCGCCAGCATCAGGCCGGCGGCCTTCAGCTCGGCCAGGGTCTCGGGCACGCCGGGCCAGGGCACCGTGCTTTCCGCCGAGCGCGGTTCGTAATCGGCCAGGAAACGCTTGAGGTAAGGCGCCACGTCGGGACCGGGCATGCCGCCGCTGGCCATGAAGGCGCGGCTGACCAGGGTTCCCGCCCCGTCGCCCACCATGGACATCACCGCACCCTCGTCCAGAGGACCGCGCCCCTCGGCCGCCAGCAGGCGGTTGACCGCCGCCACCAGATCGGGAAGCGAATGAATCAGGGTGCCGTCCAGGTCGAACAACACCGCCCGCAAGCCCATGCCCATTGAAACCTTCCGAAACAAAGATTGACTTGGCCCACTCGGGCCTTTTGTGGCACCTTCCGGCCTCAACCGCAACAGATTGGGTCCAGCCCGCATCATGGCTTCCAGCAAGCTCGCCGTCATCGTCCTTGCCGCCGGCATGGGGACGCGCATGAAGTCGTCCCTGCCCAAGGTGATGCATCCGCTGGCGGGGCGGCCCATGGTGAGCCATCTGCTCGACACCGTCTCGGGCCTGTCCCCCGACCGCATGGTGGTGGTGGTCGGCCCCGACATGGAGGTGGTGAGCAAGACCGTCGCCCCCCATCCCACGGTGATCCAGGCCGACCGCCTGGGCACCGGCCACGCCGTTCTCCAGGCCAAGGCGGCGCTCGGGCAGTTCGACGGCGACGTGCTGGTACTGTATGGCGATACCCCGCTGATCACCCGCGCCACCCTGGAGCGCATGCTGGCCGAGCGGCGCGGCCCGCGCGACCCGGCGGTGGTGGTGCTGGGCTTCAAGCCGGAAGACCCCGGCCATTACGGCCGGCTGGTGGTGGGCGCCGAGGGGCTGAAGGCCATCGTCGAATACCGCGACGCCACCCCGGAGCAGCGCGAGAACCCGCTGTGCAATTCCGGCGTGATGGCCATCGACGGCAACCGGCTGTGGAGCCTGATCGAGCGGGTCGACAACCGGAACTCCAAGGGCGAGTACTACCTGACCGACATCGTCGCCCTGGCCCGCGCCGACGGCGCCACCTGCTCCCATGTGGAGGGCGACCCGGCCGAGCTGCTGGGCGTCAATTCCCGCTCGGAGCTGGCGGTGGCCGAATCCCTGATCCAGGCCCGCCTGCGCGAGGCCGCCATGGAAGGCGGCGCCACCCTGATCGATCCCGCCACCGTTTGGCTGTCGTGGGACACACGCATTGGCCGCGACGTCACCGTCTGGCCGCATGTGGTGTTCGGCCCCGGCGTCGTCGTCGGCGACAAGGTGGAGATCAAGGGCTTCTGCCATTTCGAGGGCTGCACCATCGAGGACGGCGTCCTCGCCGGCCCCTTCGCCCGCCTACGCCCCGGCGCCGAGATCGGCGCGAACGCCCATATCGGCAATTTCGTCGAGGTCAAGAAGGCCACCATCGAGGCCGGCGCCAAGGTCAACCACCTGACCTATATCGGCGACGCCCGGGTGGGGGCCGGCGCCAATGTGGGGGCGGGCACCATCACCTGCAATTACGACGGCTTCAACAAGTCGTTCACCGACATCGGCGCGGGGGCTTTCATCGGCTCCAACACCTCGCTGGTCGCCCCGGTGAAGATCGGCGACGGCGCCGTGGTCGGCGCCGGCTCGGTGATCACCAAGGAGGTGACCGAGGGGGCGCTGGCGGTGGCGCGCGGCTCGCAGATGGAACTGAAGGGCTGGGCCGAGCGCTTCCGCGCCCAGCAGGCCGCCAAGAAAGCGAAAAAGGACTGAACCCCATGTGCGGTATCGTCGGCATCATCGGCAAGGTGGAAGTGGCTCCTCTCCTGGTGGAGGGCCTGCGCCGCCTGGAATACCGCGGCTATGATTCGGCCGGCATCGCCACCCTGGTCGACGGCGAGATCGAGCGCCGCCGCGCCGAGGGCAAGCTGGCCAACCTGGAAACCCTGCTGAAGACCGCCCCGGTCGGCGGGCTGATCGGCATCGGCCACACCCGCTGGGCCACCCACGGCGTGCCCAACGAAAGAAACGCCCACCCCCACGCGACCAGGCGGGTGGCGGTGGTTCACAACGGCATCATCGAGAATTTCCACGAACTGAAGGCGGAACTCTCCGCCCGGGGCCACGTCTTCGAAAGCGACACCGACACCGAGGCGGTGGCCCAGCTGATCGACCACCACCTGGGCCAGGGGATGAGCCCGGAGGACGCCACCGCCAGGGCGCTGCAGCGCCTGCAGGGCGCCTTCGCTCTCGGCATCATCTTCGCCGGGCGGCCCGACATGATGATCGCGGCGCGCCAGGGATCGCCGCTGGCCATCGGCTATGGCAAGGGCGAGATGTATCTCGGCTCGGACGCCCTGGCCCTGGCGCCGCTGACCCAGAGGATCAGCTATCTCAATGACGGCGACTGGGCGGTGCTGACCGCCGAATCCGTGGTGATCCGCGACCGCGCCGGCGCGGTGGTGACGCGCGAGGTGCGCCAGACCCAGTTCTCCGGCGCCATGATCGGCAAGGGCGAGCACCGCCACTTCATGCTCAAGGAAATCTTCGAGCAGCCGGAAGTGGTGGGCGGCACACTGAACACCATGCTGAACCCCGCCGACCGCACCATCACCCTGCCCAAGCTGCCCTTCGATCTGGCCGCGGTGAAGCGGGTGCGGATCATCGCCTGCGGCACCTCGTTCTATGCCGCCTCGGTAGCCAAGTACTGGATCGAGACGCTGGCCCGCCTCCCGGTCGAGGTGGATATCGCCTCGGAATTCCGCTACCGCCGCCCGCCCATGGAGGCGGACGGACTGGCCATCTTCATCTCGCAATCGGGCGAGACCGCCGACACCCTGGCGGCGCTCCGCTATTGCCGCGAGCACGGCCAGAAGACCCTGTCCCTGGTCAACGTGCCGGAAAGCACCATCGCGCGGGAATCCGAGGCCGCCCTGCTGACCATGGCCGGTCCCGAGATCGGCGTGGCCTCGACCAAGGCCTTCACCACCCAACTGACCGTGCTGGCCTGCCTCGCCATCGGCATGGGCCGCGCCACCGGCGCCCTGTCGCGTGAGCAGGAGGCGGAAGTCTGCCGCTCGCTCTCCGAGATCCCGGCGCGCATCGCCGAGGTGCTGCGCCGCGACGACGACATCCGGGTGATCGCCCAGGGTATCGCCGAGGCCCGCGACGTGCTCTATCTCGGGCGTGGCACCGGCTATCCCATCGCGCTGGAAGGCGCGCTGAAGCTCAAGGAAATCAGCTACATCCATGCCGAGGCCTATGCCGCCGGCGAGCTAAAGCACGGTCCCATCGCCCTGATCGACGATTCGGTCCCCGTGATCGTCATCTGCCCGACCGACGAGCTGTATGAAAAGACCGCCAGCAACGTCCAGGAGGTGGTGGCGCGCGGCGGCCGCGTGGTGTTCTTCTCCGACCGGGAAGGCATCGACCGCCTGTCGGTCAAGGTCCACGCCTCCCTGGCTCTGCCCTCCGTCGACCCCGTCGTCGCCCCCATCCTCTACGCCATCCCGGTGCAATTGCTGGCCTATCACGTCGCCGTGGCCAAGGGCACCGACGTGGACCAGCCCCGCAACCTGGCGAAAAGCGTCACCGTCGAATGACCTCCCCGGCGCCCAAATGGCTGAAGCCCACGGTGGATTTCGGTCCGCTGGCGGTGTTTCTCGGCCTTTACTGGCTGAAGGGCCTGCTGCCCGCCACCGCGGCGCTGATGGCGGCGACGGCTTTGGCCCTGGTGCTGTCCTTCGCCTTCACCCGCAAGGTCGCCCTGATGCCGCTGGTCACCGCCTTCGTGGTGGGGGTGTTCGGCGGCCTGACCCTGTGGCTCAACGACGAAACCTTCATCATGATGAAGCCGACCATCGTCTACGGCCTGTTCGCCGTGGTGCTGGGCGGCGGGCTGGCCCTGGGCAAGCCCACCGTCAAGGCGGTGCTGGGCGAGGCGCTGCGCCTGGACGACGACGGCTGGCGCGCGCTGTCGCTGCGCTTCTGCCTGTTCTTCATCGCCATGGCCCTGCTCAACGAGGTGGTGCGCCGCGTCGCCAGCCTGGACACCTGGGTGCTGTGGAAGGTGCCGGGCAGCATGGCGCTGACCTTCGTCTTCATGCTGTTCCAGATGCCGCTGATCCGCCGCCACATGCAGGACGAGCCCACCGCCGCCGGCGAGTGAGGCAATATCCGCCCGGCAAATTGTGCCCTGGGCAAATTTTGCCGGGACGGGCCTGCCAATCCTCCTTATAAGAAACCCCAGGAATTCTCCCACTTCCCGTTACGGGCAGGGTTCGGCATGTTTCTTGCGTTGCCACGCGAAATCAGGTCTGGCGTCACCGCGATCACCTAGGGTCCGGTCGGAGAAGCACTCATGGTCTCGTCCATATCGTCGCTGAACGAGGCGCAGATCGCTCAACTGAGCGGCGCGGCCATCCGGGACCTGACCGCGTCCGACATCCGCGAACTCAGCACCTTCCAGATCGCCGCCTTCACCGTTCCCCAGATCCAGGAACTGAGCGGCACCCAGCTGGCGGTGTTCAGCACCACCCAGATGCTGGGGCTGACCGAGACCCAGATCGGCGCCCTGACGCCCTCCCAGGTGGCGTTCAGCGGCGAGCAGCTCTCGGTGCTGCTCGACGCCCAGTTCGACGCCTTCGGCGTGGACGTCATCCAATCGCTGTCCACCCTGCAGATCAAGGGCCTGACCGCCACCGACCTGGGCGAGATGACGGTGACCCAGTTCCGCGCCCTGGCCCCGAGCCAGCTGGCGGCGCTGACCACCGCCCAGGTCAAGGGGCTGACCGTCACCGAGACCGGGGCGCTGACCCCCACCCAGGCGACGGGACTGGCGGCGAGCCAGATCACCGCCCTCAACGGCACCCAGGTGGGCGGCCTGCCGGGCGAGACCCTGGCGGCGCTGACCCTGGCCCAGCTGGGCGGCCTGTCCGTCACCGGCATGCTGGCGCTGTCCTCCACCCAGGTGACGGCGTTCAGCGCCTCCCAGGTGGCGGCGCTCAGCACCACCCAGGTGCGCGGCCTGACCCAGACCGCCACCGGCGCCCTGAGCGCCGGTCAGGTCGCCGCCCTGAGCGGCGAGCAGATGGCCTCGCTCAGCGCCTTCGGCATCCTGGGCCTCAACGAGACCCACATCGCCGGACTGGCCGACACCCAGCTGGCGGCCATCACCGCCTCGCAGTTCCAGTTCCTCAGCACCTCGGCCATCGCCACCCTCGACCCGGCCCAGATGGCCGTCCTGAGCCAGACCCAGCTGGCGGCCATGACTTCGAAGCAGGTCGCCGGCCTGACCGACGCCCAACTGGCGGCGCTGACCACCACCCAGATCTCCCACCTGACCACCCGCGGCCTGGGCGGCCTGGGCGCCACCCAGGTGGATCAGCTGTCGGCCACCCAGGTGGCGGCGTTCAGCACCGTCCAGATCCGCGGCCTGTCCACCGCCGCGGTGGAATCCCTGGACGCCACCCAGATCGGCGGCCTGTCGGCGGCCCAGGTCGGCGTCCTGACCACCACCCAGTTCAGCACCTTCTCCACCGGGGAACTGGCCGGGCTGACCGCCACCCAGGTGGGAGGACTGTCCACCACCGGCGTCACCTGGCTGTCGCAGGAGCAGGTGGAGGCCTTGACCCCCACCCAGCTGGCGGCGTTCAGCGCCGGCCAGATCAAGGCGCTGTCGGCCACCGAGATATCCTATCTGTCCGCCGGGCAGATGCAGGCCCTGAGCGGCGCCCAGATCGCCGCCCTGGCCCTGACCGCCATGGCGGGCCTGGCCGAAACCCATTTCCAGGCCCTGTCGGCCACCCAGTTCGCCGCCCTGTCGGCGGCCCAGATCGGCATGCTGGGCGCCGATCAGCTGCACGCCCTGGACGCGTCGCAGATCGCGGCCCTCAGCCAGTATCAGGTGAAGGGCTTCGGCGCCCGCGCCCTGGCGGAGTTGGACGAGACCCAACTGGCGGCCCTGGGCACCACCCAGATGGCCGCCCTGACCACCACGGCGCTGCGCGGCCTGAACGAGTTCCAGATGGTGCAGTTGAGCGCCACCCAGCTGGGCGCCCTGAGCCAGAGCCAGCTGGGCGGCCTGCTCACCGCCCAGGTGGCGGCGCTCAGTCCCACCCAGATCGGCAGCCTCAGCGCCACCCAGGTGACGGGCCTCGGCATCACCCAGGTCGCCGCCCTGTCCAACGAGCAGATCGAAATCCTGTCCACCGCCCAGCTGGCGGCCCTGAGCCTGACCCAGCTCCGCGCCCTGTCCCCGACCCAGCTTTCGGTGATCACCCCGACCCAGGTCAACGGCTTGTCCACCACCCAGGTGGGGGCCCTGACTCCGACCCAGATCAGGGGATTGCCGTCCGAAACCATCGAGACCATGGCCGATTCCCGGCTGGCGGCGCTGTCCTCGCTGCAACTGGGCGGCCTGAGCATCGAACAGGCGGCCCGGCTGAGCGAAACCACCCTGGACCGGCTGTCCACCGTCCAGATCGGCGGCCTCACCGCCGGCCACATCCGGGCGATGAGCGACGAGATGTTCGCCTCGCTGGACGCCAGCCAGTTCCGCGCCCTGTCCACCACCGGACTGCTGGGGCTGTCCGCCGACCGGATGGCCACGCTGAGCGCCACCCAGTTGGCCGCCATGTCCACCACCCAGATCGGCGGGCTGGGCGCCGCCGTCATCGCCGCCATGAGTTCGGAGCAGATCAGCCGGCTGTCCACCACCCAGATGAAGGGGTTGATGGACACCCAGCTGGCGGCGCTGTCCGACGAGGCGCTGCAGGGGCTGACGGCCACCTCCCTCGCCGGCCTGTCCACCAGCCAGGTCACCGGCCTGACCGCCACCCAGATCGGCCTGCTGGCCACCGAACAGCTTTCCGCCCTGACGCAGACCCATCTGGCCGCCCTGCGCCCGACCCAGCTGGCCGGCCTGACCGCCACCCAGCTGGGCGAGTTGCCGGCGGCCCAGGTCCGCGCCCTGACCATCACCCAGATTTCCGCCCTGTCCGAAAGCGCGGTGGCCGCCCTGTCGCCCACAGCCATCGCGGCGCTGAGCAGCGCCCAGGTCCGCGCGCTGACCGCCGGCAACGTCGCGCTGCTGTCGGCGGCCCAGTTGGAGGCCCTGGCCCCGTCGCAGGTGGCGGCGTTGGGCGTCGCCACCCTGCGCGCCCTGAGCGAGACCCAGGTGGCGGCGCTGTCCGTCACCCAGATGGACGCCATGACCGCCACCCAGGTGGCCGGCCTGACCCCGACCCAGATGTCGGGCCTGAGCGCCGAGCAGGTGGCGGAACTGTCCATCACCCAGGTGCGGTCCTTGAACTCGCTGCAGCTGGGCGCGCTGAACGGCACACAGCTCCAGGGCCTGAGCGGGAGCGGGCTGGCGGCCCTGACCGCCACCCAGATGCGCGGCCTGGGCGCCGCCACCCTGGCCGAACTGGCCACCACCCAGATCGGCATGCTGAGCTTCACCCAGCTGGCCGCGCTGTCCACCACCGGCGTCACCGGCCTGTCCAGCAGCCAGATCGACGCCCTGGCGGCCACCCAGGTCCGGGTGCTGTCCACCACCCAGATCGCCGGCCTCAGCCCCGATCAGGTGTCGAACCTGTCGCTGACCGTGCTGTCGGCCCTGACCCGTACCCAGCTGGGCGGCATGACCGCCACCCAGGTGGGGTCCATGACCCAGACCCAGATCCAGGGGCTGGACGCCGCCAGCATCGCCGCCCTGTCGGTGACCGGCATCGGCGGCCTGACCGAGACCCAGGTGGCGGCGCTCAGCATCACCCAGCTGGGGGCCTTGACCCCGACCCAGCTGGCCAGCCTGTCCGCCTCGCAGTTGGCCAACCTGGATTCCGGCGATATCGGCGATCTGTCCGTCACCCAGCTGCGCGGTCTGACTCCCGCCCAACTGGCCAGCCTGACCACCACCCAGGTCGGCGGCCTGAACCAGACCCAGCTGTCGGCGCTGACCCCCACCCAGGTCGGCGGCCTGGACGCCGCCCAGTTGGAGGCGCTGGGGCCGTCGCAGCTGGGCCTGCTGTCGGCCACCCAGGTCAGCGGCCTGAGCCGGACCGCGCTGTCCGGCCTGTCCAGCGCCCTGGTCGGCGGGCTGGGCACCAGCCAGCTGCGGGCCTTGTCGGCGACCCAGATCGGCGCCCTGTCCGAGGACGGCCTGGACGGCCTGGACAGCGACGAACTGGGCTTCCTGTCGGTGTCCCAGGTCCGCGGCATGACCGCCACCCAGGTGGCCAGCCTGGATTCGGCCCAGTTGGCCTCGCTCTCCACCACCCAGGTGGCCTCGCTGTCCACCACCGCCCTGAGCGGCCTCACCACCACCGGCATCGTCGGGCTGGCTCCGTCCCAGCTGACGGCGTTCACCACCACCCAGATCGCCGCCCTGGCGGTCGAGCAGGTGGGCGGGCTGGAAACCTCGACCATCGCGGCGCTGACCGTCACCCAGATCCGCGCCCTGGGCCAGCAGCAGATGGCAGGGCTGGGCGCCACCCAGCTTTCCGCCTTCACCGCCACCCAGCTGGCGGCGCTGTCCACCACCCAGATGCGCGGCCTGGCCGGCGACACCATCGCCAACCTGGACGTGGGCCAGTTCAGCGGCACCCAGATGGCGGCGCTGTCCGCCGCCGGTATCGGCGGCCTGAGCCAGGGCCAGATCGCCCTGCTGTCCTCCGTCCAGTTGCGGGCGCTCAGTCCCACCCAGGTGGGATGGCTGTCGGCCGGACAGGTGGAGGGCCTGACCTCGGCCGAGCTGTCGGTGCTGTCCACCACGCAATTGTCCGGCCTGACCGCCACCCAGATGGGCGCGCTGACCACCACCACCCTGGACGGCCTGACCGCCACCCAGATGGGAGCGCTGTCGGCCGCCGCCATGAGCGGCCTGACCGAGACCCAGATGGCCACCCTGGGCGAGACCCGCATCCGGGCGCTGTCGGCCGCCCAGGTGGGGGGGCTGAGCGAGACCCAGACCCAGGCGCTGACTTCGGCGCAGCTGGCCGCCCTGTCGGTCACCCAGGTGGCGGCGCTGGCCACCACCGCCCTGGCTGGGCTCAACGCCACCCAGCTGGACTCGCTGACCAACACCCAACTGCGCGCCCTGTCGGCCACCCAGGTCGCCGCCCTGTCCGAGGACGGCCTGGACGGATTGTCGGCCGCCGACATCACGCTGCTGTCCACCGTCCAGTTGCGCGGCCTGACCGCCACCCAGATGGAATCCCTGTCCACCCAGCAGGTGGGCGCCTTCTCCACCACCCAGGTCGGCGCCCTGTCCGCCGTGACGGTGGCCGGGATGACCAACACCCAGATCGCCGCCATGAGCGACACCCAGGTCAGGGTCCTGACCGCCGGGCAGATCGCCGGTCTCAGCCAGGATCAGGTGGCCGGGCTGGGCGCCACCACCCTGGGCGCCCTTTCCGTCACCCAGTTGCGCGGCCTGAATGCCTCGCAGCTGGCCGCCCTGGATGCCGGCCAGCTGGCCGGTCTATCCAATACCCAGCTGGCCGGCCTGTCCCTCACCCAGATGCAAGGACTGGCCGGCGACACCGTCGCCAACCTTTCCACCTCCCAGCTGGCCGCCTTCGGCGCCACCCAGATGGCGGCGCTGTCCGCCTCGGGCATCGCCGGCCTGAACGCCACCCAGATCGAATCGCTGTCCACCGTCCAGTTGCGCGCCTGGAGTGCCAGCCAGGTGGCGGCGCTGACCGCCGCCCAGGTGGAAGGCCTGAGCGCCACCGACCTGGGGGCGCTGTCCACCACCCAGCTGAGCGGCTTCACCGCCACCCAGGTGGAATCGCTCACCACCACCACCCTGGCCGGCATGACCGCCACCCAGATGGCGGCACTGTCGGCCGGCGCGGTGGGCGGCCTGTCGCCCACCCAGATGGCAGTGTTCAGCGAAACCCGCATCCGGGCCATGACCACCACCCAGGTCGCCGGCCTGCGGGAAGAGCAGCTGAGCGCCCTGGCCACCACCCAGCTGGGCGCGCTGGGCGCCGGCCAGATCGCCGCCATCGCCGCCTCGGCCATCGACGGATTGTCGGCGGCCCAGACGGGCAGCCTTTCGACCACCCAGCTGCGGGCGCTGTCGGCCACCCAGATCGCGGCGCTGTCCGAAACCGGCATCGACGGCCTGTCCGACACCCAGATGGCGGGGCTCACCACCACCCAGATCACCGGCCTGGGCAGCGGGCAGCTGGCCGGGCTGGCCACCGGCCAGCTGGCGGCGCTGTCGGCCACCCAGGTGCGCAGCCTGGGCACCGCCCAGCTGGCGGCGCTGGATTCCGTCCAGTTCGCCGGATTGTCCACCACCGGCCTGGCGGTGCTGACCCCCACCCAGGTGGCCGGGCTGGCCGGAACGCAGCTGGGCGCCCTGAACCAGACCCAGTTGGGAATCCTGTCGGCCACCCAGGTCCGCGCCCTGTCGGGGGCCGGCGTGTCCGGCCTGTCCACCACCGGGCTGTCGCAGATGTCGGTCACCCAGCTGGCCGCCCTGAGCGCCGTCCAGGGTGGGGGCCATGACCTCGACCCAGACCGGCGCCCTGCCCATCGCCGCCCTGGCCACCCTGACCGCCACCCAGCTGGCCGGCCTGAA
>NZ_AONQ01000030.1 GCF_000342045.1 Paramagnetospirillum caucaseum | reverse complement strand
AGGGAGCTTTCTTTTCGGGCCTTTCTTTTTCCCCCTCCCCCGGCTGCGCCGGGGGAGGGCGGGGGAGGGGGCGTCACATGACCATCTCCTCCGCCTTCACCCGAAGCCCCGCTCTCCCGCGGGGCTTCGATGTCTCGGGGGGCGGTCTCTATCTGCTGCCCGCCGGCCTGGTGTGGGGCGAGCAGGCCGCCGCCGCCGTCATCTCGGGCAACGCCTGGCCCCTGGCCGACGGCTGGGCCGCCTTCACCGCCCTGGGGGTGATCACCCGCCGGGCGGCGGACGGAGCCGACATGGCCGTCGCTCCCTTCGCCGAGGTGGTGGAGTGGGCCGAGGGCGAGGACCCGCGTCTCGCCCGTCTGGTAGCCGGTATCATCCACCGCATGGGGGCGAAGCGCCGGCCCTGGGGTGGGTTGGAACTGGACCGGCCGCGCCTGATGGGCATCGTCAACGTCACTCCCGACAGCTTTTCCGACGGCGGCGAGGCGTTCGGGACCGAGGCGGCCGTGGCGCGCGGCCTCGCCCTGGCCGGGGCCGGCGCCGACATCATCGACGTGGGCGGCGAATCCACCCGGCCCGGCGCCGATCCGGTCGGCCCGGAGGAGGAAGCGCGCCGCGTTCTGCCGGTGGTGCGGGCCTTGGCCGAAAAGGGCCTCGTCGTCTCCATCGACACCCGCCATGCCGCCGTGATGGGAACGGCGGTGGAGGCCGGGGCCAGGATCATCAACGACGTCACCGCCCTGCTGGGCGACCCGGAGTCTTTGAGAGTGGCGGCGAAAAGCGGCGCCGATCTCTGCCTGATGCACATGCAGGGCGACGACCCGCGGACCATGCAGGCCGCACCGGCCTATGCCTGCGCCCCCCTGGACGTCTTCGACCATCTGGCCGGGCGGGTGCGCGACTGCGAGGCGGCCGGTATTCCTCGCGACAGGATCTGTCTCGACCCCGGTATCGGCTTCGGCAAGACGCCGGAGCATTGCGCCCAGGTGCTGGGCTCCCTGGCCCTGCTGCACGGCCTCGGCCTGCCGCTGCTGCTGGGCGTTTCCCGCAAGAGCTTCGTGGCGCGCCTCAGCAAGGGCGAGGCGGCTTCGGCCCGCCTGCCCGGGACATTGGCCGCCAACCTGGCGGGGCTGGGTGCCGGAATGCACATCCTGCGAGTCCATGACGTGGCGGAGACGGCGCAGGCGCTGGCTGTCTGGACAGCGGTGCGGGCTGATTGTTGAAAAGAGACATGACCGCATTGCATGCAATCAATAGGATATGATCTTATTGATTTTACGCCAATAGTATTGTAGATATACCGTCTGCTGACCTTATTCATAAATAGAAGATAGCGTTTCGCTCATCTTTTAAGTGTCTGTGGCCGGCTGGTCTTGGAAGTTTCAGAGCGTCAGAGGGAGGTCGTGATGGGTATTGAAGTCAGTAATCTCCAGACGAACATGAATGTTGCGCAGACTCCGGAAGAAGCTGCCCGGTTTTTCCTTGGAGAGGTGTCAAAAGGTCTTGCCCAGCTTGTTGCTGACAAACTTGCTGAAGTAAAGAGTCAGATCTTACTTGGCTCCAAAAGCAATTCAAGCATTGCGGGATGGGAGGAAATGATAACTGGTGGATTGTTGTGCATTGATTGGGACACGGCAAAATTCAAGGGGCCGCAACATATCCTGTGCAGTTTTGCTGCTGGCAGGGCCGATTCCGTTTCTCCGGCATCAATCGATATGTCCATTGGTATCAGCATTCGGGCGAATTTCTGAATGGCGAGGTTGAGGGGGCATCTTTGCGATGCCCCCTTCCCGATTGGCTGAACGCGGCATTGGCAGATATCCGTGCGACTCGTTCGACCTGTTTCCCCGTCTATCTCGATGGTGGCGGCAGGATGGATGCAAACAACTCGCCCGGCTGCCTGTGGTGGACAGAGGCCAGGGTGGCCACCGTGTCGCCCGGTTCGGCCGTGATACCCGCTCGCTTCAGGCGGGCCAGCACCTCGTCGGTACTGCTGCCGATCACCGGCGCCAGTTGGGCGATGGGTGCCCGCTCCGCCGCCCGTGCCAGACGGATCAATGGATTGCCCGGCGGCTTGGGCGGCACCAGGGCGACGAAGGCGGCGATCCCCAGGACGGTGACGCCGGCCAGCACCTGCATGTGGCGCTGGCGCAGCATCTGGGCGAACGAGCCGCGATGGCGAACCACATGCAGGACCGCCACCGCGGCGAAGGCCATGCCCAGCCATTCATGGATGGCCTCGACCGGTCCTTTGGCCAGATGGAAGAACAGGATCACCCCGGTGATCCCCACCACCACCGACAGGATGGCGGTTCCTGGGGTGGCGTAGCGGCGCAGCGCGGTTTCGAAACACGTCATGATGCCCTCTCGGCCGATATGATTGACCGGCGAAAGCTAGGGCAGGGCGGTAACGCCCGTATGTCGGGGGTGTCGCAGGATTGTATGGAAGTGTATCAAGCCTTTCCCCTTCCCCTCCTGCCGCCGTCCTGCTATCCAATCCCTCTTTCGGGCAGAGGGAAACGGAACACCGATGACGCGCAAGCTGTTCGGCACCGACGGGATCAGGGGCACCGCCAATACCGACCCCATGACCGCCGAGACGGCCATGAAGCTGGGCATGGCGGCGGGAAGGCATTTCACCCGCGGCGACCATCGCCACGTTGTGGTGATCGGCAAGGATACCCGCCTGTCGGGCTATCTGATCGAGCCGGCGCTGACCGCGGGGTTCATCTCGGTGGGCATGGACGTGGTGCTGCTCGGCCCGCTGCCCACCCCCGCCGTGGCCATGCTGACGCGGTCCATGCGCGCCGATCTCGGCGTGATGATCTCGGCGTCGCACAATCCCTATCAGGACAACGGCATCAAGCTGTTCGGCCCTGACGGGTTCAAGCTCTCCGACGAGGATGAGCTGACCATCGAAGCCTCCATGTTCAACGGCCTGGACTCCTACCGGGTGGGCTCGGACCATCTGGGCCGGGCCAAGCGCCTGGACGACGCGGTGGGCCGCTACATCGAATACGCCAAGTACACCTTCCCGCGCGGCCTGCGCCTGGACGGCCTGAAGATCGTGGTCGATTGCGCCAACGGCGCCGCCTACAAGGTGGCCCCCACCGTGCTGTGGGAGCTGGGGGCCGAGGTGATCCCGGTGGCGGTCACTCCCGACGGCTTCAACATCAACAAGGCTTGCGGCTCGCTGCACACCGAGACCATGCGCGAGCAGGTGGTGGCCCACGGCGCCCATCTGGGCATCGCGCTGGACGGCGACGCCGACCGGGTGGTGCTGTGCGACGAGCAGGGGCACATGATCGACGGCGACCAGCTGATGGCGCTGATCGGCGATCTGTGGCACCGCTCGGGTCAGTTGCGGGGCGGCGGCATCGTCGCCACCGTGATGTCCAACCTGGGTCTCGAGCGCTTCCTGGATCAGCGGGGGCTGAAGACCATCCGCACGGCGGTTGGTGATCGTTATGTGCTGGAGCACATGCGCCGCGAGGGCTTCAACGTCGGCGGCGAGCAATCGGGCCACATCATCCTGTCCGACCATTCCACCACCGGCGACGGTCTGGTGGCCGGGCTGCAGGTGCTGGCGGCCCTGGTCCAGTCGGGCCGGCCGGCCAGCGAGATGCTGCGGCTGTTCACGCCGCTGCCCCAGGTGCTGAAGAATGTGCGGGTGGCCAAGGGCTCGGTGGCCGAGGTGCTGGCCGCTCCGGCGGTCGAGACCGCCATTCGGGACGCCGAGGCCAGGCTGGCGGGCCAGGGCCGCCTGCTGATCAGGAAGTCGGGGACCGAGCCGCTGATCCGGGTGATGGCCGAAGGCGAGGACGAGACCCTGGTCGAGGCCACCGTCGACGGCATCGTGGAAACCATCCGCCGGGTGGCGGGCTGAGCAGACGAAAAAGGGGGCTTCTGCCCCCTTGCCGGTCTCTTGGGTTTCAGGCCGCCGCCGTGGCGGCCTCGGGAGCGAAGCGCTCCACCACCCGGTTCATGGTCTTGGCGATGTCCGGGCACAGCCGGACCAGGCGCTCGGCCAATTCGCGGGCGCGGTCGGTGTCCACCGGATGGCCGGCGACTTCCGCCTCGAGAATCTCGGCAAGCTGATCGATCTCTTCCCATCTGTACTGCATGACGTGCCTCGTGGGATGTGTGGCGATGCTTTCGTATAGGGAAATATACGCAGCCATATTGCGGTGCACAAGAGGGTGAACACCGGATATTGCAGGCTGCTACAAAATGTCACCCAGATGCAGCATATGGATGCCCACATTAAAAATGGGTCAAAAGCATTAAATCTCTCGATTGAAATGGAGAGTCGCCATGCGAGGAAGAGTTCTGATCGTCGCCGGGTCGGATTCGGGCGGCGGGGCCGGTATCCAGGCCGATATCAAGGCGGTGACCTGCCTGGGGGGCTTCGCCGCCACGGCGGTGACGGCGCTCACCGCCCAGAACACCCATGGGGTGACTGGCATCCACGAGGTGCCGCCGGCCTTCGTGCGGGCCCAGATGGAGGCGGTCTTAAGCGATATCGGCGCCGATTGCATCAAGACCGGCATGCTGGCCTCGGCCGCCATCGTCCAGGCGGTGGCCGAGGGGCTGGCGGCGCTGGCGCCCGGGGTGCCGCTGGTGCTCGACCCGGTGATGGTGGCCAAGGGCGGCGCCGCCCTGCTGGCCGACAGCGCCGCCGGAGCGCTGGTGGCGCTGCTGGTGCCGCGTGCCCGCCTGCTGACCCCCAACATTCCCGAGGCCGAGGTGTTGCTGGGCCGCCCCATCGCCGGCGTGGCCGACATGGAGCGGGCGGTGCTCGACCTGCTGGCCCTGGGGCCCAAAGCCGTGCTGCTCAAGGGCGGGCATCTGGAGGGCGACGATTTGGTGGATGTGCTGGTCGAGGCCGGCGGCGGGCTGCGGCGCTATGTGGGGCGGCGCATCGCCACCCGCTCGACCCACGGTACCGGCTGCACCCTGGCGTCCTCCATCGCCGCCGGGCTGGCCCAGGGCATGGCCCTAAGCGATGCGGTGGAGCGGGCCAGGGCCTATCTGGTCAAGGCCATCGAGACCGCGCCGGGTCTGGGCGGCGGCCACGGTCCCCTCAACCACGGGCACACGGTCAGCGGCGCTTCTTAGCAGGCTTGGCCCGCTCTACCGGCGGGAACCAGTCGTGCAGGCGGACCTCGGCCGGGAACACGGCCTCGTCCCGCCACCACGCCTGGACCGCGTCGGGGCGGTCGATGACGGCCTTCAGGCGGGGACGAAATCCACGCCGGGACAGTCATGCCCCGCCATGTGCAGGGGATGGGCCAGGCCGAATACCGCCCCGTCGAACACGTCCTTGGGCGGCATCTGGTGGTCGGGGCTGGGAGGCGGGCCGAACAGCGGCGCGTCCAGCTTGGCATAGGCGCCCATGCACCAGCGCGCGTCCATGTGGTAGAGGCCGCGGCATTTGAACGGCCGAACGTCGTAGATGGCGCAGGCATTGTCCACCAGGAAGACGCAGGGCCGCCCGGAATTCCAGGATTTCAGGCGCTCGACCAGCGGCGCTCCATCGGGACGGTGGCGCAGGGATCGGGCGATGTAGAGCACCTCGGTCACCGTGGCGCCCACCCGTTGGTGACAGCACCAGCCGCAGCCCTTGGCACAGCCGGCCGGCCTGGTGCCCAGGGCGAAGGCCGGGGTGGCGCGCACCGAGGACCACAGCCCCTCGGCATAGGCCTGGGCGTCGGCCACCGCCGCGATGACGGCGTCGGGTCCCTTGCGCAAGGCGGCCCCCGTCAGGGTGCGCACCGCCTCGAACGAGGCATCGCGGATGGGTGAGGTGCCGCCCCCCGATTTGGCGGAAGTCATGGCGTTAAGGGCGGCGGCGGCGTCGAAGGGGCTGGTCATGGCCGCGAGGATAGCAAGCGGCGTGAAATCCGCGCCAGCTTCAAATGCTTCGTTGCGAATCCCCCTTCGCCCTCATACACTCCGCCCGGGCCACGGTCCCCCAACGGGCCGCGTCCCTTCTGCGAGGGAGGGTTACCTGATTATGACCGATATTTCCAAGCCGGCTGCCAAGCCCGCCAATCCCAATTTCTCTTCCGGCCCCTGTGCCAAGCGACCCGGTTGGACGGTCGACGCGCTCAAGGACACGCCGGTCGGCCGGTCGCACCGCGCCAAGATCGGCAAGACCAAGCTGGAAGAGCTGATCAACCGCACCCGTTCCGTGCTGGGCATTCCCGCCGATTACCGCATCGGCATCGTCCCGGCTTCCGATACCGGCGCCGTCGAGATGGCCATGTGGTCGCTCCTGGGCGCGCGGGGCATCGACGCCCTGGCCTGGGAAAGCTTCGGCGAGGGCTGGGTGACCGACATCACCAAGCAGCTGAAGATCGAGGATACACGCGTCTTCAAGGCGCCCTACGGCACGCTGCCCAATCTGGCCGAGGTGGATTGCGACCGCGACGTGGTGTTCACCTGGAACGGCACCACCGGCGGCGTCCGCGTCCCCAACGGCGACTGGATCAAGTCCGACCGCAAGGGCCTGACCATTTGCGACGCCACCTCGGCGGTGTTCGCCATGGACATGCCCTGGGACAAGCTGGACGTGGTCACCTGGTCCTGGCAGAAGGTGCTGGGCGGCGAAGGCGCCCACGGCATGCTGGTGCTTAGCCCCCGCGCCGTCGAGCGCCTCGAGAGCTACAAGCCGTCCTGGCCGCTGCCCAAGATCTTCCGCATGACCAAGGGCGGCAAGCTGATCGAAGGCATCTTCAAGGGCGAGACCATCAACACGCCCTCGATGATCGCCGTGGAAGACCAGATCGACGCCCTGAAGTGGGCCGAGTCCATCGGCGGCCTCAAGGCCCTGATCGCCCGCTCGGAAGCCAACCTCAAGGCCGTGCAGTCCTGGCTGGACAAGTCCGACTGGGCCGCCAACCTGGCCGACGACGCCAAGATCCGTTCGTGCACCTCCATCTGCATGATCGTCAAGGCGGCGTTCTTCGCCCGCTTGTCCGCCGACGACCAGGCGGCGGCGGCCAAGAAGATCGTCACCCTGCTCGACAAGGAAGGAGTGGCCTACGACATCGGCGCCTATCGCGACGCTCCCGCCGGCCTGCGGGTCTGGGGCGGCGCCACGGTGGAAACCGCCGACGTCGAAAAGCTCCTGCCCTGGCTCGACTGGGCCTTCGCCCAGGTCAAGGCCGAGTTCGAGCCCAAGGTTTCCTAAACCAGAAACACCGTGAACCGGGCGCCGCCTTTCCAAAGGCGGCGCCCGAACTCCATGTGAGGAAGTCCAGATGCCCAAGGTTCTCATCAGCGACAAGTTGAGCCCCGCCGCCGTTCAGATCTTCAAGGATCGCGGCATCGAAACCGACGTGAAGACCGGCCTCGCCCCCGACGAGCTGAAGGCCATCATCGGCCAGTACGACGGCTTGGCCATCCGCTCCAACACCAAGGTCACCACCGAGATCCTGGCCGCCGCCACCAACCTCAAGGTTGTCGGCCGCGCCGGTATCGGCGTCGACAACGTGGACGTGCCCGCCGCCACCGGCCGCGGCATCGTGGTGATGAACACCCCCTTCGGCAATTCCATCACCACCGCCGAGCACGCCATCGCCATGATGTTCGCCCTGGCCCGCGAGATTCCCCAGGCCGATGCCAGCACCCACGCCGGCAAGTGGGAGAAGAACCGCTTCATGGGCGTCGAGCTGACCGGCAAGGTGCTGGGCATCGTCGGCTGCGGCAATATCGGCGCCATCGTCGCCGACCGCGCCCAGGGGCTGCGCATGCGCGTCATCGCCTATGACCCCTTCCTGTCGGTGGAGCGCGCCAAGGAACTGAACGTCGAGAAGGTGGAACTGGACGAACTGTTTCCTCGCGCCGACTTCATCACGCTTCACACCCCGCTCACCGACGCCACCCGCAACATCATCGACGCCAAGGCCATGGCCAGGATGAAGAAGGGTGTGCGCATCGTCAATTGCGCCCGCGGCGGCCTGGTGGTCGAGGAAGACCTGCTGGCGGCCCTGGAATCCGGCCAGGTGGCCGGTGCCGCTCTCGACGTGTTCAAGACCGAGCCGGCCAAGGAAAACGCCCTGTTCGGCAATCCCAAGGTGGTCTGTACCCCCCATCTGGGCGCTTCCACCTCGGAAGCCCAGGAGAACGTCGCCCTGCAGGTGGCCGAGCAGATGGCCGACTATCTGCTGACCGGCGCCGTGACCAACGCGCTGAACATCCCGTCGGTGTCGGCCGAGGACGCGCCCAAGCTGCGCCCCTACATGACGCTCGCCAACCAGATCGGCAGCTTCGCCGGCCAGCTGACCGAGACCGGCATCAAGGACGTCAAGATCGAGTATCTTGGCCACGTGGCCTCGCTCAACACCAAGCCGCTGACCGCCATGGTTCTCGAGGGGCTGTTGAAGCCCATGAACGAGGCGGTCAACATGGTCAATGCCCCGGTGGTGGCCAAGGAACGCAACATCAAGGTCACCGAGACCAAGTCCGAGAGCGAGGGCGACTACCACACCCTGGTGCGCCTGACCGTCACCACCGACAAGCGCGAGCGCTCGGTGGCCGGCACCCTGTTCGGCGGCGACAAGGCCCGCGTGGTGGAGATCAAGGGCATCTCCATCGAGGCCGAACTGGGCCAGAACATGCTCTACGTCACCAACCAGGACAAGCCGGGCTTCATCGGCGCGCTCGGTACCCTGCTGGGTGCCAACGGCGTCAACATCGCCACCTTCCACCTCGGCCGGTCCGAGTCGGGCGGCGACGCCATCCTGCTGACCCAGGTGGACCAGCCGGTCTCCGCCGACCTGCTGGAAAAGGTCCGGGCCCTGCCCCAGGTGGTGCAGGCCAAGTTCCTGACCTTCGCCTGATCAGGGCAGCCATCGATGGAAAAGGGCCGCGGCGGCAACGCCGCGGCCCTTACCATTTTGGCAAGGATTTCCCGCCATAATCATGCAAGGGAAAGTTATGTAATACATTGGTCATATTCCATCAGCTTTCGTTACGTGATTATACATAGGGCTAAGACCTTAGGGACGGCGAGCGGGGGGACGCATGGCGTGGATTTTCGGTGGCAAGAGCGGCGCCGCGGTCGAGATGCGTGCGGCTGAGGCCGTCAACGACAGTACGGAGGCGGCCGCCCGGATGGCCGGAATCGAGGCGGCTCTCGATCTGGTCATGGCCGGCAAGTACCATTCCGTTCCGGCGGGGACCTGCCCGGTGACCTCCAGGATCAAGGCCCTGGCGGCCAAGCTGGAAGCCCAGGCCCAGTCCAACCTGAAGCTGGACGTCGGCCTGTCGGTCAACGTCAACGAGGCGGTGACCAGGGCGGCCGGCATGATGCGCGACGTCAGCGAGGTGGATCGCCGCGCCCAGGCCATCGCCGCCGCCGCCGAGGAACTGGTGGCCAGCGTCGCCGAGATCGCCCGCACCTCCCATGCCGCCGCCGACGACGCCAGTTCGGCCCAGGAGGTGGCGGTGGAAAGCCACGGCGCCGCCGACCAGGCCATCGGCGCCATGCGGGCCATCGCCCAGGCGGTGCAGGCCGCCGCCGGCAAGGTGGATTCCCTGGCCCAGGCCTCGGTGCAGATCGGCGATATCGTCAACCAGATCGAGGATATCGCCAGCCAGACCAATCTGCTGGCGCTCAACGCCACCATCGAGGCGGCGCGGGCCGGCGAGGCCGGAAAAGGTTTTGCGGTCGTGGCCAACGAGGTCAAGAACCTGGCCAACCAGACGGCGCGCGCCACCGTGGACATCCGCTCGCGCATCGAGAATCTGCGCGTCGAGATGGGCGAGATCGTCCGCACCATGCAGGACGGCGCCAGCGCCGTCGAGCACGGCGAGGGCGTGATCAACGCCACCAGCGCGGGGATGAGCCGCCTGACCGATCAGGTCCGCAGCGTCTCGGTGAAGATGGCCGAAATCGCCGGCATCCTCAACCAGCAGACCGCCGCCTCGGCCGAGGTGTCGTCGGGGGTCGGCGCCATCGCCACCCTGTCGGCCCGCAACGTCGCCACCATCAACGACGTGGTGGACGAGATGGACGGCGCTTCCAAGGGCATCATCGCCGCCCTCAACGAGATGGCGGCGCTGGACATCGAGGACTTCACCCTGCAGGTGGCCAAGTCGGATCACATGCTGTGGCGCAAGCGCCTGGCCGACATGGTGGTGGGGCGCGAGGTGCTCAATCCCGACGATCTGGCCGACCACACCAAGTGCCGTCTGGGCAAGTGGTGCGCCACCCTGTCGGATGAGACCATCCTGCGCCATCCCGCCTATGCCGCGCTGGAGGCGCCCCACCGCGAGGTTCACCGTCACGGCATCGATGCCGCCCGTGCCTTCAGGGCCGGCGACCTGGACGGGGCGCTGGCCGCCATCACCCGGGCGGCGGAAGCCTCGGTCGGCGTGATGAAGTGTCTGAACGATCTGGGGGACCGGCGTCGCTTTTAAGGCCCGTCATCCGCAATTGTGTTTGCCCCTGGGGGCCAAACGCGATACATCGGCAGATGCCAGATAACCGGGCGGGCGCCCCTCGGGTGCCCTCCCTTTTTTCCAGGTTGCGACATCACAGATGACCGAGTCCGCCAATCGGGCCCTGCTGCCCGCCGGCCTGCGCGACATGCTGCCCCCCGACGCGGAGTTCGAAGCTTCCGTCGTCCACAGCCTGATGAGTCTTTTCGCCCGTCATGGCTATGACCGGGTCAAGCCGCCGCTGATCGAATTCGAGGAAAGCCTGCTGGACGGCGCCGGCGGCGGAACCTCGTCCCAGACCTTCCGGGTCATGGACCCCATGAGCCAGAAGATGATGGGCCTGCGCGCCGACATGACGCCGCAGGTGGACCGTATCGCCGCCACCCGTCTGGGGGCCCAGCCCCGGCCGCTGCGCCTGTCCTATGCCGGGCAGGTGCTGCGCGTCAAGGGCAGCCAGCTGCGCCCTGAGCGCCAGTTCGGCCAGGCCGGCATCGAGCTGATCGGCTCGGACGCCGCCACCGCCGACGCCGAGGTGCTGGTGATGACCGCCGAGGCGCTGATCGATCAGGGCGTGCCCGGGGTATCCGCCGATCTGGCCCTGCCCACCCTGGTGCCGGCGGTATTCGCCGCCTATAGCATCGTTGGCGAGACGGCTGAGCGCTTGCGCGCCGCCCTCGACCACAAGGATTCCGCCATGGTCGCCGCCCTGGGCGGGGCGGCCGCACCGCTGCTGCAGGCGCTGATCGCCGCCGCCGGGCCGGCCGGGCGCGCCCTGGCCGAACTGCGGGCCCTGGACCTGCCGCCCGCCGCCGCCGCCGAGCGCGAGCGGCTGGGCCGGGTGGTGGAACTGGCCGCCGCCGATCTGCCCAGCCTGACGCTGACCGTCGATCCCGTGGAAAACCGGGGCTTCGAGTACCATACCGGCCTCAGCTTCACCCTGTTCGCCCGCAATATCGGCGCCGAGCTGGGTCGGGGCGGGCGCTACCAGGGCGGCGGCGAGCCGGCCACCGGCGCCACGCTGTTCATGGATTCGGTTCTTGCCGCTCTTCCCGGACCAAAACCGGCAAAGCGGCTGTTCGTTCCGGCGGGGACGCCCCGGGCCTGGGCCCAGGCGTTCCGCGCCCAGGGCTGGGTGACGGTGTCGGGGCTGGACCCCGCCGCCGACCCGCTGGTTGAAGCAAGACGTCAGGGCTGCAGGCATCGCCTGGGCTCCGACGGTATCGTCGATGTGGAATTAGGTTAGGGGACGAGTAATGGCGAACGTGGCTGTGGTCGGCGCCCAGTGGGGCGACGAGGGCAAGGGCAAGGTCGTCGATTGGCTTTCCGAGCGCGCCGACGTGGTGGTGCGTTTCCAGGGCGGCCATAATGCCGGTCATACCCTGGTCATCAACGGCGTGACCTACAAGCTGTCGCTGCTGCCGTCCGGCGTGGTGCGCGGCAAGCTTTCCATCATCGGCAACGGCGTGGTGATCGATCCCTGGGCCTTGCTGGCCGAGATCGAACGCATCCGCGCCCAGGGCGTCGACATCACCCCCGAGGTGCTGAAGATCGCCGAGAACGCCTGCCTGATCCTGCCGCTGCACGCCCATCTGGACAAGGCGCGGGAAGAGGCCAGTGGCACCGCCAAGATCGGCACCACCGGGCGCGGCATCGGCCCGGCCTACGAGGACCGGGTGGGCCGCCGCGCCATCCGCGTCTGCGATCTGGCCGACACCAAGGTGCTGAAGGCCAAGATCGAGACCCTGCTGCGCCACCACAACGCCCTGCTGCGCGGCCTGGGGGCCGCCGAGGTGGATGGCGCCGAACTGCTGGCCAAGCTGCTGGACGTCGCCCCCAAGATCCTGCCCTTCGCCGACGTGGTCTGGCAGCACCTGGACGAGGTGCGCCATACCAGGAAGCGCGTGCTGTTCGAGGGCGCGCAAGGAGCGATGCTCGACGTGGACCACGGCACCTATCCCTACGTGACCTCGTCCAACACCGTGTCGGGCAATGCCGGCACCGGCTCGGGCGTCGGTCCGGGGCAGGTGGGCTACGTGCTGGGCATCTGCAAGGCCTACACCACCCGGGTGGGCGAGGGGCCGTTCCCCACCGAGCTGTTCGACGAGATCGGCAAGCGCATCGGCGAGCGTGGCCACGAATTCGGCACCGTAACCGGCCGCCCGCGCCGCTGCGGCTGGTTCGATGCCGTCATGGTGCGCCAGGCGGTCAAGGTGGGCGGCATCACCGGCATCGCCCTGACCAAGCTGGACGTGCTGGACGGCTTCGAGGAACTGAAGATCTGCACCGGCTACAAGCTGGACGGCAAGGTGATCTCGCACTTCCCCGCCTCCATGACCGGTCAGGCCGAGGTGGAACCCATCTTCGAGGTGATGCCCGGCTGGTCGGAAAGCACCCGTGGCGTGCGCACCTGGAAGGACCTGCCGGCCACCGCCATCAAGTATATCCGCCGCATCGAGGAACTGATCGAGGCGCCGGTGGCCCTGCTGTCCACCAGCCCCGAGCGCGAGGACAGCATCCTGGTGCACGATCCCTTCGCCACGTAATTTCGCGGCGAGTTCCCCGCGCTTTCGAAGCGAGTTGATTGTAGGACGGCCTTTCCGCCTTTAGACTGAGAAACAGTCCGGCCTCCAAACGGGGCCGGCCCATGGAAGGGGCAGATGTCGGAAATCGACGAGGCCGAGGTCGAACTCGATCCGGCCGAGGACGGCGATGGCGGTGACGTCAAGGTGGAGGTGGTCAAGCAGACCGGCCCACCCGGGGTGCTGCGCGACCGCTATACCATCCGTTCCAGCCAGCCGCTGCCCGAACTGTCCACCCCCTCGGCCGACGCCTTCGTCGCCGAGGACAAGCGCGATCCCAACCGCGCCCTGTTCGGCCTGATCTGCAAGCCGGAACTGCCGCCCCGCGTCAACGCCATGCGGGCCCTGAAGGGCGTCTCCACGCCGGGCCTGATGCAATTGGTGGAGTGGGGACCCATGAACTGGCCGCCGGCCGGCCGCCAGTGCATGACCGTGGTCTACGAGCGCCCGGGCGGCGACCGGGTGATGACCAGCATGCGCTCGGACGTGCCGCGCATCGACGAGTACCAGATCACCAAGCGGGTGATCGAGCCGCTGACCGCCGCCCTGAAGGAAATGGATTCGCGCGGCGTCCCCCACCGTTCCATCCGGCCGACCAACCTGTTCTACGCCGACGGCAATGGCGAGCGCCTGGCCTTCGGCGATTGTGTCTGCGCCCCGCCGGCCTTCGACCAGTCCGTCCTGTTCGAGACCGTCGAATCGGGCATGTGCACCCCCATCGCCCGGGGCAGCGGCGACCATACCGAGGATTTCTATTCCCTGGGCGTCACCATCGCCTTCCTGATTCTCGGGCGCAATCCGGTGGTGGGGCTGTCCGACGACGCCATCCTGGGCATGAAGATCCAGCAGGGCAGCTACAACATGCTGATCGGCGACGAGCGCCTGCCGCTGCCGATGATCGAATTGCTGCGCGGCCTGCTGTGCGACGACGGCAGCCAGCGCTGGGATGCCGAGGACCTGGACCTGTGGCTGTCGGGGCGGCGCATGTCGCCGCTGCAGCCCCGGGGCGAGAAGCGGGCGGCGCGCGGCTTCCCGTTCATGGGCAAGGAATACTTCAACGGCCGCGAACTGTCCCAGGCCATGTCCAGGAACTGGGACCAGGCTATCCCGCCGGTGGTCGAGGGCAAGCTGGAGCTGTGGCTGCGCCGCGCCGTCGAGGACAAGGACAAGGCCAACGTGGTGGCCGAGGTGGTGCGCATGGCGCTCAACTCCTCCACCGACAAGAAAAGCTCCACCGACCTGATGCTGTGCAAGGTTCTGATCCTGTTGGATCAGGCCGCCCCCATCCGCTACAAGGGCTTCAACGCCATGCCCGACGGCTTCGGCTCGGCCCTGGCGGCGGTGATGGCCAGCCGGGGCGATACCCGGCTGCTGACCGAAATCATCCTGCGCGAGGTGCCGCGCCTGTGGTTCGAGATGCGCGGCGAGTACCAGCCCGACAACTCGCTGATGGAATCCAATTTCAAGGAACTGCGCTCGTACCTGTCGCAGACCGGCATGGGCTATGGGCTGGAACGCTGCCTGTACGAGTTGAATGACGCCCTGCCCTGCCAGAGCTTGCTGCTGGGCGAGGAATACGTGGTCGAGGTCAAGGAGTTGCTGCCGGCGCTGAATGCCGCCGCCTCCAAGCGCGCCGACGGCAAGCAGATCCCCGTCGACCGCCATATCGCCGCCTTTCTTGGCGCCCGCATGCGCTCGGACATCGACCGCAACCTTACGGCGCTGAGCGATTCCAATCAGGGCGTCGCCATGATGGGGGCGCTCAACCTGTTCGCCGTGCTGCAATACCGCCTGGGGCCGGAATCCCTGCCGGGCCTGGCCGCCTGGGTCGGCGCCATGATCGCCCCCATCGTCCAGGGCTTCCACGGGCGGGAAAAGCGCAAGGAGCTGGAAAAGGAGATCCCCCGGCTGGTGCGCAAGGGCTCGGTGGTGGAGATCTACAACCTGCTGGAAAATTCCGAGGAGCGGGTGCGTGACGAGCAGGAATTCACCTTCGCCCAGGCCCAGTACGCCGCCGCCGAGGAAGAGATCAAGCACATCATCACCGAGACCGAGGAACGCGCGGCGGAAGCCGACAAGATCGGCCGCCAGACCGCGGCGGTTTCCGGCATCATCGTCGCCATGATCACCGCCTCGGTGGTGGTGATCTCGGCGGTTTTTTAGCGGGATCGGCCTGAGCTCCCGCGCCTGCCGCATTGCCATCGGCGGGCGGTGGTGCCATGCTTCGCCCCATGGCCAAGAAGATATCGGCAGTGGATCGGGCGCGGGCGGCGGCGGCGGCCAAAAAGGGCGGCGGCGCACCGGCGGGCATCAACCGGGGCGTGGTCCTGATGGTTCTGGCCGCCCTGGTGCCGTTCTCGCTGCCCACCGTGGTGCTGGTCGGCTTCGGCATGCTGCCGACCCTGGCTTCATGGGCGACCGAAAAGGGGCCCAACAAATACGCCTTCCTATGCGTCGGCGGCCTCAACTTCGCCGGCGTGTTCCCCTACCTGTTCACCCTGTGGTTCGGCGTCCACACCCTGGACGAAGCCTTCCGCATGCTGACCGATCCCATCATGCTGATGACCGCCTACGGCTGCTCGGCCATCGGTTGGGGTATCTATGCCGCCATGCCGCCCATGGTGGCCAGCTACCTCTCCGCCAGCAGCCAGCGCCGGGTCAACAACCTCAAGGCGGCGCAGAAGAAGCTGATCGAGGAATGGGGCGACGAGGTCGCCAAGAAGGGCTGAGGCGACGCCCGGGAATATTCGCCCTTTCCGCATAAGAAAAAGCCCCCGACCATGGGCCGGAGGCTGTTTTCGTCGTCCATGAGGGGCGTTACGCCCGGTTCTGGGCTTCGGCCTGGGCGGAGGCGGACTTCACCGACTTCTGCAGCTTCTCGAAGGCGCGGACCTCGATCTGACGGACCCGCTCGCGCGAGATGCCGTAGCGCTGGGACAGATCCTCCAGGGTGGCGGGGTCCTCGGTCAGGCGGCGCTGGATCAGGATGGCCCGCTCGCGGTCGTTGAGCGCCGCCAGCGCACTGGTCAGCATGCCCCGGCGCTGGCCAAGTTCCTCGCGTTCGCCCAGTTCGGTCTCCTGGTCCTCGTGGTCGTCCACCAGCCAGTCCTGCCATTCCCCCTCTCCCTCGGCGCGCACCGGCGCGTTCAGCGAGTGGTCGGGGCTGGACAGCCGCCGGTTCATGGTGATGACCTCGTCCTCGGTGACGTCCAGCTTGGTGGCGATCTTGGCCACGTTCTCGGCGGACATGTCGCCTTCCTCGATGGCCTGCATCTGGCCCTTGAGCTTGCGCAGGTTGAAGAACAGCTTCTTCTGGGCGGCGGTGGTGCCCATCTTCACCAGGGACCAGGAATGCAGGATGTATTCCTGGATGGCCGCCCTGATCCACCACATGGCGTAGGTGGCAAGGCGGAAGCCGCGGTCGGGATCGAAGCGGCGCACCGCCTGCATCATGCCGACATTGCCCTCGCTGATCAGCTCGCCCAGCGGCAGGCCGTAGCCGCGATAGCCCATGGCGATCTTGGCCACCAGGCGCAGGTGGCTGGTCACCAGCTTGTTGGCCGAGGGCAGGTCGCCGTGTTCGCGGAAGCGCTTGGCCAGGAGGTACTCTTCCTCCGGCGGAAGCATGGGAAACTTGCGGATGTCCTGAAGGTAGCGCGTCAGGTTGCCTTCGGGCGCGAGCGACAGACTGGAAGCGATTGCCGTCATCGTCTCATCTCCTCTTTCGGCGCGGAGGGTTTTCCCTCGTTTTCGGACCGGCCCGTCAGGGAGGGTCCGTCGTCACCGGCTGATGAGACGATAATGTCATAGCTCTGGGCTCAAGTATAGGCGTTTTTTATAGAACCTCTAAAAACTGTATCAATGCATTGATATCAGCAGGCATACGGCTTTCGAATCGGATATCATATCCTTTAGTAGGGTGCGAAAAACCAAGCAGGTAGGCGTGCAGGGCCTGGCGCGGGAAGCCGCCCAGGGTTTCCCGCACCTCAGGTGGTAGGACCACCCGCCGGCTACTGCGAATGCGCCCATAGACGGGATCGCCGATCAGGGGGTGGCCCTGACTGGTCATGTGGACGCGGATCTGGTGGGTGCGCCCGGTGGCCAGGCGGCATTCCACCAGACTGACGGCGCCGCCGGCGAAACTCTTCAGCACCCGGTAGCGGGTCAGGGCCGGCTTGCCGCCGCTCCTGACCACCGCCATCTTCTTGCGGTCGTTGGGGTTGCGGCCGATATTGCCCTCGATCTCGCCCTGGCGGGGCGACGGCGTGCCCCACACCAGGGCCCAATAGGCCCGTTCCAGGGTATGCGCGGCGAACTGGGCGGCCAGCCCCCGGTGGGCGGCGTCGGTCTTGGCGGCGACCAGCAGGCCGCTGGTGTCCTTGTCGATGCGGTGGACGATGCCGGGCCGCCGGACGCCGCCGATGCCGGCCAGGGACTCGCCGCAATGGGCCAGCAGGGCGTTGACCAGGGTCTCGTCGGGATTGCCGGGGGCGGGATGCACCACCATGCCGGCCGGCTTGTCGATGACGATGAGGTCCTCGTCCTCGTAGACCACGGTGAGCGCGATGTCCTGGGGCTCGGGCTCGGCCGGGGCGTCGGGGGGCACCTCGACGACGAAGCACTGGCCGGGTTTGACCCTGAGGGAGGGGTCGGATATGGTCGTGCCGTCCAGGCCGACCCGGCCGTCCTCGATCAGGGCCTTGACGCGGGTGCGCGACAGCTCCGGCAGGCGGACCGCCAGCCAGCGGTCCAGGCGGGTGCCGGCCTCCTCGGGCTCGACGGCGGCGGGCGTCAGGCGCTGGGACACGGGGACGTCCATCCATGAACAGGGATTGAAGCGGGGACCATGAGAGCGATCAAGACGTTGGTGGTATTCCTGGGGGTGCTGCTGCTGGCCGGTCTCGGCCTCCTCGGCTATGGGCTTTACAGCAAAGCGCCGGTGAAGGGAACGCCCTCGGCCACATCGGGCGCGATGGCGACCGCCTCTGCGGCTGAATTCGGCCAGCTGGCGGTGCCGGTTCCCGCCGGTTCGCGGGTCGAGCAGATGGTGGTGGCCGGCGAGCGCGTCGTGCTGCGCCTCTCCGGCGGCGGGTCCGAGCGCATCCTGGTGCTCGATCCCGGCCAGGGCAAGGTGGCGGGCGGTTTCGTGCTGACCCCCGAGCCGGCAGTCCGCTGACGGGGCGGGGAAGGAGCGACGCCATGCTGGTCCTCTCGGCGACACAGATGGCCTCCATCGCCGCCGCCGCCGAGGCCGCTTGGCCGGCCGAAGGCTGCGGCCTGCTGATCGGCCGGGGACGGCGGGTGATCACCGTCACTCGCGTCGTGCCTGCCGGCAACCTTCTCAAGACCGAAGGCAACGACCGCTTCGAACTGGACCCGGCGGTCCGCTTCGCCGCCGAACGCTCGCTGCGCGGCACCCAAGAACGGGTGATCGGCCACTGGCATTCCCACCCCGATGGCAGCGCCCACCCCTCGGCCACGGACCTGGCCCAGGCCTGGGAGCCGGATCTGATCTGGCTGATCGTCGGAACCGCCGCAGACGCGGACGGCCGTCCGCAGGCCGTTCAGATGCGGGCCCACCGCCTGGACCGCGCCGCCGGGCGGATGTTTCCGGTCCGTATGGAAATGGCGGAAAAAAGAGCTTGCCAGGACCCCGTCTTTCCGACATAAAGCGGGCCTCGCGCCTCGACGTCCCCATCGTCTAGAGGCCTAGGACACCGCCCTCTCACGGCGGTAACCGGGGTTCGAATCCCCGTGGGGACGCCATGGCTGCGATTTTCCTATAAAATCAAGCAGTTAGCACTCGCCAGAGACCGGCGTGTGGCACAGGTCTGTGGCACGTTTTGTGGCACATTCCTGATCAGATCGGGTGTTTTCCGCAGCGGAAAACTGCTTCAGCAGCCATGGACCTTCCCAAGGCAGGCGGCCCGGACCAGAATCGCATCACCCGGATCGGTCATCCAGGCGATTGCCGCGATGTAGCCGACATGGTTCAAGATCGTCCGGCAGTGCAGCGGGGTCAAATCACCACCACCATTGTCGGTCAGCAGCCATTGGGCACGGCACAGGCCCAAGACCCCGAGCAGGTAGCTATGCCCCTCTTCGTCCATGCCCAGTGGCAGGGAGAACGGATAGTCCGTGGACAATGCCCGCAGGCGGCGTTCGATGGCCGCCTCTGGATGGTCAACTGTTGAAACGCCCAACGTCACCCACCATGCCGTTCGACATGACGCAGCCACTGATAGACAATTTCATCAACCCCGCCGGGTTCCCAGGCGATACAGCGAAACTCAATTGCGATTTCGTCAATCTGGACCGGGCAACCACCGAACCCGGTGCCCTGTCTGTTGCTGGGCCAATTGGCAACCGACCAGGGTTGGGCCGGGCAAGGTATCGGCACCGGCCTTCTGGCCCACGCCTTGATCCGGTGTGTTCAAGCTGCCCGGTTGATTGGCGGATGGGCATTGGTGGTCAATGCCCTCGACCCTGATGCGGCCGCTTTCTGGGAGCGACGAGGCTTCCTGCCGTCGAAGGACGATCCGCTGGTTTTATTCCGGTCTATCGCCGATATCGCAGCGTCGGTCAGGACCGCCGGGGAATCAGGCTGAAGGCGTCTACAGCCATGGGTAATTGAGGCTGTTTACGGGCTTCTGGCCAATGACGCCGGGGAGGAGGCCAAGCGACATCTCGCCGCTGGTCGCGCCGTTGGCGATCCTCCACCAGACCACCGGGGCACCGGTCCGGATTGGCGCCGCCGGCCGGGGGCGGGCCCGGCCGGCGGCAACCTCTCGCGGGGTTACAGGGGCCGGTTGCTCAGGACCCAGTCGCCGTTCCTGACCTCGATCATGTGATAGGCGTCGTCGCCCAGGCCCAGATGGTCGGTGGGCGACATGTTGACCATGCCCGCCGTGCCGATGAAGTTCCTGGTCTTCTCGATCTCGTCCCTGACCTTGGCCTTGTCGGTGCCGCCGGCCCGCTTGATGGCCTCGGTGACGATCATCAGCGAATCCCAGCCGTGTCCCGCCAGGGTGCTGACGTCCATGGGCTTGTTCCTTTCCTCGAACATGCGCTTGAAGTTGACCACCACCGGCCGCTGGGGATCGTTGGCGGGAAGCTGCTCGGCGACGATCAGCGCGCCGGCCGCCAGGCGCATGCCGTCGGCGGCGTTGCCCACCAGCCGCAGGAACTCCCGCGACGCCACCCCGGGGGACTGATAGACCGGAATGTTGAGGTTGAGCTGGCGGATATTCTTGGTCACCACCGCCGGGCCGTTGCCGCTGCCGAACACGAACAGGGTCTGGACGCCGGGAGTGGAGCGGATCTTGGCGAGTGGCGCGGTCACGTCGGGGTCCTTGGGGGAATAAACCTCGTCGGCGACGATCTCGATGCCGTATTTGGGCGCCAGGGCCACGGTGTGGTCGTGCCCGGACTTTCCGAAGCCGACGTTCTCCGACAGGATCGCCATCTTGGTCAGGCCGCGGGACTTCATTTCCGCCAGGACCCGGTCGGCGGCCATGCGGTCGGTGGGCGGCACCTTGAACACCCATTTGCGCACCGGTTCGACGATGCTGACCCCGCCGCCCAGGGAGATGTAGGGCATCTCGGCGCGCTCGATCAGGCCCAGCACCGCCATGGAGGTGGGCGTGCCCGATCCGCCGATGATGATGTCGACCTTGTCGTTGTCGATCAGGCGCTTGACGAAGGTGGTGGCCTTTTCCGGCTCGGACCCGTCGTCATAGGTGATCAGCTGGATCTTGCGGCCGAGAACGCCGCCCTCGGCGTTGATCTTCTCCACCAGCATGTCCAGGGTCCGTTTTTCCGGATCGCCCATCAGCGACATCACTCCCGTCACCGACAGGAATGCGCCGATCCGGATATCCTCGGCGGCGCGGGCGCCTTGGCCCCCGCCGACGCACATCATGGCAGCCACAGCGGCTCCAGCGACAAACTTTGCGATCATGACAACCTCCCTCTCTGTCACATTGCTTTTTCTGTCTTCTCCCGGATGACTTTCACCCCCACGGCGGAAGTCCCGGGAATGGCACTGGTCTTGCGGACCGACACGGCGGCTCGGTGCACGCGGGGATCGGCAAGGCAAAGCCCCGCGATGCGTTCGGCCAGGGTTTCGACCAGTTCAACATGGCCGGCGGCGGCCAGATCCCGTACCCGCCGGCTGAGCCGCTCGTAGCAGACCACCGGTTCCGCCCCCAGCGGGCGGCGTTCGCAGTCGATCTCCAGATCGATGCGGACCGGCTGAAGCGCGTTCATCTCCCACGGATGCAGGCCGATGGACATCTCCAGGTCCAATCCTTCCACCAGCACCCGGTCGACGGCCGCCGCCGCCGCAACCGCGGCGGGCCGGTTCAGGCCGGCGGCGCGCACGGCGTTGCGCATCAGCATGGCGACGGTGACCGGTCCGACTCCTCCCGGAACCGGAGTGATCCAGCCGGCCACGCCGCGCACCGCGTCGGTGTCCACGTCGCCCACCACCCGGGAGCGGCCCTGGGGATCGGTGATCTGGTTGATGCCGATGTCGATGACCACGGCGCCGGGCTTGATCATGTCGGGGCCGATCAGGTGGGGCCGGCCCACGGCGACGAACACCGCGTCGGCCCGCCTGGAATGCATGGCCACCGAGCGGGTCATGTGGTGGCAGACGGTGACGGTGGCGCCTTCGGCCATCAGCAGGAAGGCGATGGGCTTGCCGACGATCTCGGAATGGCCGATCACCACCACCTCCAGGCCTTCCAGCCTGAGGCCGGTGCGGCGCAGCATCTCCACCGAGGCCAGGGCGGTGCACGGGCCGATGCTGGAATTGCCGTAGACGATGTTGCCGATGGAGGCGGGGTGCATCCCCTCCACGTCCTTGGCCGGCAGGATGGCGCCTTGCAGGGATTTCACCGACAGGTGCGGCGGCACCGGGCGCTGCAGGATGATGCCGGTGACGGAATCGTCCGCGTTCAGCCGCCTGATCTCGGCCAGGGCCTGCGCCTGGGCGACGTCGGCCGGCAGGGCGAGGCAGGAGAAGCCGATACCGGCCGTCTCCGCCGCCCGGCGCTGGTTGCGCACGTACACCTCCACCGGGGCGGTATCGCCGATGGTCATGGACACCAGACGGGGCGGCCGTCCCAGGGCGGCGAGGCGGGCCGCCTCGGCCGCCACCTCCTCCAGAATGGCCCCCGCCACCGGGCGGCCGAGCATGTCGTGATGGGTGGGGGACAGGGCAAGGGCGGCGGCGGGCATGCTTATCGGTCTCCGCTGTGGGGCCGGCGGGCCTGGCGCAGGGCCTGGGGCTGGAGGAAGGGCGAGTGGGGCATGACCACGGGGTCGAAGGCTTCCCCCGCCCGGATCAGGGATGCCGGCTCGCCCCAGCGGGCGCGGGGCAGGGCGGTGGCGCCGGCCAGCAGGGTCTCCATGGGCACGCCCGCCCCGGCCAGCAGCAGCATCTCGTCCACCAGGCCGCCGCCGTGGGGCACGCCCTGGCCGCCGGCGTCGGAACCGCAATAGAGCGCCACCCCCAATTGGGCGGCCCGCAGGATGGATTCGGCATGCCGCGCCAGGATGGTGTCGAGACAGGCGAGGATGTCCGGACCGAAGCCCGAGACGTCGGGCGCCAGATGGCGCTGCGCCGCTACGGGGGCCAGGGTGGGGGTCCAGGCGATGCCTTCCCCGGCCATGGCCCGCAGGCTCTCCTCGTCCATCAGGTAACCGTGCTCGATGGAGTCGAAGCCGGCCCGGATGGCCACCGCGAGGCCTTCCGGCCCGTTGCAATGGGCGAAGGTGGGGCGGCCGTGCCGGCGGGCGGCGGCGACGATGGCGGTGGCGGCGGCCTCGTCGAACTGGGGCTTGCCCTTGACCGTGCCGCTGGCGAAGTCGATCACCCCGGTCAGCAGCACCTTGATGTCGTCGGCGTCCAGGCACAGCTCCGACACCACCCGGGCGGCGTCGCTATCCTCGGCGATGGCGGCGCCCAGGAACGAGCCGTAGCGGCCGGGGCGGTGGAGGGCCGGGCCGGGCGAGCGCAGCCGGATGGGATGGCCGGCCGCCGCCAGCTCCCGCCGGGCGGCGTGGTTGATGCCGCGCGGGTCGCCGGCGTCGCGGATCAGGCCGAGCCCGGCCCGCCACGAGGCTTCGGCGTTGGTCCGGGCGACGGCCAGGGATTCGGCCTCGCCCGCCGCCATGGCCTGCTTGCGCCGGGCCGGGTCCAGCTCGGCGCCGTCCAGGAAGATGTGGACATGGGCGTCCACCAGGGAGGGCATGGCGAAGGCGGCGCCATCCCGGGCGTCGACGCCGCCTTCCACCCGCTCGACGCCCAGGATGGCGCCGCTCTCGTGGAGGATGGCGTAGGGACCGTCCGCGTGATGGCGCTCGCCATCGAAATAGGAGCCGACGACGAGGCGCTTCATGCCTTGTACAGCTTTCTGACCTGACGCAGGGCGTCGAGGCCCGAGCGGGTGATGAAGTCGCGGAAGACCTCCATGACGAAATCGTCCTCGGGCAGCAGATGGTACTCCTTCCACGGCGTGCCGAGGATGGTGTCGAAGCCCAGGGGGGTGGCGATGGTCAGGAAGGCGCATTCCAGCTTGTGCTTGAGGTCGGCGCCCTGGGTGGTCTTGGCCGGCAGTTGCTGGCCGATATTGCTGATGCCGCCGGTGATGTGGACCCCGGCCAGATCGGGATCGGAGCCGATCGTCCGGATGGCGTCCAGCGCCATGCGGGTCAGGCCCTCGCTGTCGGCGGCCATGGCGCTCACCGAGACGTCGATGACGAGGTCGTCGTGGGGCACCCCCAGCCGGTCGGTGTGGGCCACCATGCGCCGGGCCACGTCGATCACGTCCTGGGCCTTGACGTTGCGCCGTCCGGCGCCGTCCTCCAGGCGCTCCGAGGCCATGACGATCACCTTGCAGGGCCGGATGGCCAGCATGTCCAGCATGTCCAGGCGGGTCTCGGCGATGGAGTTGATCATGGGCTTGGCGCCACCCGCCTTGTCGGCGTCGTAGGTGGTGAGATAGATCCGCTGCAGCTCGGGCGAGGCGGAGTCGAACGACAGCGGGACGGGAACTGCCTCCTGGATGGCCTTGACCATGTCGCGGGCGAAGCCGTGATCCTTCTCGCCCGCCATGCCGGCATTGACGTTGAGGTAGCGGGCGCCGGCCTCGGCCTGCCTGACCGCCAGGGCCTGGATACCGGCGATATCCTTGGTCTCGAACAGCGCCTTGGTGCTCTTGAAGCCGGGATTGATGCGCTCGCCGATAATGGTCCATTGCTCGTTCAAGGAAAGCCTCCGTTGGTTACAGACCCATCCGGGCGATGAAGCGTTTCTGGAAGTCCGGGCGGGCTCCCAGGTCCAGGTGATGGGCGGTTCTGGCGATTTCGCCGGCCCGCCGCCGGGCGCCGTGGCAGGCCAGCATGCGGCCGACCCCGGCACCGGCCGCGTTGCCCAGTTGGCTGAAGCGCCCGGCCTCCAGGTCGGGCAGCATGCCGATGGCCACCGCGTCGCCCAGGTCGATGTATTTGCCGAAGGCGCCGGCCACCAGCACCCGGTCGAGAGCGGCCGGGCCGATTCCCTCGTGCTCCAGCATCAGGTCGAGGCCGGCGCGGATGGCGGCCTTGGCCAACTGCACGTTGCGGATATCGGCCTGGGTGAAGGTCACCGGCGGCCCGCCGGTCTCGGCCTCGCCGGCCAGGACCACCTCGCGGACGTGGCCGCGTTCGCGCACCAGGGGATGGTCGCCGCCGAGCCGCCCCCGCCGGTCGACGATCCCGGCCTTGCGCAGCTCCGCCATCAGCGACAGCACGCCCGATCCGCACAGCCCCACCGGGTCGGCGTCGCCGATGACGCCGAAATCGGCACGGTCGCCATGGATGCGGACCCGCTCCACCGCACCCGGCGCGGCCCGCATGCCGCAGGTCAGCGCGCCGCCCTCGAAGGCCGGCCCCGACGGGCAGGAGGCGCTGACCAGCCGCCCATCCCGGAAGAGCGAAATCTCTGTGTTGGTGCCGATGTCCAGCAGGGCCCAGCAGCCCTGGGGCTCTGAATCCAGGACGTCCAGCAGGGCCGCCACGTGGTCGCTGCCGACAAAGCCGGCGATGTTGGGGCCCACATGCAGCCGGGCGCCGGGGGCGAGGCCGAAATCCTCGGCCGGCCGGTCGTGGGCCTCCGACAGCAGCGGGCGGTAGGGCGCCTTGACCAGCCCCTCCACCGCCAGCCCCAGCAGCAGGTGCTGCATCACCGAATTGCCCACCACCGCGAGATGATGCACGGTCTCGGGTCGGCCGCCGGTCACGGTGTGGGCCAGGGCGGCGATCGCCGTCACCGCCAGACGGCGCAGCTCGCCCGCCGCCTCGGGGTCGCGAAGCGCCCGCCCTCCCCGGCTGATGACGTCGCCGCCGTAGATGGCCTGGGGATTTTCCAGCGCCGCCTGGGCCACCACCGCGCCGGTCTCCAGATCGATCAGCGAGGCGGCGAGGTTGGTGGTGCCCAGATCCACCGCCAGGCCGAGGCCGGACGCCGCGACCGGTTCGGCGATGCCGACGCGGGTGGCGGTCATGGCCTGGCCGTGCATCACCGCCGCGCCGTGGGTGCGGGCCGAGACGTGAACCCGGCAGGACTGGGAAATCCGGGTCTGGCAGGCGCGGCGCCAGCCGGACTCCAGCTCGGCGGCGGAAAAGACCTCGCGGTCGGGGGCCGATGCCTCGGGCAGATGATCGCCTTCCAGGCGGATGGCGCAGGAACGGCACTTGCCCCGCCCGCCACAGCTGGCTCCGATCCGCGCGCCCAGGCGCCGCGCCGTCTCCAGCAGCAATTCGCCGGCGGGCGCGCCGCCGTCGATCCCCGAGGGCTGGAAGGAGACGCGGATGCTCATCGGCAGACCTGACGGGTTTCCGCCGGCTTGCGGCAGCGTTCGAAATAACGGCATTCCCGGCACGAGCTGAGGCGGCTCCAGCGCTTCAGGTCGTCGCCCAGCGCCACCACCATGGACAGGGATTTCAGCGGCGACAGCAGGCCGCCCGCCACCACTTCGATTCCGGCGTCGGCCGGACGGCCGATTTCGGCCAGCACCGACTGGGCGGACAGCGGCAGGCCGGGGTCGCCGGGAAACAGCGCGCCGCCGGCCCGCAGGCCGTCCTTGCGCGCCTCGAGGCGCAGGCCGGCCAGCAGCCGCTGGCCCAGCCGCCACACCGCCTTGGTGCCGATCTGGTCGTACAGGGCGGCTTCCACCGCCGCGCCGCGGGCGAAGCAGGCGGAGGTATGCTCGGCGAAGGCCGGGCCCAGGGTGGCGAACACCACCGCCGCCTTGCGGGCGCCCTTGAAGCGGTTGACGAAGCTGCCCCTCAGTTCCGGCCCGTCCGCCAGGCGCAGGCAATCACGCCCCTCCATCCGGGCGGAAACCACCCGGACCGAGGCCCGTGGCATCAGCAGGGTCTCCATCTCGGCGGCCAGTCCGTGCAGGCGGCGGGTGACCGCCGGGCGCGCGCTGGTCTGGACCGAGGCCATGGCCTGGCGCGCCAATCCCCGGGCGAGGCGGGCGGGATCGATCCGCATCATGCTACCCGCCGGCGCTGACGCGGGCCGGCAAGGCCGGCCGCGGTGATGACGCCCTCGATCATCTCCAGGTGATGGTGGAACATCAGATGGACCCCGGCCACGCCGTCGATCCGGCGCAGGGCGCCGATCAGCTCCACCGCCAGGGCGGCGCCCTCGGCCACCGGGTCGGCGGCCTGTTCCAGCCGGCGCACCACGCCGTCGGGGATGCGCACCCCCGGCACCTTGGCGGTCAGCCAGCGGGCGGTCCGCGCCGAGGCCACCATGCCCACCCCGGCGATGACGTGGCAGCGGCGGTGCAGCCCGGCGGCCCGCAGCCGTTCCATGTACAAGGTGAAAGCCGGGATGTCGAAAACGTACTGGGTCTGGACGAACTGGGCGCCGGCGGCCACCTTGGCGGCCAGCCGCTGGACCCGGGCGGGCTCGGGCGGGGCGAAGGGATTATCCACCGCCCCGATGAAATAGCCGGGCGGCACCGTCAGGGCGCGGCCCGACAGGAAGCGCCCGCCGTCGCGCAGGGTCTTGGCGGTGGCGACCAGGGCCACCGCGTCCAGGTCGAAGACCGGCTTGGCCTCGGGATGGTCGCCGTTGAGCACGCCGTCACCGGTCAGGCAGACCACGTTCTCGATGCCCAGGGCGGCGGCGCCCAGCAGATCGTTCTGCAGCGCGATGCGGTTGCGGTCGCGGCAGGTCATCTGCATCACCGCGTCATGGCCGGCGCGGCGCAGCAGGGCGGCGGCGGCCATGCTGGACAGGGCGCAATGGGCCGCCGATCCGTCGGTGACGTTGATGGCGTCGACCCAGGGGCCCAGCTTGCCGGCCTGGGCCAGCAGGGCCGAACCGTCGGCGGCGGTGCCGGGGCCGATCTCGGCGGTGACCACGAAGTCGCCGGCCTCCAGCCTGGCCTGCAGCCGTCCCTTGGCGAACGCCCGGTCGGGCGGCAGGTCGGGGGCCGCCGGCTTGGGGTCGAGAATCTCGGCCAGCCAGGCGGACCGGCCGGCCCGGCGATGGTCGAGCAGCGGCTGGCGCGGCGGCAATTCCCCGTCCAGCCGCGACCAGATGTCCTTCCAGGCGCAGGCCATGGAGGCATCCAGCTCGCAGGTGCCGTTGGACCGCACGCCGCCGCACGGGCCGTTGCGCAATCCCTTGGGACAACGCATGGGGCAGCCCATGCCGGTGGCGTCCAGCGCGCACTGGCCGCACATGCGGCAGCCGAACAGCCGCCGCTTCAACGCCCGCTCGGCCCAGGCCAAAGGCTGCTCCAGCCGCCGGCGCCCGATCAGGCTCACCAGGGGGCGCAGCAGCGAAAGAGCCTGATGCCAGCGGGCGGGGGTCATCTCAGCCGCCGTATTTGCGGGCGGCGTCGAACATGGCCCGCACGTTCTCCACCGGGGTTTCGTCGGGAATGCCGAACGCGCAGTCGAGGATCAGGCTGCCGCCCTTGTTGAAGACGTTGTCCACCAGATGCTTGACGGCGGCGTCCACCTCGTGGGGCTGGCCGGTGGTCATCATCGACGGCGACAGGTTGCCGCGCAGCGCCACCACGTCGCCCAGCACCTCGAAGGCCTTGACCATGTCGGTGCGCTCGAACCAGTAGATGCACTTGCCGGCGGGAATGTCGGCGATGTGTTCGAGCCGCTTGGTGCAGTCGCTCTCCCACATGGGGATGGGGATGATGTCGGCGGCGATCAGGTCCAGCAGCATCTGGCGGAAGGGCGGCCACCAGAAGGTCATGAACTGCTGGTCCGACATGAAGGAATCGGGGGCCCAGTGGGTGGGGATGAACACGAAGGGATTGCCCGACGCCTTGACCGCCTCGATGGTGGTCCTGGTGATGATGATCCGCACCTTCTCCAGCATCTGGTGCAGCTTGTCCTTGCGGCGGAACAGATCGGTCATGATCTGCTTGGCGCCGCGGAAATAGTCGGCGATGTAGTCGTAGGGCGAGATGGACGAGAACATGTAGGAGGCGGGATAGCCCAGCGCCGTCATCTTGTTCTCGAAGGCCATGTGGCGGTTGAACAGCCGCTCGGCCTCCTCCCCGGCGGTGACCATCCGCTCCAGGGCCTGGCGCACGGCGGGCTTGGCGAAGGCGCGGGAGCCCATCACCAGGCGGGTGTAGTACATGCCGGGAAGGGTGGGCAGTTCGTCGAGCCCCTCGAACACGCCCGCCACCCGGGGCAGGTATTTGCGGAAATAGAAGCCGGTGGGGTCTTCCAGGAATTCGTCGTACTCGTCGGCCTTCATGTATTCCCGGTCGAGATACTGGAACGGCTGGTTGTCGCCGACCCCATGGCCCGGCCACTGCAATTGCTTGAAGTCCATGGCCTCCAGGGCGCGCCCCGAGGCGCTGGCCAGGAACATGGGGCTGTGGCAGTCAGGCTCGAACTCCAGGATGGCCCGTTCGGCCACGGCGGCGGTCCGCTCATAGTCGTACATCAGCTCGCGGCAGGTCATGCCGCCGTACTTGGCCAGCCAGAAGGTGGGCTGCATGCCGATGGGCATGCGGTCGGGCCGGCGCAGTTGGACGCAATCCATGACGCGGGCCCAGCGGGCGTCATAGGCGGCCTTGGCCTCGGGAGTCTGGACGGTATCGGTCATGGTGGGGGTCTCCATCAGGCGGCCTTGGCCCGGCCCAGCCATTCCTGGCACAGCGACACCGCCGCCATGGCGTTGAGGCCGAAGGCGTCGGCGCCGGTATAGGCGCGGACGGTCTCGTCCACCTGGCCGCCGCCGATCATGATCTTGAGGCTGTCGCGCAGGCCGGCGGCGGCGATGGCGTCGACGGTTTCCTTCATGGAATCGAAGGCCAGCGTCAGGAAGCCCGAGAGGCCGACCACCACCGGCTGGTGCTCCTTGATCTTGTCGATGAAGGTCTTCACCGGCACGTCGATCCCCAGATCGACCACCTTGAAGCCGTTCACCTCCAGCATGAAGGTGACGATGTTCTTGCCGATGTCGTGGAGGTCGCCGTGGACCGTGCCGATCATCACCACCGGCCCGGCCGACGCCGCGGCATCGGCTTCGCCGGCCAGCATCAGGGGCTTCACCATGGCGCCGATCTGCTCGAGCATTTCGCCGGCCATCATCAACTCGGGCAGGAAGTACTCCCCCTGCTCGAAGCGCGCGCCGACGATGTCCATGGCGGCGCGGCACAAATCCAGAATGTGCTGGGGCTCGCATCCGTCGTTCAGCGCGCCGCGCGCCAGTTCGAGAGCCACGTCCTCGTCCATGTCGGCAATGGCGGCCACCAAGGCTGAATCGTCCAACGCCATTTCGCTCCTCCCTCTCTAATCGGTGCTCGGCCCAAGGCCTTTTTCTGCGCAGGGGTATTGTCACCATATTAGTAGGCATACTGTCAATATTTTTAGGGGCGATTATCCGGACGGACTCTAGGGGTGATGAGGGGGTGTTTTCTGATAAATCCCGAATATACGGGGTATTTCCTACTATTTTTGGGGTCTGGCTGGCGCGGTTGTGGAAATATTGCACCGCAAAAACGATATCTTTTGTCATATAAAAAGTGCGTATACTGTCGAGTTAGCGGGTGCAGCATCCTCCCTGAAGGGCGCGTCCACGCGGGACGGGCCGTCCGTCAGGGGGGGCAGGGTGTCGGGCCGTCTTTACGGGGTCTGCAGCGCCGCCCGCAAGGCGGCCAGCCGGGCCTCCAGCGCCTCGGGCGTGTAGGGAGAGGCGGGAACGGCGCCCCACACCGGCTTGGGCCAGGCGGCGTCCCCGATGTTGCGGGCGATGACGTGGACGTGCAACTGGGCCACCACGTTGCCCAGGGCCGCGACGTTGATGCGGTGCGGCGCCACCGCCCGGCGCAGCGCCGTCGAGGCTCGCCCGATTTCATCCAGCAGGGCATGCTGGTCCTCGGGCGCCAGATCGGTGATCTCCA
The DNA here is from genome assembly GCF_000342045.1 of Paramagnetospirillum caucaseum. Classification (GTDB taxonomy): domain Bacteria; phylum Pseudomonadota; class Alphaproteobacteria; order Rhodospirillales; family Magnetospirillaceae; genus Phaeospirillum; species Phaeospirillum caucaseum. Next base: position 21,290 of record NZ_AONQ01000030.1, on the reverse strand, counting down.
CCACGCCGGGGCGCCGAGGGACCAGCAGCAGCCAGGGATAGGCGCTGTCGTTCATCAGCAGCACCCGGCAGAGCGGCCATTCGGTCACCGGGATGGTATCCGCCGCGATTCTGGGGTTAAGCTCAAACATGTATCGCGTCTCCACGTTGCGCGCGCCTTGGTGTTCAAGGTATCAGGAGGCGCCGTTTCCGAAAGGGCTTTTCCATGCGCCGCAACCGCACCAATCCGTTCCGCCGGCTGTTCTCGGTCCTGGGCCTGCTGCTGCTGGCCCTGGTGGTGGGAATCGGCGGGCTGGAACTGGTGGCGGGCTGGGTGGTGAAGCTGATCCGCGACAAGCGCCCGGCCTTTGCCGTCCAACTGAGCGACGACGATCTGCGCAAGCTCTACAACGCCGAGGACGTGGCCCGCTACCGCGACCTCCTGAAGCAGGGCTGGCGGCAGTTCGATACCGTCTACACCCCCTTCGTCGAATACCGCACGGCGCCCTATCAGGGGGCGCATTTCACCGTCTCCGACGACGGAATCCGCGGTAACGGCGCCGGCCGGCCCGATCTGGCCGCCGAGGGGCCGAAGGTCTTCGTGTTCGGCGGCTCCACCACCCTGGGGGCCGGTGTGGCCGACGACGAGACCATTCCCGCCCACCTGGAGCGGGCGCTGGGCGCGGCGGGGTTCGGTGACGTCAAGGTGTTCAATTTCGGCACCGTCTCCTATCACTCCACCCAGGAGCGCATCGCGCTGGAGCGGCTGCTGACCGCCGGCATCAAGCCGGACGTGGCGGTGTTCGTCGACGGCGACGCCGATTTCTATCACTGCGCCGTGCCCGACAGCAGCGCCTGGAACGAGCGCCTGTCCCAGATCACCCAGGCCCGGTCGCGCCAGCCGCTGTGGCGGGAACTGGCGGCCCGGTCCCATGTGCTGCAGATGATCCGTCACCTGGCCGGCGACAAGTCGGTGCTGGTGCGCGAATGGGGGCGGTTCTGCGAGACCGACGCCGAGGTGGACGCGGTGATCCGCCGTCTCGACACCAACCGCCGCATGATCGACGCCATGGCCGAGCGGCTGGGCTTCAGGGTGCTGTTCGTGCAGCAGCCGGTGCCCACCTATTCCTATGACAACCGCAAGCGTCCCTTCCCGGTCAAGGAGGAGGCGCTGGGCTATCACATGAATGCGGCGCGCGGCTATCCCCGCATGGCCGAGATGAAGGCCAACGGCCTGTTGTGGGACAAGGGGCTGCTGTGGCTGGCCGAGCTGGAGCCCCTCGAGGGCAACGCCTATATCGACGCCATCCACTATTCGCCGGCCTTCAACAAGGCCATCGGCGAGCGCATCGCGGCGACGCTGTCCGAGGGCGGCCCCCTGTCCGCCGCTAACTCCCGGTAGCGTTTCGCGGCGCAGCAGTTCAGCAATACAATTCATAATCTTGCTGCATCGGTGCCCTGCAATTCCTTTTGTTGCACACGCCGTCCGAGGCGGACAGAATGACGGCAATCAACGGGGCGGGAGCCTTGGGGCGCGGGATCGCCCGAAGGGGTCGTCGATCAGGATAGAGTCTGGGAGGACGCATGGTTTCGGCCAAGCCGGGCAAGACCATTGCTGCAACAGCTTCGGCGGCTGAGGCCGGGGCGTGGGATGATGCCGCTTTTCGGTGGAACGACGCCTTGGCCGAACTGGCGGGGGCGCCGGACGGCGCCCTGAACATCGGTTCGGTCTGCGCCGATCGCCATGTGCGCCTGGGCCGCGGCGCGGCGACCGCCATCAGCTGGCTGGGCCGCCGCCAGGAACGGCGCGACATCACCTATGGCGAACTGGCCGAGCAATCGGGGCGTATCGCCCGGGTGCTGGCCGGGCAGGGGCTCGAGCCGGGCGAGACCGTCGCCGTACTGCTGGGCCGGATTCCCGAACTCTACGGCGCGGCGCTGGGCATCTGGAAGGCCGGCGGCGTCTATTGCCCGCTGTTCGCCGCCTTCGGCCCCGGTCCCATCAAGGCCCGACTGGAACTGGGCAAGGCCGCCATCCTCATCACCTCGGATGAACTCTATGCCCGCAAGGTGGCGTCGTCGCGTGCCGCCCTGCCGCACCTGCGTCAGGTTCTGCTGGTCGGCGAGGATGGTGCGATTGCCGTCCTGCCGCAGGGGTGCGCCGATCTTCGCGCCCTGGTGGCCGCCGCCCAGCCCATGGAGGCGGTGCCGACCACCCCCGACGCGCCGGCCTTCCTGCACTTCACCAGCGGCACCACCGGCACGCCCAAGGGCGTGCTGCATCCCCATCGGGCGGTGCTGGCCCATCTGGTCACCGGGCGCAAGGTGTTCGGCCTGACCGAGGCCGACGTGTTCTGGTGCACCGCCGATCCCGGCTGGGTGACCAGCACCTCCTACGGCATCATCGCGCCGCTGGTCTGCGGCGCCGCCCTGGTCGCCGACGAGGCCGAACTGGAGCCCCGGCGCTGGTACGGCATCCTGCATGACGAGAAGGTGACCGCCTGGTACACCACGCCGACCGCCATCCGCACCATGATGCGCTATGGCGCCGCCCTTGCCCGCTCCTACCGCGAGAATTCGCTTCGCGTGGCGGCCAGCGTCGGTGAGCCCCTCAACGCCGAGGCGGTGATGTGGGGGCAGAAGGCGCTGGGCGTGCCGTTCCTGGATACCTGGTGGCAGACCGAGACCGGCGCCATCACCATCGCCAACGGCCCCGGCACCGACCGGCGGCCGGGCAGCATGGGCCGGCCCCTGCCGGGTGTCGAGGCGGTGATCATGCGTTGCGAGGCCGGCACGCCGAAACAGGTGGACGGCATTGACGTGGTGGGCGAACTGGCCATCCGCACCTGCTGGCCCTCCATGTTCTCCGGCGCCCTGGGCGAGGAGACCCGTTACGGCGATTGCTTCCGCGACGGCTGGTACTTCACCGGCGACCTGGTCAAGCGCGACAAGGACGGCTTCATCTGGTTCGTCGGCCGCGCCGACGACATGATCAAGTGCGGCGGCCTGCAGATCGGCCCCTTCGAGGTGGAAGGCAGCCTGATGGACCATCCGGCGGTGGCCGAGATCGGCGTGGTGGGCAAGCCCGACATGCTGGTGCGCGAGGTGCCGGTGGCCTTCGTCTCGCTCAATCCCGGCTTCGAGGCCGGCGACGCGTTGCGCGCCGAGCTGATCTCCTATGCCCGCCAGGAACTGGGGGCGGGGATGGCGCCGCGCGAAATCCACTTCGTCGAGGAACTGCCCAAGACCAATTCGGGCAAGATCATGCGCCGGGTGCTCAAGGCCAAGGCCATGGGCGAGCCGGACGGCGGCGACATCCTGTCGACCCTGCCGCCCTGTCCGGGCCGCTACGACGACGAGTGAACAAGAAAACGGGGCCGAAAGGCCCCGTTTCAGTGTGGGTGTCGCCCCATCATCCCCGCTTGCCGCAGGGACAGCCGCCCTGGCCGCCGCCGCAACCGCCCTTGCTCTCATCCACCAGTTCGCGGACGGTGGAGACGCATTTGCCGCAGCGCGGCTTGGAGTCGAGGTGGCGAAACACCGCCTGGGGGCTGCCGGCGCCTTCGGTGACGGCGGCGCGGACCTGGCGGTCGGTGAAGCCGTGACAGAGACAGACGTACATTAGGTGCCTCCTTGCCTATTGCCGGCCGCTGGAGCAGATGGTGTCGATTCCGGCCGCGTCGTTCACCGAGGCGATGCTCTGCAGGGCGCTGGCGCACAGGCCGAGAAGCAGGGCGAAAACCAGCAGGCGACCCGAAACCATCCGACGCTCCATGGCGTGATCCGCGACTTAATGCAGATGATAATCACTCGCATTGTTAATGCCAATAGTTATTTTGGGCAATACGCCGTTGCAGGCGCATGGCCGTCCTGGCGAAGCGGCATGGGCTGGTGTAGCTTCGCCCTTCCGATGGCATGACGGGTGACCAATGACCTTCGAACAGGGCTTGGCGTTCACCATCCTGGGCGCCACCGTCTTGATGTTCGCGCTGGACAAGCTGCGCTACGATCTGGTGGCGCTGCTGTCGCTGTCCGCCGGGATTTTGGCCGGGCTGGTGCCGCCCGACAAGGCGTTCCACGGTTTTTCCGACCCCGTGGTGGTGGTGGTTGCCGCCGCCCTGGTGGTCAGCGCCGGCATCGAGCGCTCGGGCGTCATCGAGCATCTGATGCGGCCCCTGTCGGCGCTGAAATCCCCGGACGCCCTGATCGCCACCCTGGTGGCGCTGGTGATGGTGCTGTCGGCCTTCATGAAGAATATCGGGGCGCTGGCCATCTTCATCCCGCTGTCGATCCGGCTGGCGCGGGCCGGCGGCATTCCGGTGTCGCAGATCCTGATGCCGCTCAGTTTCGCCTCGCTGCTGGGGGGCGTGATGACCCTGATCGGCACCTCGCCCAACATCATCGTGTCGCGGGTGCGCATGGACCTGACCGGCCAGCCCTTCACCATGTTCGACTTCACGCCGGTTGGGCTGGGCATCTGTCTCGCCGGCATCGGTTTTCTGACCTTCGCCTGGCGGGTGCTGCCCCACGACCGCCAGGGTAGCGCGTCCGGGAGCAGCTTCCGTATCGAGGATTACCTGGCCGAGGTGCGCATCGAGGCCCATTCGCCGCTGATCGGCGCCACGGTGGCCGACCTGGAGCAATTGTTCTCCGGCGGCACGGTGACGGTGGCGGCCATCATCCGCGACCAGGGCCACCGCTATGTGCCCGGCGGTCATTGGGAGTTCTCCGAGAACGACGTGCTGGTGCTGGAAGGCGACCCCATGACCTTGAAACCGCTGCTGGATTCGGCGGGGCTGGTCCTGATGGGCGGCGGCGGCCTGGGCACTGCGGACACCACGGTGATGGAAGCGGTGGTGATGCCCAATTCCATCCTGATCGGCAGCACCGCCGCCAGAAGCGCCCTGCGGCGGCGCCACGGCATCGCCCTGCTGGCCATCAGCCGGGGCGGACGGCACATGATCGAGCGGCTGCGCCAGACCGAGTTCAAGGCCGGAGACGTGCTGGTGGTGGAGGGCAACGGCGAGGCCATGCCCGGCACCCTGGTGCAGTTGGGCTGCCTGTCGCTGGGGCAAAAGGCCATGCCCGTCGCCCGCAAGTCGGCCTGGCTGCCGGTGGGAATCGCCTTCGCCGCCATGCTGTCGGTGGCTTTTGGCGTGATACCGGTGGGCCCCGCCTTCTTCCTGGCGGCGGTGTCCATGGTGCTGCTCGGCTGCCTGCCGCTGCGCGACGCCTACGAATCCGTCCACTGGCCGATCATCATCCTGCTGGGCGCCCTGATTCCCATCAGCGACGCCATGAAGAGCACCGGCGCCTCGGACCTTCTGGCCGGCTGGCTGGCCCTGGCCGCCTCGCAGGTTCCGGTCGCCCTGGCCCTGGGGCTGGTGCTGCTGGCCTCCATGCTGCTGGCGCCCTTTCTCCACCACGCCGCCACCGTGCTGCTGATGGGGCCGGTGGCCGCCGGCATGGCCACCAAGCTGGGCCTGGCCGTCGATCCCTTCCTGATGGCGGTGGCGGTGGGAGCGGCCAGCGACTTCCTCACTCCCATCGGCCACCAGTGCAACACCCTGGTGATGGGGGTCGGCGGTTATCGCTTCGGGGATTACTGGCGGCTGGGATTGCCGCTCAGCGTCATCGTCCTGGTCTCGGGAACCCTCCTGATCCTGACCTTCTGGCCGATTTAGTTTGACTTGTGCGCAGCGAAAGCGCAGGGTCCGCCCGTCCGGACGATTCGCGTCCGGCTTGCTCGCGGGCAGCGCGCAACGGCTTGGTCCCCCGATGGACCGCCTTCCGCCCCGAGCCTTCTTTCCCTTGCCCATAGCTTCCTGGCCGCGCGTCCGGGAGGAGCCCGACGGGAGCCGCATCATGCGTCGTCCGTCCCGCCGTCCGTCCCCGCCCAGTGTGGGCGCGAGGGATGACGGCCTGTTGATGAAAGAGACCTGATGACCGTTCTGTTTTCCGAACTCGGCCTGGCCGAGCCCCTGCTGAAGGCGCTCGAGGCCGAGGGCTACACCTCGCCGACCCCCATCCAGGAACAAAGCATTCCCCATCTGATCGAGGGCCGCGACGTCCTGGGCCTGGCCCAGACCGGCACCGGCAAGACGGCGTCCTTCGCCCTGCCGCTGCTGCAGCGCCTGGATACCTTCAAGAAGCGCGCCATGCCCAAGAGCTGCCGCGTCCTGGTGTTGACCCCCACCCGCGAGTTGGCGGTGCAGGTGGGGCAGAGCTTCAAGACCTACGGCTGCCACTACCGGCTGCGCCACGCCTTGGTGTTCGGCGGCGTCGGCATGGTGCCGCAGATCAAGACCATGGCCGGCGGCGTCGACGTGCTGGTCGCCACCCCCGGCCGTCTGCTTGACCTGATCGACCAGGGCGCCATCCGCCTGGACTCGGTCGAGGCGCTGGTCCTGGACGAGGCCGACCGCATGCTCGACATGGGCTTCATCCAGCCCATCCGCAAGATCGTCGCCATGGTGCCCAAGCAGCGCCAGACCGTGCTGTTCTCGGCCACCATGCCCGATTCCATCGTCGGCCTGGCCAATTCCGTACTGCACACCCCGGTGCGCGTCGAGGTGACCCCGGTCTCGTCGACCGTGGACAAGATCGACCAGAAGGTGCTGTTCGTCGACCGCGAGCACAAGCGCACCCTGCTGACCGACATCCTGGCCACCGACGACGTCAAGCGCGCCCTGGTCTTCACCCGCACCAAGCACGGCGCCAACCGCGTCGTCGAACTGCTGGAGAAGGCCGGTATCACCGCCGACGCCATCCACGGCAACAAGTCCCAGGGCGCCCGCCAGAAGGCCCTGGCCGATTTCCGCGACGGCCGCATTAAGGCGCTGGTCGCCACCGACATCGCGGCGCGCGGCATCGACGTGGACGGTATCACCCACGTCATCAACTTCGAGCTGCCCAACGAGCCGGAAAGCTATGTCCACCGCATCGGTCGCACCGCGCGCGCCGGCGCCTCGGGCATCGCCCTGTCCCTGTGCGACGGCGACGAAGTGGCCTATCTGCGCGACATCGAGAAGACCATCCGCCAGGCGGTGCCGGTGGATTACGAGCACGCCTATCACGCTCCCCACATTGCCACCCGTGGCCTGCCCGGGGGGCCTCGCGCCACCAAGCCGCCGCAGCCCCACCGTGGCGGTGGCGGCGGCAAGAGCGGCCACCCGCAGCAGAGCCGCGGCGGCAATCCCCATGGCGAGCACGGCTCCCATGCGGCCAAGGGCCGCGACGGCGCCAAGCACACCCACGCGGGCAAGCCGGCCTCGGCCAAGCCTTCGTCCGGCCGTCCGGCCGCCGGCAAGCCGGGCGGCGCCCGTCCCCAGGGTGGCTTCAAGGGCATGCCCGGCGGCAGCCGGACCGCGTCCGCGCGGGGATAATTTTGCGGGCAGGATGCCCGCGCTCCAGGAGCGGTTCCCGTTTCTGGAGCGCGGCCGTCCCGGCCGCTTGCCGGTTCAGCCCAGCACCATGCGGGCGAGGCGCGGCGCGTTGACGCTGACCGGCAATTCGCCGCCCTCGATCTCGGCCAGGGTGAACCAGCCGGCGGCCTCGGCGTCGTCGGCGGCCACCGCTTCCCCTTCCGGACTCAGGCAACGCACCACGTTCAGCACGTAGTGATAACGGACGCGGCCTTGCGCGTCGGGGCTGATCACCTCGAACACGTCCACCACGCCCCTGGCCTCGGCGGCCAGTCCCGTCTCCTCGGCCAGTTCGCGCAAGGCGGCGGCGGCCAGCGTTTCGCCCACCTCCACCAGCCCGCCGGGAAAGCCCCACTTGCCGCGATCCGGCTCCTTGGCCCTTTTGACCATCAGCAGGCGGCCGCCGCGCTCGACCAGGGCCAGCACGCCGGGCAGGGGATGGGACGGGTATTCTCGCGACATGGAGCCTCTCGATCTTGCCTCCCGGAGGATAGAGCCGCCCGAGGTCCATGTCACTTCCGGACGGCTTGCCTCGCGGCGGGGGCGGCCTTAGAATGGCTCGATTCGAATATTCATTCTGGTCAAGTGGGCCGACGGGGTTCTCATGGGGTTGGCCGTCTTGCGGGCACCGGAGGTGACAGCCGGTACGATTCCGAGACCGCGCGAGCGTATCGCGGCGCGGCTGGGGCTGCTTTTTGCCGCCCTGGCCGCCATCCTGGTGGGAATCATGGCCCTGGCGGTGTGGAGCCTGTGGCCCGACGAGGCCGACCGCAGCCTGGGCTGGCTGCTGGCCGGGCTGGTGCCGTTGCTGGTCGGGCTGTCGTTCCTTGGCGGTCTGGCCATCGGCCAGCGGGTCGACCGGCGCCTGGCGGCCCTGGACGGCTCGCCGCCGCCTCCCGCCGCTGAGCGGTGGAGCGACCCCCTGGGGCTCGCCGCCGCCCTGGACGACCTGGGCCGACGGTTCGAGCAATCCCAGCGCGCGGCGGAGCAGCGCAGCCGCGCCCTGGTCGCCAATGCCGAGCGGGTCGCCCAACTGGGTACCTCCGAGCGCGACCTGCAGAGCGGTATCGGCGTCTGGTCCGACGAGTTCCACGCCATTCTCGGTCTGGTGCCGGGAAGTTGCGTTTCCTCGCAAGAGGTGTTTCTCGAGTCGGTCCATCCCGGCGACCGCGCCGAGATGGCCGAAATCCTGCGTTCCACCAACGCGGAAACCGGCTGCCGCGAGGTTGATTTCCGCATCGTCCGCCCCGATGGCGAGGTGCGGATGCTGCATGGCCGTGCCGAGGTGTCGTGTGACGCGGCGGGGCGGCCGGCCCGGCTGAAGGCGACCATCCAGGACATCACCGAGCGCAAGCGGCTGGAGAACGAGCTGGACGGCCTGATCCGCGAATTGTGGCGTTCCAACGAGGAACTGGAGCAGTTCGCCTACGTGGCCTCCCACGATCTGCGCCAGCCGCTCAGGGTGGTGGGCAGCTATGTCTCGCTGCTGGAAGAGGAACTGATGGGCAGCCTGGGCGGCGAATCCCTGGAATACATGGGCTTCGTCCGCGATGGCGTGCGGCGCATGGACCGGCTGATCACCGATCTGCTGGCCTATTCGCGGGTCGGCCGGGTGATCGGCGACGCGCCCTTCACGGCGGCCGAGGCGGTTCGCTCCGCCCTGGCCGACCTGCAGATCGAGATCGAGGATTCCGACGCCACGGTGAATGTGGCCGAGGCGCTGCCGACCCTCTACGGCGACCGGGGCGAGATGGAGCGCCTGTTCCTCAATCTCATCGGCAACGCCCTGAAGTACCGCCGCCCCGACCAGGCCCCCCACGTGTCGGTGGAGTGCGAGGACGCCGGCGACCAATGGCTGTTCCGGGTCCGCGACAACGGCATCGGCATCCCGCCCGAGCATGCCGAGCGGGTGTTCGGCATCTTCCAGCGTCTCCACGCCCGCGACGAGTACGAGGGAACCGGCGTCGGGCTGGCCATCGTCAAGAAGATCATCGACCGCCACGGCGGCACCATCCGGGTGGAACCCCATGACGGACCGGGAGCGGTCCTGGCCTTCAGCTGGCCCAAGGGACCCCACCAGCCCGAAGCCGGGGGCTGATACGGATGGCTGGGCCTTGCGCCGGCCGGTAATTTGAGACAGGGTCTAGCGCGATATCGAAACATCGGGGCGGGAACGTGGCTTCCAAGGATATTCACGACATCCTGCTGGTCGAGGATGACCCGGGCGACGCCGGTCTGGTCCGTATCGCGCTGCGGCGCTCGCGCCATGTCTGCCGCCTTCACCACGTCAAGGATGGCGGTGAGGCCATGGACTTTCTGCGCCGGGCGGCCGCGCACGGCCAGGCGCCGCGCCCCGACCTCATCCTGCTCGACCTCAATCTGCCGGGACGCAACGGCCACGAAATCCTCGAGGAAATCCGGGGCGACACCACGCTCAGCTCCATTCCGGTGGTGATCCTCTCCACCTCGGGAGCGGACCGCGACGTCAAGAAGGCCTATGCCTTGGGCGCCAGCAGCTACGTGTCCAAGCCGATGGATGTGGAGGCCTTCACCGCCGCCATCCATTCCATCGAGGATTTCTGGTTCGGCACCGCCCAACTGCCCCCATGACCACGCCGCCCATCCGGGTCCTGCTGCTGGAGGACGACCCCGCCGACGCAAGGCTGGTGGGCCAGATGCTGCGCCGGGTCAAGACCCCGCCGTTCGAGGTCACCGTGACGGGGCGGCTTGCCCAGGCGGTGGAGCGCCTGTCCGATGGAGCCGAGCGCTTCGACGTGGTGCTGGCCGATCTGGGGGTGCCGGATTCGGCGGGCATCGCCACCCTGGACGCCCTGACCCAGGCGGCGCCCCGCCTGCCGGTGGTGGTGCTGACCGGCAACGACGACGACGCCGTCGCGCTGGAAGCCCTGAAGCGCGGCGCCCAGGATTACCTGGTCAAGGGCCTGGGTGACGCCTTCATCCTGTCCCGGGTGGTGCGCTACGCCATCGAGCGCAAGATGGGCGAGGAGGTGCTGCGCGAGGCCCGCGACAGCGCCCAGCAGGCGGCAAGGGCCAAATCCGTCTTCCTGGCCATGATGGGCCACGAAATCCGCACCCCGCTCAACGGGGTGCTGGGCATGGCCCGTCTGCTGCTGGAGACCAATCTCGACCCCCGGCAGGAGGCCTTCGCCGAGACGCTGGTGTCGTCGGGGGAATTGCTGCTGGGGCTGGTCAACGACATCCTGGACTTCGCCCGCCTCGACGCCGAGGGCATGACCCTGGCCGTCGAGCCCTTCGACGTGCTCGACACCATCGAGGAGGTGCGTCTGGTCCTGGCGTCCCGCGCCGCCGAAAAGGATCTGGCGCTGACCTGCCGCTTCGGGACGGGGGTGCGCCGCCAGGTGGCGGGCGACCGCCTGCGCCTGCGGCAGATTCTGTTCAATCTGGTGGGCAACGCCATCAAGTTCACCGATCGCGGCGGGGTGGAGATCGGCATCGAGCCCCTGGCCGCCGAACAGGGGCAGGTGCTGCGCTTTCTGATCAAGGATTCCGGCATCGGCATCGCGCCGGAGATCGGGGCGCAGTTGTTCACCGAATTCTGGCAGGGCGACAGCGGTGCCGCCCGGCGCTTCGCCGGAGCCGGGCTGGGGCTGGCCATCTGCAAGCGCCTGATCGACCTGATGGGCGGGGTCATCGGCTATGACAGCTTGCCCGGCCAGGGCACCACCTTCCGGGTGGACCTGCCGTTGCCGCCGGCCGAGACCCTTTCCGCCGATTACCCGGCGGCGGCGGAACGGCCCTGCCGCGTCCTGCTGGTGGACGACAACGAGGTCAACCGCGAGGTGGCGGCCGGGCTGCTGGAGCGGCGCGGCCATCAGGTGGTCTGCGTCCGCGACGGCTATGAAGCGGCGGCGGCGGCGAGCCGGGGCGGCTTCGATCTGGTGTTGCTGGACATGCGTATGCCCGGCATGGACGGCATCGAGACCGCCCGGGCCATCCGCGCCCTGCCCGGCGCGGCGGGCAAGGTGCCGCTTTACCTGCTGACCGCCAATCCGGTGAAGGAGGACGAGGCGCGCTGGCGCGAGGCGGGCATCCTCGGCTGCCTCGCCAAGCCGTTCCGCCTCGACGACATGAGCCGCCTGCTGGCCGGCGTGGGGGAGGAGCGGCCGGACGCGGGGGGCGGACCGAGCCTGGTGGCGGTGGCCGGCCTGCTGTCCGACATGGGCGACCTCGGCCGCGACCGTCTGGTCGGGCTGGTGGAGCTGTTCCGTTCGTCGTCCTCGGCCGACCTCGCCGCGCTGCGCACCCATGCCCAGGCGGGCCGGCTGGCCGAGGCCGGGCAACTGGCCCATCGCATGGCCAGCGCCGCCTCCAGCCTGCATCTGGTGCCGCTGGCCGCCAAGTGCCGGTCGGTGGAGGATGCGGCGCGGGCCGAGGACCCGAACACCCCCGTCCAGGCGGAGGAACTGGCCGATCTGTGGGAACGCTCCCTGGCGGCGGTGGGACGGGTGCTGGACCTGTGAAGGGGAGCGGGCGTCCCGCCCGTCCTTTCCTCAGCTGACCAGTTTGCGGATCAGGTCGCCGATCTCGCCCAGCGGCAGGATGGCTTTGCACAGTCCGGTCTGGGCGGCGGCGGCCGGCATGCCGTAGACCACGCAGGTGGCCTCGTCCTGGGCATAGAGCTGTCCGCCGGCCTCGGCCAGCACCCGACCACCCTTGGCCCCGTCGCTTCCCATGCCGGTCAGCACCATCGCCACCGCCCGGTTGCCCCAGGCGGCGGAGACGCTGCGGAACATGGGGTCGACCGCCGGCTTGCAGAAATTCTCGGGCGGAGCATCCGACAGCCTGATCAGCAACTCGCCGCCCTTGCGCTCGGCCAGCATATGCCTGCCCCCGGGAGCGACGTAGACCCGGCCGGCCATGATCTTCTCGCCGTCCTTGCCCTCGGCCGACGGCAGGCCGCTGGTCTGGGCGATATGCTCGGCCAGGATGCCGGTGAAGGTGGGTGGCATGTGCTGGGTGATCAGGATGGGAATCCGGGGCTTGACGGTGCGCAGCTTGGCGAAGATGTCGAACAGCGCCTGCGGACCGCCGGTGGACGAGCCGATGGCCAATACCTCCACCGGGCCGCTGGGCGGGATGGCGGCGGGACGGGGCGGGACGGTTCCGGCCGGGCGGGGGAGAGGAGAGGACGCCGGTGCGGCGGGGCGCAGCTTGCGGGCCGCCAGACTCTTGATCTTGTCGATCAGTTCACGCTTGAAGCCGCCGGTTCCCGACATGTCGGCGCCGGCCGAGGGCTTGGGGATGTAGTCGGCGGCCCCGGCCCGCAGCGCCTGGAAGGTCACCGTGGCGCCGCGCTGGGTCAGCGACGACAGCATGATCACCCTGACGCCGGGCACCGTCTTCAGGATGCCGGGCAGGGCGGTCAGGCCGTCCATCACCGGCATCTCGATGTCCAGCACCACCACGTCCACCGGAGTGCGGGCCAGGGCGGCGATGGCCTGCTCGCCGTTGGCGACCTGGGCGGCCACCGTGATGGCCGGGTCGGTGGCCAGGATGCGGGCCACCAGGCCGCGGACGATGGCGGAATCGTCCACCAGCATGACCTTGACGGAACCGGCGGCCGGTGGCGTGGAAGACCCAGGAAGCATGCGGCCCCGTCAGATGTATATTTCACTCATATTCGATGGTAGCCGCGCTTCGGTTCCCTTGTCCATGGGGATGGAATGGTAGATACGTCTATTGACATTATCACCTTTGTATGTTGGTATTAATCCCTACAGGAGGCCCGTGGCGATACCGATCGGCAGAGAACGGCAACGTCCCTTTCTCCCGCAATCGGGGGTCTATCACCAGCATCAGACCTTCGCGAAGAAGGCGTATCGCAGACTGTCGCGGATGAAGAAATCGCATCCGCGACTTTCTTTTTTCTCCTGGCGGACGTCGCGGATGGCGCAACTCCACCCGGTCCAATAGGTGCAATCCCGGCATTCCCGCCGCATGGCCTTTTCACCCGACACCTCGTGCTCCTCCTCTCCGGTGGCGGGGAAGAATAGTCGTCGAGTGCGACGGTTCCGTGACGGGGCGATGACGGTTCGGGAAAGAATGAACCGCTCAAGGCTTGACGCGCCCCGTCGCGAGGCCCCCTAATTCGGGCCCGTCCCTTCCGCCTCGCGAGGCAAACGTGCTGCCGTCTCCGGTTTCCGCCGACTTTCACCAGACCTTGCTCGCCACCATGGCCGAGGGGGTGGTGGTCCAGGATGCCGGCCGGCGGATCATCTTCGCCAACGCTGCCGCCTCGGCCATTCTCGGTCAGAGCTCCGAGGAACTGGTCGGCAGGATTTGCTGCGTCGAGGATTGGGACGCCACCCATCTGGACGGCACGCGGCTGGGCGGCGCCGACCATCCCGCCGCCGTCGCGCTGATGACCCGCCGCTCGGCCGGCCCCTTGGTGATGGGCATCCGCCGGGGAAGCGAGCGGGTGTGGCTGCGCCTGCGCGCCCAGCCCATCGCCCTCGAATCCGGCAGCGCCGTGGCGGTGCTGGTCACCTTCACCGAAATCTCGGACCTGATCGATTCCAAGGTCCGCCTGCGCGAGGCCATGGGGCGGCTGGAGCAGGCCCATGCCGCCAAGCAATCCCTGACCGAGCGCCTGGCGGAATTCCTGGGGCGCCAGTTGGACGTCTCCCTGGAAACCCTGGCCGAGAGCGAGCAGCGCTTCCGCCTGGCCATGGAACTGGGTACCTCGGTGGCCTATACCCTGGACTTGGACCTGCGCTACACCTGGGCCCATTCCTGCCAAGTGGGGTTTGGCGACGCCGAACTGATCGGCAAGACCGAGTACGACATCTTTCACCGCGATACCGCCGACATGCTATGCGCCATCTATCGCGGCGTGATCGAGACCGGCATTTCGGTGCGGCGCGACGTGCAGGTGCAAAGCCTGGCCATGAGCCGGCCGCAATATTTCGACCTGATCGCGCGGCGGCTCTACGACGCGCGGGGCGAGACCGTCGGCCTGATCTGCGCCGCCATCGACATCACCGAGCGCAAGCAGACCGAACTGGAACTGCGCCTCGCCAAGGAAACGGCGGAAAAGGCCTCCGCTTCCAAATCGCGCTTCCTGGCCGCCGCCAGCCACGATCTCAGCCAGCCCATGCAGGCGCTGCAGATGTATTGCGCCATCCTGGCCGAGCGTCAGCCCGAGCCCGGCGTCAAGGCCAAGCAATGCGCCAACCAGCTGTCGCGCCAGCTCAAGGCGCTGCTCAGCGTGTCGCGTCTCGATGCCGGCGGCATGACGGTGACCCGCAGCCGCATCGCCTTGGGCGACCTGCTCGACCAGGTGGCGGCGGCCAGCCGCCCGACGGCCGAGGCGAAGGGGCTGCGCCTGCGTGTGGTCAAGACCGCCCTGGCCTGCGAAAGCGACGCCACCCTGCTGGAACGCCTGCTGGGCAATCTGGTCTCCAATGCGGTGCGCTATACCGAACGGGGCGGGGTGGCGGTGGGCTGTCGCCGCCGCCGGGGGCGCATCCGCATCGAGGTCTGGGACAGCGGCATCGGTATCGCCGAGGAAAACCTGCCGTATATTTTCGAAGAGCTCTACCAGTTGAACAATCCGACGCGCCGCGCCGATGAAGGATTGGGGCTGGGCCTGGCCATCGTCGACAGAATCGCCCGAATCCTGGGCATTGCGGTTTCGGTCCGCTCCGTTTTCGGGCGCGGCTCCGTCTTTGCCATAGACCTGCCGTGTTCATATGACGTTTGACCTCCCGGCCGCAGTGGATATTATGCGCGCCCGGGGACGGTATGATCATGCCGGCCGGGGTTCCTTGGTTGGAGGTTTAAGGATATGAGGCGTCGTCTGCTTTCCGTGGCGGCTGCCATGGCGCTTTCGATGGTGTCGGCCTGTGCCACGCTGCCGGAAGACCCCGAGGACCGCGCCGAGGCCGAAGCCGTCAACGACCCGCTGGAGCCCACCAACCGGGCCATCTACGACGTCAACGTCTTCCTGGACAGCAATCTGGCCGAGCCCGTCGCCCAGGCCTACCACGACGTCGCCCCCAACTGGTTCCGCCAGGCCCTTCACAACCTGCTGGCCAACCTGCAGGAGCCCTACACCGCCGGCAACGACCTGCTGCAGGGCAATCCCGCCGCCGCCGCCGATGCGCTGGGCCGCTTCTTCATCAATTCCACCTTCGGCATGCTGGGCACCCAGGACGTGGTCGCCGAGAGCGGCGGGGCCAAGCGCCACAAGACCGATCTGGGCGTGACCTTCGCCGTGTGGGGGGTCGAGGAAGGCCCCTACCTGATGCTGCCGTTCTTCGGCCCGTCCAACCTGCGCGACGGCGCGGGGCGCGCAGCCGACTTCTTCGTCTCGCCCACCGGCCAGGTCTTCGCCACCCAGGGGCTCGACGTGATCAACAACGTCACCATGGGGACCGACATCGTCGATACCCGGGCCGAGCACCTGGACACCATGAGGGAGATCCGGCGGACCTCCCTCGACGAGTATGCGGCCATCCGCAGCCTGTACCGCCAGTTCCGCGCCGCCTCGCTCCAGGCGGCCCGCGACGGGCAGAAGGATAGCCGCGCACCGCAGCCGGGACAGGCCGCTGCCGCCACGTCCGGCCCGGCTTCCGCCTCGCCCGGCGGTTCCGCCGCTCCCTCGGCGGTGCAGGGACAGGGAACCGCCACGCCCAAGGATCCCGAGGTCAAGCCCAGCGCCGTCGAATTCGTCGACCCCAGGAAGTAGATTCCGCGCACCGCGTCGGACATGGAAAAAGGGGACGGGCCGTCGGGCCTGTCCCCTTTCTGCTGTTCTGGTGCCGGCTACAGGATTCGAACCCGTGACCCCCTGATTACAAAAGGGGGCTGTAACTGACAGGGCCGCAGGATAGCTGGGCTTGGGGATGGATAAGCCGGGCAAGCACGTCCAGCGACTTCAGCTATCAGGCTAACAGGCTGCGGAAAAACTCCCGTCATTCCCGCGAAAACGGGAATCCATGCACCCGCCACTCAGCACCTTGTGTCTAAGGCAAGTTTTTGCCCCAACATGGCCCCGCTTTCGCGGGGGTGACGAAACAAAAGTGGGTTGGTGGAGTTTTTCTGCAGCCTGCTAAATCGTGGAGCCGGAACCATTGCAAAACTGGCTGGAATTGCGCCGCTCGCTAGGGCTGGTCATGGCGGTCTTTACTGCGGCGGAGGCTGTCGCTTCCGCATTTTGCCTTCCGGTAGGGTTGGGATCGGGTTATCCTGCCGTCAATCAGGGGCAGATAGACCGCATATCTGGGAAATATCGACTCTAGATTGGCCTTATAGTCGCTTTATTTTCAATATCCAGGGAATTGGCACAATGAGAACAAGAATACTTATCGTTTCAGCCGCACTGTTCCTGGGCGCTTGCCAGACGACAGGCACAACCTCTTTGGCACAATTCGAGGGAAAGTTCGCCAGTGCCGCCCAGGTCGAAAAGCGCTTGGTTGGAAACACGACGTGTGGCGTGGGATCGACTGGGACGATTTCCTGCACGTACTGGATGCCTGGCGGACGACTCTCGACGCTTAGCAATCTGTCGCGAGGCGGGCCGACATCGGGCGAATACAAGATTAAGGAAAACGGAGACGTATGTCTGTCGTTCAACAGTCCTTTCATAACCCCATATTGTGGAAGGCTGGTGATTGACGCGACAACCAACGTCTCACAGACCATCGATGCAAGCGGGCAAGTCCTCTACACCGCAAAAGAAGTCCTTGAAGGCAATCCCAAGGGGCTTTAGCAGCCATGCCGCCGGAGCAGTGGTCGTGCACCGCTGTTCCCTGAGCAATCGCTTGAACGCCTTCTCCCCCTCCCTCCAGGGAGAGGGAGGAATAGCAGCTAATGGTTCTCGATCTGAGTATTGCCGCTAGGCCAAACGGTATGATGATGCTTTCCAACATCCACTATGTCCCCGGACAACCTGCGCAATGCCGTGGAGCGGCTGCCTGGACATAGTTTGGCATAGTGCACGAGCGGCCCGATGGGGCCGCTCGTGTAACTGGTTGAATTTGCGAAAAAATGGTGCCGGCTGCAGGGTTCGAACCCGCGACCCCCTGATTACAAATCAGGTGCTCTACCAGCTGAGCTAAGCCGGCGGTTCCGGGAAATTAGAGAGGAATGCCGCTTGCCGCAAGGGGGTTCGGATCAGTCGAGGCCCATGCAGAACGGCTCCTCGGCGATGAAGTTGGTCCAGCCCCATTTGCCGCGTTTGCCCGTCGCCGGATAGGCCCAGCTCCGCACCGGGGCCCACCTTCCGTCCTCGAACCGCAGCAGTAGGGCCGAGCGGGGGGGCAGGCCGGGGCCGAGCACCATGGGGCCCGCCGAATCGGTGCAGGACACCAGGGCGAGGGTGAAGCCCCTTTGCGCCATTTCGGGCAGGGTCCGTTCCGTCGGACTGGGGACGTGCGCCACCGTCAGGCCGGGGCGGCGCGGATGGGTGTGGCGCAGCAGCGATTCCAGAGCCATGCCGCTGGTGGAATTGTCCCGCGGCAGGATCAGGGCGATGCGGGAATCGGGGGCGATCTCGGCGGCCAGATTGCGGGCCAGGAAGCGCAACTGGGGCTGGGGCTGGTCGCGGTCGAAGCGTAGCAGGATCTGGGCGGCGACCGGGGCTCCCAGCATCAGTGCGATGGCGGTGCCGGCCAGGACGCGGCGGACGAGGGGAGGCGGCGCCCGCCGCCCCCCGGCCATGTCCCGCGCCGCCAGGACCAGGGCCAGGAGTGCGGCCAGCGACAGCTGGGTGTTGTAGCGGAAATAGGAATGCTCGCGGCCGAAATGCAGCAGGAAGGTCGCCACCAGGAACAGGTTGAAGAAGATGATGGTCAGGGCGCACAGCCTCAGGCTGTTGCGGCTGGCCGGACTCACGGCGGCGGGAGGGCGGACGGCCATGGCCAGTACCACCGCGAACAGGCCGAACTGGAAGGCCTTGTTCTTGGTGACCCAGGCCATGTCGCGCAGGATCTCGGCGATGCGGGAATCGCGCCAGGCCCCTGCCATGTCGCTGCCCAGTTCGCCTTCGGGAAAACGCAGGACCACATGGGTCCGCCAGGCGGCGTAAAGGACCAGGGCGGGCAGCGCGGCCAGCAGCAGCGTCCGCAGCGCCGGCCACCGTTCGCCGCGCGGCAGGGCGAGGACGGTCAGCAGGCCGGCGGCCCCCAGGGACAGGAACAGGCCGATGCCCTGCTGCTTGACGGCGACCAGCGCCGCCAGGACCAGCGCCAGGGCGGTCAGGCTTGCGGTCTCGCGGTCTCCCGACAGCAGGCGGCCGCCCAGCCAGATGGCGAACATCAGCGTGATGGCCAGCGGCGCCTCGCCATAGCCGGCGAAGGAGACGCGCGGCACGAAGCCGGGATTGACGGCGGTGGCCAGCAGCAGGCCGAAAGCCGCCATGCCCCAGCCGGGACGCCGTCCCCCGCCGAGCAGCCGGCCCAGAACCAAGGCGGCGGGCAGATGCAGCCAGAGAGTCGCCTGGGCGATTCCCGAGGGGGCGAAACCGCCGCCGGCCAGCGACCCCAGGAACGGTACCAGGGCGACGTTGTAGGGGGCGACGGGGGCATCGGAATGGGCGGGCGGCCCCAGGGCGGTGGGAAACGCCCCGTGGTCGAACAGGTAGGCGCTGTTGGGCAGGATCAGGGCGAAAACGTCGAGCTGCGACGGCTCCATGGGGGCCATCACCGCCAGCAGCGGCAGGGCGAGCAGCAGCAGGCGTCCGGCCTCCCGCAGGTCGTCGCGCCAGGGGCGCTTCCGGGTCAGGGCCGCGCCGGCCAGGGCGGCGGCCAGGAAGCCCCAGGCGGGAATGCGCAGGGAAAGGGGCGTCAGCACGCCCCACAGGGTCAGCAGCAGGCACAGCGCCCCCCAGCCGGCCATGGCCTGCACGCCGATGCCGTGGCGTCCGCCCAGGCAGGCGCGGCCCACCAGACACATGGCGGCGAAGGCGATCGCCACCTGCCAGACGGCGATCATCCCGCGCGCCGCATTTCGTAGAGGGCGACGGCGGCGGCGTTGGAGACGTTGAGGCTTTCCATCTCGCCGCACATGGGCAGGCGGACCAGATGGTCGCAATGCTCGCGGGTCAGGCGGCGCATGCCTTCGCCTTCGGCGCCGAGCACCAGCGCCACCTTGCCCGACAGCCCTGCCTCGGCCAGAGTCCTGGGGGCGTCGGCGGCCAGACCGGCGGTCCAGAAGCCGCCCTTCTTCAGATCCTCCAGGGCGCGGACCACGTTGGTGACGCGGACCAGCGGCATGCGCTCCAGCGCGCCCGAGGCCGACTTGGCCAGGGTGCCGGTCTCGTCGGGGGCGTGGCGGTCGGGGGCGATCACCGCCAGGGCGCCGAACGCCGCCGCCGAGCGCAGGATGGCCCCGACATTGTGGGGGTCGGTGACCTGATCCAGCACCAGCACCAGGGCCGAGGGGGCCATCCCGGCGCTGCGGATCACGTCCTCCATGGTGGTGGCGGGCAGGGGCTCGACCAGCAGGGCGACGCCCTGGTGTACCGAGCCGGGCGCCAGCAGCCGGTCGATCTCGGCCCGCTCCATGGCCTCCACCGGCAGCCTGGCGGGGGGCAGGGACTTGGCGGCCTCGGCGGTGGCCACCAGCCGGCGGGCGCGGCGCTCGGGATTGGCCAGGGCGGCATTCACCGCGTGGATGCCGTAGAGCCAGAGGGACGAGCCGCCGCCGCCGCCGCCGCCGCCTCGCGGACCCTTGCCGGACGATTCCCGGCGGTTGGGGTGGGGGGGGCGACGCTCATCTCTGTTTTTCATGGGGCTCTCCTGTTGCCTCGGCATTTAACCCTCTCTTTTCGGATTGACAAGCTCCGTTAAATTCCCATAAGTACAGCCCTCCCGTCGCCCCGGCCAAAAGCCGGATGACGGTGTGGAGGGGTGGCCGAGCGGTTAATGGCAGCAGACTGTAAATCTGCCCTCTTATGAGTACGGAGGTTCGAATCCTCCCCCCTCCACCATTTATCCCCCAATAGGGCCGGGTGCCCCGTTTCGGGACGGATGACG
Source organism: Paramagnetospirillum caucaseum (assembly GCF_000342045.1). Lineage (GTDB taxonomy): Bacteria > Pseudomonadota > Alphaproteobacteria > Rhodospirillales > Magnetospirillaceae > Phaeospirillum > Phaeospirillum caucaseum. Next base: position 869 of record NZ_AONQ01000030.1, on the reverse strand, counting down.
GGGAACGGTTTCTTCAGGTCGAGCACCAGGCGGTGCGGCCCAGCGGGACGATCTGGCGGGTGTAGCTCAATGGTAGAGCAACAGCCTTCCAAGCTGATGACGGGGGTTCGATTCCCCTCACCCGCTCCACTCCCCGCCGCCGTATCGACCGGGAGCATGGTTTGACACATGCGGCAGTGCGCCGCGATCGGACGGGTTGAAAAATGGCCAAGGCTAAATTCGAGCGCAACAAGCCTCACTGCAACATCGGGACCATCGGTCACGTTGACCATGGCAAGACCTCGCTGACCGCGGCGATCACCAAGATCCTGGCCGAGACCGGCGGCGCCACCTTCACCGCCTACGACCAGATCGACAAGGCGCCGGAAGAGAAGGCCCGCGGCATCACCATCTCGACCGCCCACGTCGAGTACGAGACCGTCAACCGCCACTACGCCCACGTGGATTGCCCCGGTCACGCCGATTATGTGAAGAACATGATCACCGGCGCGGCGCAGATGGACGGCGCCATCCTGGTGGTGTCGGCGGCCGACGGCCCCATGCCCCAGACCCGCGAGCACATCCTGCTGGCCCGTCAGGTCGGCGTGCCGGCGCTGGTGGTGTTCATGAACAAGTGCGACATGGTCGACGATCCCGAGCTGCTGGATCTGGTCGAGCTGGAAGTGCGCGAGCTGCTGAGCTCGTACGATTTCCCCGGCGACGACATTCCGATCGTGCGCGGCTCGGCGCTCTGCGCCCTGGAAGACAAGCAGCCGGAGATCGGCCGCGAGGCCATCCTGAAGCTGATGGCCGAGGTCGACGCCTACATCCCGCAGCCGGAGCGTCCCAAGGACAAGCCGTTCCTGATGCCGATCGAGGACGTGTTCTCG
>NZ_AONQ01000029.1 GCF_000342045.1 Paramagnetospirillum caucaseum | reverse complement strand
GAACCGGAATGGACGGTGGACAGCGAAGACAGATTGTTGCTCAGGGCGTCCTCATTGCCGCCCTCGCCCTCGCGGGAGATGGGAGACGGGCCGGTCGAACGCCCCGCCGGACGGCGCCGACTGGGCCAGAACCGTCAAGTCGTCAAACAGCGTACGCTCGCCACCCGAGCCGTTATTCTGACCGTCCGTTCCAGCCGACATATCGCTCCGCCTTCCCAATTCCCGGCCACCGCGGCCCCAGCCGCGCGGCGGGAATCCCTAAAGCCATACGACAGTGTAGCATACGTAACTCTACCAATTACTAAATATGAAGGCCGATCCGTATGCGGCGAGACCGATTTTTGAACAGCCGGCGGAGGCATCCCAGAGCGTGACGAGACGGAACGGGGCCGGCCTGAAACAGGCCGGCCCCTTAGGTTCTTGTCCTGCCGCCCCGGGGCGGCGTCACGAATCCGGGATTACCGCCGTGGCCTCGATTTCCACCAGGGCGTCCTGGACCATCAGGGCGACCACCTGGACCGCCGTCATGGCCGGATAGTGCTTGCCCATCACCGAGCGGTAGGCCTCGCCCAGGCCTTCGCGGTCGGCGAGATAGGCCGACTTGCTGGTGACGAACCAGGTCATGCGGATGATGTGCTCGGGCTTGCCGCCCGCCTCGGCCAGGACGGTGCGGATGTTGTCCAGCGCCTGGGCGGCCTGGGACACGAAATCCGGCCCGGCGAGGCGGCGCTCCGGCGTCCACCCCACCTGCCCGGCGATAGCCACCACGGTGCCTCTGGCCGCCATGCCGTCGGAATAGCCGCGCGGCTTCGGCCAATGGCCGGGAGCGAGAATGCGTATCATCGTCCGATCTCCTACTGGGCGGCGGCCAGCGGGACGGAACCGCCGCCGCGCCGCTTCTGCTCGATCATCTGGAAATAGCTTTCCAGACGGTTCTTGACGTTGGCCGCCGAGAAATAGCGGGGATCGACCAGATCGGTCTCGACGAAGGCGCCGGGCTTGCCGGTGCGCTTCTCCACTTCCTTCATGATCATCAACTGGCCGGCGGCGAAGCTGTTGCAGCTCTTGATGGAGTTGATCAGCAGGCCGTCGGCCTCGTAATCCTGCACGTACTTGGACAGCATGTCGATGCGCTCGGGCAGGTTGCGGTTGGTGTAGCAGCCCAGGCAGTAATCGGCCAGACTCTCCAGGGGATGGTCGGGGTCGTGGCGGAAGCCGTCGTAATCATAGACGCCGCCGACCTTGGTGTAGGAACTGGCCACCGCCACCGCGCCCTCGTCATAGAGCATCTTCCAGAACTCGCGGAAATGGGTCCAGTTGGGCGGGCCTTCGGTGACGAGGCGATAACGCTCCGGCCCCATCTCGCCCTCCGGGGTGACCGGCCCCTTGCCCAGGCGGATGCGTTCCTCGATCTCGGCCCGCAGGATCTGGTAGAACTCCACCGCGTCCTGGGTGCCGCGGAAGGCGGTGAAGATCGGGCCGACGTAGTAGACGGCGCCGAAATAGGCGTCGATGGGCGACGGCTTGTTCTTGGCGCTTTGCAGCACCCAGACCAGATCCTCCTCGGCCTTGGCCGACAGCTTCAGGCATTCGCGCAGGCGGTCGATGTCGAACTTGACCCCCGACACCTGCTCCATGGTGGGGATGACCACCTCTTTCAGCTGCTTGACGATGTAGTCGCGCATATTCTTGGTCGAATGCCCGTCCCCCTCGTAGGGGACATGCAGCATGGCGGTCGGGCACCTGTACTCCTCGCGCAGCAGTTCGAACCACTTCATGAAGGTGTAGCAGCCGGTATAGCTGAGCAGCAGCATGTCGGGCGCCGGGAACGGCTGGCCGTTGGGCGCCAGGTTGCCGCGCCCCATCATGCCGATATCGGCCTTCACATAGGTGCAGACGTCCTCGGAATGCCCGTTCTTTTCGGCATCCATGATGTAGGCGCCCGACTGCTTGCGCAGGCCGCCCTGGATGGCGTTGATCTCCGGCAGGTTGTTGAGCATGCCGAACGACATGATCAGCTCGTTGAGATTGCCGGGAACGAAGGTCGAGACCACCTTGCGGCCGTGGTCCCGCGTGCTGGTCAGCAGGTCGTAGTTTCGGGCGATCATCGCCTTCTGCTTGACCATGGACATTTCCTTGATGACTTCGGCGCTCATGGCTTCGGCTCCACACCGTGAAGGGATTCGGATAGGGCGTCGGCGCCCCGCGAGATAGTTTATACATAAAATATAATGCCGGATCAACCCGTCACGCCGCCCCCGGCGCCGGTCGGGGAGCATGGGCGGAACGGTGGTATTGCCAGGAGTATGAAAATTGACCTTGATCAGGCGGGCACGGAGCTTTATGTCTCAATCACCCTCAGAGCGAGTGAGCGCCATGCATGATCCCGCCACCATCGAGGCCGGCATCCCGGACGACCAGCTTCTGCCCTTGCGGGTGTGGCTGGCCCTGTTCAGCTCGGTCAAGCAGATCGAGGCGGTGGTGCGCACCAACCTGCGCGAATCCTTCGCCTCGACCCTGCCGCGCTTCGACCTGCTGTCGCAGCTCTACCGCTCGCCGGGGGGGCTGACCATGGGGGAGATCTCCGCCCGGCTGATGGTGACCAACGGCAACGTCACCGGCCTGATCACCCGGCTGGTGGACGAGGGGCTGGTGGACCGGCTGCAGGACGAGGACGACCGCCGCGTCCAGTGGGTCCGCCTCACCCCCAAGGGCAACAAGATGTTTTCCAGCATGGCCCCGGCCAACCAGACCTGGGTCACCCAAGCCATGGCCGGGCTGAGCGACGCCGAGCTGCGGCAATTGCAGACGCTGCTCGGCAAGCTGAAATCCTCGGTGGCCGCGGCGCCGAAGCATCCCCGCGGCGACGAAGACCCTTCCGCCGGGTGATCACAGATCCCGAAGCGCGAAGCGCTGCAGCTTGCCGGTGGGCGTGCGCGGCAGGACGTGGACGAACTTCACCCGGCGCGGATACTTGTAAGGCGCGATCCGCCCCTTGACGAAGGCTTGCAGTTCCTGGACCAGGGCGTCGCCCCCGTCGGCGGGGTCCTTCAGCACCACGAAGGCGGAGACCACCTGGCCGCGTTCCTCGTCGGCGAGGCCGACCACGGCGCATTCGGCCACCTTGGGATGCTCCATCAGCACGCCCTCCACCTCGGGGCCCGAGATGTTGTAGCCGGCCGAGACGATCATGTCGTCGGAGCGGGCCTGGTACCAGAAATAGCCGTCCTCATCCATGGTGTAGACGTCGCCGGTGATGTTCCAGCCGTCGGCCACGTATTTGCGCTGGCGTTCGGGATCGCCGAGATAGCGGCAGCCGGTCGGCCCGCGCACCGCCAGACGGCCCGGCGTGCCCGGCGGCACCGGGTTGCCCTCGGCGTCGATGATCCGCGCCTCGTAGCCGAAGATCGCCTTGCCGGTCGAACCGGGCCGGATGTCGTCGCCCGCCGCCGAGATGAAGATGTGCAGCAACTCGGTGCTGCCGATGCCGTCGATGATCCGCAGGCCGGTGGCCTGATGCCAGCCGTTGGAGGTGGCGAGCGGCAGGTGCTCGCCCGCCGACACGCACATCCGGAGCGACGAGAGATCCCAGTCGATGGACAGCCCGGTCATGGCGCGATAGGCGGTGGGCGCGGTGTACAGCCCGGTGACCCGGTAGTCCTGGATGGTCTTCAGCATGGTTTCCGGCGTGAAGCTTTCCACCAGCACCACCGAGGCCCCGGCCCGCAGCGGGAACAGGGCCAGCGCCCCCAGCCCGAAGGTGAAGGCCAGGGGCGGCGAGCCGCAGAAACGGTCGTCCTCCCTCACCCCCGCCACATGGCGCGGGAAACAGTCGCAGACCGCCAGCAGGTCGCGGTGCACATGCATGGTGGCCTTGGCCGGACCGGTGGTCCCCGAGGTGAAGGCGATCAGCGCCACGTCCAGCGCCGAGGTCGGCACGTCGGCATGGGTCACCGCCTCCGCCGCCATGGCCTTGTCCAGGCTTTCCGCCCCGTCGCCCAGGGCGCTGAAATGGGCGAGATGGACCATGCCGGGCGATTCGGACCGGGCGATGTCCAGTTCCCCGGCGAAGCGGATGTCGCACAGCGCGTGGCTGACCTTGGCCTTGGCGGCGATATAGGCCAGCTCGCGGCCACGCAGCAGCGGCATGGTGGCGACGCAGATTCCCCCCGCCTTGACCACGCCGAACCACGCGGCCAGCAGCATGGGGGTGTTGGGCCCGCGCAGCAGCACGCGGTTGCCGGGAACCAGCCCCATGCCGCGGGTCAGGACGTTGGCGATCCGGTTGGCCTGGTCGCGCAGGTCGGCGTAGGTCCACACCCGGTCGCCGTAGAACACCGCCGGACGGTCCCCCCGCCCCGCTGCCACCGCGTCGTCCAGCAGCGCCGTGCCGATGTTGAGGCTGGCGGGATAGTCGCAGAGCGGTGGCCGGGCCGGGTCCATGACCGGCCACAGATCGCCGGGCGGCAGGCTGTCACGGGCAAAACTGTCCAGATAGGCCGAACGGCCAAGGGATTCCGTCATCTCCGCGACCTCCTCTCCACACGGCATCCCCCACGCCGCTTTAGGCCTAAACCACGGAAGGCGGCCGCCGTCCGCTCCCGGTCATTTCGAGGTGGGGTCCCGTTTCCCGGATTTCCATGATCGCCGTTGAATTCGAGATAATTCAAGCATAAAGTTTCTTGTCAGCCGTCAAGGCGGAATGGAGCGTCAGCCAATGTCCGTGCGGCCCGATCCGGGCGCATCCCGATCCCCCCCGCCGCTGTGGAGCAGCGGCTTCCGGCCGTTCTATCTGGCCGGCTGCCTCTACGGCCTGCTGGCGCTGGGCCTGTGGGCCGCCGGGCAGTTCGGCGGCCGGCTCGCCCTGCCCTACGACCGGGCGCTGTGGCACGCCCACGAGATGATCTTCGGCTTCGTCGCCGCCCTGTGCGGCGGCTTCATCCTGACCGCCCTGCCCAGTTGGGCCGGAACGGCGGCGGTCCAGGGCCGCCTGCTGATGCTGCTGGTCGGCGCCTGGGGATTGGGGCGGGCCGGCATCCTGGCGGCGGCGCAGTTGCCGCCCCTGGCGACCGCCCTGCTCGACATGGTTTTCGTGCCGCTGCTGCTGGCGGTGGCCGGGCGGCAGGTGTGGACGGTCGCCAACCGGCTCTACCGCCTGCTGATTCCCATCCTGGCCATGCTGGCGCTGGGCAATCTGGCCTTCCACCTGGGTGTGCTGCGGGCGGCCCCGGACCTGGCCCATATCGGCATCCGCACCGCCTATTACGCCCTGATGGTGCTGTTCAGCTTCGTCGGCGGCCTGCTGACCCCCATCTTCACCGAATCCCACCTGCGCGGGCAGGCTCCCGGCCCCGGCGTCGTCATCGGCTTTCGCCGCCCCCTGGAGGCGCTGGCCCCGGCAGCGCTGCTGGTCACCGCCGCCACCGAACTGGCCGGCCTGGGGAATGCGGCCACCGGCGGCGCGGCCCTGGCCACCGCCCTGATCCACGCGCTGCGCATGGCCTCGTGGCGAAGCGGCGCCGTCCTCGCCTCGCCCATGCTGGCCGCCATGCATGCCGGCTACGCCGGCCTGATCCTCTCGCTGGGGCTGCAGGCGGCGGCGGCGCTGGGCGCCGCCATCGCGCCCTCGGCGGCGGTGCACGCCTTCACCATCGGCGCCATGGGCCTGACCAAGCTCAGCCTGATGACCCGGGTGGCGCTCAAGCATACCGGCCGCGACCTGCGTCTTTCCGCCGTCATGGTCGCCGGCTTCGCCGGCATGGGGCTGGCCGCCCTGCTGCGGGTGATGGCCGGCAGCGGCGCCGTCCTGGCCGCCTCGGCCATGCTGTGGGCGGCGGCCATCGCCGTCTATCTCGCCCTCTACGGCCGCTTCCTGCTGGCCCCCAGCCTGCCCCGGGGGACCGGACCATGATTTTCGGCGAGGTTCCGCTCGAACGGGCCGAGGGCCTGATCCTGGCCCACACCATGGTCCTGGAGACCGGCAAGCTGATCAAGGGCCGCCGGCTCGGCCCCGCCGAGGTGGAGGCCTTGCGGGCCGCCGGCCTGTCCGGGGTGACCGGCTGCACCGTCGAGCCGGGGGACCTGGACGAGAACCAGGCGGCGCGGGCGGTGGCCCAGGCCCTGGCCGGCGACGGCATCGGGCTCGGCCCCGCCTCCACCGGGCGCTGCAACCTGTTCGCCCGCCATCATGGCGTGTTGGAGATCGATTCCAGCCGTGTCGGCCGCCTGAACCGGGTGGACGAGGCGGTGACGGCGGCCACCGTCGCCCCCTGGTCGGTGGTCAAGCCGGGTCAGCGCGTCGCCACCGTCAAGATCATCCCCTTCGCGGTGGCGGCCGGAACCGTCCACGCCTGCGCCGCCGCCGCCGGCAAGGCCAGGCCCCCCGTCGCGGTCAGACCGTTCCGCGCCCGGCGGGTCGGCATGATTCTCACCACCCTGCCCGGCATCAGCCCCGCCAGCCTGGACACCGCCGTGGCCGTCACCCACCGGCGGGTCGAGGACCTGGGCGGCGGGCTGGACCAGGAGATCCGCTGCCCCCACCGGCCCGAGGCGCTGGACCGGGCCATCGCCCAGGCACTGGACGGCGGGTGCGAGATTCTACTGATTTCCGGCGCCCTGGTGACCACCGACCGCCGCGACACGGTGCCGGCCGCCATCACGCGGGCCGGCGGCGTCATCGTGCATTTCGGCATGCCGGCGGAGCCGGGCAACATGCTGCTGCTCGCCCGCATCGGGCCGGTGCCGGTGCTGGTCCTGCCCAGTTGCGCCCGCTCCGGGGCGCTGAACGGCCTGGACCTGATCCTGCGCCGGATCATGGCCGACATTCCGGTCGAAGGCCGCGACATCATGGACATGGGCGTGGGGGGGCTGCTGGATTAGCCCGCCCACTCGCTCCCCTTTGCCATAAGGCGCGCGGCCCTTTGCTCTTAGAACGCTGAGCCTTGTATGTCGGTAGCAGCGTCGGCGGTAAGCTGCGCGAGGCTGGCGGAGGGCAAAACAAATAAAGCTAAAGCGTGATGCGCATTTAAGGCATCACGCTTTAGCCCGACCGGGGCACGAAGCCGTCGATGGAGGCGTACTGCCGGGGCCAGGGCATGGCGTAGCCCTGCTCGGCGGCTGCGTGGCGGGTCCAGTAGGGATCGTACAGATGGGTGCGGGCCAGCACGCACAGATCGGCGCGGCCCGCGCCTAAGATGGTGTTGACGTCGGCATGGGACTGGACGTTGCCCACCGTCATGGTGGGGATGCCCGCCTCCAGCCGGATACGGTCGGCGAAGGGGGTCTGGAACAGGCGGCCGTAGACCGGCTTCTGCTCGGCCACCACCTGACCGGCCGAGACGTCGATGATGTCGCAGCCCAGCTCCTTCAGGCGGCGTGCCACCTCCACCCCGTCTTCCGGCGTGAAGCCGCCCTCGGCCCAGTCGGTGGCGGAAATGCGCACCGAGATGGGCTTGTCCGCCGGCCAGACCGCCCGCACCGCCCGGAACACCTCCAGCGGGAAGCGCATGCGGTTCTCCAGGCTGCCGCCGTATTCGTCGGTCCGCCGGTTGGTCAGCGGCGACAGGAAGGTGGACAGCAGGTAGCCGTGGGCGAAATGGACCTCGACCATGTCGAAGCCGGCCTCCTCCGCCAGACGGGTGGCGTGGACGAAATCGGCCACCACCTTGTCCATGTCGGCGCGGTCCATGGCCTTGGGGACCTGATTGACCGGGCGGTAGGCAATGGGCGACGGTCCCATCACCGGCCAGTTGCCGTGCTCCAGGGGCTGGTCCATACCGTCCCAGATCAGTTTGGTCGAACCCTTGCGCCCGGCATGGCCCAGCTGCACGGCGATCTTAGCCTGGCTGTTGGCGTGGACGAAGTTGCAGACCCGCTTCCAGGCCGCCGCGTGCTCGGGCTTGTAGAGACCGGCGCAGCCGGGCGTGATGCGGCCTTCCGGACTGACGTCGGTCATCTCGGCGATCACCAGACCGGCCCCGCCCATGGCGCGGCTGCCCAGATGGACCAGATGGAAGTCGCCGATGGCGCCGTCCTCGGCCGAGTACATGCACATGGGCGACACCACCACCCGGTTGGCGAGCGTCATGCCGCGCAGCTGGAACGGCGTGAACATGGGCGGCGTCGGCCGGTCGGGGGCGGCGGCGCCCACCTGGGCCGCCGCCTGGACGGCGAACCAGCGCTCGATGCCGTCCACGTATTGGGGATCGCGCAGCCGCAGGTTGTCATAGGTGATGCGCAGCGAGCGGGTCAGCATGGAGAAGTTGAACTGGATCGGCTCCAGGCGGCCGTGATAGCGCTCGGTCTGCTCGAACCATTCCATGCTGACCTGGGAGGCGCGCTGCAGGCTTTCCACCACCGGGCGGCGCTCGCGCTCGAAGGCGTCCAGGGCCGTCTCCAGGGTGGGATTGGCGGCCAGGGCGGCGGCGAGCGCGATGCCGTCCTCCATGGCCAGCTTGGTGCCCGAGCCGATGGTGAAGTGGGCGGTATGCAGCGCGTCGCCCATCAGCACCACGTTGCCATGGTGCCAGCGGCGGTTCCTGACCCGGGGGAAACTGCGCCAGATGGAGTTGTTGGAGATCAGCCGGTGCCCCTCCAGCTCGGCGGCGTAGAGGCGTTCGCAATAGGCGACGCTGCCCGCCTCGTCGGCGCGGTCCAGCCCGGCCCGGCGCCAGGTGTCCTCGGTGCATTCGATGATGAAGGTCGAGCGCCCGTCCTCGAACTGGTAGCAGTGGGAACGGAACAGGCCGTGCTCGTTCTCGCGGAAGAAGAAGGTGAAGGCCCCGAACGGCCGCGAGGTGCCCAGCCAGATGAACTTGTTGGGGCGCAGGTCGATATCGACGCCGAAATGCTCCTTGTGCTGGTCGCGCACCACGCTGTTGATGCCGTCACCGGCCACCACCAGGTCCCAGGAGCGGTATTCCTCGATGCCGGTGACGTTGGAATCGTGGATCACCTCCACTCCCAGCGCCAAAGCCCGCGCCTCGAGGATCTGAAGAAGCTTCAGCCGTGAAAGACCGGCGAAGCCGTGGCCGCGCGACACCAGGGCATGGCCCATGTAATGGGTCTCGATATCGTCCCAGTGGGCGAAGGCATCGGTGATCTCGCGGTACGAATCCGGGTCGGCGTCGGCGAAATTGGCCATGGTGGCGTCCGAGAACACCACGCCGAAGCCCCAGGTGACGTTGGCCGGATTGCGCTCGATCACCCGGATGGTGGCGTCGGGGCGCTGCTTCTTCATCAGGATGGCGAAGTACAAGGACGCGGGGCCGCCGCCGATGCAGGCTATCTTCATCACACCCTCCCTGGCCACCGTCGCGGCGGCAAGATAGTTTATGATTAAAATAATATGGCGCAGCGCAGTTTGTAGTCAATCCAAAAATATGGACCGGAGCGGAATGTCAGTCCTTGGGGGCGGCCTTGCGCGCCCGGGCCGGCTTCTTCGGGGCGGCGGGCCTGGACGCCGCGGCGGCGGGATCGACGATGCCGTGCGCCACCATGGTGAAGAAGATCTCCAGGATCTTGTCGATGGGAATGGACTTGCCGGGGTCGTACCAGCGCGACATCCAGTTGCACATGCCGAGGATTCCGTTGGCCACCATGCGGGCGTCCAGGCCGGGCTTGAAGATGCCGTGCTCCTGGCCTTCCTCGATCAGGCGGGTCCACAGATGGGTGTACTCGTTCCACACCCCGCGCAGCTCGGCGGCCTTGCTCTCGTCCTCGAGGAAATGGTCCTCGCGCAGCGCCACGGTCATTTCCAGATAGTTCGGATTGAAGCGGTCCAGGTGGTTGCGGATGGCCGCTTCCAGCTTCTGCTCGGCGGGAAGGTTGGAATTGATGATCGCCCCCAGCCCCATGACCAGCGAGGTGCTCTGGGGCAGGATGATCTTCAGCAGGATGTCGGCGCGGCTCTTGAAGTAATAGTAGATGGCCTCGCGCTTGATGCCGACCGCGTTGGCGATGTCCTCGATGGACGTGCGGTTGACCCCCTGGCGTTCGAACACCTCGGTGGCCCGCCTCAATATCTGAATCCGTCGGCTCATCCCTACCCATTCCTGACATCTTGCCCTAAGCCAGACCCTACCTGGAACCACCGCAACGCACAAAGGAATTTTTTACAGGGCCGTAAAAATCCTATTTACGGGACCGTAAAATTCTTTTAGCGTTCAAACAATGGCAGCACATCGATCGGGCCCAGTCCGGCGGTGATGAAATCGGAGGAAACATCCGGGGCGGCCGCCATGAATCAGAGGGAGGAACCGCCGTGAAAGCCGAAGAGCTTGTAGGCAAAGTCTACGCCCCGTTCACCGTGGATGTCGAGAAGGGCCGCCTGCGGCTTTTCGCCAAGGCCATCGGTGAATCCAACCCCGTCTACCTGGACGACGACGCGGCGAAAAAGGCTGGATACGCCTCGCTTCCCGCCCCGCCGACCTTCGCCTTCTCCATCGCCATGGACGCCGAGCAGCCGTTCAAGATCCTCGAGGATCTGGGGGTGGACAAGACCCGCTCCATGCACGGCGAGCAGATCTTCGACTACATCGAACCCATCTGCGCCGGCGACACCATCACCGGCGTGCAGAGGGTGGTCGAGACCTTCGAGAAGAAGGGCGGCGCCATGCGCTTCATCGTCACGGAAACGCTGCTGAAAAACCAGCACACGCGGCCGGTGGCGAATTTACGGACCGTAATAATCGTCCGCCAGGGGTAGGAGGGGCACATGACCATCCGTTTTGCCGACGTCCAGGTGGGGGACAGCATTCCCGACCTCGCCAAGCCGCCCATCGACCGTACCCAGCTGGCCCTGTTCGCCGGTGCCTCGGGCGATCACAACCCCATCCACCTGGATGACGAGCAGGCCCGCTCGGGCGGGCTGCCCGGGGTGATCGCCCACGGCATGCTGTCCATGGCCTTCCTGGGCCAGGTGCTGACCGGCTGGGTGCCGCAATCGGCCATCCGCTCGTTCTCGGCCCGCTTCACCGCCATGGCCTTCCCCGGCGACACCATCACCTGCAAGGGGGTGGTCACCGCCAAGACCCAGGAGAACGGCGAGAACGTGGTCGATCTCGACCTCGCCGCCGTCAACCAGGACGGCAAGCAGACCCTGGCCGGGTCGGCCCGCATCGCCCTGCCCGCCTAGGAGCGCCCCCATGGCCTATCTCGCCGAGATTCCCTACGGCTGCTACTGGTCCACCCCCTTCGCCAAGTGGATGGGCAGCCTGGCGCGGCTCCATTCCATCGAATTCGCCGCCCATGTGGCCAAGGCCGAACTGGCGCGGCGCGACATTCCCGCCGGAATGTTCGATTTCGGGGTGCTGGGCACCTCGGTGCCGCAGAAGCACTGCTTCTACGGCGCCCCCTGGCTGATGGGCATGATCGGCGCGCCCCAGGCGGGCGGGCCGGCGGTGTCGCAGGCCTGCGCCACCGGCGTGCGCTGCCTGCTGACGGCGGCGACGGAGATCCAGGCGGGGCTGGCCACCCTGGCGCTGTCGGCCACCTGCGACCGCACCTCCAACGGGCCGCACCTGTATTACCCCGATCCCGGCGGGGCCGGCGGCACCGGCACCGCAGAGGACTGGGTGATGCAGAACTTCTCCTACGACCCGTTCACCGCCAAGTCCATGCTGGCCACCGCCGAGAACGTCGCCGCCCGCTACAAGGTCGACACCAGGCGCCAGCACGAGGTGGTGCTGCGGCGCGAGGAGCAGTACGCCGCCGCCCTGGCCGACGACTGCGCCTTCCTCAAGCGCTTCATGACCCTGCCCTTCGAGGTTCCCACCCCCAATTTCCGCAAGACCGCCGCGGTCATGGCCGCCGACGAGGGCGTCACCCGCTCGACGCCCGAGGGGCTGGCGGCGCTGAAGCCGGTGATGGAGGGCGGCACCGTGACCTTCGGCGGCCAGACCCATCCGGCCGACGGCAACGCCTGTCTGATCGTCGCCACCCCGGGCAAGGCCCGCGAACTGTCCCGCGACCCCAAGATCAGGGTGCGGCTGATGGGCTTCGGCCTCGAACGGGTCGAACCCGCCTTCATGCCCCGCGCCACCGTCCCGGCGGCCAAGCGCGCCCTGGAGCAGGCCGGCATCGGCATCGACAAGGTCAAGGCGGTCAAGCTGCACAATCCCTTCACGGTCAACGACATCGTCTTCGCCGAGGAAACCGGCACCAAGATCGCCAATCTCAACAATTTCGGCTCGTCCCTGGTCTGGGGGCACCCCCAGGCGCCCATGGGCACAAGGAGCGTGATCGAGCTGATCGAGGAACTGGTGATCCGGGGCGGCGGCTACGGCCTGTTCAGCGGCTGCGCCGCCGGCGACACCGCCATGGCCGTGGTGATCCTGGTCGATGAACGTCCGGCCTGAGCCCAACAGGGAAACACGACCATGAACCTGTCCGATTGGATCGAACGCTGGGCCGGATTTTCCGCCGACAAGCCGGCGCTGCGCTACGAGGGCGCCGAGCTGAGCTATGGCGGCCTCGCCCGCCACATCGCCCGCATCAGCGGTGCCCTGTCCGGCACCCTGGGCATCCGGCGCGGCGAGCGGGTGGCGTGGCTGGGCCTCAACAACGCCGAAAGCATCGCCCTGCTGTTCGCCTGCGCCCGCGTCGGCGCCATCTTCACCCCGCTCAACTGGCGCCTCACCCCGGTGGAGCATCTGGCGCTGATGGCCGATTCCCAGCCCTCGCTGCTGGTGGTCGAGCCCGAATTCGCCGACGCCATCGCCGCCAAGAAGGTGGTGGTCACCGGCCCCCGGCTGGCCTGCACCGGCGGGCCGCGCGCCGGCTGGCTGGACTGGGATGCCATGGTCGAGGCCGCGCCCCTGCTGGGCGGCGGCGAAGGCCGCTACGACGACCCGGTGCTGCTGTGCTACACCTCGGGCACCACCGGCCAGCCCAAGGGCGCCGTCCACACCCAGGACGGTATGCTGTGGAACGCCGTCAACAGCACCCAGATGCACGACCTGACCAGCCAGGACCGGGTGCTGACCACCCTGCCCATCTTCCATGTGGGCGGGCTGAACATCCAGACCATGCCGGCGCTGCATGCCGGCGCCACCGTCACCCTGCACCGCCGCTTCGACGCCGCCACCACCCTCAGGACCCTGGTGGACGAACGCATCACCCTGGCGGTGCTGGTTCCCACCCAGCTGGACCTGCTGCTGGCCGAACCGGGCTGGAACGCCGCCGATTTGTCGGCCCTGCGCTGCATCACCACCGGCTCGACCATCATTCCCGCCGGGCTGGTGCGCACCATCCAGGCGCGCGGCATTCCGGTGATCCAGATCTTCGGCTCGACCGAGACCGGCCCGGTGGCGGTGTTCCAGCGCGTCGCCGACAGCGGCAAGGTCGGCGTCGCCGGCCATTGCGCCGTCCATTGCGAGATGCGCCTCGTGGACGGCGACGGCAACGACGTGGCCCCCGGCCAGTCGGGCGAGGTGCTGATCAAGGGCCGCAACATCATGATCGGCTACTGGCGCGACGAGGCGGCCACCAGGGCGGCCCTGAAGGACGGCTGGTTCGCCACCGGCGACATCGGCCACCTGGACGGCGACGGCTTCCTGATCATCGACGACCGCAAGAAGGAGATGATCATCTCGGGCGGCGAGAACATCTTCCCCGCCGCCCTGGAAGCCATCCTGACCGAATGCCCCGACATCGAGGAGGCCGCCGTGGTCGGCCGCCCCGACGAGCGCTGGGGCGAGATTCCGGTGGCGGTGGTGGTGCCCCGTCCGGGCGCACGCCTGACCGAGGAGGGGGTCCTGGCCCTCTTCCAGGACAAGGTGGCCCGCTACAAGCACCCGCGCGCCGTGATCTTCACCGACCACCTGCCCCGCACCAGTATCGGCAAGCTGGTCAAGGCCGACATCCGCAAGCTGGCGCGCCAGACGCCGCCGGCCTCCTCCCCTTAAGCCCGGAGACCCGTTCCCATGAGCACAAAGATCGGTATCGACGTCGGCGGCACCTTCACCGACTTCTTCGTCGCCGAAGCCGGGGGCGAGCCCAGGATCCACAAGGTCCTGTCCACCCCCCACGACCCGTCCATCGCCGTGCTGACCGGCCTGGAGGAAATCGCCGCCAGCCGCAAGCCCGCCATGGCGCTGGCCGACTACGTGCGGACCATCGACACCATCGTCCACGGCACCACGGTGACCACCAACGCCACCCTGACCCATACCGGGGCCAAGTGCGGGCTGATCACCACCGCCGGCGTGCGCGACGCCCTGGAGATGCGCCGAGGCATCCGCGAGGAGCAGTACAACAACCGCTACACCAACGTGCCGCCGCTGGTGGAACGCTATCTGCGCGTCGGAATCGGCGGGCGCATGGACCGGGCCGGGCGCGAGCTGACCCCCCTGTCCCCGGCCGACATCGAGGCGGCCATCGCGCTGTTCAAGAAGGAAGGCGTCGAGGCGGTGGCCATCTGCTTCATGAACGCCTTCGCCAATCCGGCCCACGAGCGCCAGGCGGCCGAACTGGTGCGCAAGCACCTGCCCCAGGCCTATCTCACCGTGTCGACCGACCTGCTGCCGTCCATCCGCTTCTACGACCGCATCAGCACCACGGCGCTCAACTCCTATGTGGGGCCCAAGCTCAGCCACTATCTCGACCAGCTGACCGGACGGCTGAAGGGAATCGGCTTCGACGGCCTGCTGCTGATCACCCAGTCCAACGGCGGCGTCATGGCGCCCGAGGTGGCGCGCGAGAAATCGGCGCTGACCCTGCTGTCGGGACCGGCGGGCGGCCCCGGTGCCGGCCTGGCCTACGCCAACGTCCACGGCCAGAACCGCTGCATCACCACCGACATGGGCGGCACCAGCTTCGAGGCCTCCATGGCCGTCGACGCCCCCGTCATGGTCAATGACGGCGAGATCGCGCGCCACCGCATCGCGCTGCCCATGCTGGGCATCCACACCATCGGCGCCGGCGGCGGCTCCATCGGCTGGATCGACGAGGGCGGCATGCTGCGCATGGGACCGCAATCGGCGGGCGCCGATCCCGGCCCGGCCTGCTACGGCAAGGGCGGGACAAGGCCGACCTCCACCGATGCCAATCTGGTGCTGGGCTACCTCAACCCCGGCTTCTTCGCCGGCGGCCGCATGAATCTCGACCTGGCCGCCGCCGAGCGCGCCATCGCCGAGCATGTCGCCAAGCCGCTGGGCCTGTCGGTGGTCGAGGCGGCGGCGGGCATGTACCGCATCATCTGCAACAACATGGCCCAGGGCGTGCGCGAGGTGACCATCAAGCGCGGCTTCGATCCGCGCGAATTCCCGATGATCGTAGCCGGCGGCGCCGGCCCCATCCATTCCTGCCTGATCTCCGAGGAACTGGAGATGCCCTTCCAGATCATTCCCCGCGAATCCTCGGTGCTGTGCGCCTACGGCATGCTGATGGGCGACATCCGGCACGATTTCGTGCGCACCTTCGTCTCGCGCCTCGACGGCCTGGACTGGCCCCGGCTGAAGGCGGTGATCGCCGAGATGGCCCGGGAGGGCGACCAGTTGCTGGACTCCGAGCGCATCAACGCCGAGCGGCGCCGCATCGCCGTCAAGCTGGATTGCCGCTACCTCAAGCAATACCACGAGGTGTCGTTCGAGGTGCCCATGGCGCTGATCGAGGCGGGCGACACCGCCGCAATCACCCGTCTGTTCCACGCCGAGCACAACCGGCTCTACGGCTACTCGCTGGAGGAGCAGAAGGTCCCGGCCGAGATCATCAATGTCCGGGTGCAGGCGGTCGGCATCACCGACAAGCCCGCCGGCCGAGCCGAACCCTATGCCGGCCCCGACGGCTCGGCGGCCATCAAGGGCGAGCGCATGGTCTACGTCCCCGAGGACAAGGCCTTCCGCAACGTGCCCGTCTATGACGGCCACAAGCTCAAGCACGGCAACCGGGTCGCCGGTCCGGCCATGATCGAGGAAATCACCACCGCCATCTTCGTCTCGGCCTCGTTCGACGGGGTCTGCGACCGCACCGGCTCGTTCGCGCTGTACCGCAAGGGGCGCGAGGACCTGGTGGCCAACATCCTGAAGGGGGCCTGAACATCATGACCGCCGTCGATCCCATCCTGCTGTCGGTTTACGCCCGCACCTTCAAGTCGATCACCGACGAGATGAGCATCTCGGTCCAGAAGACCACCCGCTCGCCCATCCTGTGCGAGGCCAAGGACTTCGTCACCGGCCTCTACGACGCCGAGGGCAACATGCTGGAGCAGACCGAGAACCTGCCGATCCTGGCGTTCTCGCTGGCGCCCGTCTGCAAGTACATCCTGAAGTACTTCGAGGGCGACATTCACCCCGGCGACGTCATCTTCCACAACGACGTCTTCTCCATGGGCAACCAGAACAACGACGTCGCCGTCTACAAGCCCATCTTCCAGGGCGACACCCTGGTGGGCTGGACCGCCGTCAAGGGCCACCAGGCCGATATCGGCGGGAACGTGCCGGGCGGCTACAACCCCAACGCCAAGGAAGTGTGGCAGGAGGCGCTGCGCATCCCGCCGGTCAAGATCTATGACAGGGGAGTGTTCCGCAAGGACGTCTGGGACCTGATCTTCGCCAACATCCGCCTCGACATCGTCCAGCACGACATGCGCGCCCAGATGGGGGCCTGCACGGTGGGCGAGCGCCGCTTCCTCGAACTGCTGGGCAAGTACGGCCTGGGCAGCTTCAAGACCCACAAGGTCGCCCTGTTCGACGCCACGCGGCGCATGATGGAAGCCGAGATCGCCAAGATCCCCAACGGCCGCTATTCCGGCGAGGGCAAGGTCTATTACGACGGCCATCACGTGGGCAGCGAGTTCACCATCCGGGTCGACATCACCGTCGAGGACCGCAAGGTGCGCTTCGACTACACCCGCACTGATCCGCAGACCGACGGCTTCGTCAACGGCACCTTCACCTCGTCGGCCTCGGCCACGGTGCTGACCCTGCTGCAGATGGTCAACCCGGACATTCCCCACAACGAGGGCATGATCCAGCCCATCGAGATCATCATCCCCGAGGGCACCATCCTCAACGCCAGCTATCCCAAGGCCACCACTTTCGGCAACCACCTGTGCCCGCCCAACGCCGACGCCATTATCCGCGCCCTGGCCCCGGTGATCCCCGACCGGGTCACCGCCGGCTGGAACAACCTGCTGTGTTCGCTGACCACCGGCATCGATCCGGAAAAGGGCGAGAAGTACGTGGATATCGGCTTCATGGGCCTGAAGGGCGGCTCGGGGGCCATGAACGGCACCGACGGCTACGACCATATCGGCATGATCGACGCCTCGGGCGGCTTGCTCGACCAGGATTACGAGATGTTCGAGCAGACCACGCCGCATGTGCTGGTCAAGCACGAATACCTGGTGGACTCGGCCGGTCCCGGCCAGTGGCGCGGCGGATTGGGGGTGGAGACCATCTTCACCATCGGTTCCGACGATACCCAGCTGGTGACCTTCGGCGACGGCGATTTCGAACCGGCCTTCGGCCTGTTCGGCGGCGGCGACAGCACGCTCAACCTGATCGAGCTGACCTATCCCGACGGCACCCGCGTGGTGCCGCGCAACAAGGACCTGATCACCGGCGTGCCCAAGGGCACCGTCTACCGCCAGTTGGCGGGCGGCGGCGGCGGCTATGGCCCGGCGGTCAAGCGCGACCGGGCGCTGCTGGGCCGCGAGGTCAGGGACGGCGTCATCTCCGCGCAGGCGGCGCGTGCCGCCTACGGCTGGGAAGGCTGACTGGCATGGATTTCGACCTCTCCGAGGACCAGCGCGCCATCCAGGAGACCTTCGCCCGCTTCGTCGACCGCGAAGTGGCTCCGGCGGCGGCCGCGCTGGACGAGGCCCACCAGTTCCCCCGCGAGCTGTTCGCCAAGCTGGGCGAGCTGGGCTTCTTCGCCATGCGCTACCCCGAGGAAGTGGGCGGCGCCGGCGTCGACCTTTCCACCTTCTGCCTGGCCCTGGCCGAGATCGCCCGCGGCTCCCTGTCCCTGGCCGGCGCGGCGGCCATGCAGGCGCTGATGGGCACCAATTTCCTGTGGCTGCTGGGCAACGACGACATCCACAAGCGCCTGCTGATCCCCGCTTTGCTGGGCGAGAAGATCGGCGCCATCTGCATGACCGAGCCCAATGCCGGCTCGGACCTGGGCGGCATCGCCACCACCGCCGTCAAGGTGGACGGCGGCTGGAGGATCAGCGGCCAGAAAACCTGGATCACCTCGGCGCCCATGGCCGATTTCTTCACGGTGTTCGCCCGCGCCGGCGCCGAGCGCAAGCTGACCATCTTCCTGGTGGAAAAGGGCTCGGCGGGACTGACGGTGGGCCGCTCCATCGAGAAGATGGGGGTGTGGGCGCTGCCCACCTCCGAGGTGGCGTTCGACGAGTGCTTCGTCCCCGACAGCCACATGCTGAGCAAGGAGGTGGGCGACGGCGAAGGGCATCTGCGCAAGATCCTCTCGGAAATCCGCATCATCACCGGGGCCATGGCCAACGGCGTCGCCCGCGCCGCCCTGGCCGAGGCGGTCCGCTATGCCGGAGAGCGCAAGCAGTTCGGCAAGCCCATCGCCGCCTTCCAGGCGGTGTCGTTCAAGCTGGCCGAGATGGCCACCGACCTGGAAGCCGCCGAACAGCTGGTCCGCTATGCGGCATGGCTGAAGGATGCCGGGCGGCCCCACGCCCAGCAGGCGGCCATGGCCAAGCTGTTCGCCACCGAGGCGGCGGCGCGGACCTGCGACCAGGCGGCCCGCGTGCTGGCCTCCTACGGTTTCGCCATGGAATACCCGGTACAGCGTTACTTGCGCGACATCCGCTTCACCCTGATCGGGGGAGGCACCAGCGAAATCCTCAAGCTCATCATCGGTAAGGAGCTGACGTCATGAGTGACCGCCGTATCCGTGTCCTGGTGGCCAAGCCCGGCCTGGACGGCCACGACCAGGGAGCCAAGATCGTGGTCCGCGGCCTGATCGACGCCGGGTTCGAGGTGATCTACACCGGCCTGCGCCAGACCCCCATCGCCGTGGCCAACGCCGCCCTGGAGGAGGGCGTCGACGTCATCGGCCTGTCCAGCATGGCCGGCTCGCACCTGCCGTTCTGCCGCAAGCTGCGGCCGCTGCTCGACGAACGCGGCTTAGGCGACAAGGTCTGCCTGATCGGCGGCAACATCCCGGCGGCCGATTTCGACGAACTGCGCGCCCTGGGCTTCACCGGGATCTTCCCCACCAGTTCGAAAATCGCCGCCATCGCGGACTTCATCAAGGAGCGGGTGCAATGAGCGAGCGACAGAACAAGCCGCGCCGCGTGGTCAACGAATCCGGCATCGAGATCAAGACCGCCTACACCGCCGCCGACGTCGAGGCCAGCGGCGGGTTCAACCATGTCGGCGAGCCGGGCAGGTTCCCCTTCACGCGGGGCATCCATGGCGAGATGTACCGCAAGCGGCCGTGGACCATGCGGCAATACGCCGGCTTCGGCAACGCCGCCGACACCAACCAGCGCTTCAAGTTCCTGATCGCCAACGGCCAGACCGGCCTCAACGTCGCCTTCGACCTGCCCACCCAGATCGGCTTCGACTCCGATTCCCCCATGGCCGAGGGCGAGGTCGGACGCGTCGGCATGGCGGTGGACACGCTGAGGGATTTCGAGGTGGCCTTCGACGGCATCGACCTCGAACAGATCACCGTGTCGCTGACCGTCAACGGCTCGGCCGCCATCCTGATCGCCATGTATCTGGTGATGGCGGAAAAGCGCGGCTACGACGTGGCTAAGCTGCGCGGCACCGCCCAGAACGACATCCTGAAGGAGTTCATCGGGCGCGGCACCTGGATCTTCCCCGTCGAGCCGTCCATGAAGCTGGTGGGCGACACCATCGAGTACTGCGCCCAGCACGCCCCCAAATACAGCCCGGTCAGCGTCTGCGGCTATCATATCCGCGAATCGGGGGCCAATCCGGCCCAGGAGATGGCCTACGCCTTCTGCATCGCCAAGGCCTATGCCGACGAGACCTTGAAGCGCGGCCTGCACATCGACGAGTTCGCCGGCCGCCTGTCGTTCAACTTCAACATCTTCGGCAACCTCTTCGAGCAGGTGGCCAAGTTCCGCGCCGCCCGCGGCCTGTGGGCCAAGATCATGAAGGAGGAATACGGCGCCCAGGACCCCGGCTCCATGTGGATGCGCATGATCGCCGCCGGCGGCGGCGGCGGCCTGACCAAGGAGCAGCCGGAACTCAACATCGTGCGCGGCGCCTATTACGCCCTGATCAGCGCGCTGTCGGGCACCCAGACCATGGCGCTGTGCTCCTACGACGAGGCCTACACCATCCCCACCGAGCATTCGGCCCGCATATCGTTGCGCACCATGCAGCTGCTGATCGAGGAAATGGGGCTGACCGAGACGGTCGATCCCCTGGGCGGCTCCTGGTACGTCGAGACGCTGACCAACCAGATGCGCGACAAGATGGTCGAGACCATGGCCGACATCGACCGGCGCGGCGGCATCGTCTCGCTGGTGGCGCAAGGCCTGGCCCAGGCCGCCGTCTCCGCCCAGGCCTACCAGATGCAAAAGCGCATCGAATCGGGCGACTTCCCCAAGGTCGGCGTCAATTGCTACCGCATGGAGGAGGAAGAGGCCAAGGTCGAGTTCCACCCCTATGACGAAGACGACGCCAAGGCCCAGGTCGCCGCGCTCGACACCATCCGGGCCGAACGCGACGGCCGCAAGGTGCAGACGGCGCTCGACCGGGTCGAGGCCGACGCGCGGGCCGGGGTCAACGTCATGCCCGCCCTGATCGAGGCGGTCCGCGCCTATGCCAGCGTCGGCGAGATCACCGACCGGCTGGTGACGGTCTACGGCCGCTACCGCGAACCCGTCGTTTTCTGAACCCCGAGGAAAAGGAAGACCAGGCGCATGACCGCCATCGAACGCTACCTCGCCCCCGCCGGCCTCGACGACGCCCTTGCCGCGTTGGCCGGCGGCAACGCCACCATCCTGGCCGGTGGAACCGACCTGATGCCGCAAATCAATGCCGGCAAGGTCGCCTTCCGCCCCATCCTGCTCAACATCCGCCGCATCCCCGAATTGCGGGCGGTGGAGGTGGGCCAGGGCCGCATCTCCATCGGCGCACTGGTCACCATCAACGAGCTGAAGGACAATCCCGTCATCGCCAAGGCGGTGCCGCTGCTGGCCGAGGCCGCCGACCACTTCGCCTCGGATCAGGTGCGCAACATGGGCACCATCGGCGGCAACGTCGCCAACGCCTCGCCGGCCGGCGACACCCTGGTGCCGCTGCTGGTGCTGGACGCCGAGGTGGAGCTGGCCTCGGCCACCGGACGCCGCTCGGTGCCCATGGCCGAGTTCTTCACCGGGCCGGGCCGCAGCGTGCGCCGTCCCGACGAGCTGATCACCGCCCTGTCGCTGCCCCTGCCCCGGCTGCGCACCGTGTCGCGCTTCGTCAAGTTCGGCACCCGGCCGGCGCTCGACATCTCGGCGGTGTCCATCGGCTTTTCCGCCACCCTGGACGGCGGACGGCTGTCCGACGTGCGGGTGGCGTTCGGCGCGGTGGGGCCGGTGCCCATGCGCGGCCGCGCCACCGAGGCGGTGCTGGAGGGCGCCGCCCTCGACGCCGCGATCATCGCCAAGGCGGCAGCCACCGCCCAGGGCGAAGTCAAGCCCATCGACGACCTGCGGGCCAGCGCCTGGTACCGCCGCGAGCTGATCCACAACCTCCTGGGAAAGGTGCTGAGCGATGTCGTCTCTCGTTGAGATTTCCTGTGTCGTCAACGGCACCCCCACCCGGCTGGCCGTGCCGCCGGAAACCAGCGCGCTGGCCCTGCTGCGCGACCATCTGGGCCTTTCCGGCACCAAGTACGGCTGCGGCGAGGGCGAGTGCGGCGCCTGCACCATCCTGGTGGACGGCGTCTCGGTCAATTCCTGCCTGATGTTCGCCGTGGATTTCGACGGCCGGACCGTCACCACCATCGAGGGGCTGGCGGTGGACCGCGCCTCCGACCCGCTGCGCCAGGCCTTCGTCGAGAAGGGCGGCGTCCAGTGCGGCTTCTGCACCCCGGGCATGGTGGTGCAGTCCCGCCACGTGCTCGACAAGCATCCCAACGCCGGCCCGGACGAGGTCAAGCGCGGCCTCGAGGGCAACCTGTGCCGCTGCACCGGCTACAAGAAGATCGTCGAGGCGGTGATCACCGCCGCCGCCGCCCAGTCAGCCGCCGAGTAAGGACCGACGAGATGAACGCTCCCCAGCACGCCAGCCTGATCGGCCAGCGCATCCCCAAGATGGACGCGCCGGAAAAGGTCGCGGGCAAGACCCGCTACATCCAGGACCTCAACCTGCCGGGCCAGCTCTACGGCCTGATCCTGCGCACCGAGCGGGTCCATGCCCGCATCGTCTCCATCGACACCAGCGCGGCCAAGGCGCTGCCCGGCGTGCGCGCCGTGCTGACCGCCGCCGACGTTCCCATCCACCCCATCGGCGTCAACAAGGACAATCCGCCCTTGAAGGGCGACAAGGTGCGCTGCGAGCGCGACGAGGTCGCCGCCGTGGCCGCCGACTCGCTCGAGATCGCCCAGGCGGCCATCAAGCTGATCAAGGTGGAATACGAGGATCTGCCTCCGATCTTCGATCCCCGCGATTCCATCAAGGACGGTGCGCCGGTCATCCACGCCGCCAAGCCCGACAACGTGGCCATGGCCTTCGACTACGCCCACGGCGACGTGGAACGGGGCGAGGCGGAGTCCGACGTGGTGGTGGAGGACGAGTTCACCCTGCACCGCGTCACCCATTGCTGCATGGGCGTATCGGGCGTCATCGCCGATTTCGAGCCGGTCTCGGGCAACCTGACCCTCTATTCCAACACCCAGGTGCCGTTCCTGCACAAGCGCGAATTCGCCGAGGTGCTGGGCATGGACCCGTCGCGCATCCGCATCATCCAGCCGCCCATCGGCGGCGGTTTCGGTTCCAAGCTCGACATCTACCCCTTCGAGCCCATCGCCGTCTATCTGGCCAAGGCGACGCGCCGCCCGGTGAAGCTGATCTTCACCCGGGAGGAGGAGTTCATCGCGTCCCCCACCCGCCAGCCGGCCATCATCCGCCTGCGCTCGGGGGCGAAGAAGGACGGCACGCTGACCTTCCGCACCGTGGACGTCCTGCTGGACAACGGCGGCTACACCTCGTGGGGGGCGACCATCCCCTTCGTGATGATGCAGACCTTCAGCTCGCTCTACCGGGTCCCCCATTGCCGCTATCACACCAAGGCGGTCTACACCAACAACCCCTTCGCCGGGTCGTTCCGGGGCTACGGCAACCTGCAGGCCACCTTCGCCATCGAGCAGCAGATGGACAAGATGGCCGACGCGCTCGGCATCGAACCCTATGAATTCCGCCTGAAGAACGCCCAGAACGCCGGCGAGGTCACCGGCCAGGGCATGCACTTCAAGACCTGCGGCTTCCAGGATTGCCTGGAGACCGCCGCCGGCCGCTCGGGTTTCGTCGAGAAGCGCAAGGCGCTGGGCGCCGCCAAGGGACTTTCCGGCGTCCGCCGGGGCGTCGGCATGGCCTCCATGCTGCACGTGGGCGGCGGCGCCAAGATCTATCCGTCCGACGGCTGCGGCACCATCCTCAAGCTCGACGATTTCGGCCACGTCACCATCATGACCGGGGCGTCGGAGATCGGCCAGGGCTCGGAGACCGTGCTGGCCCAGCTGGTGTGCGAGGAACTGGGCGTGCCCATGAGCGCGGTGACGGTGGTCAACAACGACACCGACATCACGCCGTGGGACGTGGGCGTGCACGCCAGCCGCACCACCTTCATCGCCGGCAACTCGGCCATCGGGGCGGCGCGCAAGGCCAAGGACAAGATCCTGGCCGCCGCCGCCACCGTGTCGAACATGAAGGCCGAGGAGATGGACCTCAAGGGCGGCAACATCGTGCGGGCCAGCGACGGCGAGAAGGTCATGCCGCTGGCCAAGATGCTGCGGCAGCTGCACTTCTCGGACAAGGCCGAGCTGGTGATGACCACCAATTACTACGAGCCGCCCTCGGTCCACCAGGACAAGGGCTTCAAGGGCGACGTCTCCGCCGCCTACGCCTGGGCCACCCAGGTGGTGGAGGTGGAGGTGGACACCGACACCGGCATCGTCAAGCTGCTCAAGGTGTGGGCCGCCCACGACGTGGGCCGCGTCCTCAACGAGATGGGCATCGAGGGCCAGATCGAGGGCGGCATCATCATGGGCCAGGGCTATGCCCTGTGCGAGGACATGCCGGTGGTCGAGGGCCATCTGGTCAACCCGGCCTTCCGCGACTACAAGCTGATCACCGCGCCGGAAATCCCCGAGATGGACATCAGCTTCATCGAGACCATGGACGGCGAGGGCCCCCAAGGCGCCAAGGGCGTCGGCGAGGCGCCGTCCATCTGCATGGCCGCCGCGGTGGCCAACGCCATCGAGAACGCCACCGGCGTGCGCATCGCCAGCCTGCCCTTCACCCCCGAGCGGGTCTATTCCGCCCTGAAGGGCCGGCCGCTATGAAGCCGCGCGTCGTCCTGTCCATGGAACAGGCGCTGTCGCTGCCCTATGCGACGCTGCGCTTCGTCCACCTGGGCTGGCGGGTGATCCGCATCGAATCCTTCGGTGCGGGCCCCGACCTGCCGGGCGATCCCAACCGCTATATCGGCTCGGTGGTGGCCGACGACGACCGCCGTTCCTACTTCGTCGCCCCCAATGTCGGCAAGGAGGCGGTGGCCATCAACCTCAAGGAGCCCAAGGGACACGAGGTGCTGCGCCAGCTGGTCCGCTCGCTCGACGCCGACGTCTTCTGCTCCAACACCCTGCCGTCGCGCTATGCCCAGCTGGGCATCGACTACGAGAGCCTGTCGGCGGTGAAGCCCGACCTGATCTGGGCCGGCATCTCGGCCATGGGGCCGGACTATCCCGACGTGCCGGGCTACGACCCGGCGCTGCAGGCCATGGCCGGCTACATGGAACTGACCGGCGAGACCAACGGCCCACCCACCCTGGCCGGCGTGCCGATCATCGACCTCAAGGCCGGCGACGAGGTCTATGCCGGCGTGTGCCTGGCGCTCGCCGAGCGGGCCGAGACCGGCCGGGGCTCGCGCATCGACGTCTCCATGCTGCAGGCCGCCGCCTCGTGGCTGATCACCACCCTGCCGCTGGTGGATTTCGGCTGCGATCCCATCGAGATCACCCGTTGCGGCAACGAGCACCGCAAGTTCATCCCCACCAACGCCTATCCCACCGCCGACGGCTACATCTTCGTGGCCATCGGCTCGGACGTGCAGTGGCGGCGCCTCACCGAATTGCCGCGCTTCGCCTCGGTGGGCAAGGCGGGCCGCGAGACCAACCAGGGCCGCCACGCCGACCGCGAGGCCATCCAGGCCGACATGCGGGCGGTGACGTCGCGCTTTTCCACCGGGGAACTGGCCGCCGATTTCCGCAAGGCCACCATTCCCAACGCCCCCATCAACGACATCAACCAGGTGCGCGCCATGCCCGCCTTGGCCGCCAAGCTGACCGCCACCCGCCTGCCCGACGGGCGCCAGGTGCGCATGCAGCCCATGGCGGTGGATCTGCCGGGAAAGGGCGGCGATTTCGCCTTTCCGCCCCATTACGGCGAACATACCCGCACGGTGCTGGCCCAGGCCGGCATCCGCGACGGCGATTACGACGACCTCGCCCGGTCGGGCATCGTGCCTGCCTCGGCCTAATCAACAAAAATCCGGGAGGAAACATCATGAGCAAGCTGGACGGCAAGGTGGCGCTGGTCACCGGATCGGGACGCGGCATCGGCCAGGCCATCGCGCTGAAGCTGGCCCGCGAAGGCGCCAAGGTGGTGATCAACGACCTGGACGAAGGCCCGGCGGCCGAGACCGTGGCGGCCATCAAGGCCCTGGGCTCGGACGCCCTGGCAGTGGTCGGCGACGTCACCGCCAAGGATTTCGGCGACCGCATCGTCAAGGCCGCCCTGGAAGGCTTCGGCCGCCTGGACATCATCGTCAACAACGCCGGCTATCCCTGGGACGGGGTGATCCAGAAGGTCACCGACGAGCAGTGGTACGCCATGCTCGACGTCCACGCCACCGCCCCCTTCCGGGTGCTGCGCGCCGCCTCGGACTACATCCGCTCGGCCACCAAGGCCGAGAAGGAGCGTGGCGAGGTGGTGTCGCGCAAGGTGGTCAACATCTCGTCCATGGGCGGCCTGTGCGGCAATCCCGGCCAGATCGCCTACGGCGCCGGCAAGTCGGCCCTGGTCGGCATCACCAAGACCATGGCCAAGGAATGGGGGCGCTACGGCGTCAACGTCAATTGCGTCGCCTTCGGCTGGATCAAGACCCGCATGACCAAGCCGGCTGGCTCGGGCCAGGAGGAAAGCCACAAGACCCACGGCATCGAGATCAAGATGGGGGTCAACGCCGACCTGCTCGACACCATGAGCAAGATGATTCCGCTCGGCCGCGGCGGCACCCCCGAGGAAGCCGCCGGCGCCGTCTATCTGCTGTGTTTGCCTGAAGCCGACTACATCACCGGAGAAGTGGTGATGTGCACCGGCGGCTTCACCATGTGACGGCCCAAGACCCAAAAATGGGCAGGGCCGAGGTAAGGGATGCTGAAATGAATTAACCGTCATGGGAGGGAGAAATGTCGTTTACGCCTAGGAAGCGGATAACAATAGGAACCACCGTCGTCGCCATGGCCCTTTGGGCCGGCGCGGCCATGGCCGTGGAGCCGATCCGCATCGGCGCCGTGCTGAGCGTCACCGGCCCGGCGTCGCTGCTGGGAGATCCCGAGGCCAAGGTCCTCAAGATGTACTCGGACCAGCTGAACAAGGAAGGCGGCGTGCTGGGCCGCAAGATCGACCTGATCGTCTACGACGACGAGGGCAAGGCCGACAAGACCACCACCCTGATCAAGCGGCTGATCGAGTCCGACAACGTCAATCTGATCATCGGCCCGACGCTCACCGGCAACACCATGGCGGCCATTCCGCTGGCCGAACGCGCCGAGGTTCCGATGATCTCCATCGCCGGCGGCGGCGTCATCGTCGATCCGGTCAAGAAGTGGATCTTCAAGACCCCGCACACCGATAAGATGGCCACCGAAAAGGTGTTCCTCGACATGAAGAAGCGGGGCATCACCAGCATCGCCCTGATCTACGGCAATGACGGCTACGGCAAGTCGGCCAGCACCGCCACCAAGGAACTGGCTCCGCTCCACGGCATGACCATCGTCGCCGACGAAACCTATTTCGCCTCCGACGCCGACATGACGCCCCAGCTGACCAAGATCAAGAACACCCCCGGCGTCCAGGCCATCTTCAACCTGGGCTTCGGACAATCCGCCGCCGTGGTCACCAAGAACGCCAAGCAGCTCAACATGGGGCTGCCCTACTACGAATCCCACGGCGTCAATTCCAAGAACTTCATCCAGCTGGCCGGAATCGACGCCACCGAGGGCGTCCGCCTGCCGGCCTCCGCCGTGCTGGTGGCCGAGGCGCTGCCGTCCGACGATCCGCAGAAGGCGGTGACCATGAAGTTCAAGAGCGAGACCGAGGCGGCGTTCAAGACCGAGGTCTCCACCTATGGCGGCCACGCCTACGACGCGCTGCAGATCGCCCTGACCGCCATCCTGCGGGCCGGTTCGGTCGACCGGCACAAGATCCGCGACGAAATCGAGAAGACCTCGGGCTACGTGGGAACCAGCGGCATCGTCAACATGTCGGCCAAGGACCATCTCGGCCTCAACCTCAACTCCCTCAAGCTGCTCGAGATCAGGAACGGGCAGTGGACCCTGGTCCAGTAGGGATTCCGGCCGGAAAACGCAGGCCGTTGGGAGGTTCGCTTCCCAACGGCTTGCCCTTCAATTATTTTATGCATAAACTATATTCATGAACATACCGTCACCCTGATGGGAAACCCCGGGGCGTTATCAGGAGGAACCATGCACAAGAACATCCTTCCGGAAGGCTGGGCGCCGGCCATCGGCTACGCCAACGGCATTCTGGCCGAACCGGGCCAAACCCTGTACCTGGCGGGGCAGGTGGGCTGGAACGCCCAGCAGGTCTTCGAGAGCGAAAGGCTGATCCCCCAGTTCGAGCAGGCGCTGAAGAACATCCTGGCCATCCTGGAAAAGGCCGGCGGCCGCCCCGAGCACATCGTCCGCATCACCGCCTTCTGCATCGTCCGCGATGAATATCTGTCGTCCCGCCGCGACCTGGGCCGCATCTGGCGCGAGCTGATCGGCAACCACTATCCGGCCATGAGCATGATCTTCGTGGCCGACCTTCTGGACCACCCGGCCAAGATCGAGCTGGAAGCCACCGCGGTTCTGCCCCGGTCCTGATCCCGCCCTTTCCCGCCCGAGCCCCGGAAGCGGTGTCTTCCGGGGCTTTTGCTTTGCCCATTCCGCCAACTGGACTAGGCTGCGGCGGTTCAACAACCGGAGGATCGTCCGGGTGGAAAGCTCCCCCCTCGCCCAGGCCGCCGGGCTGATCGCCGCCGGGCGGTTCGACGCGGCGCTGAAGCTGCTGGCGCCGCTGCCCGAGGGCGCGCCCGGCCTCGACGCCCTCGCTGGGGGCCGCGCGCCTGGGCCGCAAGGAAGCCAAGGCGGCCGTCCTCCATCTCGGGCGCGCCGCGGCGGCGGCGCCGGACGACGGCGAACTGGCGCTGCTGCTGGGTCGCGCCCATCTGCTGGCCAACGATCCCGGCGCCGCCATCGCCCTGTTCGAGGCCATGGCCCCCGCCGCCCGGCGGGACGAGGTCCTGGCCGGCGCCTATCGCCGCGACGCCCGCTTCCACGATTGCGTCCGGCTGGTCGAATCCCTGGCCGCTCCTTCCGACCAGATGCTGTACGAGCGGGCCATGAGCCTGAATGGGCTGGGCGAGGCCGGGCGCGCCCTGGCCGCCTGGGACCAGTTGATCGCCCGCGCCCCCGATCTGGCCGCCGCCTGGTACGGCAGCCACGGTCCGGCCCTCGACCTCCTCGGCTGGGCCGAGGCCGAGCGGCGGCTGGAGCGGGCCGCCGCCTGCCCCAAGGCCAACGGCCGCTACCGCGCCCTGGCCGCCGCTTATGACGCGCTGGCCGGACGCCAGCCCCGCCCCTTCGGCGCCCGGCACGTTCACGTGGCGGAATCCGCCGCCGCCCTGACGCCCCATCTGGGCGAGGGCTGGCGGCTGTTCGGCATGACCGCGACGCTGCTGGCCTGGGCCTTGGCCGAGGCGCGGGAACCCGGCCTGGTGCTGGAGTTCGGCGTGCGGCGCGGCGCCTCGCTGGCGGTGATCGCCGCCGCCGCCGGACAGGAGGTGCACGGCTTCGATTCCTTCGAGGGATTGCCCGAAGGCTGGGGCGCCACTCAGGCCGGCGTGCTGACCACCGGCGGCATCCTGCCCCAGGTGGGCGGCAACGCGCGGCTGCATCCCGGCTGGTTCGAGGACACCCTGCCCGCCTTCCTGGACAGCCATCCCGGCCCGGTGCGCCTCGCCAATATCGACAGCGACATCTATTCCTCGGCCCGCACGGTGCTGAACGGACTGGCCGGACGCATCGGGTCGGGATGCGTGCTGGTCTTCGACGAATTCATCGGCAACCGCAGCTGGCGCGACGACGAATACCGGGCCTTCGCCGAATTCGCCGCCACCCACCGCGTCGCCTTTCAGGTGATCGCCGTCAACCCCGCCTGCAAGCAGGTGGCCATCCGGATCGCCTGATCCTTCGGATTTCCGAATAGGGGCCCGCAAGGCATCGATTTTGCCGCGCCGTAAGGCTATGGTCTTGACGACACGGGGATCAACCCCGGCAAGACTGACAGGGCAGGTGGCGCAATGACGGTGTTCGGCATTCCCCTCGAATTCGTGCTGTTCGCGGCGACGCTGCTCGGCGTGGCGCTGCTGCACAACCATACCCTTTACGTCGGACTGAGCGGATTTGCCGTCATCTCGGCCTACAAAATCGCCGCCACCGGCTTCAAGACCGGGCCGGGGCTGGCGGGTTTCGCCGGCCATCTCGGCCATGAATGGGTGACCATCGCCAACCTGTTCTGCCTGCTGATGGGCTTCGCCCTGCTGTCGCGCCATTTCGAGAAGAGCCACGTCCCCGTCCTGCTGCCCAAATACCTGCCCGACGACTGGAAGGGCGGCTTCGTCATGCTGGTCATGGTGTTCGTGCTGTCGAGCTTCCTCGACAACATCGCCGCCGCCCTGATCGGCGGCGCCATGGCCCACCAGTTGTTCCGCGCCAAAGTCCATATCGGCTTCCTGGCGGCCATCGTCGCCGCCTCCAACGCCGGCGGCGCGGGCTCGGTGGTGGGCGACACCACCACCACCATGCTGTGGATCGCCGGGGTTTCACCGCTGCAGGTGCTGGACGCCTATGTGGCGGCCGGAATCGCCCTGCTGATCGTCGGAGTGGTCGGCGCCAAGCAGCAGCACGCCTATTCCCCCATCCTCAAGACCAGCCACGCCCACACCCATGCCGACTGGACGCGGGTGGGCATCGTGGCGCTGATCCTGGTCTCGGCCATGGGAACCAACGTGGTGGTCAACACCCGCTTCAACCATCTGGCCGATTCCTTCCCCTTCCTCGGCGTGGCGGTGTGGGTGGCGTTGTTGGCCACCGTCAAGGTCCGCCGCCCCGACTGGGAGATTATGCCGGAGACCGCCAAGGGCTCGGTGTTCCTGCTGTCGCTGGTGCTGTGCGCCTCCATGATGCCGGTGGAGCAGTTGCCCCCCGCCTCCATGGTCACGGCGCTGCAGTTGGGCTTCGTCTCGGCGGTGTTCGACAATATCCCGCTCACCGCCCTGGCCATCAAGCAGGGCGGCTACGACTGGGGCTATCTCGCCTATGCCGTGGGCTTCGGCGGTTCGATGATCTGGTTCGGCTCGTCGGCCGGGGTGGCGCTGTCCAACATGTACCCGGAAGCCAAGTCGGTGGGGAAATGGCTGCGGCACGGCTGGCATGTGGCCGTCGCCTACGTGGTGGGCTTCGCCGTCATGGCCCTGCTGGTCGCCTGGCGTCCCGACGCGCCGCTGTGACCCTGCGCATCGGGATCGACCTGGGCGGCACCAAGACCGAGGCCATCGCCCTGGACCTTGCCGGGCGGGAACTGGCGCGCGAAAGGGTGGCGACGCCCAAGGGCAGCTACGACGGCACCATCGCCACCATCCGGCATCTGGTGGAAGGGCTGGAATCCCGCCTGGGCGCCACCGCCACGGTGGGCATCGGCATCCCCGGCACGGTCAGCCCGCGCACCGGCCTGATCAAGAACGCCAATTCCACCTGGCTGATCGGCAAGCCCCTGGACCGCGACCTGGAGGCGGCGCTGGGCCGCCCGGTGCGGCTGGCCAACGACGCCGACTGCTTCGCCCTGTCCGAAGCCACCGACGGAGCGGGCGCCGGCCTCGCCACGGTGTTCGGGGTGATCCTCGGCACCGGAGTGGGCGGCGGCATCGTCGCCCATGGCCGCCTGCTGGCCGGCCCCAACGCCATCGCCGGGGAATGGGGCCACAATCCCCTGCCCTGGCCCGAGGACGGCGAACGTCCCGGCCCGGCCTGCTATTGCGGCCGCTCGGGCTGCATCGAGACCTTCCTGTCGGGACCGGGCCTTGCCCGCGACCATGGCGGGGGGCTGACCGCCGAACAGGTGGCCCGGTCGGACTCCCCCTCCGCCGAGGCCGCCCTGGCCCGCTACGAGCAGCGCCTGGCCCGCGCCCTGGCCGCCGTGATCAATGTCATCGATCCTCACGTCATCGTGCTGGGCGGCGGCCTGTCCAAGCTGGAGCGCCTCTACCGGAACGTTCCCTCCTTGTGGAGACGTTTCGTCTTCTCGGATCACGTCGACACCATCTTGCGGCCGCCACGGCATGGCGATTCCTCTGGGGTCCGCGGCGCCGCCTGGCTATGGCCCCCTCAGTAGACAGCCGAACTCTTTGCAGTGCAGCATGCGAGTTTGTCCAAGTCAAAGAAGACCCGTCCAGATGACGGATTATAGAAAAATACGCCGTTTTGTAGATGAGTTGACCAACGTCAAGTGTTCCCGATCTATTATTTCGCATCCTGTCGAGCTATTAGTGGGAACTTGCCGGAATGGACATGAACGCACAACAGCGGGCGAATAGCGGCACCGACGGACACAACCTGCGGCCAGAGGATCTGGCGGCGGTCGCCCGCCTGCCGCTGTTCTGCGACCTCAGCCCGGCCCTCCTGGCCGAGATCACCGTCGAGGCCTCGGTCACCAAGTATGCCCGCAACGACATCATCTTCCGTCAGGGCGACATCCCGAACGCGCTGCGCGTGGTGCTGGACGGCCAAGTGGGCCTGACCGGCACCATCGCCGATGGCGGCGAGACCATGGTGGAGATTCTCAAGGCGGGGGAAATGTTCATCCCGGCCGCCGTGCTGACCGAAAAGCCGTTCCTGATGAGCGCCGTGGCGCTGCAGCCGTCGCGCATCCTGTCCTTGCCGGGCGAGCGCTTCCGCCGCGACGTGCGGGAAAAGTCCGACCTGGCCTATGTCATGCTGACCTCGCTGTCGCGGCATTTCCGCTCCCTGGTGCGCGAGGTCAAGGACCTGAAGCTGAAATCGGCGGCCCAGCGCCTGGCGCTGTACCTGATCGGCCTGACCACCAAGCGCGAGGGCTCGACCATCGTGCGCCTGCCCCACAGCAAGAGCGTCATCGCCGCCCGGGTCGGCGTGCGGCCGGAAACCCTGTCCCGTGCCTTCTCCCACCTCAAGGGCCAGGGCGTGGTGGTGGACGGCAACGCCGTCTCCATCGCCGACATACCCGCCCTGCGCGCCTATTGCCACGAGGGCGAGGAAATCATCTGACCGCCCGGGACCGTTTCACTTCGCCGGGACCATTTCACTTCGAAGGCACGATGCCGCAGGCCACCCGCCCGCCACCGCCGCCCAGCGGCTTGGGCTGGTCGGAATAATTGTCCGCCCCCGCATGGATGATGACGGCACGGCCCTTGAGGTCGGCCACCTTGAGCGTGGGCGCCACCGCCGGATCGCTGGCCGTCCCGTCGCCATTGACCGCCAGGGCCGGCAGGTCGCCCAGATGCCCGTGGCCCCACGGCCCCTCGTGCTTGCCGGCCTTGCCCGGGTCGTAATGACCGCCGGCCGCCAGGCCGGGAACCATCTTGCCGTCCTGCTCCTTGGCCATGCAGCTGGGATTTTCGTGAATATGGAAGCCGTGCGGACCGGGGGTCAGCCCCGACAGCCTGGGCATCACCATCATGCCGCCTTTGGTATCCCTGACCTTGACGGTGCCGATTCCGGCCCCGATGCCGTTGGCATCGATGGCGTTGACCGGAATGACCAATTCGGCGGCCAGGGCCTGACCGGAGGCCAGAACCAGCCCCAAGGCGGCGAAGAGCATTGTCCGTCCCATGTTACCTCCCGCTGTGCAAAAGCGGTTCC
Source organism: Paramagnetospirillum caucaseum (assembly GCF_000342045.1). GTDB lineage: Bacteria > Pseudomonadota > Alphaproteobacteria > Rhodospirillales > Magnetospirillaceae > Phaeospirillum > Phaeospirillum caucaseum. The sequence goes on along the minus strand of NZ_AONQ01000029.1, from coordinate 20,786 downwards.
GCCACGGCGCGGCGGCCCCTGTTTCCTTGAGCTTAGGTGATGAGCCGCCCGGGGATTATCAACCGGGCGTCCGTCATACGCCCCCAGAAATAATCGGGGTAAATGTTACATTTTGCGCGCAAGCCGGTTTTCATACGGCTAAACACGTAATATAGTTTTCGCCTCACCCCGGTCGGCGGGAGAAGGGGAGTCGGTCTTGACCCTGCGCAGCGCACCCGAAGCTTTTGAAATCCTGTTGGTCGAGGACAACCCGGGTGATGCCCGCCTGGCCCAGGAGGCCTTGAAGGAAGGCCGCATGACCAGCCGTCTCAAGGTGGTCGTCGATGGGGTCGAGGCCATGTCGTTCCTGCGCCGCGAGGGTCAGTACGCGGGGTCTCCCAGGCCCAACCTGATCCTGCTGGACCTCAACCTGCCCCGCAAGGACGGGCGCCAGGTTCTGGCCGAGCTGAAGGCGGACGAGGATCTGCGCCGTATTCCCGTGGTGGTGCTGACCACCTCGCAGGCGGAGCAGGACATCCTGCGCAGCTACGACCTGCACGCCAATTGCTACATCACCAAGCCGGTCGATCTGGACCGCTTCATCTCGGTGGTCAGGTCCATAGAGGAATACTGGTGCTCGGTGGTCACGCTGCCGCCCCGTTGAGCACAGCGCCATGAGCGGCTCCCACCCCACGCCCTCCTCGCTCACCGTTCTCGTCATCGAGGATAATCCCGGCGATGCCCGGCTGGTCGAACTGTACCTGCTCGAGGACCCGGCTCGCCCATTCAAGGTGGTCAAGGCCGTCCGCCTGTCGGAGGGCCTGGCCGCCCTGCAGGCCCAACCCATCGACGTGGTCCTCCTCGATCTGTCGCTGCCCGATTCCTTCGGCATGGAAAGCCTGGCCCGGCTGCGCGCCGCCAGCCCCAGCGTGCCGGTGGTGGTACTGACCGGTACCTCGGACGAGGGACTGGCGCTGGAAGCGCTGCGCCAGGGTGCCCAGGATTATCTGGTCAAGGGCCAGGGCGACGGCGAACTGGTGCGTCGCGCCATCCGCTACGCCATCGGCCGCTCCGCCGCCGACGCCGCGCTGCGCACCAGCGAATCCCGCTTCCGCGCCCTGTTCGACAATGCCGGCACCGGCGTCATCCTCTCCGACGCCGGCGGCAGCTACATCCATTGCAACCCCGCCTTCTGCACCATGGTCGGCTATTCCGACGCCGAACTGCAGACCATGACCTACCGCGACATCACCCATCCCGACGACGTCGATGCCCACCGGCAGATGCGCGACGAGATGATGGCGGGGCGCATCGACAGCTACGAACTGACCAAGCGCTACCTTCGCCCCGATGGCGCCGTCGTCTGGGCAAGGCTGACCGTCACCGCCATGCGCGAGGGGGCGGACAGCGATCTGCGCTTCACCGTGGCGGTGGTCGAGGACGTCACCGAAAGGAAGCGCCTGGAAGACCACATGCGTCTGGCCGCCACGGTGTTCGAAAGCACCGGCGAGGGGCTGTTCGTCACCGACGAGAAGCGCCGCATCATCCACGTCAATCCGGCCTTCACCGAACTGACCGGCTACCCCGCCGACGAGGTGATCGGCCGCACCCCGAAATTCCTGGCTTCGGGCCGCCATACGCCGGAATTCTACGACGTCATCTTCAAGGCGTTGGGCGAGACCGGCAAGTGGCAGGGCGAGATCTGGAACCGCCGCAAGACCGGCGAGATGTTCGCCGAATGGCTGAACATCTCCATCGTGCGCAACGAGCGGGGCGAACTGACCAATTACGTGGCGGTGTTCTCGGACATCACGTCGCGCAAGCAGGACGAGGAACGTCTGTCCTATCAGGCCAACCACGACCCGCTGACCCGGCTGCCCAACCGCACCCTGTTCCAGGAACGCCTGTCCCGCGCCCTGACCCGCGCCCACCGCAACCAGTCCATCGTCGCCCTGCTGTTCATCGACCTCGACTTCTTCAAGCAGGTCAACGATACCCTGGGCCATCTGGCCGGCGACATCTTGCTGCAGCAGGTGGCCGAGCGCCTGAGTTCCTGCGTGCGCCAGGGCGACACCGTGGCGCGGCTGGCCGGCGACGAGTTCACCGTGATCCTGGAAGACATCACCGAGCCGCGCGACGGCGCCGTGGTCGCCCACAAGATCCTGTCCCTGATGGCCGAGCCCTTCGACCTCCAGGGACACGAGGCGCGCATCTCGTCCTCCATCGGCGTGGCGCTGTACCCGTCCGACGGCGGCGACGCCCAGACCCTGATCAAGCTGGCCGATGCCGCCATGTACCGGGCCAAGCACCAGGGCCGCAACGCCTGCCGCTTCCATTCCGAGACCGTCAACGCCCAGGCCTTCGAGCGCCTGGCCCTGGAAGGCGCGCTGCGACATGCCGTCGAGCGCCGGGAATTCCTGCTGCACTACCAGCCCATCTTCGATTCCCGCTCCGGCAAGGTGGTGGCGGTCGAGGCCTTGCTGCGCTGGCGCCATCCGGAATTCGGCATGATCATGCCCAACCACTTCCTGCCGCTGGCCGAGGAAACCGGACTGATCGTGCCGGTGGGCCGCTTCGTGCTGGAAGAGGCCTGCCGCCAGGCCAAATCCTGGCTGGATGCCGGCCATGCCGGCCTCAGGGTGGGAATCAACCTGAGCAACCGGCAGTTGCGCGCCCCCGAGCTGATCGAGGACATCGCCGCCGCCCTGGAAAGCAGCGCGCTGCCCCCCGGCGCCCTGGAGCTGGACGTGCCGGAAAGCGCCATCCTCGACAAGGGCCAGGACGTGGACGCCATCTTCACCCAGTTCAAGACCCTGGGCGTGCGCATGGCCATCGACGCCTTCGGCTCGGGCTATTCGTCCTTCGCCTTCCTGCGCAAGCTGCCCAGCAACACCCTGAAGATCGACCAGAGCTTCGTGCGCGACGCCGCCTCGGGCGCCGAGGAATCCGAGATCGTCACCGCCATCGTGGCGGTGGCCCGCGGCCTCCATCTGTCGGTGGTGGCGCCGGGCATCGAGACCCAGGAGCAGTTGGACCACCTGGTCAAGTACGATTGCGACATGGTCCAGGGCTTCCTGTTCGCCCATCCCATGCCCGCCGAGGAATTGACCGAATTCCTGCACGGCGGCAAGCGTCCGGCATCGCTGCCGGTGCGGCAACCGGCCTGACGGGTCAGGCCGGCAATCCGCCGGTCATCCAATCACCCTTTGCTCAGGGCCTGGGCCACGACCATGCGCACCCAGGCGGCCCGCGACAGGCCCAGGGCCTCGGCCCGCGCGTCGATCTGCGGCAGATGGGCGTCCTCGAAGCGGATGATCACCGCCTCCTTCTTGCGCTTTTCCTTCTTCTTCTTCTTTTCCTTCTTCTCCTTCCTGGGCTTGCCGTCCTTCTTCGCGGCCTTGGGCGCGCCAGACTCTGCCGCCGGAGCGGCGAGAGGAGCCGCCGGTTCGGGAGCTGCGGGCTCGGAGGCTATGGGCTCGGGGGCGGGCGCCTTGGACGCCGCCTTCCTGGAAGCCGCAGGCTTGGGCTTGGGCTTGGGCTTGGGCTTGGGCTTGACCTTCTTCTCGTCCGACATGAAATCCACTCCGCATTCCGTCAGCCCCACCATGGGGCGCCTTTATTTTATATATCGAAGCGATATCGCTTTTCAAACATTTTAACACCCCGCATTCCGATGTGGCGCGTCCCGCATCCGCTGGTAGACTGATGGCCTCAATCGATATCCAGGGAGGAGCCGAACATGGGCAGGATCGGGATTACGGGAATCACCTTCGCGGCCGTATTGCTGGCTGCCGGCGCGGTGCGGGCCGACATCACCATCGGCGTGGCCGGGCCGCTGTCGGGCAGCGAGGCGGCCTTCGGCGAGCAGTTCAAGCGCGGCGCCATGAAGGCGGTCGAGGACATCAACGCCAAGGGCGGCGTTCTCGGCCAGAAGCTGGCGCTCAGCATGGGCGACGACGCCTGCGACCCCAAGCAGGCGGTGGCGGTGGCCAACGAGATGGCCTCCAGGAAGATTCCCTTCGTCGCCGGCCATTTCTGCTCGGGTTCGTCGATCCCCGCGTCGGAGGTCTATGCCGAGACCGGCATCCTGCAGATCTCGCCGGCCTCGACCAACCCCAAGTTCACCGAGCGCGGCCTGCCCAACGTCTTCCGCACCTGCGGCCGCGACGACCAGCAGGGCGTCATCGCCGCCGAGTACATCGCCAAGCACATGAAGGGCAAGGTGGTGGCCATCGTCCACGACAAGTCGGCCTACGGCAAGGGACTGGCCGACCAGACCCGCGACGCCCTGGGCAAGGCCGGAATCAAGGACACGGTGTACGAGGCCATCTCGGCCGGCGAGAAGGACTATTCCGCCCTGGTCACCAAGCTGAAGGCGGCCAAGGTCGACCTGCTGTATTTCGGCGGCTACAAGACCGAGGCCGGCCTGATCGTCCGCCAACTGCGCGACCAGGGAATGCAGACCAGGCTGATGGGCGGCGACGCCCTGGTCACCGAGGAATACTGGGCCATTACCGGCGCCGCCGGCGAAGGCACCCTGATGACCTTCAGCCCCGATCCGCGCAAGAATCCGGCCAACGCCGAACTGGTCAAGTACTACCGCGCCCAGAAGTACGAGCCCGAGGCCTATACGCTGTACACCTACGGCACCATCCAGGCCTGGGCCCAGGCGGTCGAGAAGGCCAAGTCCACCGACTGGAAGAAGGTGGCCGCCGTGCTCAAGGCCGAGAAGTTCGACACCGCCATCGGCAGGATCGGCTTCGACGCCAAGGGCGACGTCGCCGCTCCCGGCTATGTCATGTATGTTTGGAAGGGCGGCAAGTACGATTACGCGGATTGACGCCCCAACCCGCCGGGTCTACCAAGGAAACGGGCCGGACTCGTCCGGCCCGTTCAGGGGGAGAAGACGAACATGCCTTTGTCCGACACCATCGACGCCTGTGAACAGGCGCACCGGGCCTGTACCGAATCCGTCATCCATGGCATGCAGCAGGGCGGCCCCTCGGCCGAATGGGAACTGATCCAGCTGCTGCTCGACTGCGCCGACATCAACGAGACCGCCGCCGACTTCATGCTGCGCTCGTCGCGCCTGCACCACCTGACCTGCCAGGTGGCCGCCGAGGTCAGCGACAAATGCGCCAGCGCCTGCGAGAAGCTGGCCAGCGAGGACGTGCGGCTCAAGGAATGCGCCCAGGCCTGCCGCCGGGCCGCCACGGCCTGCCGCAAGACGATCAAGAACTAAGGCGGAGCGCGGACACCCTGCCCGCAGAATTTATCGGAGCGCGGGCGTCCCGCCCGCAGAATTTGTCGGAGCGCGGGCGTCCCGCCCGCAGGCCGCCCCCAAGGGCACTGGAGAACATGGTGAAGGACGAAACCCGCATTGTTGGCGACCTGCCCAACCTTCGCATGGAGATCGTCCATCGCCACGATGCCGGCGGCGCGGCCGAGCACATGATTATTCACCTCTCGGCCACGCCGTCGTTCCAGGCCGCCGAGACCCTGCTGCTGGGCGGCCTGCCGCCCGCCGCGTGGAGCAATCCCTTCGCGTTGTGGAGTACCATGGCCCAGGCGTGGCTCGCCCCCTGGACCCAGGCGTTCGGCGGCGGCAATCCCTGGCTCGGCGCCCCGTCCCGCCGCGATTCCGAGTAGATGGGTCCCGAACGCACCTCATGGCCTGCCGTCCTCGGGGCGGTGGGAGCGGGAGTGGTCGCCGCCTTCCAGGTGGGCAAGGCGCCCATCGCCCTGCCGTTCCTGCGCGACGAGATGGGCCTCGACCTGTCCCAGGCCGCCTGGGTGCTGTCGCTGTTCGCCGTCATGGGGGCGGCGGTGGGGGCCGGCATGGGGACCCTGGTCACCCGGGTCGGTTCCCGCCGCCTGCTGCCCATCGGCCTGCTGGTCATGGCCCTGGGCAGCCTGACCGGCGGCCTCGCCCCGGAATTCGCCACCCTGCTGGCCAGCCGGGTGGTCGAGGGGATCGGCTACATGCTGGTGGTGATCTCGGCCCCGGCGCTGATCACCCTGATGACCACGCCGGCCCAGCGCCAGATGGCTTTCGGCCTGTGGGGCGCCTTCATGCCGTTCGGCATGGCGGTGTCCATGACCGCCGCCCCGGCCCTGCCGCTGCTGGGCTGGCGCGGCCTGTGGCTGGGCATGGCGGCGCTGCTGCTGCTCTACGCGGCGCTGGTCCACCTGCGCATGCCCCGCCCCCAGCGGCCGCCCGGCGTGGGCGAGGTCCGCCTGCTGCGCGACGTGGGCGACACCCTCAGGGCGCGGGGACCGCTGCTGCTGGCCGCCACCTTCGTTCCTTATTCCGCCGCCTATGCCGCGCTGACCGGCTTCCTGCCCACCCTGTTGATCGAGCGCATGGGCGTGCCGCCCGGCACCGCCGGGGTGATGACCGCCCTGGTGACCGCCTGCAACATCATCGGCAACGTCGCCTCGGGGCCCGCCCTGCGCCTCGGCCTGCCCCGGCGCAAGATCATGGCCGCCGCCTTCGCGGTGATGGCGGTGGGCTGCTCCGGCATCTTCCTGCCGGGAACACCGCCCGGCCTGGCCTACGGCCTGTGCCTGATCGTCACCACCTGCGCCGGCCTGCTGCCCGGCTGCATCCTGGGGTCGGCTTCGGTCTACGCCCCCCGCCCCATCCTGGTGCCGGTCACCCTGGGGCTGTTCATGCAGGGCAGCAACTGGGGGTTGCTGCTGGGGCCGGTAGTGGTGGGCGCCGCCGTCTCGGCCTGGGGCTGGACGTCGGCCTCGGTGGTGCTGGGCGCCGCCACCCTGGGCGGCGGCGCCATGGCGCTGGCCTTGCGCCGGGCGGGCAAGGAACCGTAGTCTAGCTGGTCCGACCACAAAGGCCCCGCCTCCATGCCGATTCCCGCCGATCTCCACGCCCAGCTCGCCGCCCGGTTCGGCGAACGCTTTTCCACCGCTTGGTCCGTGTGCGAGCAGCACGGCAAGGACGAATCCCACTTCGCGGCCTGCCCGCCCGAGGCGGTGGTCTTCGCCCTGTCCACCGAGGAGGTGGCGGAAACCGTCAAGGCCTGCGCCGCCCATGGGGTTCCGGTCATCGCCTTCGGTACCGGCACCTCACTGGAAGGCCACGTCGCGGCGCTTTCGGGCGGCATCAGCATCGACGTCGCCGGCATGAACCGGGTGCTGGAGGTCAGGCCCGAGGACCTGGACGTCACCGTCCAGCCCGGCGTCACCAGGAAGCAGTTGAACGAGTACCTGCGCGACACCGGCCTGTTCTTCCCCATCGATCCCGGCGCCGACGCCTCGCTGGGCGGCATGGCGGCCACAAGGGCGTCGGGCACCAACGCGGTGCGCTACGGCACCATGCGCGAAAACGTGCTGTCGCTGCAGGTGGTGCTGCCCGACGGAAGGGTGATCCGCACCGCCACGCGAGCCCGCAAATCCTCGGCCGGCTACGACCTGACGCGGCTGTTCGTCGGTTCGGAAGGTACGCTGGGCGTCATCACCGAGCTGACGCTGCGCCTGCAGGGCATCCCCGAGGCGATCTCGGCGGCGGTGTGCCCCTTCCCGTCCATCGAGGCGGCGGTCAACACGGTGATCCTCACCATCCAGTCGGGCGTGCCGGTGGCGCGTATCGAGTTCCTGGACAAGGTGATGATCGACGCGGTCAACCGTTACGCCAAGACCGACCACAAGGTCGCTCCCACCCTGTTCTTCGAATTCCACGGCAGCCCGGCCAGCGTGCGCGAGCAGGCCGAGAAGGTCGAAGCCATCGCCGCCGAATTCGGGGCCGAGGGCTTCCAGTGGGCCACCGGCGCCGAGGAGCGCACCCGGCTGTGGGCGGCGCGCCACAACGCCTATTACGCCGGTGTCGCGCTTCGCCCCGGCTGCCGCGCCTGGACCACCGACGCCTGCGTACCCATCTCGCGTCTGGCCGAATGCCTGCTGGAGACCGAGGAGGACCTGAAGTCGACGCCGCTGACCTCGGCCATCGTCGGCCATGTGGGCGACGGTAATTTCCACGTCATGCTGCTGGTCGATCCCACCAAGCCAGAGGAAATCGCCGAGGCCGAGCGCATCAACCACCGCATCGTGCGGCGCGCCCTGGCCATGGACGGCACCTGCACCGGCGAGCACGGCATCGGCCACGGCAAGATGGCCTTCCTGGAAGAGGAATACGGCGAGGCGCTGGACGTGATGCGCGCCATCAAGCGCGCCATCGACCCGGCCGGCATCATGAATCCCGGCAAGATCGTCATTCCCTGAGCCAGCCTCAGGCGGCGGCGCCCAGGTCGGCGATGAAGGGATAGAGCTGGTCGACGATCAGTTGGACGGTGCCGCCGTCCAGGGACGGAATCATGGCGGCCAGCAGGGTCACGGCGGCGGCGCGTTGCGCGACCGCGTCCAGCCCTCCCTTGCGGGCCTCCGTCACCGCGTGGGCGATGATTTCTCTGAGCGATGGATCCATGGCCGGCCTACGAATGAAAAAGGTTGCAGCATCTCTACTGCAACCTTGCTCCGTCCATATACGTGGGTCCACCAGCGAACGGAAAGGAGTTGTGAGGGTCTGTGACGTGGAATCAACACTCCCCCATCACATCGCGATAGGCATGCCAGCTGGCGTGGCCGATTACCGGCAACGCCACCACCATGCCGACGAAGGCAGTGGCCATGCCGAAGAAGGTCAGCACAGCAATGGTCGCCGCCCAGCCGATCATGGTGCGCCAGTTGACCCTGACGGCGTGCACGCTGAACTCCATGGCCTCGATGACGCCCACGTCGCGGTCGAGCAGCATGGGCATGGCGAAGACGCTGATGGAAAAGGCGATCACCGCCAGCACTCCGCCCACCAGGGTTCCCGCCGCCAGGAAGCGGAAGGACCCCGGGCGCAGCACCACGTCCTCGAGGAAGTTGCCGAGCGGCAGCGGCATGCCCGGCGGATAGAACAGGGCGAAGACCACCAACCCGGCCAGCAGCCAGGCCATCAGCAGGATGGACAGCACCAGGCCCATGTTGCCGATCTGGTCCAGACGGGAACTGACCCCGCCGATCACCTGGCCAAGGCCGACCGGCTCGCCGGTTTCATGGCGGCGGCTGATCTCGTAGAAGAACACCGCCGCCAGCGGCCCCACCAGCATGAAGCCGGCGGCCAGGGGAAACAGCAGCGAGCCCATCTCCAGGGCGTTGAGGACCAGGAACAGCCCCATGCCGATTCCGGCGTACAGGGCGCCGAACCCCAGGCTGAGAACGGGATTGCGCCAGACGTCGCGCCAGCCGGCATTCAGCCATTCCGAGGCCTGGGCCGGCGTCACCAGCCGGGCATCGGGGTGATGGGAGTGGATGGCCATGGAAATCATTTGGTCCCCCTTCGTGAAGGAGTGTCCCGCTCCCGCGCCGCGGCGCGGGGCACTGCCATCCTCTATGTGGAAATCCCGCCGGGATTAGACAAGGGCGAAGCGCCTATTGCTGTTGTCTGGCGGCGGCAAAACCAATACACATTTGGGCTGATCATTGTCAAAAGAGGCTGATTTGGCGACCAAGCGAACCAGAAGCACCCCCGGCAGCGCAGCGGCAAAGGCCTTTCCCTCGCCGCCCTCGGCGCTTTCCGGCATGGAACTGGATATCCTGGACGACATCGTCGGCTATCGCCTGCGCCGCGCCCAGGTGGTGGTCTACCAGGATTACGTCCGCGCCGTGGGCTCGCTGGACATCCGGCCGTCGCAATTCGCCGCCATGACCATCATCGGCGCCAATCCCGGCCTGTCCCAGACCACCCTGGCCGCCACCATGGGCATCGACCGCTCGGGCGCGGTGATCCTGATCGACGCGCTGGAGGGCAAGGGGCTGGCCAGCCGCGTCCCCTCGCCCGTCGACCGCCGCACCTACGCCATCATGCTGACCGATGCCGGACAGAAGACCCTGGCGGAGCTGAAGCGGCGGGTCGCCGAACATGAGATGCGCATTACCTCCCACTTCACCGAGGAAGAGCGCGTCCTCCTGCGCGACCTGCTGTACCGCCTCTACAATCCGCCGGCCTGACCGCCGGACCCCGTATGAATCCTGAGGAGGGGTGTCGTTCGCCAATATTGTTTACCTGGTCAACTGTTGTTGTTCGCAAATATTTACCTTTACCGCATTTCCGAACGCCGCTAGAGTGGTGCCAATCCGGGTCCCACCCGTGGCACCCCGCGCCGAGGCGCGGCAAGGAAACATCTGGGAGTGCGTCATGTCCTACAATGTCGAGATCCCCTACGGCTGCTATTGGTCCACGCCGTTCGCCCGCTGGCAGGGCGCCTACGCCAACCTCCATTCCATGGAATTCGCCGCCCACGTGGCCAAGGCCGAGCTGGCCAAGCGCCAGATTCCCGCCTCGGTGTTCGATGCGGCGGTAATGGGCATCTCGGTGCCGCAGAAGCACTCGTTCTTCGGCACGCCGTGGCTGACCGCCATGCTGGGCGCCGGCCATGTGGGCGGCCCGACCCTGTCCCAGGCCTGCGCCACCGGCGTGCGCTGCCTGCAGGCGGCGAGCCAGGAAGTCAACGACGGCATCGCCGGCGTGTCCCTGGTAATGACCTGCGACCGCACCTCCAACGGCCCGCACGTGTTCTATCCCAAGCCCGCCGCCCCCGGCGGCACCGGCGATGCCGAGAACTGGGTGATGGACAATTTTGGCTACGACCCGGTGACCACCAAGTCCATGCTGGTCACCGCCGAGAACGTCGCCAGGGAATACGGCCTGAACACCGCCGAGCAGCACGATCTGGTGCTCTATCGCCAGGAGCAGTACGCCGCCGCCACCGCCAATGACAGCGCCTTCCTCAAGCGTTTCATGACCCTGCCCTTCGACGTGCCGACCCCCAATTTCAAGAAGGTCGCCACCACGCTTTCCGGCGACGAGGGCGTCAGCATCTCGACGCCGGAGGGCCTTGCCAAGCTGAAGCCGGTGATGGAGGGCGGCACCATCACCTTCGGCTGCCAGACCCACCCGGCCGACGGCAACGCCGCCATCATCGTCGCCAACCCCGACAAGGCGCGCGAGCTGTCGAAGAACAAGGCCATCCGGGTGCGCGTCCTGGGCTTCGGCCAGAAGCGGGTCGAGCCCGCCTTCATGCCCAAGGCCCCGGCCCCCGCCGCCCAGATGGCCCTGGCCCAGGCCGGCATCAGCCTGTCCCAGGTAGCCGTCATCAAGCTGCACAACCCCTTCACCGCCAACGATTTCGCCTTCGCCCGCGCGCTGGAGATCGACGTGAAGAGCTTCAACAATTTCGGTTCGTCGCTGCTGTGGGGCCATCCCCAGTCGCCCATGGGCACGCGGGGCATCATCGAGGTGATCGAGGAGCTGGCCCTCAAGGGCGGCGGCTACGGCCTGTTCAGCGGCTGCGCCGCCGGCGATTCCGCCATGGCCGTGGTGCTCCAGGTCACTGACGCCTGACCCGCTGGCGCCTGATTTCGAACCGAACCGTATTCTTCCAAGGAACCGACATCATGAGCGACGTCGTCACTCTTTCCGTTACCGATCGCATCGCCACCGTCACCATCGATTCCCCGCCGGTCAACGCCGCCGATCACCCCGTGCGGGCCGGGCTGCAGAAGGTCTTCACCGATCTGGCCGGCCGCGCCGATTATGACGCGGCAGTGGTGGTCTGTGCCGGGCGCACCTTCATGGCCGGCGCCGATATCGGCGAGTTCGACACCGGCATCAAGCCCCCCCATCACCAGGACCTGTTCAATCTGGTGGAAAGCTGCGCCAAGCCGGTGGTTGCCGCGCTCCATGGCACCGCGCTGGGCGCCGGCACCGAGCTGGCCATGGCCTGCCATTACCGCGTCGCCGACAAGGGCGCCCGCATCGGCCTGCCCGAGCTGTCGCTGGGCATCATCCCCGGCGCCGGCGGCACCCAGCGCGCGCCCCGCCTGATCGGCCTGGACGCCGCCATGGATCTGGTCCTGTCGGGCAAGCCCGTGCCCGCCGCCAAGGCCCTTGAGCTGGGCCTGGTGGACGAGGTCGCCGCCGCCGACGTCAACGCCGCGGCCTTAGCCTACGCCAAGAAGCTGGTGGCCGAGGGCAAGGGCCCGCGCCGCACCTGCGACCTGGCCGTCAAGGATGCCGCCAAGGCCGCCGAGATCATCGCCGCCCGCCAGGCCCAGGTGGCCAAGACCATGAAGAACCGCACCTCGCCGCTGAAGCTGGTGGAGGCCATGGCCGCCGCCGCCTCGCTGCCCTTCGCCGAGGGGCTGAAGCTGGAGGCCGACATCTCCCGGCAGCTGGAGCACGCCGTCGAGGCCCGGGCCATGCGCCACCTGTTCTTCGCCGACCGCGAAGTGCGCAAGATCCCCGGCATCACCAAGGACATCAAGGCGCGCCCCATCCGCAAGGTGGGCATCATCGGCGCCGGCACCATGGGCGGCGGCATCGCCATGTGCTTCGCCAATATCGGCGTGCCGGTGACCATCATCGACGTGTCGGACGAGAACCTGCAGCGCGGCCTGGGAATCATCCGCAAGAACTACGAGCGCTCGGTGTCGCGCGGCTCGCTGACCGCCGAACAGCTTGAAAGCCGCATGGGCCTGCTGTCGGTCAGCACCGACTACGCCGCGCTGAAGGACGCCGATCTCGCCATCGAGGCGGTGTTCGAGAAGATGGAGCTGAAGAAGGACATCTTCGCCAGGCTCGACGCCGTCCTGCCCGCCGGCGCCATCCTGGGCACCAACACCTCGACGCTGGACATCGACGAGATCGCCGCCACCACCAAGCGTCCGGCCGACGTCATCGGCCTGCACTTCTTCAGCCCGGCCAACGTCATGCCGCTGCTGGAGATCGTCCAGGGCGCCAAGACCAGCATGGACGTGCTGCTGACCGCGCTCGACATGGCCAAGCTGATCAAGAAGACCGGCGTGGTCTCCAAGGTCTGCTACGGCTTCATCGGCAACCGCATGATGGACCCCTACGGCCGCGAGGCCGAGCGCATGGTGCTGGAAGGCGCCACCCCCGCCGACATCGACGGCGCGCTGGAGGGCTGGGGCATGGCCATGGGCATCCTGGCCGTCTACGACATGGCCGGAATCGAGGTGGGCGACAACACCCGCATCGCCAACCCCCACATGGTTCCCGACGACCCCAGCTTCTACCGCTGCTCCGCCCTGCTGGTGGCCAACAAGTGGCTGGGCCAGAAGACCGGCCGCGGCTATTACCGCTACGACTCGCCCGACCGCAAGCGGGCCCCGTGCCCCGAGGTCATCGAGATGATGCATGCCGAGGGCAAGCGCCTGAATGTCCCGGCCCGCAAGCCCGGCAAGGACGAGATCCTGGAACGCTGCCTGTATTCCATGATCAACGAGGGCGCCAAGCTGCTGGAGGAAGGCATCGCGCTGCGCGCCTCCGACATCGACGTGGTCTACACCGCCGGCTACGGCTTCCCGCGGTATCGCGGCGGCCCGATGTTCTACGCCGATACCGTCGGCCTGAAGGTGATCTACGACAAGATCGTCGAATTCGGCAAGACCCTCGATCCGCGCTATTGGACCCCCGCCCCCCTGCTGGAAAAGCTGGCCAAATCCGGCTCGACCTTTGCCGAATGGGACGCCTCCAAGGGCAAGTAGATCATCCTCCCGGATGAACACTGGGACCCGCCGGCTCCGGCCGCGGGTCCCTTTTTTATACCTTCGATCCGGCCGATCGCCATACGACGTCCCTTTCCGCAACCTGCGGAATGGACTACCCTGAGCCAAACAAGGATCCGATGCGCATGTAAACATCGGGCAGGGAGCGACGTCGATGGAATGTAAAAGGCCTTGGGCAACACGCAAAGCCTGATCGATCATCTTTCGCTGCGGCTGGGGTCGATCATCGCCGCCGCCCTGCTGACGCTGGGGCTGGTCTGGACCGTGGTGGAATACCGCGATTTCCAGCGGCAGGCGGACATGGTCCGGGTGATTCACCATGACCGGACCCGGATATACCTCAAGCGCATCGTCGACGACGTGCTGGCCGGCATCGCGTTCGAGCGCCGCCAGACCGAGCGGCGGGTCGAGAACGCCATCCGTGAGCGTGTCGAGGAGGCCCACGCCGTCGCGGTCCACCTGCTGAAACAGGCGCCGCCCGGCCAGCCCAGCCAGGTGTCCGAGGATCTGGTCCGCGAAGCCCTGCGGCCGATCCGCTTCAACAAGGGCCGGGGCTATTTTTTTGCCTTCGACCTGAGCGGCGTCGAGCGCCTGTTCGCCGTCCGCCCCGAGTTGGAGGGCCAGAACATGCTGGCCATGACCGGGGCGCGCGGCGAGTTCGTGGTCCGCGACATGATCGATCTGGTGAAGCGGCAGGGCGAAGGCGTCTACCGCTATTACTGGACCCAGCCGGGCAAGCCGGGCAACGACCACCTGAAGATCGCCTATGTCAAGCTGATCGCCCCGCTGGGCTGGGTGGTCGGCACCGGCGAATACGTCGAGGATATGGAGGCCGACATCAAGGCCGAGGTCCTGGCCCGCATGGACCAGATGCGCTTCGACGGCGACGGCTACATCTTCGCCGGCCAGTGGGACGGAATGGGCCTGGCCGGCACGCTCAAGGGCGTCAACCCGCTTGCCGGCGACGACCCCGAGTCCCGGGACGTGGTCGGCCGCCTGATCGAAACGGCGAAGAACGGCGGCGGCTTCCTGTCCTATGTCATGCCCGCCGTCGAGAACCGGCGCCCCGCCCCGAAGACCAGCTACGTGGCGGGCATCGCCGACTGGCAATGGTACCTTGGGGCCGGCCTCTACGACGACAACGCCGAAGCGGAAATCGCCGCCCAGCGCGCCGCCATGACCGAGGGCATGATCCTCAAGCTGGGCATCGCCGGATTGCTGGCCGGGCTGCTGGCCGCCGCCGGCTTTCTCACCATGCGGGCCACCTCGCGGCGGGCGGCCAAGGATGCCCGGGCCCTCGACCTGGCCCTGGCCGAAGCGGCCGAGCACCCCACCTCCATCGATGTGGACACCCTGCGCTTCAGCGAGCACCGGCGGGTCGCCCTCTCGGCCAACCGGATGATCGCCCAGCGCGGAGCCGCCGAGGAGACGCTGCGCCAGCGCGAGGCGGAACTGCGGCTGATCCACGACACCTCCAGCGTCGCCATTTTCCTGACCGACCAGGACGGCCGGATTCTCGATGCCAACACCCGCATGGCCGAGATGTTCCGATGCCCGCACGACAGCCTGATGGGCAGCAGCTATTTCTCGCATATCCACCCCGACGAGCGGCAGGACGGCCAGCGGACCATCGGGAAACTGCTGAGCGGACTGGTCCCCTCGGTGGATATCGAGCGCCATTACCGCCGCGACGACGGCAGCGATTTCTGGGGCCGCCTCACCTGCCGGCAGATGCGGACCAAGGACGGGACCAGCCGGGGGCTGGTCGGCGTCATCGCCGACATCACCGAGCAGCGCAAGGCCCAGACCGCCCTGCAGGAAAGCGAGCAGCGCTTCCGCGACTTCGCCTTCGCCAGTGCCGACTGGATCTGGGAAGTGGACAAGATCGGCACCTTCACCTTCGTCGCCGGCAACGTCGAGGCCGTGCTGGGCTATACCCCGGAAGAGATGATCGGCCGCACCGCCTACGATTTCATGCCGGCGGACGAAGCGGCCATCGTCCATGCCCAGTTGAAGGAGATCGTCGCCCGCCGCGAGGCCTTCTCCGACCTGAAGAATACCAACATCCACCGGGACGGCAGCCTGCGGCACATCCTGACCAGCGGCATTCCGCTATTCGACGCGGCGGGGGAACTGATCGGCTATCGCGGCGTCGACCGCGACGCCACCGACCTGCACGCCAAGGACCAGAAGATCCTCCGCATGGCCTTCCACGACATGCTGACCGGGCTGCCCAACCGGGCCCTGCTGGAGGACCGCGTCGCCCAGGCCCTGCTGGGCATGACCCGCTCCGGCGACGGCTTCGCCCTGCTGTTCCTCGACCTCGACCATTTCAAGACGGTCAACGACAGCCTGGGCCACGACGTGGGCGACCAGTTGCTGGTGACCATGAAGGACCGCATCCTGTCGGCCATCCGCAAGACAGACACGCTGGCCCGCCTGGGCGGCGACGAGTTCGTCATCATGCTGACCGACAGCCCCGGCACCTCGGAAATCCGCGCCATCGCCGACAAGGTCATCGCCGAAGTCTCGCGCCCGGTGACCCTGCACGGCCACGAGTTCCGCCTGGGGGCCAGCATCGGCATCGCCGTCGCCCCCGAGGACGGCACCGCCTTCCACACCCTGCTCAAGAGTTCCGACACGGCCATGTACCACGCCAAGGCCGCCGGCCGGTCCAGCGTCTGCTTCTTCGACAAGAGCATGAACGCCCGGGTGATCCGGCGCCTGGACATGGAAGCCAAGCTGCGCCGCGCCATCGACAATGACGAGTTCGAGATTCACTACCAGCCGAAGATCGCCCTGCCCGACCGCACCCTGTGCGGCGCCGAGGCGCTGGTGCGCTGGCGGCACGACGGCGTCCTGGTGCCGCCGGCCGAGTTCATCCCCATCGCCGAGGAAACCGGCCTGATCGTCCCGCTCGGCCTGATCGTCCTGACCTCGGTCCTGCGGCATATCAGGGCATGGCGCGACGAAGGACTGAGAACGCCGCGCATCGCCGTCAACCTGTCGGCCCGCCAGCTTTTCCGCCCCGATCTGGCCGCCACCATCTTCCGCCTGATCGCCGAATACGACCTCAGCCCGCAGAACATCGAGCTGGAGCTGACCGAGACCCAGATGATGGCCGACCCCGAACGGGCGGAGGCCGCCCTCAGCCAGCTCCATGACGCCGGATTCAGCATCACGGTCGATGATTTCGGCACCGGCTATTCCAGCCTGGGATACCTGAAGCGCCTGCCGATCCAGTGCGTCAAGATCGACAAGTCGTTCATCCAGGATATCGGCGCCGACAGCCGCGACGAGGCCCTGGTCGACGCCATCCTGGCCATCGGCCGCTCCATGAAGCTCGACGTGGTCGCCGAAGGGGTGGAAACCGAGGAGCAGTTGCAGTTCCTCAGCAAGCGCGGCTGCCCGCAGATTCAAGGATATCTGTTCTCCCGCCCCATGCCGGAAGAGCAGTTCCGCCACTGGGAGCTCGATTCCCCGGAAAATTCAGCAGACGGACAGAAGTCAAGCTGAATAATTCAGCAGAATCACGGTCTTCTGCATGTCTCCCCGAACACCGTACATTTACGGCCATCTTTTCGGTGGAACGACAGTGTCCAACGCCCTGGACAAATACCCTTGGGCGGGCGGGACAGGACGGTCACCGGAGCCAAATCACTGGAGACAACCGAATGACCGACATGGCAATGCTTTCCCACGCCCTCACCCGGCTCGACGAGGCGGCCCGCCACATCGAAGTGGACCCCGAGGTGCTTGAGAAGCTCCGTCATCCCAAGGAGACGCTGACCACCCGCCTGACCATCCGCATGGATGACGGGTCGCGGCGGTCGTTCACCGCGTGGCGCTGCCGTTACGACGACACCCGCGGCCCGACCAAGGGCGGCATCCGCTTCCATCCGGCGTCGACGGTGGGCGAGGTCTCGACCCTGGCCTTCTGGATGACCTTCAAGTGCGCGGTGATGAACCTGCCCTATGGCGGCGGCAAGGGCGCGGTCCAGGTGGACCCGCGCGGCCTGTCCCGCGCCGAGCTGGAGCGCCTGTCGCGCGCCTATGTCCAGGCCTTCGCCAGCATGATCGGCCCCGACCGCGACATTCCCGCCCCCGACGTCTACACCAATTCCATGATCATGGGCTGGATGGCCGACGAATACAGCTCCATGGTCCGCCAGCCCAGCCCCGCCGTCATCACCGGCAAGCCGATCCCCCTGGGCGGGTCGCTGGGCCGCGACGACGCCACCGCACGCGGCGGCTTCTATCTGGTCAAGCACCTGGAAGGCGAACTGGGCCTCGACAAGTCGGCCAAGCGCGTCGTGGTGCTGGGCTACGGCAATGCCGGCGTCCATATCGCCCGCCTGCTGCACGCCGACGGCTACAAGATCATCGGCATCTCGGATTCACGCGGCGCCATCGTCTCGGCCGACGGCCTCGACCCCGACGCGGTGCTCGACGCCAAGGACGCGGCCGGCTCGGTCTCGGCCTATGCCAAGAACGGCAAGGCCCGGGTGGTGGCCCCCGACGAGTTGCTGGCGGTGGAATGCGACCTGCTGGTTCCGGCGGCGCTGGAAGACCAGATCCACATCGACAACGCCGACAGCATCCGCACCAGGGTGATCCTGGAACTGGCCAACGGCCCGGTCACCAAGGAGGCCGATTCGCTGCTCGAGGCCAAGGGCATCGTGGTGCTTCCCGACATCCTGGCCAATGCCGGCGGCGTGACCGTGTCCTATTTCGAGTGGGTGCAGAACCGCCAGGGCTATTACTGGTCGTTGGAGGAGGTTCACCAGCGCCTCAAGGCCATCATGGAGGCCGAGGGGCGCCACGTCTGGAACATCCACCTGGAAAAGAGGGCGTGCATGCGCACCGCCGCCTATGTCCACGCTCTTCAGCGCCTGTCCGACGCCATTGCGGCGCACGGCACCCAGGCCTACTTTACCAACTGAGCACAACATTATGGGGCGGCCCGCCACGGGCCGGGCCGCCCCGCCACACCGGAACGGGGGAGACGAGACGTGCGGCGGTTCGCGGTCGGGGGAAGGCTGTTCCCGCTCGTCTTTCTCGCCGTCTATCTGGCGGTGGACTGGGTCACCTTCATCCATGATCCGCCGGCCATCAACATCACCCCCTGGAACCCGCCGGCCGGCCTTTATCTGGCCCTACTGCTGGCCGGGCGGCGCGGCGCGGCGGCGCTGACCTTCGCGGCGCTGATGCTGGGCGATCTGGTGGTCCGCGGCACCCCGGCGCCGGTGCCGGTGCTCGCCGCCAGCAACCTGCTGATCGTCCTCAGCTACGGCACCGGAATCTGGCTGCTTTCCCGCCGCCCGCAGTTCAGCTCCGGCCTGGGACGCCTGTACGACGTGGTTTGGCTGGTGATCATGGTTCCCGCCGCCGCCGTGCCCGCCGCCCTGGGCTTCACCCTGCCCTACATGGCGGCCGGAGCGCTGCCCTGGGCCGGTCTGCCGGCCATCGTGGCGCAATACTGGGTGGGCGACGTCATCGCCATCCTGACCGTGACGCCGTTCCTGCTGCTGCGCTTTCACCGCACACCGGACAACGGCCCCCGGCGCTCGCCGGTCGAGACGGCCCTGCACGGTCTGGCGGTCGCCGCCGCCCTGGCGGTGACCTTCAACCCGCTGGTGCCCGATCCGTCCAAGATTCTCTATATCCTGTTCCTGCCCATCATCTGGGTGGCCATGCGGCGGGGACTGGCCGGCACCACCGCCGCCGTGCCGGCCATCCAGGTGGGCGTCATCATCGGGCTGTCGGTCGTCCCCGGCCACTGGCAGGACCTCACCTACTACCAGACGGTGATGGTGGCCCTGGCCGGGACCGGATTGCTGGTCGGCGCGGTGGTCAGCGAGCGCTGGCGGCTGGAAATCAGCCTGGGCCAGCGCCGGGCGGAGCTGTCGCGGGTGGGACGCCTCAGCCTGATCGGCGAGATGGCGTCGAGCCTGGCGCACGAGTTGAACCAGCCGCTGTTCACCACCATCGGCTATACCCGGTCCTGCCGCCAGTTGCTGGTGCGCGGCGGCGACCGCGACGCCATCCTCGACCTGATGGACCGGGCCGCCGCCGAGGCGGAGCGCGCCGCCGGGGTGCTGCGCTCCATCCGCGGCTTCCTGCGCCAGGACGGGCAACCCGGCGAGGTGGAGCTGAAGGCGGCACTGGACGGCATCCTGGGCTTTGTCCGGCCCGACATCCGCCGCCTGGGCATCACCCTGGCGGCGGACCTGCCCGCCGGCCTGCCGCCGCTGTGGATCGACGCGGTGCAGCTCGACCAGGTGCTGCTCAACCTGCTGCGCAACAGCATCGACGCCCTGGCCAGCCGGGAAAGCCGCGACGGCCCGGGCCGCATCGCCGTCACCGCCGCCCAGTCCGGGCGGATGGTCGAGATATCGGTGTCCGATACCGGTCCCGGCGTTCCCGACGACAAGGTCGGGCCGCTGTTCGACCTGTTCTTCACCACCAAATCCTCCGGGATGGGGCTGGGCCTGCCCATCTGCCGCTCCATCGTCGAGGCGCACGGCGGGCGGCTGTGGCTGGCCGGGAACGGCCCGGAGGGCGCCTGCTTTTCCTTCACACTTCCCATGGCCGGTCATCATGCCTGAACCAACCGTTTTCATCGTCGACGACGACGATGCCGTGCGTCATTGCATTTCGGTGATGTGCGACCTTGCCGGGCTGCCTTGCGAAGGCTTCCCCGACGGCGAGGCCTTCATGCGGGCCTACCGTCCCACCCGCCCCGGCTGCCTGGTGGTCGACCAGCGCATGCCGGGCATGAGCGGCCTGGAACTGCTTCAATGGATGTCGGTCCAGGTCCAGCCGCTGCCGGTCATCGTCATCACCGGCCACGGGGACGTCCCCGTGGCGGTCAACGCCTTTCGCGGCGGGGCGCTGGACTTCCTGGAAAAGCCGTTCGCCGACGACTATTTCCTCGAACGGGTGCGCGAGGCCTTCGCCCGCGACGCCGAGGCGCGCCAGCGGGCCGGCGAGCAGGCCAACGTCTTTACCCGCTACCGCCGCCTGAGCCGGCGCGAGCGGTCGGTGATGGATCTCATGGTGCGGGGGCTGGCCAACAAGCTGATCGCGGCGGAACTGGGCATCGGCATCCGCACGGTGGAAAGCCACCGCGCCAAGGTGCTGAAGAAGATGGGAACCGCCAGCCTGTCGGAACTGACCCGCCTGCATCTGCGCCTGCAGGGCAAGGACGCCTGATC
>NZ_AONQ01000028.1 GCF_000342045.1 Paramagnetospirillum caucaseum | reverse complement strand
GTCAAGTTCACCGCCGAGGGCCGCGTCGCCATCCATCTCGGCCATGGCGGCGTCGACGGGCAAGGCCGGGTTCTGCTGTCCATCCGGGTGGTCGATACCGGCATCGGCATCGAGGATTCGCTGAAGGACCGCCTGTTCCAGCCCTTCACCCAGGCCGAAACCTCGACCACAAGACGCTTCGGCGGCACCGGGCTGGGCCTGTCCATCACCCGGCGGCTGGTGGATTTGATGGACGGCGCCGCCGGCTTCGAATCCCGGCCGGGCGAGGGCTCGTCGTTCTGGTGCCGCCTGCCGCTGCCCATGATCGAGCCCCCCGCCGCCGAGGCGCGGGAAACCCCGCCGACCACCGATTTCATCGGCCTGCGCATCCTGGTGGTCGATCCCGACACCGAGGAGCGTACCCTGATCGCCCTGGTCGCCGAACAGGGCGCCGCCGCCGTGGTCCGCGTCCCCGGCCCCAGGGAGGCCGAGGCGGCCTCGGCCAAGGCCACCACCACCCAGGCGCCCTTCGACTTGGCCCTGATCACCGCCGATTCGGTCACGCCGGAGGATCTGGCCCCCCTGGGCGCCACCCCGCTGCTGTTCATCGAGGGCCAGGATGCCGGGCGGCGCTTCCACCTGGAACGCCGGCCCAATTGCCTCGGCTTCCTCGGCCGGCCGCTGACCCGCACCCAGCTCATGGCGGCGGTGGAGCGGGTAACCGGCGCCGCGGCCCCGGCCCGTCCGGCCTGCGCCCCCTCGGCCCCGCCCGAGCCCCGGGCCACCGCCTGGGACGGCGCCCCCATCCTGGTGGCCGAGGACCACCCGGTGAACCAGCAGGTGATCCGCCGCCAGCTGCAGCTGCTGGGCTTCGCCGCCGAGGTTTTCCCCGACGGGGCCGCCGCCCTGGCCGCCTGGCGCGCCAGGCCCTATTCCCTGGTGCTCACCGACTGCCACATGCCCATCATGGACGGTTTCCAGCTGACCGCCGCCATCCGCGCCGAGGAAGCCCCCCTGGGCCGCCATACCCCCATCCTGGCGCTGACCGCCAACGCCCTGGCCGGCGAAGCGGAACGCTGCCTGCGGGCCGGCATGGACTCGTACCTGTCCAAGCCGGTGGAACTGCCCCACCTGCGCGAGGCCCTGGCCCGCCTGCTTCCGGCCTATGCGAAAGGATAGAGTCTCCTGTTGATTCAAATAGATAGCGCTACAAAGAGTCATAATTCGCGCTTTGCCTCGCCGATGAAGCCCCGATAACCTGAGACTGGCGCCGGATTTCCGGAGCCAGGGGTATCCGGATATGCCGAGGGACGATGTCAGCGTGAAGAAGGCGAGCGGCGCCAGCCTCAGGCTCCCCCACGCCCACAACGATGTCGTCCGGATCATCAACGACACCCTGAAGGGCCGGGTGGCCGAGGTCTTCCGCTCGCTGATCCCGGCCTTCGCCTCCACCTCGGGGGAAGAGTTCTACGACATCGTCATGGCCAATTCCGAGATGCTGCACGGCTGCATCTCCATCTTCCGCCGCAACCGCTCCGCCTTCCGCAATCTGCTGGTCGACGCGCGCGGCCGGCCGGTCAACGATGATTTCGTGGCGCTGCGCTGCGGCCGTTCGGTGCACGACGTCATCGCCATGATCGTCCGCACCCACGCCAAGCGCCATTTCAAGGCCACCCTGGGCGGCGACCCCAACGACCCCACGTCGCGGGCCGGCGCCATGTACAAGGCCATCAACGAATACCTGATCCACGACTGGCAGGTCTCGCTGGTCCCCCATTACGCTCCGCTGCCGCTGGCCAAGGTGCAGGAGATGGGGCCGCGCCTGCTGGACATCCGCGAATCGGAAATCCTTGATTCCATCGCCGGGGCGACCAAGGCGGCCACCCTGTTGCCCATCCATTCCCCCCGTGCGCCGGCCATCCCCGACCTGCCGCAGCCGGAACAGCAATGGTGGAAGGCCCTGAACGACCCGGCGGCGGTCAAGGTCCTGGGTGCACGCCCGGAATCCGAAACCCGCGAACTGGTCGCCGCCCTGGGCGAGGTCAACGACCTGGTGCATGCCGACCTGTTCGCCAGGCTGGGGCTGAGCACCCTCCAGGCGGCGGTCATCATGGTCACCGCCTACAAGCTGCTGGGCCGCGCCGGCTTCACCGCCCAGTTCGGCATCCCCGGCAAGCCCGCCGTGGTGGCCGCCATCGCCCAACGCCTGGACAAGCGCGAGGTCGGCCCCCACACCGACCTCAAGCTCCTGCCCCAGATGACGGAAGCGGCGTTCCGGGGGTGACCCCCCCCCTATTCCGCCGTGAACACCGGCTTGCGCTTGGCGCGGAAGGCGGCCAGTCCCTCGGCGTAGTCCTTGGTCTCCAGGAAGCGGTAGCACTCGTCCAGTTCCGCCTCGGACACCGGGGCGGCATCGTCCAGGCGGGCTATGAACGCCTTGTGCCAGCGGTTGGCCAGCGGCGCGCCCCCGGCGATGCGCCTGGCGGTGGCGGCCAGTTCGGCCTCCAACGCGTCGTCTTCGAGCACCCGGTTGACGAGGCGCTTGGCCAAGGCCTCCTCGGCATCCATGATGCGGCCTTCCAGCAGGATCTCCAAGGCGGCCGACGCACCCGCCACCCGGCGGATCTGCGCCAGTTCCGGATACGCCATCACCACCGAGATCTTGTTGATGGGCACGCCGAACTTGCCCGACCGGGCCGACAGCCTGATATCGCAGCAGCAGGCCAGTTCCAGCCCGCCGCCGACGCAGGGTCCCCAGATGGCGGCGACCACCGGCTGCGGGCAGTTCCGCACCGCGTCCAGCGCCTTGCGCATCACCGCGTCATAGGCCTTGGCCTGGGCGGGATTGGAGCGGTCGGTATCGAACTCGTCGATGTCGGCGCCCGGGGCGAAGGCCTTGGTGCCGGCACCGCGCAGGATCGCCACGTGAATGGACTTGTCGGCGGCGATGGCCTCGAACGCCTCGGCCAGGCCGCGCCACATGGGCAGATTCAGCGCGTTCATGCGGTCGGGGCGGTTCAGCGTCACGGTGGCGACGGCACCGTCCCGGACAAGCTGGATCACGTCGGACATCTCACTTCCCTATTCTGTCTTCTTGCAGGAAGGCGCGATTGTGCCTATAGACCCCGTTATCGGCAAGGCAAGAGGGCTCCCCACATGGCAACCACCGTTTCCCGCACCCCGGAACAGAAGAAGGCGGCGCTGACCACCGCGCGCATCCTGCTGGAGATCAAGGCGATCAATTTCCGCCCGGAAGAGCCCTACATCCTGACCTCGGGCTGGGCCAGCCCGGTCTATGTGGATTGCCGCAAGGTGATCTCGTTCCCGCGCGCGCGGACCAAGATCAGCGAACTGATGTCCAACGCCATCCTGCGCGAGGTCGGCTATGAATCCACCGAGGCGGTGGCCGGCGGCGAAACGGCGGGCATTCCCTACGCGGCGTGGATTTCCGACCGCCTGAACCTGCCCATGCTCTACATCCGCAAGAAGCCCAAGGGCTTCGGCCGCAACGCCCAGATCGAGGGCGACTTCAAGGACGGCGACCGGGTGGTGCTGGTCGAGGATCTGGCCTCCGATGGCGCCTCCAAGGTCAATTTCGTCAACGCGCTGCGTCAGGCCGGCGCCAAGGTGGACCATTCCTTCGTGGTGTTCTTCTACGGCGTCTTCCCCGGCGCCCTGAAGAGCCTGGAGGAAATCGGCGTCAGCATGGGCTATCTGTGCAATTGGTGGGACGTTCTGGAAGTGGTCGAGCAGGAAGGCCAGTTCGACAAGCGCGCCATCGAGGAGGTCCGCTCGTTCCTCCACGATCCCGTCCAGTGGTCGTCCCTGCACGGCGGCCGCAGCGCGTAATACAGGTCCTACATTCGCCGGGCGCGGGACTTCGCATGAAGGCCGCGTCCCGGACGGGCATTCAGACGGGGGGCTTGTCGCCCCCCGTTTCGTTTCCCATGTTGCGAAGCTTGACCACCAGGATGGTCCCGGCCAGGGCCAGGGTGGGGACGTTGGACGCCACGATGGGCCACGCCCCCAGCAACAGGCCGTAGATCGTCCACAGGCTCACCCCGGTGATGAAGGTCACCCACATGGCCAGGGAGATATCCCGCGTCCGACGCGTGCGCAGGGTCTTGACCACCTGCGGCACGAAGGAGATGGTCGTAAGGAGCCCCGCGACGGCGCCAAGCAGGTCGATGGGAGAGAGCCAGTCCATGGATAAAACCTGAGAGGAGAGCGACAATGCTTCCCTATATCACGGTTCTGCTGCTCTGCCAGCTTGCCGGCGAGGTCCTGGTCCGCCTCTCCGGCCTGCCCCTGCCCGGCCCGGTGGTCGGCATGGTGATCCTGTTCGCCGGCCTGGTGATCCGCGGCCGGGTGCCCGACGGCCTGGAGCAGACGGTAAAGGGCATCTTCGCCAACTTCGCCCTGTTGTTCATCCCCGCCTGTGTCGGCGTGATGGTCCATCTGGAGGTGATTGCCGCCGAGGCCCTGCCCATCGCCCTGGCGGTGTTGGGCAGCACCGCCGCCACCCTGGTGATCTCCGGCCGGCTGATGCAGTTCCTGATGCGGAGCAAGGGGGGCGACACTCCATGAGCCAGGATTTCGCCGGCCTGTGGGTCTATCTCTCCACCTCACCGCTGCTGGGGCTGACCTCCACCCTGCTGGCCTATCAGGTCGCCGTCTGGCTGTTCGAGAAAAGCGGGCGCACGCCGCTGCTCAACCCCATGGTGGTGTCGGTGTTCATGATCGTCGCCTTCCTGATGGCCACCGGCACCCCCTACCGCACCTATTTCGACGGCGCCCAGTTCGTCCACTTCCTGCTGGGGCCGGCCACGGTGGCCCTGGCGGTGCCGCTCTATAACCAGTTGCCCATCCTGCGCCGCGCCTGGCCGGTCATCCTGCTGGTGGTGCTGGTCGGCGCCCTGATCGCCGGCGGCGGCGCGGTGCTGATCGCCTGGGTCCTGGGCGGTTCGGAAAAGGTGATGCTGTCCCTGGCCGCCAAATCGGTGACCACCCCCATCGCCATGGGCATCGCCGAGCGGGTCGGCGGCATTCCCTCGCTGACCGCCGTCATGGTGCTGCTGACCGGCATTTCCGGTTCCATGGCCGGCGCCTGGATTCTCGATCTGGCGCGGGTCCGGGATCAGGCGGCGCGGGGATTGGCGCTGGGCATCGCGGCGCACGGCATCGGCACCGTCCGCGCCCTGCAGATGAGCGAGAAGGCGGGAGCCTTCGGCGGCCTGGCCATCGGGCTGACCGGGCTGTTCACCGCCGTGCTGGTGCCGCTGATCCTGGGATTACTGCGGTAGGGCCTTGCGGATACCGCCGAGGTTCCAGCCCTTGGCGGCGTCGCTCAGCACCTCGCCGTTGGGCAGGTTGTCGCCCTCGATCTGCAGCAGGACGCGCGCCCCCAGCACCATCAACACCTCGCCGTTGCGGCCCTGGGGGTCCCAGCGCAGCACCGCCTCCTCGTTGCCCACCGCCACCTTGCGGGCGTTGGGCTGGGGAAAGGCGGCAAGCTGGGAGGTGGCGGCGGACACCGCCGGGCTGTCGATGATCAGAGAGATGTTGAGCGTGCCGTCGTCGCGCCCATAGGCCCGGGTCACCGCCAGCCCGCCGCCGCTTCCCGCCAGGGAATGGGTCTCCACCGCATCGGCCTGCCAGCCGGCCAGGGGCGGCGGCAGGAACTCGGCCAGTTGCCGGCCCAGACGGCCCTGCAATTCGGCCACCGCCGCCTCCAGTTCCATGGCGGCGCGGGCCAGATCGCCCCTGGCATGGGCAATGCGGGCGGCGTCGAGGCGGGCGGGAACAGAATCCGCCGCCAGGACGGGAGAGGCCAGCAGGGTGGCAAGGCCGAGGATGAGCACGGCACGGCGCATGATGGTTCATTTCTCCCGCATATTCGTCCCCCGAGATTTACAACGTGCGAAGGCGGGCGGCAAGGATGCGCGGCGCCATTCCTTCTGATAGGGTCGGCGTGAATTGGGGGGGTGCCAGCGTGAACGCCGTTTTCCTGGTCCTGGTGGTGGTGTCGTTCGTGGTGGCCGCGGCAGCCGAGCTGTCGGGCGGCGCCGGCGCCATGGAGACGCTGTCGGCCGGCCTGGTGGAGGCGGTGGCCGGCGCCGTGCCCCTGGCGCTGGGGCTGGTGGGCATCATGGCGCTGTTCCTCGGCCTGATGAAGGTGGCCGAGGCCGGCGGGCTGCTGGGCGCGGTGGCCCGGCTGCTGGAACCGCCGCTGCGCCGCCTGTTCCCGGAAATCCCCGCCGGCCACCCGGCCATGGGCGCCATGGTGATGAACCTGGCCGCCAACCTGCTGGGGCTGGGCAACGCCGCCACGCCGTTCGGCATCCGCGCCATGGAGCACCTGGAAAGCCTCAACCGCGACAAGGGCACCGCCAGCAACGCCCAGGTGCTGTTCCTGGCCATCAACACGGCGGGCCTCACCCTGCTGCCCACCAACGTCATCGCGCTGCGGGCCGCCACCGGCTCGGCCGAGCCGGCGTCCATCGTCGCCCCCACCCTGATCGCCACCATCATCGCCACGCTGGTCGCGGTGCTGGCGGCGCGCGGGCTGCAGGGCCTGTGGCAGCCGCGTCCCTCCGAGCCGTTGCCCGAAGCCGGAGCGGCACCCGGCCCGCTGTGGCCGTCCATCGCCGCCCTGGCCGTCCTCCTGGCCCTGTCGGGGGCGCTGCTGGCCTGGGGCAAGGCGGTGGGGCCGTGGATCATGCCGTCGCTGGTGGTCGGACTGCTGGTCTACGGCGCGGCCAGGCGGGTCCGCCTCTACGAGGTGTTCATCGAAGGCGCCAAGGAAGGCTTCGATGTGGCGGTGCGCATCATCCCCTATCTGGTGGCCATCCTGGCGGCCATCGGCATGGTGCGGGCCTCGGGCGCCATGGACCTGCTGATCCGCCCCCTGGGCCGCCTGACCGAGGGGCTGGGCCTGCCGGCCGAGGCGCTGGTGATGGCCGCCATGCGCACCCTGTCGGGCTCGGGTTCCTACGGCATGCTGGCCGCCAATCTGAAGGACCCGGCCATCGGCCCCGATTCCTATCTCGGCGCCCTGCTGTCCACCCTTTACGGTTCGACGGAAACCACCTTCTACGTGCTGGCCGTCTATTTCGGAGCGGTGCAGGTGCGGCGCATCCGCCATGCCCTGGCGGTCGGGCTGATCGCCGACCTCGCCGCCCTGGTCAGCGCGGTGATCGTCTGCCGCCTGCTGTTCGCCTGAGGCTTGGGCGCCCAGCTGATGTGCCTGTGGCCCTCACCACACCCCACAAATGGAAAGCCCCCGAAAGGCGTTACCTTCCAGGGGCTTAAAGTGGTGCCCAGGGCCGGAATCGAACCAGCGACACTGCGATTTTCAGACCTGCCGGGCGATAAATCAATATGCTGATGCGGCGAGGTAACAACGCTCTATATACGGCGCACTACCTGCCAAGATCTCCAAGCAGTTCGGCTACGACCGTTCGCAGCCCCGGCAGCGCGCTTTGGGCAATATCCCACACGCGGCGATGTTCGATTCCGGCATAGCCGTGGATCAGGACATTGCGGAAGGCGATAATGTCGCGCATGTCTGGGACACGCAGGGCCAAATCGGGATCGACCTTCGCCAATTGACCCAAGGCTTCGCCGATAATCTCGAACTTCCGCTCCACCGCCGAGTAAACCAATTCGTTCTCGGCAAAGGTCGTTGGGTCGAACCCGTCCAGGAAACGCATGATCGCATCGGCCGCCTGCTGGATGTCCCAGAGATAGGCTCGTGCGTCACGACGCATAGACCACCTCGCGCGTCTGGTTGACGGAGGCGAGCAAGAACGGGTTGCGCAACGCTCCGGCCTCGACAAGATCCACGGGCCGCCCCAGCAAGCCAGCAAGCCCCTCGGCAAGGCCGAAATATTGCTCCAGCGGCGAAAGGTTGGATACTGCCGGATCGAACGCCACCAGGAAATCGGCATCGCTCTCCACCGGATCAAAATCCACTCCCCTCGCCGCCGAGCCGAAAACCTCCAGCCGCCGCACGCCATAGCGGCGGCACATGGTGGCGATTTCGGCGCGGTGCTGATCAATGAGGTGATGCATGGTCTTTCCGGGGCAGGATCATTTGACCCTACCACAGCTTGCGTGACAGTCCAAACGGCCCTCGGTCGCACCCACAGGGTGGAAGCACGAACCACGGCTTCCGGTATCAGTCTTCGCCATCACCGAAGATAACTCGGTCCTCGATCAAGAACCATGAGGCCAATTCCCTTTCCCAGTAACGGAAGGCGTCCCTGAACACATCAATCGTTTCCAGCATATTTGAGCCGTCATGGATCACCGCATGCTGGCGATAGGTCCGCAGCGGGCTGTCACAGGTACCTTCACACGTCGCCTCATCGACGACCTCCCAACCGAGATCGGCGGTGACATTCTCGTCGTTTCCGCGTTGCACGACTTTATGCTTGGAGCCGGTTGCAATCTGTCGGCACAGATGCAAGGCTCGGCATTGGCGGCGAAGAAATGCTTGAAACGTCCCCACATCCGCAATCCGGTCTCCCGCGCGGGCAGAGAGGTCTCCTTTGACCTCCTCGTCCAATTCTTCCCACGCCCAGTCGCTGATATGCCATGCGGTAACCGCGCAATTAAAGGCCGTGTAGCGGACGTCAAAAAAACTGTCCCCTTTGGATGCACGATCCAGGTTGGAAATTTCCCACGCCAGCTTGCCCAGCATGTGACCAGCCGTATGGATGGCGAATGTCTTTCCTCTGGGAGGCGGTGGCGGAATGCGCATCCGATGGCAGCCTGATATATGAAAATTGCAGCTTGGAGCGCGACACCCTGACAGCGCAACAGGTATGGCAATGTGTGGGGAGGTGACCGTTTCTGCACTGGCGATGAAATTGGGGGATCAGCACCAAACCAAGCAATGATGCGGGTTTGAGGCGATGGGGGTTTTGCACCGAGTATCGGGCAAGAATGGTCAGGAATGGTCAAATTGCCGGTCGATTTTGCACCGGATAGGGGTTCCGACGAGGCGGAAATGGCTCACCACTTTTCGATGACGGGATCGGGCGGAATGATGGCGCCTGGCTTCGAGTACTTCCCTTCCAGATCCCTGGCGAGTGCCTTGGCCCCGCCACCGGTGAGCAGCGCCCTGGCGTCGCCGAAGGTGGTGTAGGGCACCTTCCCCTTGGTGAAATCCAAGGCTGTCTTGGCGAACAGCAGGGCTATATCGGACAGTAAGGCGATCTGCCGATCCTCTTGGCCGGCGGCGATTCGCATGGAGATGTTGGCGGCATCAAGGCGACCCGCGATCTGCGGCTTGAGTGGCGCGGGCAGTGCGTTGTCAGCGGCCAGCTGAATCATATCCCCGACCATCACCATGTCGCGCCAGGTCCGCACCACGTCGGCGGGAGTCTGCACCTGTTTGATGGCGGTGGGATTGGCTACCAGATACTGGGAGACTTGGGCGGTAAGTCTGTCATTTACCGCGTCGGCCCGAGCCACCGATCCCATGGACAGCAGCGTTAGAATGGTGATGACGGCAAGGCGCATGGTAACCCCCTCTAACGCTATGGCGCGCCCGATAACAGGCGTGCGAAGCGGAGCATGGTGTTGAAACCAGCCACTAAATCGGCCAATTGAGTATCCTGCAGGTCGGCTACCGCATCCGTACCGAACGCCCGCTTCAATTCCCCTCGGAACGCCTCTTCAACCTTCTCGCCTTCGCCAGCCAGGAAGCCCTCCAGCCGGTGAATCAAGGTCTTCCGCTGGGCATCCAGGCCGGATTCCATGGTCAGGTTAAGGACGGTGACCGGGGCCTGAAAGATGATGGTGGGGGCTGCCTGGGAAATCTGCCTGTTGTCGTTGCTGCCGGCAGCCGATGCCAGCAATCTCCGCGCCTCGGTCGTCCAATCTTTCCCACCCATCGCCATCAACTCGCTTGATTCAATAAGTCCTTGAGGATTTCACCGGGTATTTGGCCTTTTGCAACAACGTCCGTCAATTGTTTGTATACAAGAGCGATCATTTCCCCCTTCTTTTCCGGGGGTAAGGTTGCCTGACGTGCCCGCAACAATTCTTCGACTGCCGTGATGGCCCCGGCCAAGGCGCCCGCATTGACGCTTTCGATCTTTGGCTCCAGCAAGGGGGCGCTGGCCATCTGCGGCCCTTCCCCGGTGACCAGCCAATGGCCGCTATAGCCCAGGGCGCAAAGCTTGGCCAAAAACTCCGCATCCGGTTGTCGCTCGTCCCGCTCGTAGCGGCCGATGGTGTTCTTGTCGACGCCCAAACGGGTTGCAAAGTCCGGCTGCCGCACATCTCCACGCACCATTCGGATGCGCTCCCCAACGGTCTGGCCTTTGGTTTCAGCGGACATAGCCACGGCTGAAACTCCGGCACAGGCCCGCTGAAACCGTTTCAGCGGCATTCAACTGATTGAATAATAAAGGTGTTTTAGACATCCAGGCCACGCAAGGCACCGCCCAGCCGCTGAAACTGCCGAACGGTGTTTTTCGCCGTTGCAAATAACCCCGTTTGGGGTTTATAACGTTTGCCATGTCAAATGCCATTGCAACTACTGACGTCCCAAAAAACCCCGCCATCAGGCGGGTGTGGATTTGCGGCCAGCTCCGTATCCGGGGCACCAGCCTGCGTGCGTTGGCGCTCAGGGCCGGAGTAACCCATCAGGCCATGAGCGCCGCCCTGATGGCGCCCAACATTCATCTCGAACCGGCCATCGCCGAGGCCATCGGCTTGACGCCCCAGACGCTATTTCCCGAGCGCTTCGGGGCGGGCGGGGTCCGGCTGACCAGGACTCGCACCATTCAGCGTAGCACGCAGCCAAGGTGCGACAAGGTCGAAAGTGCGGGGGGACGCTGACATGACCCGCCGCCGCCAGGACCCGACCACGCCCCTGCTGGACTGGCAGCCGCCGCCGATCACCCGCCGCTACCCGGACGTGGCGCTCAAATCCACCTCGCTGGCGACCCTGCTGGCCAAGGCGGTCAGCCTGACGCTCAAGGATTGCGGCATGAGCCGCGCCGATGTCGCCCAACGCATGAGCGCCTATCTGGGCGAGACCATCTCGGAAAACATGCTGGACAACTACGCCAGCGAGGCCCGCGCCGACACCGTCATCAACGGGGTGCGGATCATGGCCCTGGCCCATGTCACCGACGATGTCCGGCTGCTGCAGGTGATGGCCGAGCCCTTCGGCTGGGCGGTGGTCGATGACCGCTATGTCTCGCTGATCCGCGCCACCCAGATCCGCGAGAAGGCCCGCGAGCTGGAGCAACTGGCGGCGGTCGAGGAGCGGCGGGCACGGGGGGCGGGACGATGAGCGACTGGATGACCGCCGCCGAATTGGCCGGGCTGGGCCTGCCCAAATTTCCCGCCTCTCCCCAGGGCGTCAACAAGCGGGCCGGCACCGAGGGATGGCCGCGCCGCCGCCGCGCCGATGCCACCCACGCCTGGGAATACCGGGTAGCCGCCATCCTGCCCGCCCTGGACGACGCGGCCCGCGAGATCCTGCGGCACGGCCACGCCCACCATGTCGCCGCATCTCTCCTCCCGGCGCCGGTAGTGGCCGCCGCCGCCACGAGTCTGGCCCCGGTGGAACTCATCGGCGACACCACCCACCTGACCAACAGCCAGCGCGCCATCATGGATGCGCGGGCCGCCATCCTGGCCTATGTGGACCGGCTGATCCCCGTCGCCGGCGGTATCACCCAGGCGCGCCAACAGGTGGAGCGGCTGGCCAAGGGGGGCAATCTGCCGCCCGAGATCGCCCGGCTGCTGCCGGTGGCCAACGCCAAGGCCGGCACGGCGGGCAGCCGCACCATCTGCCTGCGGACCCTGATCAACTGGCACACCGAGCGCACGGCGGCCGGCGGCAAGGCCGTCGCCCTGGCGCCCAAGGTGCCGGAGCCGGACATGAGCGTCCCCGCCTGGGCGCCCGCCTTGCTGTCGCTTTACAACACACCCACCAAGCGCTCGCTGCGCGACATCGTCGAAAACGATCTGGCCAAGCCGGGTGCCCTGCCCATGGGTATCGCGCCGCCCAGCTACGGCCAGGCGCGGCGCTGGCTGGACAAGGTCTCGACCATCGAGCGCAACCGGGGCCGTTTGGGTCCGAAAGAGCTCAAGTCGCTGCAGCCCTATGTCCGGCGCGACCTGTCCGGCCTCGATCCCCTCGACATCGTGCAAAGCGACGGCCATTGCCTGGATGCCGAGGTCACCCACCCCCGCCACGGTCGCCCCTTCCGGCCCGAGATGACCACCATCATCGATCTGGCCACCCGCCTGTGCGTCGGCTGGTCGGCGGGGCTGGCCGAAAACGCCCTGGGGGTGACCGAGGCCATCGTCTACATGGTCACCCGCTGGTGCATCCCGGCGGTGTGGTACGTGGACAACGGCTCGGGCTACAACAACCAGCTGATGGATGACGGGCGCACCGGCCTGCTGGCCCGCATCCGCACCACCAAGCTCAACCGCCTGCCCAACAACCCCCAGGCCGGCGGCTATGTGGAGCGCTCGCACCAAAGCATCTGGATCAAGGGCGCGCGTCGCCTGCCCACCTATATGGGCCGGGACATGGACCGCCAGGCCGGGCAGAAGGTGCACAAGATCACCCGCGCCGACATCAAGGCGTTTGGCGCCTCGCGTCACCTGATGGCCTGGAACGAGTACCTGGCCTGGGCCGAGGCGATGGTGACCGAGTACAACAACACCCCCCATCGCGGCCTGCCCAAGATTACCGACCCGGTGACCGGGCGGCGCCGTCACCAGACCCCCATGGAGGCCTGGACCGCCGCCATTCAACGCGGCTGGAACCCCCTGCGGGTGTCACAGGCCGAGGCCGCCGACCTGACCCGGCCCTACGAGACCCGCAAGGTGCTGCGCGGCACCGTCTCCGTGCTGGGCAGCAGCTATTTCAACCGCGATCTCAAGGACTGGCACGATTGCGAGGTGCTGGTGGGCTACGACGTCCACGACGCCTCCAAGGTCTATGTCCGCGATCTCGACGGCCGCCTGATCTGCGAGGCGGGATTCGAGGCCAACAAGCGCTCGGTGGTGCCACGCTCCTATCTGGACGCCGCCCTGGACAGGCGCCACCAGGGCCGCATCCAGCGGGCCGAGGCCCATGTGGCCGAGATCCACGCCGAGCGCGGCCACCAGATGATCGACGTCACCGCCACCCCGGTGCTGCCCGACAACGTCGCCGCCATCCACCAGCATCTGGTGCTGGAGATGACCGCCACCCAAATTCCCGCCGCCACCATCGCCGCCATCCCCGAAACCGCCGCTGGCCGCTTCCAGCGCTGGCGCGACCTCGACGCCGCCACCGCCACCGGCACCCCCGTTTCCGACGATGAGCGCCGCTGGCACCAGCGCTACCCGCTGTCGGCGGAATGGCGCGCCCAGACCGAAATGGCCGCGAGTTTCGATCGGGAGGAGGTCAACGCCGACCGGGCCGGCTGATAAGCAAACCGCCCGCCGTTGGAGCGGCGGGCGGCTTAGAAAACATCAACACACAGGGGAATCTTATGACCGTGATCACGCCCATCGTCAACACCGTCGCGCCGCTGACCAACGTGGCCATCATGCAGGAACTGGTCGGCCGCCTGCGCGACCGCAAGCCCCATCTGCCCGGCATCGGCTGCTTCTACGGCTTTTCCGGCTACGGCAAATCCATCGCCACCACATACGCCGCCAACAAGCTGGATGACCGCGCGGTCTATGTGGAGGCGCGCTCCACCTGGACCAAAAAGAAGTTCATGGATGCGCTGCTGGGCGAACTGGCCCCCGGCGTCAATTACCGTTCCCGGCCGGTCTACGACCTGATCGAGATCGCCGCCGAGAAGCTGATGACGGGGCGCATGGTGCTGTTCGTGGACGAGGCCGACTATGTGGTGGATCGCGGCTATATCGAGATCATCCGCGACCTCTACGAGATCGCCAACACCCCCATCATCCTGATCGGCGAGGAGGATCTGCCGGTCAAGCTGGAGCGGTACGAGCGGCTGCACAACCGCATGGCCCGCCCGGCTCCGGCACTGCCCTGCACCCTGGACGACGCCCGCCACCTGACCCGCCTGTATTGCGACAAGGTGGAGATCGCCGACGATCTGCTGATGCATCTGCTGGCCGAGGTCACCGGCTGCACGCGCCGCGTCGCCGCCAACCTGGACGATATCCAGGAAGAGGGCCTGCGCAATGGCTGGGACAAGGTGGACCGCAAGCTGTGGGGCGAGCGCAAGTTCAACACCGGCGCGGTGGTCGCCCGCAAGAGGCACTCCTGATGGCCGCCCATCCCCGCCACCCCGGCCGCCAGCCGGCCGACAAGATCGCCACCGGCCGGGCCGTCACGGGCCAGGACGCGGTGTGGATTGCATTGCGCGCCCTGTCCGGCGGCCAGGGCATAACCCTTGACCGGATCATGGGGTATTTCGCCGAAGCCCGTGCGCCGCGCCTGTCCGCCGACCGTAAAACGGTCAAGGATTATCTCGCCCGTCTAACGGCCGCCGCCATCCTGACCGAGGCGGATGGCGCTTACCTTCTGGCCCAGGACGACGGCGCCAAGACGCCGCGCGTCCGCAGGGACGGCAGCCGTGTCGAGATGGGGGCGGGCCGCCGGGCCATCTGGCGCACCATCCGCATCCTCGGCCAATTCACCCTGGACGATCTGGTCAGGCTGGGTTCCACCGAGGAAGTGGCCATCAACCGGGTGGATGCCACCCATTTCGTCCGCTGGCTGGTCCGGGCCGGCTACGTGATGGTCACCGACCGCCCGGCCGACAACCGCATCCCCACCGGCTACCGCCTGCTGCCCTCGAAAAGCACCGGCCCGCTGCCGCCGCAGATCCAGCGCTCCCACCAACTGTTCGACCCCAACCTCCGCAAGGTGGTGTGGCGCGAGGAGGAGCCGGCATGCCTGTAGCGCCCGCCATCCTGATGCCCCACGCCGACGATCCCGACTGGCTGGCCCAATTGCGGGCCGAGGCGGCGGCCACGTCCATCGCCGCCGCCGCCCGGCGCATCGGCATGGCGCGGGCCTCGGTCTCCCTGGTGCTGTCGGGCGGCTATCCCGCCGGCCTGGACCGGGTCGAGGCCCGGGTGCGCGCCAAGCTGATGGACCAGGTGCGCTGCCCGGCCTTCGGCGAGGACATCGCCTTGGCCAAATGCCGCGCCCAGGCCGCCAAGCCGTTTTCCGCCGCCTCGTCCCGCGCCGCGCGGCTGTACCGGGCCTGCCAATCCTGCCCCCACCGTCCGCCAATCCTGCCCCACCGTCCGCCAATCCTGCCCCACCGTCCGCCAATCCTGCCCCACCGTCCGAAGGAGAGCGCCGATGACTGATACCTGCACCATGCTGCTGGACGAGCTGCTGGCCACCGCCCAGACCTGGCTCAAGCCCACCATCGACGCCGAGTGCCGCCGCCAGGATGCCGCCAAGCTGCGGGCCTTCGTCACCAACCTTCAGGACGTCCGCGACCTGGTCCACCTGATGGAGGAGGGCCTGGTGGCCGACCCGGCGGATTCCCTGGCCGCCACCATGGAGGGTCTGGCCCAGTCCTTCGCCGCCATCCCCGACGGCGCCACCCTGTCGCGCGCCGCCCGCCTGACCTTCATCGCGATCTTCAACGAGGCCGCCTCGCGGGCCTGGGCCTGGGAGGTGGCGCTGCGCCTGCACGCCGACATCATCGCCACCACCGACATCGAGACCCTGGCCCTGGCCCGCAAGCTGCGTCTCGGCGCCGTTACCCGGGCCTCGGCCCTCGGCTTCGGCCCCCAGCCCCCCGAGCGCGGAGGTGCGGCATGATCACCGGCGGCACCATCAAGCGGCTGGTGGCCGACGAGTTCGGCATCACCATCCCGGAGATGGATGGCAATTGCCGCAGCCAGCGACTGGCCCAGCCGCGTCGGGTGGCCATGTGGATCATCCGCTTCGCCCTCGGCAGTTCCTACTCCCAGATCGGGCGGCTGTTCCGGCGCGATCCCACCACGATCCACCATGCCATGGCCGTAATCGAGGATCGGCGCGCCCGTGACCCGGATCTGGCGGCCCGCATGGACCGCCTGCTGGCGGCCTGCCGGCCGGAGGCCATCGACATCCCCTCCGAGCAGATCCCCGATGCCGCCGCCCGCATGGTCGATGCGCTGGTCGATGAGTTCCGCGCCGTCGCCCGCCGGGCGGCGCTGCGCGATCCCCAAGCCTTCGTGGCGCGGGCCATGGCCATGCTGGCCGAGGGAGATGCCGCATGCGCGCCCTGATCCTGCCCAGCCTGGCCCTGGTCCTCGCCCTGGTGGTGCTGCTCACCGCCTCGGCCGAGATCGCCGCCGAGATCGAGCAGACCGCCCCGTCCCTCGGCATCACCCACTTCATTCCACCCCAGCCGTAAGAGGCCCTTCAATGACCGTTCAATCCCCCGAAAAGACCATCCCCGGCGCCGTCGTGATCGGCGGCGAGACCTATCTCCCCAACGCCCAGGGCGACCTGGTGGCGCTGGCCAACATCAAGCCCATGGACCGCCTGATGGACGAGATGGTCCGCAAGGTGGCCGCCTACGGCGAGGATCTGTCGGCCGAGCTGGCCCGCTTCGCCGCCCACACCGACGCCGATATCGCCGCCCTGGACGCCTTGATCGCCCAGGATTACGGCGTCGAGCCCAAGGAGACCAAGGGCAACCGCACCTTCACCAGCTTCGATGGCCTGCTCCAGGTCAAGGTGGCGGTGTCCGAGCGCATCGTGCTCGGCCCCGAGCTGCAGGCGGCCAAGACGGTGCTCGACACCCTGATCCGCGAGCGCGGCACCGGCGTCGATCCCTTCCTGATGACCCTGATCCAGCGGGCCTTCAAGGTCGACCAGGAGGGCAAGGTGGACGTCCGCTCCATCCTGGCGCTGCGCCGCATGCAGGTGGACGATCCCCGCTGGCCCGAATTCTGCCGCGCCATCGACGATTCCGTCCGTGTTGTGGGCTCCAAGCGCTACATCCGCATCTACCGCCGGCCCAATCCCCAGGCCAACTGGTCGATGATTCCCCTCGACCTGGCCGCAATCGAGCCCGGCCCCGCCGCCTTCGAGCGCCGCAGCCTGCGCCGCCAGGTCGAGGAGGCCGAGCAGATCAGCACCCGACTGGCCGACCTGTTGGACCGCGCTCTGATGCACCTGTCCCTGGAGGGCGGCAACACCGAGGTGGCCCGCGACCTGATCTCCAGTTCTCTGCGCCTGCTGGGCGTCCCGGAGCGCGTCCAGGCCGGCATCCAGGGGGAGGGCTGACGCCATGAGCAACTTCTCCGCCGATGCCCTGCAAATCTGCGCCGAGGAAGGCATTCGCTTCGATGCCATCATTCCCATCGCGCTGTCCTGCGCCAACTGGATCGATGACGGCCTTCCCGACGTATTCACCGAAACCTTCTTCGAGGATTTCATCCAGTCCTTCGAGGCCGGAAACGTGAATTTCGATCCGCTTATCAAAAGCCTTCCGGCTATTGCCAAGCTCCTTAAGCGAGACGATTTCGACGAACTTGAAGCGGGCCATGTGGCCGATTGGCTGATTGAGAAGGGACACCTTGGCATCCTCGCCATGGTCTCTACCCCTGTTCGCAAATACCACAGCAGTGGAAGCAGTTGGTCGGACTCGTGGGCGCACACCACCTACACCTGGCTGTATGGCGAATCTCTTCAGGACTTGTTCGTCGCCGCCGGTGAGTGGGTTGAGGACAATATCGCCCGCTGGATCGCCAAAGCGAAGGAGTCCTGAGCCATGTCCCAGCACTCCCTGCGCTTCCCCGCCTGCCAGTCCTGCC
Organism: Paramagnetospirillum caucaseum; assembly: GCF_000342045.1. GTDB lineage: Bacteria > Pseudomonadota > Alphaproteobacteria > Rhodospirillales > Magnetospirillaceae > Phaeospirillum > Phaeospirillum caucaseum. The sequence goes on along the minus strand of NZ_AONQ01000028.1, from coordinate 36,610 downwards.
GCCATCAGGTTGGCGGCGCCATCATCCCCACGCGCTGCGCCGGTTGTCAGGATGCCGCCGAGCACGAGCCGCGCCTCCTGCCCATCACCCGCGACCAGATCGACACCACCGTGCTGGCCGCCATCGCCCGCTACATTCCAGGCCAAGCGGTGACTCTCGACGCCCCCCTTCAGGACATGGGCGTGCGCTCGGTCCACAAGGTCCAGGTCGAGCTGGATCTGGAGGACGAGTACGAGGCGCACCAGATGCACCTGCCGCCCCGGCTGGCCTGGGACACCCCGCGCCAGCTGGCTGACCACGTCGCCCTGCAGCTGCTGCCCGGCGAGTCGGGCGAGATCATCGATCATGCTGCCTGGGCCGAGGACACCCTGGCGGCCTGCGCCGAGGCCCGCCGCCCCCAGGCCGCGCGCGACGTGCCACCGGGCACGCTCTGGGCCTTCACCGAATTCCGCACCATGGATGAGGTGATGGTCGCCGAACAGCAGGCCGCCGCCTGCACCGACGGCATCCCCAGGCCCGAGGTGGTGCGCGAGCCCTGGCCGCCGGTCGACGAGGGCATCTTGGCCCCCAAGACCGGGCAGGAGGGCTGAGTCCATGCAGACCAGGACCGAGGCCACCCTGACCTATGGCTGGGAGGATGCCGGCACGTTCGAGATGCGCTGGGGCAACGAGACCCTGCTGATCCCGGCGCCGGTGGCCAAGGCCATGGCCCAGGACATTCTCGGCCAACCCATCTCGGACATCGCCAAGGCCGCCCTCGCGGTGGCCAACGCCCCATAAGGATTTGGCCGGCCCCGTTGCACCGGGACCGGCCTTCACAGCGGCAAACGCCGCGATATCAGGAGAGCACCATGAATATCATGCCCGCCGGTTCCGGCACCATTCCGAAAAAGTCCCGCCCGATCCCCACCGGTAATCATTCCACCCGTGGGCGCCTCGATTCCGGCGCCCCCAACCCGGTGGACGTCCATGTGGGCGGCCGCATGCGTCTGCGCCGCACCCTGCTGGGCATGTCCCAGGAGAAGCTGGGCGAGGCCATCGGCCTGACCTTCCAGCAGGTGCAGAAATACGAACGCGGCGCCAACCGCATCGGCGCCTCGCGGCTGTTCGACCTGTCCCGCGTCCTCGACGTGCCGGTGTCCTACTTCTTCGACGACATGGCCGACGGCGTCCAGGCCCAGAGCCCGGTGAACATCATCAAGGGGGATGCCGCCCTGACCGAGGCCCCCACCGGCTTCGAGCCCGACCCGATGATGAAGCGGGAAACCCTGGAGCTGGTCCGCGCCTATTACACCATCGCCGATCCCACCGTCCGCAAGCGCGTCTACGAACTGGCCAAGGCCCTGGCCGCCGTCGCCGACTGACCCTCCACAGCCCCCGGCGCCAGGAGCGGCGCCGGGGCCATCCCTGAGGACCGCCCGCCATGACCATCGCCGCCAAGATCCCCACCGGACCCGCGCTGCGCCTCCACCTGATCGAGCTGCTGCTCCCCACCGCCGGCCGCGACGTGATCGACCTCGCCGCCAAGGCTGAAGGTTACGTGCTGGGGCCGCTGTACCACGTCCCTGCCGAGGCCACGGACCAATTGGCCGACACCATCATCCGCCTGTCCGAGTCCGCCGCCTCCCTGGGGCCGTTGATCGGCCACGGCGACGATCTCGCCGCCGAGCTGGCCGAGGAGCGGCAGTGGGACGCCATCATCATGCCGGGCGATGAGCCCATCGAGGAGGCCGATCATGACCGCCCTGTCGAAACGCCCGTGGCAATGCCAGACGCCGGCCGAGCAGAGGCGGGAGATCGAGGAGGCCAACCGCCGCCTGCACAAGACCCTGGCCAGGAGGGCACCGCCCAGGAGCTGACCGCCAAGGTCAAGCCCGCCCGCAAGGTCCCTGCGGGACATCTCCGGTGGACCCCGGAGCGCCAGACCGAGCTGCGCCGCCTCTGCCTGCAGGGCCTGGAGGCCAAGGAGATCGAGGCCGCCATGGGCCTCAAGGACAACGGCGCCTTCGCCAACGCCCATCGCTTCGGCTGGACCGCCGAATGGCGCGAGGCGCGCGAGCGCCGCCGGGCCGGGCAGCAGACCGAAGCCCCGCCGCCCCCCGCACCCGAGTTGGCGGCCACCGGCCAGGACCCGGGCGTCGAACTGCCGCCTCCGCCGGTCGAGATCCGCGAGCCTGCCGCCCAGGTCAAGCCCAAGCGCGACTACGCGGTGACGGTCTGGGCCAAGGAGCGCAAGGACCGCCTGCGCGACATGGTGTTGGAGGGCCGCAGCGTCGAAGAGATGGCCGCCGAACTCGGCCTCGCCCCCCTGCAGGTCGAGCAGCAGATTCCGCGTCAGTGCCTGACCGCCGCCTGGGCCGAGGCCAAGGCGGCCAAGGTCGGCGCCGCGCTGGCCAAGCCCCGGGCCGCCCCCGAACGCCCCCGCCTGCCCGAGGACGCCATCCGCCGCCCGCCCGAAGCCCAGGCGGCGGCCCCGGCCACCATCGACACCGTCGCCGACTACCTGCGCGGCTGCGGCCAGACGGTCGGCCTGAACGAGACTGGCGCCTGGACCATCGACGGCTGCGCCCTGCCGCCCAAGCGCCTGCTGGCCGCTGCCAACCAGTATCGCACGGCCAACGGCCTGCCGCCCTTCAGCGTGCGGGGGCTGTAGGCCATGGCCCGGCTGCTCGACACCCTGCTGCAGCTCGACACCGTCGCCCGCATCGGCGCCGGTCTCCTCGGCCGCACCCGGGCCGGGCACCAGTTGAGCCAGATCGCCGCAGATCTGCGCCGCACCCTCGCGCCGCTGGCCCTGCGCCAGGCAGCCGAGCAGCCGGACCCCAAGACCGACCTGATGCGCATCTTCGCCGCCGCCGAGGCCGCTGGCCTCACCTGGCCGGACATGCGCGATGCCCTCAACGAATACCACCAACGAAATTCGGGAGCCTGACCATGGCAGACCGCACCATCTATCCTGACGACCTCGCCACCGTCTGCGCCAAGCGGGCCGGGCAGAAATACCGCCCGTCCAACGGCACCGAGGGCGAGCTGTTTTATGGCGCGTGGTGCGCCGATTGCGCCCGCGAGGCCGCCTACCGCGCCGACCCCGCCCTGGGCGAGCCGTGCCCGATCCTATCGGCCACCATGACCTTCGACGTTTCCAACCCGCTCTATCCCGAGGCCTGGCAATTCGGCGCCGACGGACAGCCCACCTGCACCGCCTTCACTACCGAGGCGGAGACCGGGCGCTGCCCGGACACCATGGATATGTTCGGAGATCCGTCATGAAGGCGCTTTCTCTCTGGCAGCCCCACGCCAGTCTGATCTTCATTCCCGCGCCCGGTTGGGTCGGGATGGTCAAGCCTTATGAAACCCGTGGCTGGCCGGCGCCGCGTTGGCTGATCGGGCGCAGGCTGGCAATCCACGCGGCCAAGGCGACCGACGACATCAACCTGCTGCGGGGATACCTGAACTACCGCACCCCCGCCCGCCAGGACCCGGCACTGGAATCGTTCATCCCGGCGCTGTCGGCGGGCGGCTTCACCAGCCTCGCGCGCCTGCCGCTGGGATGCCTGCTGGGAACGGTGCTGGTGGTGGCCTGTCACGACTGCAACACCTGGCAACCGAGCGGGCCATCAGCGGAATTCGGCGATTTCGGCGAGGATCGCTTCGCCTGGGAATTGACCGACGCGCAGCTGCTGCCGAAGCCCATTCCCTATCGGGGGCGCCAGCGCCTGTTCGATGTCGCCGACGAGGTGCTGCGATGACCACCTACTGCCTCTCGTCCAGCCACGTTTCCCAGGCTGCGATCCCGGTGGCCGGTGTGTGCGGGATCGTGTTGCCGTCGTCGTCACGCAGCCCCGCCACAATCTGGGCGGCGATCACCTGCCAGTACCGATCCACCAGGGCGGGGAGTTCGGCCTCGGAGACATTGGGGAACCCCGGACCTCGCGCTCGCAGATCGCCCTGGCGACGGGTTCGATGTTGTCGGTAGCCATGTCACCCATCCTGGTGGTCGAGAGTGCCCAGCATGCACCTTGGAGGGGGCTCCTGCCAACGGTCCACGGAGGCGCCGCCATCCGCCTGTCGCCCGACGTGGGCCGGGATCTGAGCTACCGCCAGGCCGAATGGCCGGAGCGCCTCCGCGTCCGCCAGATGCCGGGGGCTGCCCGATGATCAAGTCCAAACCCACTCCCTATGGGGAGTCCAGCGTTGGGATCTGTCCTCTCAATTGCGCTGCCCGCTGGTCGTCTGCCCAGACTACCGGCCCAGCCCGAGGCGCGCCGCCTTGTCCGACACGGGAGGCGCAGGGCCGCTGGGGATGGCCGTGCGTGCCCACCATGGCCGAAGTGATCCGCCGCGAAGAGGATGGGGCCGCCCCATGAGCAACCGTAACCCCCACCACCTGTGGCGTCCCATCCTGCGCGTCCTCCTGCTGCTGGCCGCCGATGCCGTGTGGCGTGTGGGGGACGTGGCGGGCTGGATCTGCACCAAGGCCTATCGCCAGGCCGGGCGCATGCGGGCCAGGGCGCTGTTTCCAGGGAGGACCGCATGACCACAACCCCCGCCCGCCGCGCGCTCAACGCCGCCGTCCATGCCGCCGCCAAGGCCAAGGGCCTGGACGACGACACCTACCGCGCCATGCTGGCGGCCCAGACCGGCAAGCGCTCGGCCAAGGACTGCACCGACGCCCAACTGCGCCAGGTGCTCGACCACCTCAACGGCGGCAACCGGACTCCGGCGCCGGCCAATGCCGCCCGGTCGCCCCATGCCAGGCTGGCCCGGGCGCTGTGGATCTCGCTTTACAATCTCGGCGAGGTCACGGACCCCAGGGAATCGGCCCTGCGCGCCTGGGTCAAGCGCCAGCACCAGGTCGACGATCTGCGCTTCGTCCGCGCCTCCGACGCCGCCCCGGTGATCGAGGGCCTCAAGGCCTGGGCCACCCGCGCCGGCGTCGCCTGGGACACCTTCGAAAAACTGGGCTCCGAATTCCGGGGCCGGCGCGCCGTGCTGGCCGCCCAGTGGCGCATCCTGGCGGCGGCCGGCGCCACCCCGGCCCTCGACCTCGCCGCCCACGCCTACGCCCTGGTCAAGGTGGCATCGTTGCATTTTTGCCGCGCCGCCGATCTCGACAAGCTGATCACCGACCTCGGCGCCCGCGTGCGGGCGGCGAAGCAGTCTCAGTGACCTTGGTCTGAATGAGCCACAACGGCCCCAAAAGACGGGCGACAGGAAGGAAGCCATGACAGTCATTTCCACAGCAGAAATCTTCCGGGTGCGGGCCGGACATGAGTGGGCGCTGATCGCCCTTGATGACGTCACCGGCATGATCGCCATCGAAAGCAGCTATGGGTCGTTCAACTATATCTGGCCTCGGCAGCACCGCAGCCAGCCGCTTGGTGAGTTCGTCACCACCTGCGATTTTGACTACTTCATGGGGAAGACCCGTGGGCAGCGAGCCAGGGAGTACGACGAGGATTCCACCCGCCGGGCGATCAAGGACGCCATCTTGCTGGCCCGGCGTGACCAGTGCAGCACCAAGGCGCAGGCGCGGGACGCCTGGGACGAACTGGAGAATATCGAAGAAGGGCTGCCCCGTGACCTGCTCGCTCACGAGATTTACACCAGCTCCGCCATCCTCGAATGCATCGGCCACGACGACTGGTGGCATGTGATCCAGGAGCGCTACACGCCTGAATGCAAATGGTTCTGGAAAACTATTTGGCCGGCTTTCACCGTCGCGTACTGGTGCCGTGATGGACTGGAAAGTCCTTTGCTGGCGATCTGACACACCTCGTTTAGATCGAAACAATTGGAGGAAACGCCATGGATGACCTGACCTATTCCGAATTCCGCCAGGCCGTCATTGATGGCGTCGTGACCAAGACGGGCTGGCCCCGTGATCAGGCCGACAACTTGGTCGGTGATGTCTCCAACGCCTACGACGAGGCCATGACCGTGGACGAAACGGTGGCCGATGTTCTGGATGCTGCGGCGGCCGAATAGGGCCGCGTCGGCCCAGTAACACCTCCCTTTGAAAGACCGTTGAACCATGGCCGCCAGCATCATCAGCTATGCCGATATCGCCCAATTGATCGGGGAGAGTCTGGCGCTGCACCTGTCCAAGGAGCGCGGCGGGCGCGCCCTTTACATCCCGTCGCCGCGCCGCCTGGGGCCGCAGACGCCGGTGGTGATCCTGGTGGGGATTGCGGCGGCCGAGAGCCTGGCGCAGCGTTACGGCGGCACCCATATCGATGTGCCGCTGGGGCCGGGCAAGCGGGCGCGGGTGTGGGAATTGCGCGAGGTCCACAAATGGACCATCGCGCGGATCGCCGCCGAGATGCGCTGCACCGAGCGCACCGTCTACGCCACACTGGCCGGGCCGCGCCCCCGGTCCATGGGGGCCGCCGCCCCGGTCGAGGAGCCGCCGCTGCTTGCATACATGGCCAAAGGCTGAGATGCTTTGGCCGCCTGAAATCCTGCGGGATTGACTGGACCTGAAGTCCAACAGGGCTCAATGGCGCCCTCGCACCCCATACCCTCGCATCGATCGCAATCCCGCCGCGAGGGCCTCCCATGTTCGACTTCAGCGACTTCGCCATCACCGCCTTTCTCCTCAAGCTGGGGTACGGCGTCGTCGCCGTGCTCGGCCTGATCTGGCTGTCCTCCCACCTCGACCAACGAGCCGGGCGGACCTTCGCCCAGAGCATGGAGGAGATTGCCAAGGACCCCATCGGCCTGGCGCTCTATTACGGCCTGCGCTTCATCGGCCTGGCCCTGCTGTTGGGCGCCCTGATGGGCTGCTCGGCCGCCAGCGCCGGGACGATCTATTCCAGCCGCTACGACGACGAGATCGCCTCGGCGGTCAAAACCTACTGGCCCGACTATCCCCGCCCCGCGAGCTGGAAGGCCCAGCTGTACGCCGAAAGCCGCCTCGACCCGGCGGCGGTGTCACCGGTGGGCGCCAAGGGCCTGGCGCAATTCATGCCCGGCACCTGGGACCAGGTGACCCGCGAGCTGCGCCTGGGCGCGGCGTCCCCCCATCACGACATCGCCATCCAGGCCGGCGCCTATTACATGGCCAGGCTGCGCCACATCTGGCGCGCCGGGCGCGATTCCGCTGACCGCCAGCCCCTGGCCCAGGCCAGCTACAACGCCGGGGCGGGCAATATCATCAACGCCCAGAAGGTCTGCGGCGGCGCGCGGCTGTGGGCCGTGATTGCCCCTTGCTTAGGGACGGTGACCGGCATTCACTCCCGCGAGACCCTGACCTATGTATCGCGCATCGCCGATTACACCGCCCGCATGGAGGCGGGGCTGTGAGTCTGCGTCTCGCCACCCTGGCCGCCCTCGGCGCGGCCATCCTGTCCGGCATCCTGGTGCATCGCTATGACGCCGCAATCCACGGCCAGGCCGTCGCCGATCTGCGGGCCGAGGCCGCCACCACCCTGGCCGACCAGACCGAAATCGTGCTCCGCCTGATGCAGGACAAGATCGATCAATACACCAAGCTGGAGAACGACTATGCCCGCCTCTCCCAGGATACCGCCCGCGCCCAGGCTGATGGCGTCCGCCTGTCTGCTGACCTTGATGCTGCTCGCAACCGCCTGCTCGCCCTCGCCGGAGCGGATCGGCGCGGTGGTGGTGGCCCCCTCGGCCAAGCCGATGCCGGCCCCGACGGCTGTGCGCAATTACGTGCCGCCCTCTCCCGGTCCCTTGGAGCGCTGGAACTCCTCGAAATCGGCGGCAACGAAGCTGCTCGGATCGGACAGGACGCCGTAGACGTGGCCACCATCGCCGCCCTGGCGGCGAAGACCGCCGAACAAGACGGTGCGGCCCTGGCCGCAGGGGCCACCATCGCCGCCCCGGACGCCGCCCGCGCCCCGGAGATCGCACCGTGAGCGATACCGCCGACGAGGCCCAAGCCCGCGAGGAGCGCTTTCGCGCCGAATCCCTGGTCCGGGCAGGCATCAAACCCCGGCCCCTGGTGATCCCGCCGCCCCATTACGCTGATGACACAGCGCTGGCGGATGCGGACGGCCATGTTTTGGACAAGGAGGGGCGTTGATGGGTGACTGGATCTTGCAATGGTGGCCCATCATTTCCGCTGTCCTCGGCAGTCTGCTCGGGGGGCTGGGCATGTGGACCGCGTGGTCGGCCCGCAAGCAGTTCGTGACCCACGATCAGTTCAGCGAATTCCGCGATACCCACGAGTCCGCGCATGACGAGGTGACCGATCGCTTCGCCAGAGGCGAGATCCGGTTCGAACGGCTGGAATCGACCCTGGCCGATCTGCCGACCAAAGGCGACATCGCCGACCTCAAGATCCAGATGGAGCGCCTGGGCGGCGACATCCGCGTGGTGACCGCCATCCTGCATCGGGTGGAAACCCCGGTCAGATCCATGGTCGAGGGCGCATTGGAGGCTCACCTGAAATGAGCGACGTCATCATCGAATCCGCCCGCCTCGCCATCCTGCGCTTCCTGGCCGATGACGGGGACTACTCCCACAACACCTCGGTGCTGCAGGATCTGCTCGACCAGATCGGCTTCGGCATGTCCCGCGACCAGGTGGAGACCCTGTGCGCCTGGCTGGCCGAGCAGGGGCTGGTGACCGTCGCCCCGCGCGGCCCCGTCACTGTGGTCACCCTGACCCCGCGCGGCGCCGACGTGGCGTCGGGCCGCGCTCGCGTGCCGGGCGTTAAACGACCGTCCCCGGCCGACATCATGGGGGCCGCCTCTAACGCCGCCCGCGCCCGGCTGGGAGGTTGACATGGCCCATCCGCCCGAGGCCAAGGCCGCTATCCGTCACGCCTATGTGGTCGACAAGCTGGATCTGGAACAGGCAGCCGCCCGTACCGGAATCCCCCATGCCACGGCGCGCAAGTGGAAGGCCGCCGCCTCGGCCGCCGCCGATGATTGGGACAAGGCCCGCGCCGCCCATTCGCTCACCTCTTCCGGCGCAGGCACCATCGCCCAGCTGGTGCTGCACGATTTCCTGGCCATGTACCAGTCCACCGTGGACGCGGTGCGCGATGACATCACCCTGCCGGCCATGCAGCGGGCCGAAACCCTGTCGCGTCTGGCCGACGCCTTCCAGAAGACCATGTCTGCCGTGGCCAAGGCCGCCCCCGATCTCGGCCGCTTCGCCGTGGCCACCGAGCTGCTGTCCGACCTAGCCGAGTTCGTGGCCCGCGAATTCCCCGATCACCGCGCCGGCCTCCTGGAGATCCTGGAGCCCTTCGGGGCCTTCGTCGCCAAGAAATACGGCTGATTGTCATGACTGGGCGCGGTAAGCGGGTCACCGCCGACGACTTCCTTAAGTCCCTGGCCGAGCTGGCGGCCGAACAGCGCCGTCTGATCGAAACCGAGTGCCCCGGTTTCACCATGGATCGGATCGCCTCGGCTCAACGCCGGGCCAAGGTCCTGGCCGATGACGGCTTCCGCTTCTTCTGCCGCACCTACTTCCCACATTACATCAAGGGGGAGTCCAGCGAGTTCCACGAGTGGCTGTTCGACCACCTGCCCCAGGTGGCCGTGGCCCCGGAAGGGCGGCGTGAGTTGATCGCCGCGCCGCGCGGCAACGCCAAATCCACGGTGGTCACCCTGCTGTTCACCCTGTGGTGCCTGATCCGGCGCATCAAGCGCTTTCCGGTCATCCTGTCCGACACCTTCGACCAGGCCGCCGTCCATCTTCAGGGCCTCAAATCCGAGTTGGAATTCAATCCCCGCCTGCGGGCCGACTTTCCCGACGATACCGGCGCCGGGCCGGTGTGGCAGGCGGGCGAGATTGTCACGATCACCGGCGCCAAGGTCAAGATCGGCGGTGCCGGCAAGGCGCTACGTGGCTTCCGTCACGGTGCCCAGCGCCCCGATCTGGTCATCGCCGACGATTTGGAGAACGACGAGAACGTCAAGAATCCCGACCAGCGCAACAAGCTGGAATCCTGGATCGACAAGACGGTGGAGCCCCTGGGTCCGCCCGACGGCTCCATGGACCTGATCTGGGTCAACACCTTCCTGCATTACGACGCCGTGGCCATGCGGAAATCCCGCAATCCCCTGTGGCGCTGCAAGGTGTTCAAGGCGGTGATCCGCCAGCCCGACCGCCTGGATCTGTGGGAGCGGTGGGAAGGCATCCTGCGCAATTCCGATCCCGCGTTGGCCGAGGCCCTGGCCGACCAGTTCTACCACGACCACGAGGCAGAGATGCTGGCAGGTAGCAAGGTGCTGTGGCCCGCCGTCCAGCCCCTGGTCAAGCTGGCCAAGATCAGGGTCCGCATCGGGGACGGCCCCTTCAGCTCGGAATACCAAAACGAGCCCATGGACGGCGCCAACCAGATGTTCGCGCACCTGACCTTCTGGACCTCGCGCCTGGCCGAATGGGTGTTCGTCGGCGCCTGCGACCCCTCCATGGGAGGCGCGGGCAAGAACGCCGATCCCTCGGCCATCGGCGTCGGCGGCTTCAACCGCGCCACCGGCATTCTCGATGTGGTCGAGGCCTCGATCCGCAAGCGGGTGCCCAGCGTCATCATGGCCGACATCGAGGCGCTTCATCGCGAATACAAATGCCTGAAATGGGGCGTCGAGATCGTCCAGTTCCAGGCCTTCTTCGCCCAGCAGCTGGTTAAGGAATCGGCGATACGCGGCACCCCCATTCCCATGGTGGGCATCCAATCCACCACGGAAAAGGCACTGCGTATCGAAAGTCTGGAACCCCACATCAGGAATGGCCTGATCCGCATCGGCGCCAACCAAGCCGTGCTGAAGGAACAGCTGCTGTTCTATCCCCAGGCCGCCCACGACGACGGCCCCGACATGCTGGAGATGCTGTGGCAGATGGCCCAATCCATCCGCTCCGGCCGCTCCAACATCCGCACCGGCGGTCGCCGGGCCGTCACCTCCCACAGCCTCGCAGGATTCCAGTCATGACCCTCAAGCCCGGCCTGCGCCAGCATATCGCCACGCCCAAGCGCGACATCTTCGTCCAGGTCTTCGGGGATCTGATGCGGCCCCAGGACGATGTGCTGATCGCCCAGGGCGGCGGCAAGGGCCTCAAGATCTACGAGGAGATCGAGCGCGACCCCCTGGCCTTTGCCGTGCTGCAGAAGCGCAAATTGGGAATGGTGGCCCGCACCTGGACGGTCGAACCCGGCGGCCCCCGCCGCCAGGACCGCCTGGCGGTCGAACTGGCCGAGCGGGTGCTGGGCGGCGAGTGGGGACTGTCCTTCGACCGGGTCTGCCTGGATCTGCTGGACGCCAACCTCAAGGGCTATGCCGTGGCGGAGATCATCTGGGATCTGGTGGACGGTTACAATGTCCCCGTCGAGATCAAGCCCAAGGACCAGCGCCGCTTCGTCTTCGACGACGAGGGGCGGCCCCGGCTGCTGACCTGGGAAAACCCTTTGTTCGGCGAGGAATTGCCGGAAAAGAAGTTCCTGGTCCACCGATTCGGCGACAAGACCGGCGATCCCTACGGGCGCGGCCTCGGCCACCAGCTGTTCTGGTGGGTGTACTTCAAGCGCATGGCGGCCCAGTTCTGGCTGGGCTTTGCCGACAAATTCGGCAGTCCGACGGTGATCGGCGAAGTGCCGGACACCATGCTGCCCGAGGACGAGGACAAGCTGTTGGCCAAGCTGGCCGGCATCGCCCAGGAATGCGCCATGACCGTCCCCACCGGGACGGTGGTCAAGCTGCTGGAGGCCATGCGCTCGGGCACCGTCACCTATCCCGATCTGGTCTCCTATTGCGACCAGATGATCACCATCGCCGTGCTGGGCGAGACGCTGACCACCAGCGAGGGCAACGCCGGCAGCCGGGCCTTGGGCCAGGTCCACCAGACGGTCAAGGACGAGATCATCGACGCCGATTCGGATCTGTTGTCCGGCACGCTGAACGGCCAGTTGCTGGCCTGGGTGAGCCAGGCGAATTACCCGGATGCGCGTCCGGCCTCCGTCTGGCGGCCCCGGCCGACCCGCAAGGAGGCCGAAGCCAAGACCGAACAGGAGCAGTTGAAGGCCCGCCAGATGGCCTTGGACTATATCAAGGCCATGCTGGCCGCCGGCTGGGAGCCCGAGGACCCGGCGGCGGATATCACCGAACAATGGTCCGGCGGGTGGACCTATACCGGCATCGTGTCGCAGATCGACGCCCGGCCGCCAGCGGCGCCCGACACTCCATTGGTATCGGCAGACTCTTTGGCGCCGCCCGTCCCGGCACTGGCGGCCCCCGACCGCCCGGCCCCCATGGACCATCTCGCCGCCGATCTGGACGCCGCTGCCGCTCCGGCCATGGACAGGTTGATCGGCCAGTTGCGCCAAATGCTCGCCGACGTGGAGGCCGGGGGCGGCGATCTGGCCGATGTGCTGGGCCGCCTGGCCGACCTCTATCCGGCGCTGGACCCGTCCGATCTGGGGCTGGCCATCGCCGAGGCCATGACGCTGGGCAATCTGACCGGCCGCCTGGACGCCGCCCATGGCCGGTGACGGCACCACCGGCCAGGGCGTGGATTTCGCCGAGGCCATCGACTATCACCGCAACAAGCTGGCGCTGCCGTCCAAGTCCTGGACGGACATCAAGGGGCGCGAGCATGGGCGCGGCTTCATCGTGGCCGGCGCCGCCACCGACGAACTGGTCACCGGCTTTCACCAGGCCATCGGCAAGGCCCTGGCCGAGGGCCGGACGCTCGCCGACTTCCGCAAGGATTTCGACCGCCTGGTGGCGAGTCACGGCTGGAGCTACAACGGCTCGCGCGGCTGGCGGTCAGCGGTGATCTACAACACCAACCTGTCCCAGGCCTACAATGCCGGGCGCTGGGAACAGGCCAAGGGCCTGGATGATCCGGTGGGCCGCTACCGCCATAACCCCAGCGACCACGAGCGCAAGGAGCACAAGGCCTGGCACGGCACCACCTTGCCCCTGTCGCATGCCTGGTGGGGCACGCATTGGCCCATCAACGACTGGGGGTGCCACTGCCAGGTGGACGTGCTGTCGGCCAGGGTCGCCAAGCTGGCCGGCTGGGCCATATCCGACGATCCGCCCCCCGACCCCATGGTGACGCACACCATCAATACGCCGTCCGGCCCCATGACCGTCAGCGTGCCCAAGGGCATCGGCCCCGGCTTCGACTACAATCCCGGCGAGGCCGCCTTCGGCCACAGGCTCAACGACCAGGTCATGGAGCAGTGGCGCCAGGCCAAGCGAGACGCCTGGGAGGTGCTGACCCCCGGTGACCGCGTCACCGCCAATCGCCCGGCCCTGGTCCCGGTGGACAAGCCCCGGCTCGATCCAGCGAGCAAGGCGCTGCTGGGGGGCAAGGCCTCCTCCGCCGACGATCTGTCCCGCATCATCACCCAGGTGATCGGCGGGCCGGAGCGGGTCTTCGCGCTGCCCGATGGCAGCCGCGTGCTGGTGGATGCCGCCTCCCTGGCCGCCCATGTGGACCCTCGGCGGGCTGGTTGGCTGCCCTATCTGCCCGACCTGCTGGCCGATCCCTTCGAAATCTGGATGGCCTTCGAGCGGCACAAGGGCACCGGCAAGGTCGAGCTGCGCAAGCGGATCATCAAGGTGGTCGATACCGACAAGGGGGCGTTGACCCTGGTGGCCCAGGCCAACAAGGGGCGGCTGGAGGCCTGGACCTTCGTGCCCTCGGACAAGCCCAAGCAATTGGACCGGTCCCGGATCGGCAAACTGTTGTATGGGAGATAGTGAGGTGGGGCCCTCGCCGAGGTGGCCGGCGGAGCGCCGGGCGATGGTTGTCGGAGCCACTCCCGACCAGCGCCGTCGTGCGCCCATCATAGCGCCGCTGGCGGGCGAAATCAATTCCGGGTCCGTGGGCAAGGCCCTGCCGTCCACCCCCCCGTTAGACCCCCGTTAGAGGCGCGGCAATGGGCATGCGTCCAGGCAGGCGGGGTTGGGGATTGCGCGGGCGGGAAAACCAGGGCAACAATGAGGCGCGCATCCCCCATGCCGCCCGGCCCTGAAATCCCTCAGGGTTACCCTCCAAGACCGCAGCCCCTAGCCTGATCCGCATGGTTTTCCCGATGCGGGGGCGCACCCTTGGCCGACACCCTTACCCTTGAAGCCGTCGAGATCCTGCGGCCCGGTACCTATGCCGACGCCAATGGCCGCCAGGTGACTGTGACCACGGCCGACATGATCGAACTGGCCGCCGCCTATGATCCGGCCCTGCGCGACGCCCCGGCGGTGGTGGGCCATCCCAAGATGGACGATCCCGCCTATGGCTGGATGCGCAACCTGCGGGTCGATGGCGAGGTGCTGCTGTGCGACCTGGACGGGGTCGATCCCGATTTCGCCGCCAGCCTCCAGGCCGGGCGCTACAAGCACCGCTCGCTGTCGTTCTATCGCCCGGCATCGCGGGGTAACCCCAAGCCGGGCTCGCACTACCCCAAGCATCTCGGCCTGCTGGGCGCCCGCGCCCCGGCGGTGCCGGGCCTCAAGCCCATCGCCTTCGGCGAGGGGGACGACGATGCCGTCGTCATCGATCTGTGCGCCGCCGACTGGCGGATGCCCTGGGCCTTTCGCTCTATCGCCAACGGTTTCGGCCGTTTCCGCGACTGGCTGATCCAGGAGCAGGGCGTCGAGGCCGCCGATAAGATCATGCCCGCCTATGTGGCCGAGGATCTGCGCTCCACCGCTGCCGGCATCGAGGCCGATACCCAGGCCGAGGAGCGGGCCGCGCCCACCACCAGTTTTTCCACTCCCGACAATGGAGGCCCCATGGGGACCCAAGAGGATCTGGCGGCCCGTGAGGCCGCGTTGATCAAGCGCGAAGCCGAGTTGGGCGCTCGCGAGAAGACTGTCGATGCCCGCGCGGTGGCCCTGGCCGCCGCCGAGGACGACAGCCGCAAGAAGGACGATGCCGCCTTCGTGGACGGCCTGATCGCCGAGGGTCGTCTCGCCCCCGGCGAGAAGGATTCGGTCCTGGCCGAACTGGCCGCCATGGATGACGGCGCCGCCGTGATCGAGCTGGCCGCCGACGAGGGCAAGACGGTCAAGCTGACCCCGCGCCAGGCCTACCGTTCGCGCCTGTCCAAGGCCTCCAAGCTGGTGGAGCGCGGGGAATTCGACAAGGGCAAGCGCGACCCCGGCGCCGTCGATTTCGCCGCCCCCGACGGCTACACGGTCAGCCCCCTCAGCGCCGACATCAACGCCAGGGCGATCGCCTATCAGCGTGCCCATCCCGAAATCGATTACGCGACGGCGTTGGCCGCAATCCTGAAGTAAGGAGGTCCCCTTGCACCCCACCTTCACCTCTCTTTACACCCGCAGCGTCACCGCCTCCGGCGCCATCGCCTCGGCGCGCTGCGTCAAGGCCGGCGGCGCTCAGGCCACGGCCATCGGCGAGAAGATTCTCGGCATCGCCCGCTACGGCGTCGCCGATGGCCAGGCCGCCACCATCGACGTGCTGGGCTCCGCCCTGGCCGAGGCCGGCGCCGCCCTCAATCTCGACGACGATCTCACCACCGATGCCGTCGGCCGGGTGATCCCGGTCACCGACGCCGCGACCCAACGCCCGCTGGGCCGCGCCCTGTCGGCCGCGTCCGCCGCCGGCCAGAAGGTCGAAGTCCTGCTGCTGCCCCGTTAAGGAGACCGTTAATGACCATTCCCGGCGCCATCCTCTCGCCGGTCGGCCCCGGCAACGTTCGCGTTGCCGATGCCGTCCTCACCAATCTGGCCCTCGGCTATTCCAACACCGATGCCGTGGGCTCCCTGCTGTTTCCCTCGGTGCCGGTGATCCTGCGTGCCGGCAAGATCATCCGCTTCGGCCTGGAGGCGTTTCGCCTTTACAGCACCAAGCGGGCTCCCGGCGCCCACATCGCCGAGGTGATGTTCGGCTACACCGCCGACGACTACGCGGTGGTCCAGGACGCCATCACCGCCAAGATCCCGGTGGAGATCGCCCAGGAGGCTCAGGCCGCCCACAACATCGACCTGGGCCAGGGGGCGGTCAGCCTGACCATGGAGGTGTTGACCCAGATCCAGGAGCACGATCAGGCCACCCTGGCCACCAGCGCCGCCAGCTACGACGCCAATCACAAGCTGGCCTACACCAACCTCACGTCGTGGTGGAACGACGACTCCAAGCCGCTGACCGACATCGCCGAGGCGAAGGAGGCGGTGCGCCGCACCTGCGGCCGCTATCCCAACACCTTCGTACTGAGCCCGAGCGCCTGGTCGGCGGTACGCCGGCATCCCCAGGTTCTGGCCCGCTTCCCGGTGCACGAGGGCGTCATCACCCTGGAGCAGTTCGCCAAGCTGATCGAGATCGACACCATCCGCGTCGGCACCCGCACCTATTGGGATGACGGGCTGGACGGCTTCCAGGATATGTGGGGCGCGCACGCAGTCATGGCCTGGGTCAACCCCACCGCCCAGAATCCGGCGACCAAGCCCGGCATCTTCCAGCGCGCCATGCCCAGCTTCGGCTACACCTACACCCTGGTCAACGGCCTGGTGGTCGAGCAGCCCTACTATCACGAGGACACCCGCAGCTGGAAGTACCCGAACCTGCGGGAGCAGAAGTCGGTGCTCACCGGCATGCTGGCCGGCTTCGTCTTCATCGGCGCGGGGACCAAGTAAATGCCGGGCTATATCGCCCACGGGCATCTCCGCCTTTCCTCCGGCCACCACAAGCCGGGAGAGGTTTTCGAGGCGCCCGATGCCGAGGTCGCCGAACTGCTGCGTCAAGGCATGGTCTCCCTGGCCGGGAGGGAGGCTCTCGCCGAATCGCCGGACGCCGCCGCTGCCGCCGATCGGGACGTGGAGACCGACGATCTGCACCGCCGGGTGAAGGATCTCCATGAACAGCTGGCCACTGCCGCCCGGCGGGCAGAGGTGGCCGAGGCCGAACGTGACGTAGCCCTCTCCCGCGCCGCTGCCGCCGAGGCAGCCTTGGCCGACGACAAGACGGGGGCCAACGACAAGACGGGCGCTGCCCCCGCCAGCACGGTGGAACAGGGCACCTCTCAGGCCAAGGCAGCCACCAGGCCCAAGGCCAAGGGGTAACGGGCCATGACCTACGCCACCAAGGCCGACATGATCGCCGCGTTCGGGGAGGTCGAGCTGATCGAGCTCACCGACCGCGCCGACCCGCCCGCCGACGCCATCGACGACGCGGTGCTGTCGGCGGCGCTGGCGGCGGCTGGGGCGGAGATCGACGGCTATGTGGGCCGGGTGGCGGTCTTGCCGCTGGCGGTGGTGCCCGAGTCCCTGCGGCAACTGGCCCTGGCCATTGCCCGCTACCGCCTGGCCGCCGACCAGCCCGATGGCCGGGTGCGGGTGGATTACGAGGATGCCATCGCCACCCTGGAGCGTATCGCCAAGGGCCTGTTCGTCCTTGATCTGCCGCCCGGTTTGCCCGAGCCCGCCAATGCCGGCGGGCGGGTACAGGGCACCGCCGCGCCGCGCGTGTTCGGCCTCGGGGGCACCTGGCCATGAGCGGCGCCTCCCTGGTCTCCGACTTCTCCGGGCTCGCCCGCGTCCAGGCGCTGCTGCGCCAGGTGGGCGAACGTCTGGCCGACCCGAAGCCGTTGCTGACCGATATCGGCGCGGCCCTGGTCACTTCGACCCGGAACCGCTTCGACACTCAAAGCGGCCCCGATGGCCGCCGCTGGGCGCCCCATTCCGCCGATACGGTGATCAGCCGTCTCGGTGGCACCAAGCGCGTCTACACCCAGAAAATGCGATTCCGCAAAGGGACGCAGGCCCGCATGGGCAATCTGCGCATCCTGTTCGCCGAAGGGCATCTGCGCAATTCCATGACGTTCCGCGCCAGCCGCACCGGTGTCGAGATCGGCACCAGTCTGGCCTACGGCGCCATCCACCAGTTCGGCGGCAGGGCCGGGCGGGGCAAGAAGGTCTCCATCCCGGCGCGGCCCTATCTCGGCCTGTCGGCCGCCGATGAACAGATGATCGAAGGCCTGGCCCAGGCCTATCTGCGCGAGGTGCTGCCGTGATCATCTCCGGCCTCGAACAGGCGATCATCGACCGCATCATTGCCCATGCCGGCACCGGCGCCGGCAAGCTGGGCTATGCCCTGACCGTCGGCGGCTATGGCGGCGAGTTCGACACCGACCAGGAGCTGGCGAGCGCGGCCGTCAACTTTCCGTGCGCCCTGGTGTTGCTCAAGGAGATCGGCGCCGGTGTGGATGTCGGGCAAGGCCAGAAGGTCCGGCTGACCTATACCGTCTTCGTCGCCGCCCAGAACCGCCGCAACGAGGCCGCGCGGCGGCGGGGCGCCGCCGGCAAGCCCGGCTCCTACCAGATCGCCTGGGACATCCGCCAGCTGCTGAAGATGCAGATGCTGGGCTTCGACGATCAGATCGACGGGCTGGTGCCCGGCCCGGTGCAAAGCGTCATCAACGGCAAATCCAACAACCGCTCGATCTCGGTCTATGCCTGCTCCTTTTCTACCATTTGGTACGAGGATCTGTCGCCGGTCTCCGACGAGGCCATGGGCGAATTCCTCGAATTGGACGTGGCCTGGGACGTGCCGCCGCTGGGCAACGTCCAGCCGCCTCTGCCGACCGCCGAGGCCGACGCCCGCGACCTGATCAAACCGAGGGAAAGCAACCCATGAAGATTCTGCACCTGAAGCCGGCCGAAGGGCTGGTGATTCGCGATCCGGCCACCGGCCGTCCCATCCCCGCTCATGGCGCCAGCGTCCCCGCCAGCCCGTTCTGGCGCCGGCTCGCGCGCCACGGCGACGTGGTCGAGACCACTGCGGCGGAGATCGCCGCCGGTGAGGCGCCCGAGGCCGCCCCGCCCGAGGCCGCCCCGGCGGAAGCCACCCAGGCGGAAACCGGCAAAGCCGCCCGCAAGGCCAAGGAGTAGTCCCCCATGATCTCCTTCAACACCATCCCCATCGACCTGCGCTCGTCCGGCCAGTACGTGGAGTACAACAACAGCCGCGCCGGCCAGAAGCTGGTGGGCATGCCGGTCAAGATCCTGCTGATCGGCCAGAAGCTGAGCAACGGCAGCGTGGCCATGCTCCAGCCCACACGCGTGGCCAATCCCACCGAGGCCGCCGGGCTGGTGGGCAAGGGCTCGCAGCTTTACGCCATGGTCGCGGCCTTGAAGGCCGCCAACACCTCCATCGACACCTGGATGATCGCCCTGCCCGACGACGCGGCGGCCCTGGCCGCCAGCGGCGGAATCACCTTCAACGCCGCCGCTCCCGTCTCGGGCACCTTCACCCTGCGCCTGGACGGCATCCGCATCCGCATCGCCATCGCCGCCGGGCAGGCCGTCGCCTCCATGGCGACCGCCCTGGCGGCTTCCATCAACGCCGACCCCGCCCTGCCGGTCACCGCCACTTCCGCCGCCGGCGTGGTCACCTGGACCTGCCGCTGGAAGGGCGCCACCGGCAACGCCATCGACGCGCGGGTGGGCCATTACGAGGAGGAGGCTCCGCCCGCCGGTCTGGACTACACCTTCACCGCCATGGCCGGCGGCACCGCCGACCCCGATGTGGGCGACGCCCTGGCCGTGGTGGCCGGCGACTGGTACACCGACATCGTCTGCCCCTATGCCGACGCCGACAACATCACCCAGCTGGAGGCCGACGGCGAGCGGCGCTGGGGCGGCACGGTGATGACCGACGCCCATTATTATGTGGGCAAGCACGGCACCTACGGCGCCCTGGCGACTTTCGGCAATACCCGCAACTCGCCCAACCTCACCTATATCGGCGGGTACGAACAGCCCGTCGTCGCCGTGGAAATGGGCGGCGGCCCTGGCCGGCATCTGCGCCTTTGAAGCCAAGCAGGACCCGGCCCGGCCCTATCAGACCCTGGTGTTGCCGCGTGGCCAGATCCTGGCTCCGCCGGTGGGCGACCGCTTCGACCTGGACGCCCGCGAGCAGCTGCTGAAGGACGGTATCTCCACCTGGTGGGCCGACGACGACGGCTCCATCCGCCTCGACAACATCATCACCAGCTACCAGCGCAATTCCTATGGCTACGAGGACACCTCGTATCTGCAGCTGGAGACGGTCAAGACCCTGGCCTTCCTGCGCTATTCCATGCGCGCCCGCATCGCCCAGCGCTTCCCCCGCCACAAGCTGGCCGGCGACAGCTTCGAGCTTCGCCCCGGCCAATTCATCGTGCGGCCCAAGGATATCCGTCACGAGCTGATCGCCCTGGCCGGCGACTGGCAGGACGCGGGCCTGGTGGAAAGCATCGAGCAGTTCAAGGCCGAATTGCTGGTGGAGCGCGATACCAACAACGTCAACCGGGTCAACTCCATCGTGCCGCCGGATCTGGTCAACCAGTTCCGCGTCTTCGCGGCCCGCGTCGACTTCATCAACTAAGGGGGCAGTATCATGACGAAACTGGCGGGTCAGGCGACCGTCACCAAGAACGGCGCGGTTCTGCGCCTGCTGCCCAAGGTCGAGCTTGACCCCGGCGGCGTCAATCGCAAGGTCCATGTGGGCGCCGGCGGCGTCATCAACGGCGTCACCGAGGAGACGGCGCCCGGCGTGCTGAAGGCCAAGGGGCAACTGGCGGCGGGCGAACGCCTGAGCGACTTCGCCTTCGCCGACGCCACGGTGATCGCCACCATGAACACCGGTCAGGTGTTCATCTTCCGCGACGCCTGCACCCTGACGACCCCAAAATGGGGCTCGGGCGATGGCGAGGTGGAGGTGGAGATCGGCTCGGCGTCGGCCATCCCGGAGGAGATCTGACATGGCCGAGATCAAGGTCCCCCTGCCCACCGGCAGCAAATTCGGCGAGCGCACCGCCGTCATCGCCATCCTGCGCGAGCTGGGCACCGCCGACATCGTCGGTGCCGGCGAGGATTCCGAGAAATGCGTTCTCGGTCCCGACGGGCAATACCACCTGGTGGTCAGCCCGACCCTGTCCGGCCTGCATCTGCTGCGCCGTCAGATCAAACGGCTGGAGGATGCGGGCGGCACCGTCATGGACGGCCCGCTGGACGTGCCCATGTTCTTCAGGTTGGCACCGGAGGACTTCCTGGCGATCCAGCAGGCGGCCGAGACCATGGACAAGGCCGGGCAGGAGGCCCTGGACCGGATGTCCGAGCGGGGGCGAGGTGCTCCGCCATCGTGATCTGTTCGCCGATCTGGCCCTGTTCCTGCCGGGCCGGATCGGCTGTACGCGGGCCGACGTGATGGCCATGTCGATTCGGGCCGTCACACGGCTGGTTACCAAGGTAGCGAAGTAAATGGGCGATCTGGCCGCATATCTCGGGCTCTACGTCAAAGGCGATGCCGCCCACAAGGTGGACGAGCTGGAGAAGGGCTTTCAGCGCCTGTCCACCCGTGGCGAGGCCCATATGGGCGCGCTGTCGCGCTCCATGGGCGTGGCGGGCCGCGCCGTGGACGGCCTGGCCAACCGCTACACCGCCCTGCTGTCGGGCGCGGCGGGCGTCGGGGCCGTCAAGTTCACCGGCGATCTGCAAGAGCGCATGAACTACATGGGCATCACCGCCGGCAAGTCGGCGGAGGCGATGGACGCGCTGAAAAAGCAGGTGTTCGCCATCGCCCAGGCCCCCGATATCCGCCTCGATCCGGCCCAGTTGCTGGATGCGGTCGACGCCATCGTCGAGAAGACCGGCGACCTGGATTTCGCCATGGCCAATCTGCGCAACATGGGTCTGGCCATGCGCGCCACCAAGGCCGAGGGCAAGGATGTCGGCGCCTGGGCGGCGCAACTGTCCGAAAAATTCAACATCAAGACGCCGGAAGGCGTCCTGGCCGCCATCGACCATTCCATCAACGCCGGCAAGGCCGGTGCCATGACCTTCAAGGATCTGTCCACCCAGGGCGAACGCCTGGCGGCGGCCTACGGCGCCATGGGGCGCAGCGGCCCGCAGGCCGCCATGGAAGTGGACGCGACCATCCAGATGATCCGCAAGGGCGTCGGTGGTTCGGAACAGGCCGCCACCGCCTTCGAGGCGATGATGCGCACCTTTGGCGATGCCGAAAAGCTGAAGAAGCTCAAAGCCGTCGGCATCCGCGTCATGGACCCCGAAGACCCCAAGCGCATGCGCTCGGCGGTGGATCTCTACAAGGAGCTGATCACCAAGTCCAAGGGCGACGTGTCAAAGCTCTCCACCATCTTCGACGCCGAAGCCATGCGTGCCTTCAACGCCGGTATCACCGAATTCAAGAACACCGGCGGCCTGAAGAGCATTGACGAGTTCATGGGCGTGGCGGCGGACGGTGTCACCACCAAGGCCGATGCGCTCCGCGCCAATTCGAAAAACATCAACGCTTCCATGATCGCCTTGACCACGGCGGCCAAGCAGTTCGCCGATACCAATCTGGCGGGGCCGGTGGGGGAACTGGCCGACGCCATCGGCAAGCTGCAGCCGGAGCAACTGCAATCAACCATGACGGCGCTGAAATACGGTGCCATCGCCGTGGCCGGGGTGATCGCCGTCAAGAAGGGGTTCGATGCTGTCCGCTGGACCGCCGACACCATGCGCTTCGTCAAGGGCGGCAGGGGCGGCATCGCGGGCGCGGCGGCTGGAGGGGCCGGGGGGATCGCCGGTGGCGCCCCCATACAGGTCATCGTCATGAACTGGCCGGGCGGGGCCTTGGGCGGCGCCCCGGTGATCGGCCAAGGGGCGGGGCAGGCTGGCGCGCCCGCCACGGCTGCCGCATCGGCCGCCGCTGGCTCCAAGGGGCTGCTGTCGCGCATCGCGTCGCGCGGCGCCGGCATCGCCAGTGCCATCGGGCGGCATGCCGCACCGCTGGTCACCGTGGGCCTGGGGGCCTATGACGCCATCGATTCCTACCTCGACGGTGACAAGCGCTCGGCCATCGGCGCCGTGGGCCGCACCGCCGGCAGCCTGCTCGGTGCAATGGGCGGCGGCGCCCTCGGCTCCATGGCGCTGCCCGGCGTCGGCACCCTGGCCGGCGGCTTGGCCGGGGCGCAGGCCGGGGGCATGGGCGGCGAGACCATCGCCAATCGCCTCTACGACTGGCTGGCCGGCGAGAAGGAGCGGGCCTCCGAACCCACCAAGGTGGAAAGCACCGTGGCGCTGCGCCTCGATCTGCCGCCCGGCGTGACGGCCAGGGCCACCAATCTGTCGTCCTCGTCCGGCCTGGACGTCGACCTCGGCTATACCGTGCTGGGGCCGTGATGGGCTGGAAAGACACTCTGCGCAAGGCGTCCTGGCGTGGTGCCGAATTCTATTGGACCGACGCCAACACCACCTTCGACCCCATGGTGGTGGTGCATAAATACCCCCAGCGTCGGGGTGGCTGGTCCGAGGATCTGGGCCTCGGCCCCGATGAGTTCGAGGTGGTGGGCTATGTGCTGGGCGCCGATTACATGGTCGCCCGCGACGCGCTGATCAAGGCCATCAAGGAGGGCGGCCCCGGCACATTGGTGCATCCCACCATGGGGGAAAAGACGGTGGTCTTGAAGCCGCCGGCCCGCATCCAGGAAAGCACCCGTGAAGGCGGCATGGCCCGCTTCACCCTGGTGTTCGTCGAAGAGGGCGAGAACAGGTATCCCACCGAAACCGCCATCAGCGCCACGGCCGCCGCCGATGCGGTGGATGCCGCCCAGGTTGCCGTCGCCGAGGATTTCGACCGGAATTTCGACACCGGCGGCCTCGACCTGCTGGAAAGCGACGCCGCCCAGGCCTTGCTCAATGTGGCGGGAGTAATCTCCGAATCCATGGGGGCGCTCCGCCATGTGATGCGCACCGTCGAGGGCGTCATCCTCACCACCAGCGCCATCGGTGCAGGCCCTCTGGATCTGATCCGCGATGCCCGCAGCTTGGCCGCTCGTCTGGCCGCCCTGTTTGGTGGCCTGGCATCCGGCGGTTCCGGTACCGCGTCCTCGTCCCTGTCGGCCCTGTCCCTGATCTCCGGCGGAATCGGTGCCATCAAGACCACGTCGGCCTCGGCGCGCCAGGATACCAACCGGGCGGCCCTGGATCTGCTGGTGCGGCGCTCAGCCGCCATCGGCGCGGCGGCGGTGGCGGCATCCGCCGGTTATTCCAGTCGCGACGATGCCATCGCCGCCCGCGATCATGCCGTCAAACTGCTGGACGCCGCCCGTATCGACGACGGCGCCACCGGCAAGGTGTTCGCGGCACTGACCGATCTGCGGGCGGCGACGGTCAGGGCCTTGACCGACAAGGCGGGTACCCTGGCCAGCGTGCGGTTGATCGAGATGGCCGAGTCCATGCCGTCGGTGCTGCTGGCCTATCGCGAACTGGGCGATGCCACCCGTGCCGCCGAGCTGGTGGCCCGCAACCGCGCCCGGATCTGGCACCCGCTGTTCGTCCCCGCCGGGGCCACCATCGAGGTGCTCAATGATTGACCCGCGCGACATGGTCACTCTGCGGGTGGCTGGGGTGGAGTACGGCGGCTGGACCGCCATCAACTCCATCCGCACCGGCATGGACGCCATCGCCGGCGGATTCACCATTGCGCTGACCGAAAAGTGGCCGGGCGCGGCCCAGCGTCCTATCCACAAGGAGGACGCGGTCGAGCTGCGGATCGGCGACGACACCGTCATCAAGGGCCATGTGGACGAGGTGGCGCGCGAGATCTCCGCCGGCACCCACACCATCGGGGTGACGGGGCGCGACGCCACCGCCGATCTGGTGGATTGCTCCACCATGCTTGCTCCCGGCGAATGGAAGGACCGGGGGCTGGCCGACATCGTCCGCGAGATCTGCGCCCCCTTTGGGATCGCCGTCGAGGTGGCGCCCGGCGCCGATCCGGGCAAGGCCTTTGCCGGATTCACCCTGCAGAAGGGGGAGAAGTCCCTGGCCGCCATCCAGCGCCTGTGTGCGGCGCGCGGCATCCTTCCCTATTCCGATGGCCGCGGTGTGCTGGTGCTGGGGCCGGGCCAGCCGGGGCGCATCTCCACCCGACTGGTCGAGGGCGTCAACATCAAGGCGGGGAAAGCCAAGGACAGCCGCATCGGTCGCCATCGCGATTACACCGTCTATTCCCAGACCAATCTGTGGGGCGACGCCAACGCCAATGCCGGCACCAAGGGCACCGCCCATGATGCCGGCATCCGCCGTTACCGTCCCACCGCCCGCATGGCCGACGATCTAGCCGACGGCATTACCGCCGCGCAGCAGGCGGCATGGGATGCCAAGATCGCCAAGGCCAAGGCCGAGACGGTGGAGATCACCGTCCAGGGCTGGCGCCACGCCACCGGGCTGTGGCGCCCCAACAGGCTGGTTCCGGTGTCCGCGCCCAGCCTCCAGATCGAAGGCGACCGCCTGATCGCCAGCGTCGAGCGCACCCTGGACGAGCAGGGTGGCACCATCGCCAGGCTGTCCCTGGTCGGCCCCGGCGCCTTCGACCTGCTGGCGCAAAAAGAGCAGGGGGCGGTGACATGGTGAGACGCCTGATCGCCGCCGCTCTCCAGCCGCTGCGCGACCGCTTGGCCATGATGGTCGGGCGCGGCGTGCTGGCGGCGTTGGAGGCCGATGGCGGCCTCATGCGGGCTGGCATCAAGGGCATCGACGACGAGGTATTGGGCGAACGGGATTACGTCCTGGATTACGGCATCTCCACCCGGCCCCATCCCGGCGCCGAGGCGTTAATGCTGTTTCTGGCGGGGCTGCGCTCTAACGGTGTGGTGGTCCGCCTTTACGACCGCCGGTACACGATCAGCCTGGAATATGGCGAAGTGGCCATCCATGACGATAAGGGCCAGAAGGTCCATCTGACCCGCACTGGCATCGCCGTCACCAGCCCGCTCGACATCACCGTCGCATCCGCCAAGACCCTGCGCCTGGCCGGCGAGCGGGTGCACATCCATGCGACCAAGTACCTGGACGTGGATTGCAACGGCCATGGCTGGTGCTGGGCGTCCCTGGGCGCCTCCTACACCGTGACAAACTACGTCATCGGCGAGGTCTCGTCGGCGACGGTGGCGGTGTCCCCGGCGGAGGTGCCCCATGGCGACTGACCGGCTGATCACCTTCGACCCCGCCACCCTGTCCGGTGACCTGGGCCTGGGCGAGGACGGCGCCATCGTCATGACCGACGGGCTGGAGACGGCGGTGACCATCAGCCTGTTCACCGACCGCCGCGCCCGTGACGACGACGCGATTCCCGACAACAGCGGCGACCGCCGGGGCTGGTGCCTGACCCATCGCCAGCAGGATGAAGACCCCGAGTCGGACGAGATCGGCTCCTGGCTGTGGCTGCTGCATCGCGAGAAGCAGTTGGCCAGCGTGGTGGCGCGGGCCAGATCCTACGCCGAGACCGCCCTGGCCTGGATGGTGCGGCGCAAATACGCCCGCCAGGTCACCGTTACCGCCGAAATCACCGCCCCCGGCCTGCTGGGCCTGTCCGTGGAAATCATCCGCCGCGACGGCACCCGCTGGAGCCGCATCTACGATTATTACTGGACCCGACATGCCGCTTAGCCGCCCCACCTACAAGGCGCTGCTGGAGCGCTACATCGCCACCATCGAGACGCGGCTGCCCGGTGCCGATGCCCGGCTGCCGGCCAGCGATCTCAATGTCAGCGGCCATGTCATCGCCGAGGTGGCCAGCGGCCTCTACGATTTCGGCCTGCGCATCGCCGATCAGATCCTGCCCAACAGCGCCGATACGGATCAGCTGGAGATCATCGCCGCCGACTGGGGCATCCACCGCAAACCGGCGGTGCCCGCCACCGGCACCGTGACACTGACCCGCAGCGGCGCCGCCAACGTGGTGGTCGGCGCCGGGACCGTGCTGCGTTGCGCCGGCCGGGATTATACGACGGATGCCGAGGTGACGGTCAGCACCGCCACCATGGAGGTGGCCGTCACGGCGGTGTCCGCCGGAATCGCCGGCAATCAGGATGCCGGCCTGTCCATGGCCCTAGCCTCGCCCATTGCCGGCATTGCCGCCAAGGGCATCAGCGGCGAGATCTCCGGCGGCTCGGATCAGGAGGAGCCCGCCAGCCTGCTGGCCCGGCTGCTGGCCCGCATGCGCCGCCCGCCCCATGGCGGCGCCGCCGATGATTACGAGGCATGGGCCTTGGCCTGCGACGGCATCACGCGGGCCTGGGTCTACAAGGCGACGCCCCGGCGCGGCTTTGTCACCGTGCTGGTGGTCCGCGACAACAACGAGGGCGGGCCGATCCCCACCGAGGGCGAGGTGGCGGCGGTCCAGGCCTATATGGACCGGCCCGACGTGGCCCCGGTGTGCAGCGAGTGCATCGTTCTGCCCCCCACGTCCGTCGCCCATGATCTGGTCATCCAGATATACCCCAACAATTCGGAGGTCCGCGCCACGGTCGAGGTGGCGATCCGCTCCTGGTACCGCGCCGAATCGGTGCCCGGCCAGCTGGGTGCCCTGTCGCGCCTGTCGGCGGCGATCAGCGCCGCCGATGGCGAGATCAAGCACCGCATCGTGGCGCCGGCCGCCGATGCGGTGCTGAGTGCCTTCGAGATGGCCCTGGTCAACTCCATCACCTTCCAGGATTACGCCTGATGGCCCGCGATACGGAGACCTATGCCCGCCTGATGCTGGCCCTGTTGCCGCCCGGTCGGGCATGGCCGCGCGATCCAAACAGCCTGCGCGGACAAATGGTCGCGGCGCAATCCGCCGAGTTCGCCCGGATCGACGCCGCCTTCGAGCAGATCCTGGCCGAGCGCTCGCCCGCCACCGCCTTGCTGCTGCTGGCCGAGTGGGAGGCCGTCCTCGGCCTGCCCGACGAATGCACCGGCGGGGCCGAGACCATCGCCGAGCGCCGTGCCGCCGCCCATGCCCGCATGATCGCCACCGGCGGCCAGTCGCCGGCCTATTTCGTCGAGCTGGCCAAGGCGCTCGGCTACGACATCACCATCACCCAATACCGCGCCCGCTGGTCCGGTCGGCGCCGCTGCGGCGAGTCCTTCGGGGCCGAGGACATGCAGTGGACCTGGAAGGTCAGCTGCACCACCGGCACCATCCGTCCCCGTCGCTTCGGCCAGTCCTTTTGCGGCGAGAAATTCACCACCTGGGGCAACTACCCCCTGGTCTGCATGATCCGGCGCCTGGCTCCAGCGGGCACCGTGGTCCTATTCGAGTAGCGAGGACACGATGGATTATCCCCTCAGTTTGACGGATGTGTACCTGCACCTCGGCAAGTTCACCGACGGCACCGCCGACGGGAGCATCCCGCCGTCCCGTGATCCGGCCAGATGGAATAACGACGTCACCGACGAACTGCTGGCCGTCATCGTGGCTGGGGGCGGTGTGCCCGACGAAGCCAATCTCCATCAGGTGCGCGACGCCATCGCCGCCATGATCGCCGAGGCCGTGGCTGCCGCCGCCTTCAGCATCCCGGCGCTGCCCGACCACGCCGGCGCAGCCGCCGATGGCGACGAGCTGGCCATCGCGGTGGGGGGCGCCCACAAGCGGATCTCGGTGGCCGAGCTGTTCACCAACCGCGCTGGTGTCGACCAGATTGCCCGCGATATGGCGATGGTCAACGCCTTCCAGCTGTCCATATCGGGCAGCATCGCCGCCGGTACCTTCGCCGACTGGGCGCGGGTCAATACCTTCCCGTCCGACAATTTGCCGACCAAGTCCGGAGCCGTCTGGGACGCCGTGACTAAGACCTACGGCAATCAGAGCGGTTACAGCGCGGACATCGTCGTCGGCGCGACCGTCACCGCCAGCAGCAATTACGGTGCGTCCTATACTCCCGACAAGGCGCTTGACGGTAATGGGGCGACTTGGTGGCAGGCTGCCGAGTTGAGCCCATGGTTCCGCATTCAGCTCACGGGTCCGAAAAATATCCGCCGGGTCTCAATCCAGACCCATCCAGCGGCAGGCAATTCCGGGCCGAAGACCTTCACCCTGAAGGCCTGGGACGGCGCCGCCTACCAGGCCGTCTATACCTTTCCGGTCCAGACCGGCTGGGCTAACGGCGAGACCCGCGTATTGGACGTGCCAGCCCACGCCTACACCGTCTCGGACTATCGCATCGACATCACCGACAATGAAGTGGGCAATACCTCGCCCTCCATTGCCGAGTTTAAGGCTTATGAGCTGACCGCGCCCTCCAACATGGTGCTGGTTGACAGCCCGTTCACCGTGCCCGCCGCGCCGCTCGATGGCCGCCTGTCCCTGCTGCACCGCTTCACCGGAGCCGGCGTCCTCAACACCGACATCAAGGCGTTCATGGCTCGTGATGGCTCGGGCGCCGGCGGCTGGGTCGAGGGCGTGCTCTCGCTTCAGGACGCCTACGTCTACGGCACCACCTACAACAATCTGGTGGCCGACTTCGACCTATCGACCTTGCCCGCCGGCACCCAGCCGCTGGTCAAGATCACGACCCATAACACAGTCGAGCAGCAGATCCGCGCGCTCGGCGCCATCGCGTCCTGATGAGGTGACCTCCATGTCCGACACCGTGACCACCGGCCCGTCCTATCGCGTCCAGCGCCGCGAGCGGTACCTGCGCGACATCCCCGAGCACGAGTTCCGCGCCGCCGTGCTGGACTACCTGCTGGACGGCAATTCCGCCGCCCTCGACGCTATCAGGGAGAAGATTGAGACCATCAAAGTGGCCATACCGAAGGTGGCGGCCTGATGGCGGCCTGGGCCGCCCCTGAGAGACAGACTCCCCCGCCGGTCTCGACCGGCGGGGGGATGGGCGCACCAACGCCCAGAGCCACGGGAGTATAGCCCGCATGTACCAGACCCGGCCGCAATCTGGCCATCCCCGCACCCGGTGCACGGGCGGGGTGATAATGGGCATGCATCATCATGGAGTCCATCCTTTGCGGGACATGCCGGCGCAAGCTGGCCGAGGCCGACATCACCGGCCGCCTTGCCATCAAGTGTCCGCGCTGTGGCGCGGTCAACCAGATCCAGAGGGCCACGAGCCCCTTACCCGAGCGCCGGGCCGGCCTCGCCGGCAGTCCAACCGACTGCGCGACATGCGCCGGAGCGCCCGAACGGGAGCGTGTTCCTTGACCCATCAATCCGACTTCCGACCGGTCTCACCGGCCAAACCCGTGGCGGCCTATATCGGCGGCAAGCGCCTGCTGGCCGCCACCATCATCGACCGCATCGCGGCGATTCCCCACGCCACCTATGTGGAGCCCTTCGTGGGCATGGGCGGCGTCTTTCTGCGCCGGTCACTGGCTCCGAAATCCGAGGTGATGAACGACATCAGCCGCGACGTGGTGACCCTGTTCCGGGTCCTGCAGCGTCACTATGCCTATTTCATCGACTTCCTGCGGTTTCGCGTCACGGCCAGGGCCGAGTTCGAGCGACTGCGCCAGACCGACCCGGAGACCCTGACCGACCTGGAGCGGGCGGCGCGCTATCTCTATCTCCAGCGGCTGTCCTATGCCGGCAAGCCGGACGCCGTCTTCGCCGTCCACCCCGGCAGCGGTGCCCGCTTCAACATCACCCGGCTGGAATCCCTGTTGGAGGCGGCCCATGCCCGCCTGTCAGGCGCGGTGATCGAGTGCCTGCCCTGGGCCGACTGCATCCGCCGCTGGGACCGGGCTGACACCCTGTTCTACCTCGATCCGCCCTATTACCGGTGCGAGGATTACTACGGCAAAGGCCTCTTCACCCGAGATGATTTCGGACGTCTGGCCGAGGTGCTGGCGGGGCTGAAGGGGCGGTTCATCATGTCTCTCAACGATACCCCGGAGGTCCGCGAAATCTTCGCCGCCTTCGCCATCGAAACCGTCGAAACGACCTACTACGCCGGTGGCGGCAACAACGCCAAGGCCACCACCGAAGTGCTGATCACCAAGCCGTAGGGCTTGCCGCTCTTTGTCATCGTGCATCAATCTGTATCCCCGGCCTCACAATGTGGGGTCGGGGTGAGGATTTTCAGTGCAAAATCGGACGTGATTCGGTGCAAAATCGCCCGGCGCGCTACACAATGCCTCTTGTTACCTGGGGCGTTACCTGGAAGGGGGATTTACCATACCCCTCAAAATGGAAAGCCCCCGAAAGGCGTTACCTTTCAGGGGCTTAAAGTGGTGCCCAGGGCCGGAATCGAACCAGCGACACTGCGATTTTCAGTCGCATGCTCTACCAACTGAGCTACCTGGGCCTCGTGCACCTCGCGGCGAAGAGGAGGCGCTTATAGGCGACTTTCCCGGTGTCGGTCAAGCCCCCCTGAGGCAAAAAGTTCAATCTTCCTCGGGCAGGCCTTCCGGGTCCTCGACCGCCGGCGCCCGGTAGGATTCGTTCAGCCAGCGGTGCAGGTCCACGTCGGCGCAGCGGGGCGAACAGAACGGCGTGTACTTCGCTTCGGCGGGCTTGCCGCAGATGGGGCAGGCGGGCGTCTTTTCGCCGGTCGTCACATCGGAGGTCATCGGGTCATATCCTCGATCAGCACGTCCTCGGGGGCGCGGGCGGCGTCCTCGCGGATGGTCAGGGGGTGCCCCAGGCGGCGTTCGGTTTCCGCCCGTTCGGCGGCCAGGACCGTCAGGGCGGCGGCCACCGGGGGCGCGGCGCGCAAGGCCAGCATCTTGCCGGGGCGGGCCAGAGTCTCGGCCAGCAGGGAGCGCAGGGCGGCCAGGGCCAGGGTTTCCGGCGTGGCCGCCTGGGCGCGGCGGCACAGCAGCCCGACCAAGGACGGCCCGCGCCGTTCGCGGGTCAACTCCACCAGCCCCAGGGGCGACACCCCGAACACATGGGTGGGCACCGGGTCGGCCGCCACCGCCTGTTTCAACGCCTCGGCCAAGCGGAACAGCGGTTTGCGGTCACGGCCCGAGACGAAGTCCACCACCACCTGCCCGCCCACATTGCGCAGCCGCAACTGACGGGCGATTTCCGCCACGGCGGCGGCATTGGCCTCGGCCGGGCGGGTGCCGCCCGAATCCACGTCCATGGCGGTGAGCGCCGCCGTCGGCTCGATCACCAGCCGCCCGCCGCCGGGCAAGGGCACCACCGGGTCCAGGGCGGCGGCCAGGGCCTCATCCACCTCGTGGTGGGCATTGTCGACGATCCCGGCCTCGGGGAAGGCGGCGCGCAGGCGCTCCAGCGGATCGGGACGGCGCAGCCGGGCCGGAGCCTCGCCGCTGGCCGGAAAACCGTCCTCGGGCATCAGCAGCGGCCCCTTGCCGTCCCGGCCTTCCGCCCGCACCCGCACGACGATGGCGGCGCCCTCGGACAGGCCCAGGCCCCGGGCGCCGGGCAGGAAGCCGGGACGCAGGCCGGCCCCCAGGTCCACGAAGGCGGCGTCGAGGCTCTTGTCCAGGGCCACGACGCGGCCGCGGAACACCGAACCCAGCAGCAGGGAGGGACGGTCGACGACCAGTTCCAGCGGGCGACCCTCGGCCAGCACCAGGTAACGGGCCTCGCCGGGGCCTGCGGAGACAAGGATTTCCAGCCGCCCGCTCACGGGGCGAAGCCGAACCCGTCCAGCAACTGCGCCGTCTCGAACAGCGACAGGCCGACGATGTTGGAGTAGGAACCCTGGATGTCGCGCACGTAGCGCGCCGCCAGCCCCTGGACGGCGTAGCCGCCGGCCTTGCCGTCCCACTGGCCCGAGGCGAGATAGGCGGCGGTCTCGGCGTGGGACAGGCGTTTGAAGGTCACCGAGGTGGTCACCGTGCGGCGTCCGACCCGGCCATCAGGGGCGATCAGGCAGATGCCGCCCACCACGCGGTGCCGGCGGCCGGACAGCAGGTCCAGGCATTTCCGCGCGGTGGCCTCGTCCTCGGCCTTGGGCAGGATGCGCCGCCCGCAGGCCACCACCGTATCGGCGGCCAGCACGAAGGCCCCCGGATGGCGGGCGGCCACGGCCAGGGCTTTCGCCTCGGCCAGGCGGCGGGCGTGGGGAAGCGGCAATTCGCCTTTGAGGGGCGTCTCGTCCACATGGGCGGGGTCGACGAGACCGGGCGTGATGGCGATCTGGCGAAGCAGGTCGAGGCGCCTGGGCGATGCCGACGCCAACACCAGAACGGCCATGGGATTACTCCGACGGTTCGATGAGCCGCCCCGCGGCTCGTCGGACCGGAGGCAAGGGCAAAGCCCGGCGCGGCTTATGCCGCGAAAGCCAAGCGAAGCGCCCGGCGTTTGAGGGCTCGATGCGGGTCAATGTATTGAGCCGCCGAAACTACTTATAGCGGAAGGTGATGCGGCCCTTGGTCAGGTCATAGGGCGTCATCTCGACGTTCACCCGGTCACCGGCCAGCACGCGAATGCGGTTCTTGCGCATCTTGCCGGACGTGTGGGCAAGAATCTCATGGTCGTTGTCGAGCTTGACCCGGAACATGGCGTTCGGAAGCAATTCCGTCACCGTCCCCGAAAACTCGATCACATCCTCTTTCGCCATTTGGCCTCCGAACTGGGTTTTGCGCGCGCGAAGATAAGTGAGCGCAGGCAGGGTTTTGGTCAAGCCTTTTCGAGCGTGGGAAGGGTTATTATTCCCGTGCCATGCCCTGGGGCGGGAAGCGCTTGCGGATATGGCGCTCCAATTCGTCGCGCACCGCGCGGTAGGCATCGAGACGGACCTCGCGGCTGCCCTCGATCAACGTGGGATCGAAGGTCGGCCAGAACTCCACCTCGCAGGCGTTGTGCCGGGTGAGGTCCACCGCCTTGTGCTGGGCCTCGGGCGACAGCGACACGACCACGTCGAAGCTGTCGTCCTCCAGTTCCTCGAACAGGCGCGGCTTGTGCTTGGAGACGTCGATTCCGATCTCGTCCATCACCTGGACCACGAAGGGATCGGGCTCGCCACGGCGCACCCCCACGGAATAGACATAGATGCGCTTGCCGTGGATGCGCTTCATGATGCCTTCCGCCATGGGCGACCGCACCGCGTTCATGGTGCAGCAGAACAGCACGGCGGAGGGCAGGTCCCCCATCTTCCCCCTATCCCCTGATGTGGAGGACGCAGATGAGGGTGAACAGGCGCCTTGCGGTATCGAAATCCACGTCGATCTTGCCCCCCAGGCGCTCGCGCAGCAGCTCGGAGCCCTCATTGTGCAGGCCGCGGCGGCCCATGTCGATGGCTTCGATCTGGCTGGGGGTGGACTTCTTGATGGCGGCGAAATAACTCTCGCAGATCAGGAAGTAGTCCTTGACGATGGACTGGAAGGTTTTCAGCGGCAACGGCACCTGCACCAGGGGCGATTCGTCCTCCTTGCGCACGTCGAAGACCAGCCGCGTCTCCTCCAGCTTGATATAAAGGGCGTAAGGGCCGATGAAATCGCCGTTGGGGGCGAAGTAGTTCTCTTCCAGCAGATCATAGACCGCGACGGCCCGCTCGTGCTCCACCTCGGCGGCGCGGCGGACCTGATGCTTCTCCACCAGTTCGATCTTGGCCAGCTTCTGCCGGTGCGGCATCAGCCCGGCCCCATGTTGAGGCGCAACGCCACCGACAGGCCATGGGCACCCAGCCCCTCGGCCTCGGCGAGGCGCACCGCCGCCGGGCCGATGGCCCGCAAGCTGTCGGCGTCGCAGCCCAGCAGGGTGGTGCGCTTCATGAAGTCCAGCACGCCCAGGCCCGACGAGAAGCGGGCCGAACGCGCCGTGGGCAGCACGTGGTTGGGACCGCCGATATAATCGCCCACCGCCTCGGGCGTGTAGCGGCCCAGGAAGATGGCCCCGGCATGCTTCACCCGGGCGGCCAGGGCATCGGGGTCCTCCACCGCCAGTTCCAGGTGCTCGGGCGCGATGCGATCGATCAGCGGCAGCGAGGCCTCCAGGTCGGGCACCACGATGATGGCGCCATGGCTGTCCCAGCTTTCCCGGGCGATCTTGGCGCGCGGCAGGGTCTTGAGGTGGGACTCCACCGCCTCGGCCACCCGCCTGCCGAAACCGGTATCGTCGGTGATCAGGATGCTCTGGGCAGCGGTGTCGTGCTCGGCCTGGGACAGCAGATCGGCGGCGATCCAGGCGGGATCGTTGAAGCGGTCGGCCACCACCAGGATTTCCGACGGTCCGGCGATCATGTCGATGCCCACCGTGCCGAACACCCGGCGCTTGGCGGCGGCCACATAGGCGTTGCCGGGGCCGACGATCTTGTCCACCGGACGGATGGTCTCCGTGCCGTAGGCCAGGGCGCCCACCGCCTGGGCGCCGCCGACGCGGTAGATCTCGTCGATGCCGGCCACCCTGGCGGCGGCCAGGACCAGCGGGTTGAGCACGCCGCCGGGCGAGGGCACCACCATCACCAGGCGGGGAACTCCGGCGGCCTTGGCGGGAATGGCGTTCATCAGCACCGACGAGGGATAGGCGGCGGTGCCGCCCGGCACGTAGAGGCCGGCGGCGGAGACCGGGCTCCAGCGCAGCCCCAGCCGCACCCCGGCGGCATCGGTGAAGGAATCGTCGCTGGGCACCTGGCGGGCGTGGAAGGCGCGGATGCGCTCCGCCGCCAGTTCCAGGGCGGCGATCAGTTCAGGATCGCAGGAGGCGGCGGCGGCCTCCACCTCGGCGGCCGTGATGCGGAGCGTGGCGGCGGTGAGGTCGAGACGGTCGAAGCGGGCGGTGTACTCGATCAGCGCCGCGTCGCCGCGCGTCCTCACTTCGGCAAGGATGGCGGCCACCGCCTGATCCACGTCCTCGTCCACCTCGCGCTTCATGGCCAGCAGGGCCAGGAAGGCGGCTTCGAAGCCGGGATCGCGGGTATCGAGAATCTGCACCATCAGCCTCCGCAGGCCTTGCGAAAGGCCTCGATCCAGCCGGTCATCTCGTCGGGGCGGGTCTTCAGCGCGGCGCGGTTGACGATCAGCCGCGAGGTCACCTCGGCAAGCACCTCCACCTCCTTCAGGCCGTTGGCCTTGAGAGTGGCGCCCGACGACACCAGGTCGACGATGCGGGTACACAGGCCGAGCGAGGGGGCCAGCTCCATGGCGCCGTTGAGCTTGACGCATTCGGCCTGGACGCCGCGCGCCGCGAAATGGCGCCGCGTCACTTCCGGGTATTTGGTGGCGATGCGCACATGGCTCCACCGCCTGGGATCGTCCGAGGCGGCCAGATCGTCGGGCTCGGCCACCGACAGGCGGCAGGCCCCGATGCCCAGGTCGAGCGGCGCGTAGATTTCGGGATAGTCGAATTCCATCAGCACGTCGTTGCCGGCCACTCCCAGATGGGCGGCCCCGAACGCCACGAATGTGGCGACGTCGAACGAGCGCACCCGGATGATGTCGATATGGGGATGGTTGGTGGCAAAGCGCAACAGCCGGCTCTTCGGGTCGTCGAAGGCGGGTTCGGGAAGGATGCCTGCGGCGCGGACCAGCGGCATGGCCTCGTCGAGGATGCGGCCCTTGGGCAGGGCGATAACCAGTTTGTCTTGCGGGCTCACGTCGATCGAAACTCATAGAATCCGGGGAGCCCTGTTTACCCGGTTTCTCGCCCCCATTCCAGTGCGGAGAAACAATCTTTCGTCTGTTACCATCGGTTACCGAAAAGCAACCGACGCCACGTGCACGGAGGGGTATAACGGAATCCATGGACACTACCAATCCGCATATCCTGGTCGTGGACGACGACCGCGAGATCCGCGACCTGCTGGGCAAGTTCATGGTGCGCCACGGCCTTCGGGTCAGCGCCGCCAAGGACGGCGTCGAGATGATGAAGGTGCTGGACGAGCGCCGCATCGACCTGGTGGTGCTCGACCTGATGCTGCCGGGCGAGGACGGATTGAGCCTGTGCCGCCGCCTGCGCGAGACCCGCCCGGGCACGGCCGTCA